>CAIQIK010000020.1 GCA_903871855.1 uncultured Caldisericota bacterium
CGAATGGGTGCAACGTAATTGTTACAACGATGAATAGAGCTGTAAGTCCAATGAGGAGAATTCCCAGAGCCACCTCATTCGGCGTCTTGCGCCGCGAAGAGCTCTCAACCATCGCGATCATCTGGTCCAGAAACGTATCACCCATATTGGCCGTGATACGCAGGCGAATAGTCCCGGACAATACGCGGGTCCCGCCGGTAACACCAGTGCGGTCTCCTCCTGACTCACGGATTACGGGTGCTGACTCGCCGGTTACGGCTGATTCATCAATCAATGCTACGCCTTCGACAATCTCGCCATCGCTGGGGATTGTCTCGTTGTCACTGACGACAACCGTATCTCCCTTGATGAGGTCAGTAGCTGCCACAGTCTCCGTGGTTCCATCTAAACGAAGACGGTTGGCAACTGCTTCGTTGCGAGTCTTCCTGAGCGAATCAGCCTGCGCCTTTCCACGCCCTTCCGCGAGTGCCTCCGCGAAATTGGCAAACAGGACTGTAGACCAGAGCCACAGCGAAATCTGCAGATTGAACCAGAAGCCTGTGTGTTGAAAAGCGCTGATAACAGCAATAACGGTTGTAATAATCGAGCCAAACTCCACGACGAACATGACTGGATTTCGCCATAGAGTACGAGGATCAAGTTTCTGGAACGCGTCGCGGACAGCTTTGCGCACCACGGATGGGTCAAGCATACCTTTCTTTCTCATTTGTCCCTCCGAGGCCCTAATGGAGTTTCAGAAACTCAAGCAGCGGACCGAGAACCAAGGGTGAGAAATAGGTCAATCCGCCCACAATAACGATAACAAAAATCAACATGAACACGAACAAGGAGCTGGTTGTCGAGAACGTTACGCTTGATTGAACTCTTTTCTTTGCTGCTACCGACCCAGCAACAGCAAGAGCGGGAAGAATGGTGGCGAAACGGCCGACAAGCATCAGCAGTGCAAGCCCAATGTTGTAGAAGGGTGTGTTTGCATTGAGCCCTGCAAAGGCTGAACCGTTATTCCCGGCTGCGGATGCACATGCATAGATAATCTCGGTCATTCCGTGGGAGCCGCCGTTTCCAACAGAAGCAACGGCGGAGGGAACGGAGAAAGAAAGACCGGCCATAAGAAGCATGGCGATCGGAGGTCCAAGAAGTCCGATAACAGCCATGATCATTTCACGTGGTTCAAGCTTTTTCCCCAGATATTCGGGGGTTCGACCGATCATGAGTCCAACAATAAACAGCGTCAGAATGACATAGAGGAGCATCCCGACTAGCCCGACACCGACTCCACCGAAGATAACTTCACCAACTGTCATGTTGAAAACCATGATCAGGCCGGGGATGGGCGTGAAACTGTCGTGCATTGAATTAACGGCACCGCAAGAAGTCACCGTCGTCGACTCAGCAAAAAGGGTCGACATGATCGGGCCGAATCGCTGCTCTTTCCCCTCCATATTGACGCCGCCTGTCACACCGGCTTGTGCAAGGACAGGATTCCCTGCGAGCTCGTAATGAAGTGAAATTCCCAACCCAATGCTGAACATGATCAGCATTGCCAAGAACAGAGCAGTACCCTGTTTTCGGTCGCCAAGCATTTCGCCAAACGTGAACGGCAATGCAGCCGGTATGAGAAGAAAGGATAGAACCGCAAGCATATCTGTAAGGGGATTTGAACTTTCAAAGGGGTGAGCCGCATTGGCGTTAAAGAATCCGCCCCCGTTGGTGCCGACATGCTTGATAGCCACCTGGGAAGCCGCTGGCCCTACTGCAATGCGCTGGACCTGACCTTCAAGCGTGGTGACTGACAACGTTGGCCGCAGCGTCTGAACGGTTCCCTGGGAGACCAGAATCAGGGACAGTACCAGTGCCATTGGGAGCAGAACGTACACAAGAGCTCGTGTCAGATCTACCCAGAAACAGCCAATGCTGTTTGTGGATCGGCGAACAAAACCACGGATAAGTGCTATCGCCACGGAAATACCGGTGGCCGCCGAAAGGAAATTCTGCACGGTCATGCCCAGCATTTGTGTCAGATAGCTCATCGTTGTTTCGCCGCTGTAGGATTGCCAATTGGTATTTGTCATGAATGAAACAGCCGCATTGAAAGCCGTGTCAAGTCGTACGGCTCCCAAGTGTTGTGGGTTTCCAGGCAACCATTGCTGAACAAGCTGAAGGATGAACAGAAAACACAGCCCGAGAGCATTGAAGAGAAGAAGGCTGACCGCATATTGCTTCCATGTCTGCTCTTCATCTCGTTGAACGCCGAAAATGCGCAGCAGCCAGCGCTCAACGCCGCCGGCGAGTGGTGTCAGAAATGTATGCTGTCCCTGAAAGACACGGGCCAGATACCGGCCCAGAAACACTGCGCATATGGTCAGAACAGCAATGAAGGGCACAATAGCCACAAGGATTCGTTCAAGCATCACGACCAGCCTCCTCTGAAGACCCCAGATCCTCAGCTGCTTCCAATGTCAAGAATATACGTGTATTGCCCGCCACTGCAACGATTCGCGACAAGGTACAAAGACGCTATTATACCGTATTGACTGTGGAACAATGAACGGTTGCGAGGTAGCATTCACGGTTAGAGGCAGCATTCGCCTGGTTCCTGTGCTTGCCCTGAATTGACAGCTCTCATATGTACTGGTAAAATCAGCATTCCTGGTGGTTCTTGTTCACCGCTGGGGCGCAGCTATATGTGCGCAATCGTGTCAGCCGTGGACAGGGTTGACAGGGGAGGTAACATATGGAAAAGGCACTCGTTGTAGAAAACCTGAAGAAGAGTTATGGCAAGTTCGAGGCACTGCACGGTATCAGCTTTGAGGTGGCGCCCGGAGAGATCTTCGCGCTCATCGGACCCAACGGCGCCGGCAAAACCACGGCGCTGCGTATTGTGGCAACCATTTTGCAGCCGACGTCTGGGACGGCACAGGTCTACGGGATGGACGTCCAGAAGGATGCAGCCCGGATACGCGAGATCATCAGCTACCTGCCCGAGGAGGCCGGCGCCTACAAGAACCTGACGGGCCTTGGATACCTGACCTTCATGGCAGAACTGTTTGCTTCCGACCCTGCGACACAGCGCGAGTATGTCCAGAGAGCTTCGGACATCACTGGGTTGGGCGAGCGGTTGCGTGACAAGATAGGCACGTACAGCAAGGGTATGACGCGCAAGCTGCTTCTGTCGCGAGCCGTCATGACGCGGCCGAAACTGGCCATCATCGACGAACCGACGAGCGGTCTCGACGTGGTTGCCGCCATCGATATCCGTGAGTCCATTCGCAGGGCGGCAGCCGATGGTATGGCTGTGCTGCTGTCCAGTCACAACATGCTGGAGATCGAGTACTTGTCGGACCGTGTGGCCGTTATCGACAAAGGCACGATCCATGATGTGGGAACACCCCAGGGGCTCAAGGAGAAATATGGTAAGGCAAACCTTGAAGAGGTTTTTGTTCAGGTGGTGAGGCAATGAGGAGATTCTTCGTCGTACTGAGAAAAGAACTGAAAGAAATGCTCACATGGCAGACCTTGATTCCTATCCTGCTGGTCGTGGTGATCTACAGCTTTCTGGGCAGGGTTATCAACCAGGAGCAGAAGAAGCAGGCCGCTCCTCAGGCTCTTGTTGTCGTGGACCTCGACCACAGCCAGATATCGGAGATGCTTGCCGGCATCCTCACAAAGGCGAACTTCAAGGTCACCACGTACACGGAGGGCGTCGTCGGCGATATCGTCCGCAAGGTGGCATCCGAGAAGGGCGCCGCGGTGCTCGTCATCCCACAGGGGTTTGAAGCAGGCATCAACGCGCGGAAGCCGCAGACGGTCCAGACCTATACGATCCTCCGCAGCTTCTCGCTGCTGGGCATGCAAGGGACGTTCAAGCTTGACGCAGCGCTGACTGCCATGAACGACGCTATCGGGGACATGTACATCAAGACCGGCGCTCCCGGGCTGGATCCTGCCGTCGTCAAGCACGTCATCAGCGCGCAGTCGTTTGTAACGGTAGGGACAACATCGGCAGAAGGCGACCCTCAGGCACTTGTGAGCGTCGTCATGCAGCAGACCATGGTCATACCGATCGTCCTCACGCTGGTGATCATTCTGGCTTCTCAGATGATCGCTGCTTCGATTGCTGGTGAGAAGGAGAACAAGACCCTCGAGACGCTGCTTTCTACACCCGTTGCGCGTGGCGCTCTGGTCACGGCCAAGATGATGGCCTCTGGTATCGTGGCGCTGATTTCCGCCGCTGCATACATGGTTGGCATGAAGAGCTACATGGGCAGTCTCATCGGGACCAGCAGTGGAACCTCGACAACTGTCGGCCAGGCGATCCAGAAGCTTGGCCTGATTCTCGATCTCCGCGGCTACGTTCTTCTCGGTCTGAGTGTGTTCGCCGGTATCATGGTAGCTCTCTCCATCGCCGTCATCCTGGGAGCGTTCGCTGAGGACCTCAAGAGCGTGCAGATCCTCATCACGCCGCTCATGATGATGGTTCTACTGCCCTACCTGATGACCATGTTCATTGACATCAACACGACATCGCCCGTCCTGAAATGGTTCATCTACGCCATCCCGTTCTCGCACCCATTCCTGGCAGCTCAGTTCATCTTCGCCCACAACTTTGCGATGGTTGTCGCAGGCATTGTCTACCAGTTTGCGTTGTTCCTCGTATTAGCTACGGTTGCAGCTCGCATCTTCTCGACTGACCGCATCCTGACCATGAAGCTCAATACAGCACGTCGCGGGTCAGGTTTGGGCGGCTGGACTCTGGTGCGGGAAGGCATCAGCCTCCGCATACGGCGCAAGTAGCACCACCGTTCTGCTCTGTCAAAACCCCCGACCGTGAGGTCGGGGGTTTTGTGGTTCCGGCTGGAGCAAGAAGAACGAAGCTCAGACTTGCTGTCCTCGCACCAGTGTAATGAATTGCTCGATGCCGGCCGCAATCCTCTCGCGGTCGTAGTCGATGGTGGCGCAGTGGTAGGAACGCTCAAGTGTGATCACGCTCTTGATGCGGCTGTTGACGTGGCCCAGAATGTACTCCGCGTTGCGCGGCGGGACGACGTGGTCCTGCATCGAGCGGAAGGAAAGGAGTGGCTGCGTAACCATGCCGAGGTCCTCCCGCACGCCTTGCATGAGGCGTTTGAACTGGTAGACGGCTTCCAGGGAGTTGAATCCAAGATCTGGGAGCATGGCGTCCTGATCGGCGACGTCGGGAGGTCCTTTGGCCTGATTCTTCTGGAAGTGTCGCAATATCGGGACCAATCTCATCTTGGGGTTGTCTACATAGACGGGCGCGTTGATGGTGACAAGCCCTGCGATCTCGGGTCGGTGTTCTCCCAAGTACAGCGTGAGGGTCCCACCCATTGACAACCCAGCGACGAAGATGGTCTTGCCCATCGTGTGTGCTTCGTCGAGTCCCGCAAGAGCGTCATGCTGCCAAGACTCCGACGTGGCAAGCTCCAGCTCCTCCCACGTCTTGCCATGGCCCGTGAGTAACGGGGCGACAACCGAAATGCCGTGTGCAGCCAGGTAATCAGCGAGAAACCACAGGTCACGAGCAGGTGCTCCGGTCAAGCCGTGCAGCAGGAGGCAAGCTGTGTCTGAGCCTGCCTGGCGGCGGATTGGGGCTGCCGAGCTCGTGTCAAACGGCAGGGCCATGAGCAGGAATTACCTGGTTTGATGAGGATGCTGGCTTGTCTTCAGGCCGCATAAAGAGCATGCAGACCGCCGCGAGCACGAAGAAGATTCCCGCGTATGGGAACATGACTGACATCGTGCCGCCGGCGAGGTCGGCGATGCGGCCGACCAGTGGAGGGCTGACGATGCTGGCAGCCTGAGAGAAGAAGTAGTAGACACCGGTCAGGGCTCCGACCATCTCGAGGTCCCCCATATCCAGAACGGTTGGCAGTGAGTTGATATTGACAAGGGCCCAGGACAAGCCTCCCAGCAGGAAAACCGCGAGTCCGGTCGTGGTGGCGATGCCAAATGCCAGCAGCAGGACCATGATCGTGACACCAACCAGACCGATAAGAATGGTAGTCTTTCGCCCCAGAGCTTTGCCGATATACCCTGCAGGAATCGCCAGGAGCATGAACGCGACGGAGAAGATGCCGAGGTTGGTCTTGGCACTTGCTTCGGAGGTCTGGCGAACCTTCTCCAGCTGAGCAACAGCAGAGGGATCCGTGGGTGTTGCCGTCCCAAGTTTGGCAATCAGGGTCTTGACTGCAGGACCCTCATAGTGCATAAACGTCGGATAGTATGTTTCGATGGCATTGTAAGCGATGAACCAGAAGAAGATGGCCAGGCAGATGAGCATGAGACTACGGTATTTGGGAGTCCACATCTTGCGAAGCAGCGAGAAGTCAGCATGCTCTGACTGTGGGGCCTTGCGGTCAAGCGAGTCACGTGTTTCATTGATCGACACAAACATGATGACGGCAGCAACCAGCACTGCTGCTCCTGCAATGGCAAACCCCAGTGGCCTGTTGGTCGTCGAGATCTTGCCGACAACGAAGTACACGAGCAGAGACCCGAATCCTCCCATGAAGTTGATGACGCCGTTGGCCGGTGAGCGCTCTTCCGGTGGAACGAGGTCCGGCATCAGAGCAATGATGGGTGATCGCGAAATACCCATACAGACGTTCATCAAAAACAGAACAAGAATGAACACGACAAGAGATGTTGCGCTTGAGCCAAACCAGAGTGGAATCCATGGAACCAGCGCAAATAAAACAGCTCCCAAAGGCAGTGTCGAGATGATGAATGGCATGCGGCGACCAATGCGCGTCCAGATGTGATCCGACCAGAAACCGACCAGCGGAATGAGCGAAATAGCCAGGATGTTGTCGATATTCATCACCCATCCGGATGCGCTGTATGGCAGGCTGTAGACGTTTTTCAGTAGTATGGGGATATCCGAGTTGTAGAGCGACCAGAGGATCGAGATGCCGAAAAAGCCAAATCCAAGCAGGAAGATCTTGAGATAGGACGCCTTTCTTTTCATGCCTGTTCCCCCTTGTTGTGATATACCCCGGATCTCCGGGGTATGGTGCTAAGCTCATTCTATACGTGTTGGTTGATTTGCAATGCCTGGGGAGCGAGCCTAGTCCAGATCCTCGACCTTGATGAGATTCGTGCTGCCGGCGACACCGGCGTGTGACCCTGCAGTAATGATGATCTTGTCACCTCGCCGTGCCAGGTGAGACATGTGCGCCATTGCGACGGCGGTGCGGAGGATGTGGTCGACACTCTCGAACTGCTGGACGACCATCGGGATGATGCCGAAGTACAGTGCAAGGCGGCGCTGGACCAGGTCACTTGGCGTGAGAGCAAGGATGGGGGTGCAGGGGCGGTAGCGTGAGATCAGGATCGAAGTCCTGCCCGACTCTGTTGCGCAGACGATGAGCTTGGCTCCGACGGTCTGAGCCGTGCGGACGGCGGCATGGGCGATCGCATCCGATGTGTCCGAAGCAGGCACGGTATCGCGGGCTTCCATGGCGGTCCAGTACATCTTGCTTCGTTCAGTCGCCTCAATGATGCGTCCCATCATCTCGACGGTCTCCACGGGAAACTTACCCACTGCCGTCTCGTTGCTCAGCATGACGGCGTCTGTTCCGTCGAAGATAGCGTTGGCCACGTCCGTCACCTCTGCTCGTGTTGGTGATGGATTCTCGACCATGGAATTGAGCATCTGGGTTGCCGTGATAACCGGTTTGCCCATTTGATTGCACAGGGCGATGAGTCGTTTCTGGATGATAGGGACTTCCTCGATAGGCAGCTCGACGCCGAGGTCTCCCCGGGCGACCATGATGCCGTTCGCCACGGCAAGGATGCTCTCGATGTTCTGGACGGCCTGCCACTTTTCCACCTTGACGATAATAGGAACGTGCGCTCCATGCGTTTCCATGAGGGTGAGGAGCTCGCGAACATCGTCCGATGTGCGCACAAACGAGAGAGCCACATAGTCGACGCCCACTCGCAGGCCGGTGACAAGATCGTGCCTGTCCTTCTCGGTGATTGACGGGACATGGAGGTTCGACTGAGGGAAGTTGACCCCCTTGTGGTCTGAGAGTACTCCCCCCTTGAGGACGTCCGCCACGATGGTGTCGCCCCGGATTTCTCGTGCCTTGAGGCGGATCAGGCCGTCATTGATGAAGATGAGTTCGCCAGCCCGCACCTCGGTAGCGAGAGGAGGGTAGTCTACGCTGGCTTGCTCGGCGTTGCCATCCACCATGCGGGTTGTAAGACGGAAGATGCCCCCGGTCATGACCTCACATGGTCCCTGGCTGAACGTCCCTAGGCGGATCTTCGGTCCCTGCAGATCCTGGAGGATGGCAAGTGGCAGATCGAGGTCGCCGCGGACCTTTTTCACGGCAGCAATCGTAGCTAGTCGTTCTTCGTCCGTGCCGTGTGAGAAGTTGATCCGAAAGACATCGACACCGCCCTCGGCGAGTGCTCGGACCATCTCTTCGGAATTCGTGGCTGGTCCGAGTGTGGCGACGATCTTGGTACGTTTGACGTTCATGTTTTCAGACACATATTCCTCCGCATCCAGTACACCAACTGCCAGTCTCTAATACATGATAGTCCAACATTATCTGGCACAAATGAAAATGGGCTCCGGACAGATGTCCGAAGCCCGAATCTGGCGTGATTGGTGCTTATTTGATCGCGATCTCCTTGGTTGAAGCTTCGGGCAGGGCCTTCTTGGGCAACTCTAGCATGAGCACCCCGTTTTCATGCGTTGCGTTAATGTGCTCCTCGTCGACGTTAGAACCCAGCGGAATCTCGCGGTAGTAGCGGCCGTAGTAGCGTTCGGAGTAATAGTTGCCGGACTTCTTGTCGCCCTTCTCCGTTTCGGTCTTCGTTTCGGCTGAGATGGCCAGGACATTCTCCTTGACCTTGATGTGGATGTCCTTCTTGTCGATACCGGGCAGGTCCACCTTGACGGTGTACTTGGCAGCATCTTCCTGTACCTCGATTGCCGGTGCATAGAATTCACCCATGGGCGCCAGGTCGGAGCCCGGCTTGGTCGCAGCGGCAGGCAGTGCAGAGAAACGACGGCGGGGTTCACCCCAGAAGTTACCAAACAGACGGTCCATCTGCTCTTCGACCCTCTTCAACTCTTCAAACGGATCATATCGAATCATCATACCGCACACCTCCTTGTAGGTTGGTTTTCCTGTCCAGGACCCTCATGCAATCCCGTTCAGGTAGCACAACTATTATACAATTGGCAGTCATAATTGTTGAGTGCTAAAGTGTGAAAAGCTAGTGAAAAGTGGAGTGACAAACTCCGGCGATGTGTGCTGGCAATGGTCATGTCTGGTTGCCTTATCGCTCAACAGGGCAATTTGCTTATGCGGCCCGACACGAACAGAAATCAGCGCTGGCCCGCAAATCTGTGGCAGGCATCTCTGTTGACATTTCTGCAAATCACGGCTAACTTAGACAGTAAGTAGTCCTCTCCCCGGTGGTCCGGTGACCGATTGGTCGAATGTGGCCGTCCTGACGCGGCATCCTGGTGCAAACACCTCAGGGTTCTGTCATCGGGTCCCGATTTGGTAGCCTAATCAGTTCCGTGCTCGTCAAAGGAGGAGGTGATTCCATGAACAAGCGCATGTTGTGGTCACGTATCTTGGCCGTCATCGGTATGGTTGCCCTGTTGATTGGAGCTCTGGATCCTCTGGAAGGTGCGTTGGTCATCCTTCCTGCCAGCGCAGTGATCGCCCTCAGCACCTTTCTTGCCAGGAGCCGCTTCCGCCGATTTGCGTACTGGGGCTTTGGACTCACCGCGATCGGCGTGGGCTGGATGTCCATCATCAGCGCTCTCGGGGGATTCGGCGGCGAGACCGGGCGATCGATGTGGTGGGCACTTACCTTGCTGCCGTATCCCGTTGGCTGGATCCTGTGCCTCATTGCTGGAGTCCGCATGTTGATCGAGTGGAACCGATCGCGGGGAGCGAAATCCGTCCCAGATAGAGATTGAGAGGCTCGGCACAGGTGGCGGTTGCTACTGAGACCAACGCCAATGGTCTCGTCTCAGGCATCCCGGAGCATGGAAGCAGCCCAGAGTGCGACTTACGCGCATGGCGATGGCTCTTGCTTGTTGTCCTCTGCTACACGCCCGATGTCGGGATTGTGATCGGCGCCGGCACCGACGTTGCCATCGAGACAGCAGATATCATCCTGGTCCGTGACGATCCCCGCGATGTCGCCGCAGTCGTTCGGCTTTCGCGTGCCACCTACCACAAGATGCTGCAGAATCTGGCGTGGGCCACAGGGTACAATGTTGTCGCCATCCCGCTGGCGGCAGGTGTGCTCGCTGGGGTCGGTTTCATCATGAGCCCAGCCGTGGGCGCAGTTCTCATGTCACTGTCCACCATCATCGTAGCCATCAACGCTCGCCTCCTCAAAGCACCACAAACGTAGAGTCTGCTCCAACGGCGTTAGGGCGAGTGTTCATAAGGCAACAACCAGCATGAGATCCCTAGCCTGTAACTGGTGTCGGTCGCGAACCTGTTCAAGAAATTCCTTTCCCTGCAACTGCCGTCCGAGTGAAGTCCGCAATGGTCGCAAGATGACCGTCATCACTGAGCTGAGTGCCGATGAGGCAAAGGGTGGGCTACTTGGAGACTAGGCGGGAACGCTACTTTACGCTCAGACGACTCTTGAGGTAGTCTAGCAGAACAAGCGCACTGTTGTGTTCTGTGTCCCGGGCCGCGTACAGCAGCGTGAGCGGACCACGGCGGGCTATCTCCAACAGAGATTCGATCAAGTCGGGTTGACTGTCGAGCTGGGTGGTATACCGTGTCACGAATTCCGGCCATTTCGCAGGGTCGTGCGCATACCACGTACGCAGTGCTGCGGTCGGCGCGATGTCGCGCAGCCACGTGTCGGCGTGCAGACGCTCACGTGTGAAGCCCCGTGGCCACAAACGCTCCACGAGGACACGCGTCCCATCATCCGGGCTGTATGGTTCATAGACACGTTTTGCGCGAATCGCTGCGGGCATGGGTTCCTCCTATCACAAGACATGGTATCTTCTTCTACTGTGCCCGACAAATGGGAAAACTCAATCTTTGATGAGTCCCATTTGGGGGGATACAGAACGCGGGACAGATGGCTGGCCTGTCCTGTATCCCGTCTAACCAGACCTGCTAGCTGAAGGAGACGATGATGACAAGGATCCCTGCTGCGAGCGCGACCACACTAAGCAACGACCACACGGTGCCGGCACGGCTCATGCGGCTCTTCACCTGCTGTTCGCTCTTCCACGTCAGAACGCTGTATTCCTTCTTCTGGCCGGGACGTGCGACCCAGAATCCGTTGACCGCCTCGACAGGGCCGACAAAGAAGGCCTGGGCTCCGGGGGAAAACGATGTCTCGACAGCGTGAAAGTTTGGCCTGGCCAGCCGGCCAAGCAAGCCGCGATTGGCGACGTAAGGCGCAATGATGGGGTTCGTGGCGTCATGGATGTACTGGTCGAAGGTCGAGGGAGCGTCGAGGGTGGGAAGACCGCCGCGCTCGTCGAACCACAACTCACCGGTGCCCCTCAGCCGGAATGGCGTTGTAGCAGACTGCGACCACACCGTCTGCCACTTGGTCGTGGTGTTGCCGTCCTGGTACGACTCCTCTCTCCCCTTCTCCAGGTGCGCATTCCAAGCGACCGCTGGGCGAGCCGAGTAAGGCGTCGTCAACACTTGGTCTGCGACGATGGAGCCCTGAAACTTGCCGTAGAAGTGGCCCTGTGCAGCCTGCTGAAGGTCCAATGTCCGTGCCTGGTTGAGCTGGGCGGCGTGTGACTTGCGCGACTTGGACGCGAAATAGAGTCCTATAGACACAATGATAAGCACCAAGCCGCTGAAGAACTGAGCTGTGTTCATGGTTCACTCCTCCTCTGCCGTGATGAGATAGCGATATGATACTATACCAGAAGAGTGATGGTTCATGCAAGAGGCGGGGACAATGCTGTTCCCGCCTCTTGCCCGTGTTGGCGCTATGTCCGCGCTAGAACAGAGGCTTGATGCCGGCGATGAGCAGGGCCGCCATACCGACGAGCTTCATGAAAATGAGCAGAGCAGGTCCCGCCACATCCTTGAGTGGGTCACCGACCGTGTCCGCGGCAACTGCCGCCTGATGTTCGAAGGAGCCCTTGCGTCCACTGTCTTCGATGAGTTTCTTGGCGTTGTCGAAGGCTGTGCCCGTGTTGTTGAAGAATGGCCCCAGCAAGGCTGAACCGAGTACCGCTCCGATGAGGAGCGCACCCAGCGCCCAGTGGCCGAATACCAGACCCACAAAGATCGGCACCGCGATGCTGATGACGCCCGGAAGGATCATCTCCTTAAGGGCATTGCGCGTGGAGATGTCGATGCAGGTCGCATAGTCGGGGAGTGCTTCGCCCTTGAGGATGCCAGGGATGGTCCTGAACTGGCGGCGGACTTCGTCGACCATAAGCATTGCGGTCTTGGCTGCCGAGCCAATGGTAAGCGAGCTGATGAGGTATGGAAGACAGGTGCCCAAGAGAAGGAAAGCAATGGAGTAGGGCTCCATTACGTTAATCGTCTTGAGGCCGACAATGGAAAAATATGTCGAGAACAGAACGAATGACGTTACGGTGCCGGATGACATAGCATACGCCTTGGTCGTCGCTTTCATGGTGTTGCCGACCGAGTCGAGCTGCGACAGCGAGTGCACGACCTGCTCGTGCGCACCAGACATCTCTGCAATACCCGATGCGTTGTCCGTGATCGGACCGAAGGCATCGGCAGTCATGATGTAACCGATCAGCAGATCGGTACCGATGTTGACAGCGACGATTGCTAGCAGTGAGCCGCCCGAGATGAAATACGCCGCCGCGACAGCGATGACGATCATGACAATAGATCCTAGCGGACTCTGTAGGCCGGAGGAAAGCCCCGTGATGACGTTGAGCGCTACACCGCGCTTGGATGCATCGGCAATGTCATGGACCGGTTTTCCCGAGGAACCCGCGTAGTAGCGGGTGATAACCGAGGACACGAGAGTGGTACCGATTCCCAGACAGGTACCGATGAACAGGGCCATGTCGTGAACCAGGAAATGACTGATCAGGAACGAGCCGAGCACCGCAAAGACGGTGGTCACAGCCATACCCCAGTAGAAGGCGGTCTCGGGCTTGCTTCGGTCGAAGAACCGAATGGATAGGACGCCAAGCATCGAAGCAGCGAGTCCTGCCGACTGGAGGAGCATGGGGAAGAAGAGGACAGCGCCTCCATACCTGGGGACGAGCGTAAGAGCAACGACCATTCCTGTGACGATGTCATCTGAGAATGTTTGAAACAAGTCTGCTCCTCTGCCGGCACAGTCGCCTACGTTGTCTCCGACGAGATCGGCGACAACAGCCGGGTTGCGTGGGTCGTCCTCAGGAATATTCGCCTCGACCTTGCCGACAAGGTCTGCTCCGATATCGGCTGCCTTGGTATAAATGCCGCCGCCAATCTGGGCAAAGAGGGCCGCAAGGCTGGCACCGAATCCAAAGCCGACAAGGGGGTTTGGATCCTTGAACAACAGGTAGAGTACCGACAGTACGACGAGACTGAATCCTGTGATCGAGAAGCCCATGACAGATCCACCGAAGACGGCTGTGTGAAACGCGGTGTTCACTGATCGGGTCGCGTCGTCGGCAGTCTTGACGTTTGCGCGGGTGGACGCGCTCATACCCATGAATGCCGTGATCAGCGAGGTAAAGACGCCCAACACGAATGTGACTGCGATCCAGATGCCCAGCGTGAAGTCCAGAACGATTGCCACGACAGGGGTGACGAGCAGAATTGCCCAGAGTTGGCGAGAAAGGTACGCTCGCACGCCAATTGCTATATAGCTGGCAATCTCGGTCATTTTCGGCGACGATATCTTGGCTGCCTTCAGTCTGAGGAACAGATAGAGCGCCGCTCCAATGCAGGTGAGGCCGGCAATGACAGGAATGATGAGTAGTTTCATTTCGTGCCTCCAAAGGCCGGCTCCTGGGGAAAGCAGATATTTGGCAAGAGACCTTTGGAACCCCACCAGCCACACCAATACCTTGTCATTATACAAATGTGCAGAGTCTGTCAACCTGGGACGCAGGTGGACCCCTGACGCTGTTGCTGCGCTGATGACGATGGGGATGCTTCTACTGGAGCGATACCTCGTCCGAGTCCTCGTCGAATGCCAGCAGATTCCCGAAGCGAGCCCAGTTGATGAAGGTGGCAAAGGTGAACTCCGGGTTCTCGTTGGGCAACAGTTGTGCCAGGTGGTCCTGGACCTCGTCGTCGAGCATGATACCGTTGCGCGCCGCCTGAACGTCGTCATGAATAGCTTTGAAGATGCTGAGAGTCAGGATCTGCTGTTTCCAGACGACTTTCTGGTTCTCGGTGTCCATGTCCGCAAAGCGGTGCCCGAGGGGCGTCAACACGGTGCGTTGCTTTGGTGTGACAATGAAGTCCAGCATCTCGGCAGCCTTGACGATGTTGATGAGGTCACTGAATTCCTTGCCGAATTCGTGGGCCAGGACGAAGACGTCGCCTTGGCCGCCGTGTGAGTCGAGGTATTCGACGAAGCTGACGACATCACCTGATGAGACAGGTGGAAGTGGTTCGTAGACAGGTAGCGAGGGGGTGGTCACCACCGCAGGAGGGATGTCAGGCAGTTCGTTCGTCGTAATGATGTCATGGAGGTAGTCGACCATTGCCAGGAATCCTGGAGTCCGGTAGTCGCGAGGTCGCGGCAACGTGTTCTGGACGATGGTACGGATGCGCCCCGGGTTTGCCGAGAAGACAACGATGCGATCGGCCATATAGACGACTTCCTTGATGTCGTGGCTGACCATGAGGATAGATGCCGGTTGACCTTCAGCTTCATCCCAAATGTCGACCAGGTCTGTACGGAGTGACTCTGCCGTCAAAGCGTCTATGGCGCTGAACGGCTCGTCCATAAACAGCAGTTCAGGTTGTACCGCAAGACCGCGCGCGATACCCACACGCTGTTTCATGCCACCCGAGATCTCGCGTGGATACGCTTCTTCGAAGCCCTCAAGACCGACCATCTTGATCGCGGTGCTGACGCGATGCTGTACTTCCTCACACGGGAGTTGCAGAGGGACGAGGACGGACTGGATGTTTTCGCTCACGGTCATCCACGGGAAGAGGGCGAACATCTGGAACACCATGCCGACGCCGGGGGTCAGGCCCGTCATTTCCTTGCCGCGGGCGAACACCTTGCCGCTCGTGGGTCGCATGAGGCCGGCCAGGATACGCAGGAATGTCGACTTGCCGCAGCCCGAAGGGCCAATGAGGCAGATGATCTCTCCCTTCCGTATCTCCATGCTGATGTTGTCGAGGACGGTCACCATGTTTCCGTTGGGCATCGAGAAACGCTGGGTGACGTTCTCACTGGAGAGCAGGACGGGCTGTAGCACAGAGTCTTCCATGAGACCTCCTCTACTTGCTGAGGTTGTACTGCGTACTGGCGACGGCATACAACCTGCGCCACACGAAGCGGTTGATGAGCACGACGGTCAGTGACATGATGAGGATTGCAGCGGCCAGTTCGGCGAATTTGGCGCCGAGCGCGGCTTCACTGATGACAGATCCAATCCCCTGTGCTCTGAGGGTCTTACCGTGGAACGTCACAATTTCGGCTACGATGCTGGCGTTCCAGGCTCCACCTGTCGCTGTCACCCAGCCTGTCACGAGGTAGGGGAATACGGCCGGCAGGTACAGCGACCAGAAGCGTTGCCTGCCCGTGACACGATAGCTGGCAGCCGCTTCTTTGAGGTCGGAGGGAATGGCCTGCGCTCCGGCAATGACGTTAAACAGGATATACCATTGCGTGCCGAGCAGCATGAGCACGATACTGCCGAAGCCTATGTTGACTCTAAACAAAACTAGAAGGAGGATCACGGCCGGGAACAGCATCGGCGCCGGAAATGATGCCGCGACCTGAACGATTGGCTGCATGATCCTCGAAAGCTTCGGCGAAAGTCCGATGCGTAAGCCTACGGGTAAGGCCCAGAGCGTCCCCAGGACAATTGCTGCGGTGACGCGCGCCAGGGTCAGCAGATCGCTCTTCAGCAGACGCAACCATTCACCGATGCGAACGGACAGGAGGAGACGAACGATCTGAGCAAGGGCGAAGGCCAGCCCAGCCGCCAGCAGGAAGAACAGGACTCGGGAAAAGACGATGGAGAAAGAAGGGCGATTCGACTCTCCATGTTTGCTGGGCTCCGAGACAACCGGAGAACTGCCCGGCATGTTGTGAGGAACGTGCTGGAAAGGCCGCCAAATCAGGCTGCCGAATGCATGACCGACAAAGGAGCTTGCGGCACCGATCCAGCGCAAGATATGCGAGTGGTGGAGGAGGTCCAGGAACCATGAGTCCATCATCTCTTCGTCGCTTGTGTCTTCAATACGGAACTTCTGTGCCCAGACAACCATCGGCCGCCACAGCAGTTGGTCCAGCGCAACGATCATTAGTACCATGGCGACAATTGCCGCGAGCATGGCAGGTACGTTGCCCTTCTCGACGGCGACTGACATGTAGGACCCGATGCCGGGCAGCCTGAAATCCCTGTTGCCCAGTTGAAATGCCTCGGTGACCATGAGGAAGAACCATCCACCAGCCATGCTCATCATGCTGTTCCAGATGAGGCCGACGGCGCTGTAGGGCATCTCAATCTGAGTGAGACGTTGCCACCAGTTGAAGTGATAGATGGTGCCAGCTTCCTGGAGGTCCCGCGGTACCGACTTGAGGGAGTTGTAGAAACTGAAGGTCATGTTCCATGCCTGTCCCGTGAAGATCATCAGTACTGCAGCAAGTTCCAGACCAACGTTGCTGCTGGGGAAGAGGGACACCAGTGTCAGCACGACGCCCGGCATAAACCCCAGGACGGGGATGCTCTGCAGGATGTCCAGGATGGGGACAAGCAGCCTCTCGGCCAGCCGATCCTTTGCAGCCCAGTATCCGTACACAATAGTGAAGAGGAAGGAGACACAGTACGCAGCCAGTCCTCGGATCAGAGAGAAGAACGTGTACCGCGGCAGGGCACGAAACGAGAGGTCGATCAGCACCGTGGGCCTCAGAACCCCTGTCCACTCGTGGCCGACTTGAGTTATGCCATAGAAGATGCCAAGGATCCCGAGAATAATGACGATGTCGGCCAGCGCTCCGCTGTGATAGAATGCCATGATCGCGCCCGACTGGTCCCATGTCACTGGGGACACAGGTCGCGTGTGGAGCAGACGGTTTCCTCTCAGATTCGTCTTGATGAACTGATTTTCGAGTGGTTCCTGCATGGTCTCTCCTCACGACGGCAAATGTGCGCGGCTCATGCTAGCACCGTTGCATGGGACCTGCAACAACGCAGGAGCCTGTGAACGGGCTTTCTCCAGCGATGTGAAGGAATCTCCAGGCATGGAGCTTGGACGGCTTGACGTCCACCGGGGTCTGCCTATACTACAACTTTTGTGATGATGCTGTTCTAAGGGTTCACAAGGGGAGATGCAGGTATGTATATCATTATCGTTGGTTGTGGGCGCCTTGGCGCCGAGCTCGCCACGAAGCTCTCGGAAGAAGGCCATGATGTGGCCGTGGTAGACCGCAACCCAGGCAACTTTGGTCGGCTCAGCGATGAGTTTAACGGAGTCACGATCACCGGAGTTGGATTCGATATGGAAGTGCTCAAGTCCGCTGGGATTGAGCATGCCGATGGTTTCGCCGCAGTGACCGACGGGGACAACATGAACATCATGGCCGCGCAGGTCGCCAAGACCATTTTCAAGGTTCCCATGGTGATTGCCCGCGTGTTTGATCCTGTCAAAGGGGAGACCTATAGGGCTCTCGGTCTCGAGACAGTCTGCCCGACGACGTTAGCCGCGAACATTATCTACAGCAAGTTCATGACCCGCAATGAGGAAACTCACTTCATCCTGCCCGGTGGCGGTATTGAGCTGGTCGAAGTCCCCTTCCACGCCAGGATTTCGGCGAAGACGATAGCCGAAATCGAGGCTCTGGACGACTTCAAGGTCATCTCGCTGACACGTGATGGAACCACGACGTTTCCCAAAGGGACCGACGTTCTCGCCGAGAGTGATCAACTGCTGGTGGCACTGCACGTGTCGAATGTTCCAGGGATCAGCGCGATCTTCCATCTGAATGAGAGGTAGAGCCATGTACATCATTATTGCAGGTGGAGGAAAGGTCGGGTCCTATCTTGCTCATTTGCTTGTCGGCAAGGGGCATGACGTTGCTGTTATCGAGCACGACGCGGGGGCTTGTGAGGCGTTGTCGGATTGGGGAAAGGCGCTTGTCATCAACGGGGACTGCTGTGATCTGGGCGCTCTCATCGATGCCGGCATCGAGAAGACGGACCGGTTTGCCGCGGTGACAGGAGACGATGCGGACAACCTGGTAGCATGTCAGCTTGCCAAAGTGCGGTTCAATGTTCCGTTCACGACGGCTCGCATCAACGACCCTCGCAACGAGGACATCTTCCACAAGTTCGGCGTGGACTTCGCCCTCAACTCGACAAATATCCTTGCGACGGTCATCGAAGAAGGCATCATTGTCAACGACCTGATCCCCCTCGTCTCGATTGGCAAGGGCAAGGCGACTCTTGTCGAACTGAAGATCACCGGTGAGTCTCCTGTAGCAGGGAAGACCAT
The DNA here is from genome assembly GCA_903871855.1 of uncultured Caldisericota bacterium. Classification (GTDB taxonomy): domain Bacteria; phylum Caldisericota; class Caldisericia; order Cryosericales; family Cryosericaceae; genus Cryosericum. The sequence goes on from CAIQIK010000020.1 coordinate 18,666, forward strand.
CAGGCAGCTGACATGGCCAGCCGGGTGCGTCGTGGCGTCCGTTATGCACGAGGGTGAGGTAATCTTTCCTCGAGGAGCCACCGTGCTCAATGCGGGCGACGTCGTCGTTGGCCTCGTAGCTCCTGAAGCGGAAGAGCAGTTCAGACGAGTATTCTTGAAGGGGTGACCGTCATGAACGCAGGAACTCGCACGAAGCATATGGCCTCACTCCGTCGTAACCTTCTGGGGATGCTTACGGAGATTGCGTTTGCGGGTGGTCTTATTGGGGTCGCTTTTCTCGTCTCCTGGCTGTTTTTCGCGGGGCGCTAGGCAATGATTCGCAGGATCTGGAGAGAAGACTTCCGTATCATAGGGTACTACACCGGGCTCGTTACCATCGGCGTCGGTCTGCTGATGCTCATTCCGATGGTGACCAGCCTTGTTTTTCGTGAATGGGCCTCCGCTCTGGATTTTGCCATTTCGGCTGCGCTCACGCTGCTCGTCGGATACGTCCTGGCACTGATCTCCCGTACGAAGAACACGCCGGGTCTTACCCATGCGATGGTCATCGCTGCAGGATCATGGCTGGTCGCCATGGTGCTCTCCGGGGTTCCTTACCTGCTGAGTGGGCACGCGAAGTCGTTTCTCGATGCATGTTTTGACACGATGAGCGGGTATACGACGACGGGCCTGTTTCTCCTGCAGGACCTGGACCACATCTCGCAGGGGCTGAACATGTGGCGTCATCTCCTGACGTACGTTGGTGGTCAAGGGATCGTCGTGCTGGCTTTGACGTTCCTGATCGGTTCCACGGGCGGAGCGTTCAAGATCATGGTCGGCGAAGGCAAGGAAGAGAAGCTCGAGCCCAACGTCCGGCATATTGCGATCCTCATCTGGCGCATTTCCCTCATCTACCTGGGCGTCGGCACTGTTGTGCTCGGGATCATTGCCACGGCAAACGGCATCAAACCGTACCTTGCATTCTTTCACGGCGCGTACATCTTCATGTCCGCCTGGAGCACGGGAGGCTTCGCTCCGTACAGCCAGAACATGCTGTACTATCACAGCAGCGCGATGGAGATCGCCAGTATGGTGTTCTTCATCCTGGGCTCATTCAACTTCGCCCTGCACTACGCTGTCTGGAGCGGCAACCGCAAGGAGATCCTTCGCAATGTCGAGATTGTCTCGTTTACCATCACCGTATTGACGACCTTCTCGCTTGTGTGTCTGGCACTCATGCAGCGAGGTGTCTATCCAAATGCTGTGGCATTGTTCCGGCGCGGATTTTTTCAACTCATATCAGGCCATACAACGACCGGCCAATCTAACATCTACGCGCAAACGTTTGTGCTGGAATGGGGTCCTCTGGGCATGCTTGCGACGACCATCGCCATGGCTATCGGCGCAAGCGCCGCTTCAACCGGCGGCGGCTTCAAGGGGCTGCGTATGGGCATCATCGTGAAGGGCATAGCGACTGACATCAGGAAGCTGCTGTCCCCGGAGCGTGCTGTCGTTACGGGGCACTATCATCACCTGCGTGACAATGTCATCACCGACGGCGTGGTCAAGGGCGCGGCAGTCATCGTCGTTCTTTATGTCCTCATCTACGTCGTCGGCGCCGTCGTCGGCATGGCCTATGGAAAGCCTATGGCAGATGCGCTCTTCGAGTCCGTGTCGGCCGGCAGCAACACAGGGCTTTCGTGTGGAATAACACAGGCAAGCATGCCCACGTTGCTGAAGATCGTATACATCGTGGAGATGTGGATGGGACGTCTGGAGTTCCTGTCGGTGTTCACCATGTTCGGGTTCATTGCCACAAGCTTCCGGAGCATGAGACTGAGGAAGGTGGCCGCATGAAAAGATTCTGCGTCGTTCTGACAATCATGGTGCTTGTGGCCTTGATCATCGTGCCTGTTTCCGCGAACGCCGAACAGCCGCCTGTGCTGTCGACGACGGAACTGGTGGAGAACTCCTACAAGTGGGACGGGCAGACCGTGTCGTTCAAGGGAGAGGTACTGCAGGACCTGATGGTACGCACGGACGGCACGTGGATGAACCTGTCGGACGGGAATAACACCGCCATGGGCGTGTTTGTGCCCAAGGGCGTAGCCATGCCGGTCATTTCGCGTACGGAGGACTACCGTACAGTTGGAGACGTTGTGCTCATCACCGGTGTCTTTCATCGTGTGTGCATCCAACACCAGGGTGAGACCGACATTCATGCCGTTAGCGTGACAGTTCTAACACCTGGTTCCACCAAGGCGAACCCCATTCACCTGGGCAGGGTCGTGTGGTTTGTGGTTCTTGCCGGGTTGCTGGGTGTGGTCATGTGGCTCTACTACCGCAAACCGACTGACGGGACCCGACACTGATCACAGCCGCGGGAAAGCCCTGTGGAATGTGAGAAAGCCCCGCGTGAGCGGGGCTTTCTGTTTTCCCTATTCTCCTTCGCTCAGGCTTTGAATGCAGCGTCGCCTGCCACGATCGTGGCGAGGACCCGAGTCGACCGTAGTGTCTGTTGGTCGTTGTCTCCCAGGATGTCCCTCGACAGGACGACGATATCTGCGTCCTGTCCCTCTGCGAGGTTGCCCCGCTGTCCGGAAAGGCCAACGGAGTTTTGAGGCGCCATGGTGTATGCGGTAAGTGCGTCCTGCACGCTGACGCACTGTTCGCTCTGATATGGGAGTTCGCCTACCCGCGTCCGGAATGCCGCGAACGCGATGCCCTTGAGTGCATCTGGGTCTTCGACGGGTGCGTCGGATCCGAAGTCCAGTTTCACGCCGCTGTCGAGCAGTGACTTGAAGGCATACGAACAGGGATGTGGCGTGGGGAAGGCCGTCTTCAACTTGCCGATGTCGAGGTCGAGGTGTGAAGGCTGCACGGACGCTGCGATCCCGAGGTTGGCAAAGCGTTTCACATCCTCAGGGCGCAGGAATTGGGCGTGTTCGATGCGGTGGTGGGCATGCCCCTTGGAGGCGGCGACGCCCGCTTGTTCGAACGCATCGAGCGCCTCCTTGTTCGCCCTGTCGCCGATAGCGTGGATCCATACCCACAAGCCGTTCTCGTCGGCCTTCCGGAATCGATCGGCCAGCCACTTCACCGATTCGTAGGTGTGGTAGCCATGGTTGCCAGGTGCTCCTGGCCACGGCTCCTCCATGTATGCAGTCCGGGAACCCAGTGAGCCGTCGGCGAAGATCTTGACGCCCCCGATTCGGAGGAAGTCTGAGCCGAAACCGGACCGGAGTCCGAGCGAGACGGCTGCGTCGAGGTTATCGAGGCTGACGGCCTGCCAGATCCGGATGCGAGGTTCGCCCCGCATGGCGGGGATCAGTGCCTGGAGTTCCGGGAAAATGTCATAATCCATGCTGCAGCACGAAGCAAACCCCATCGAGAGCAACTTACTGATAGCCATATGGAGTGCAGCGAACTGTTCTTCGAGCTGGGGGGCGGGAATGCGGGAAAGGACCCAGCCCTGAGCCGCGTCGTGGACGATACCGGTGGGGCCGTCCGCATCACATGGAACGAGGTCGGGGCCAAACGGGCGGGAATTCCACAGGTCAACTGCCTTGAGAGCGGCTGTGTTGAGCCAGAGCGAGTGGTAGTCCTTGCGGTTGAGAACGACCGGCGAGTTCAGGTAGAGGTCGTCGAGCTGGCGCCGATGTGGGCTATCAGACCAGAGTTCGTCGTCCCAGCAATCGCCCCGGATCCAGGCTCCATTGTCCGGTTTCCCCGATAAGCGGATGCGCTTTAAGGCGCCGTCGAGTGAGGTCTCGCCGTTGAGGTTTATGTGCAGGAGCGAGAACCCATACAGGTCAAGGTGCAGGTGAGAGTCCATGAATGCCGGATAGCATGTCGCTCCAAGCATGCCGGCGAAATCGAGGACGCGTGCGTTGTTGCTGGCCGCCATGGCCTGGACATCGGTAGTGCTTCCGATCCGGTCGATGATGCTATTTCTCAGGTACATGGCATCGCCTGTCTGTTTCCACCATCTGCCCAGCGACGACATCACCCTGACATGGAGCACTGCAGTGTCTTCATGCTGCATGATCATGTTCCTCCCACTAATGCAGGCGCTCACTGTCGCAAAAAGCCCCGGAGTCCCAGGGAGACATGTTCCGGAACTGATGGGATTATTGTAGTTCGGCAGGTGCAGTCTTCAACTTGCTGGATCTGCCAGCAGCAGGAGCCCAGGCCAAGTCTCGACAATGTAGGTCGGCTTGAGTTCAAGCAGCGCATCGCGCCCAAGGTAGCCGAATGTACAGCCGCACGAAGCAACACCGGCGTTGCGGGCTACAAGGATGTCGTTTCGCGAGTCCCCAACCATCAGCGTTCGCTCCTTGCTGGTGCCAACGTCACGCACCAGGGACAGGAGATTGGACGGATTTGGCTTGCGCAGGTCAGCATCACTAGGGCCGACGACACGGTCGAAATGCTGCAGGATCCCGAGGCGCTCGAGGATTGCGAGCGAGAGGTCCTGGGGTTTGTTTGTCAGCACTGACAGGTGGGCTCCCCGTTCCTGGAGCGACGTGAGTGTCTCCTGGCAACCTTCATAGACGTACGAGAAGTCAGTACAGTGGTCTTTGTAGTAGGAGCGAAATTCGTCCACGAGCTCATCGATGAACTCTTTTTCGTCAGTCTTGAAGGCTCGTACCATCATGTCACCCAGTCCGTCTCCTACCCACGAGATGACAGTGGCGAGGTCGGCAACGGGCCGAGTGTGTAACTGAAGCACGTGATTGACGGCCTTCGCAATGTCGCGGCGTGTATCGACGAGTGTTCCATCGAGGTCGAACAAATAGAGATCGAACACAGGCATTCTCCTTTGCGGCAGTGTGGTGCGGATGATTCTCATATATACTGTACCGACGCATGGACGCGAGTCCACCCTCGTAACTGTGAACCAGCACCGTGGCTGGCGGCAGAGCGACCACTGCTCCGGGGATGACACGCCAAGATGGAGAGGAAGAACTTCTGTGGAAACGAGGCTCATCGAAGACAGCTCTGCGTTTGCTCAACTCGAGCCGTTCTGGAACAAAATCGTTGTGCAGAGTGCCGCCAATACGTGCCATTCTACGTTCGAATGGTTGTTCACGTGGTGGAAGCACTTCGGTATCGACAGGCACCTACTGCTCATTGCAGCATACGAAGACAGCGTGCCCGTTGGTCTTGCTCCGCTGTATGTCGGCAACGGGACTACCGAACCAAGAGACCTGCATTTTCTGGGCCAGGGTCTTTCGGACTACGCTGACTTCATTGCTCCACGCGAGCGTCTGGACGTGACCGAGACTCTTGTCTCAGCCCTGCTGGACCTTCGTTCGTCATGGGATGGCATCGACCTGGAGGAGATCCCGACCCAGTCGTCCAACAAGGCGCTTCTGGACCGTGCGATCGAGACCGGCGGTGTCGCCGCAGCGTGGCAAACGACGGTGCGATGCCCGTACCTGCCGATCGAGGGCAGCTGGGAGGCATTCTACGCTACCATGGGCAAGGGATTCCGGCACGAGGTGCGAAACAAGTTGAACAGATGCCGAGGAAAGGGGCTGGATTTGCAATACGTCGATCGCAGAGAGGTCGACAGCGTGTTTGTGGACGAGGTTGTTGGATTGTCGGATGAGCGCCAGGCAACCGACGGTCATCGGAGCCCGTTCCTCAACCATCCGGACCAGGAATTTCTTAGAGAAGTGCTTTCACTGATGGGCCAGCGAAACCAGCTGCGCGTTGGAGAGCTCCGGAGCGGGAACGCTCTGGTCGCATTCATGCTTGCCTACCACTGGCAGGGAGTCGTATCTATGTGGAATACCCAGTATGACCCGGTATGCGCAGCGTATTCGCTTGGGCGCATTGTGTTAGTATGGCTTGCAGAACAGTCATTTCGTGAGGGTTGCCACGAGTTAGATTTCATGCGAGGCGAGGAACCATACAAATTTGAGTGGACGAAACTCTGGAGGACGAATGTAGCTCTTTGTACCGAGCGGACGGCCCAGCCTGCCGGGGAGCCACAAACACTCCTGAAGCACGGTGCGGTTCAGGTCATCCAGGGCGAAAGGAGTGCCTGACAATGCGACAAAAAGTCATCGTCACCGGGCACAAGAATCCGGATACGGATTCCATCTGCTCTGCCCTCGGCTACGCGTTCTACAAGAATCGCACAGACCCTTCCCACGTCTATGTTGCTGTGCGGGGAGGAGATCTCAACGATGAGACCCGCTTTGTCCTGGAGCGTTTTGGGTTTCGCATACCACCGCTGTTGAGATCGCTAATGCCGCAGGTTCAGGACATCCCCCGGAAGCGCCTCGTGACAGTCGCTCCCTCAACCCGCGTCGGGAAGGCCGCCATCCTCATGAAGGAGAACCATATCCATTCGCTCCCGGTCGTCGACGATGCATTGATGGTACGAGGCGTTGTAGACGCCGTCGATATCGCAACTGCCTACGCCGACCAGCTTGAGCATGCCGACGTCCTCCCCTATGCCGTCGAGCTCGATACTCTTGTGCGACAGCTGTCGGCCAGGATCGTCGTGCGTACCCAGGAATCCGCAGAGCTAAAGGGGCGATTGCTTGTCGTCACGGGTTCGGTGGGGCGTCTTGCGCCGGGGTCCGAGGATGTCACGATTATCATCTCTGACGGAATACCCTCCGAGAGCGTCTTGGCAGCGTGTTCGGCTGCTTCTATCCTGATTGTCACCGGCAAGGCCCATACGGCGGAAACAGTGGCACAGTGGCCGTCCCATCTGAGCCTTGTTCTTGAGACGGATATGACGGTAACACAGGCACTGCGCTCTCTCTGGTCGTCGATCCCGGTGTCTGCATTCATGGAAGGCACGGTACCCCTGCTTGGCATGACAGACACGCTGGAGAGAGCAAAGAAGGCGGTGCTCGACTCGTCCGCCCGTTGTGCCGTGGTTCTTGATGCTCTGCATCATCCGGTGAACATTGTGACCCGTTCCGACCTCATCCGATTCGCACGCAAGAAGATTGTCCTTGTGGACCACAACGAGACGTTGCAGGCTGTCGACGGCGTGGAAGAGGCCGATATTCTCGAGATCATCGATCATCACCGTGTCGGCGATATCTCCACGTTCCGCCCCATCTACTTCCACAACGAGCCGGTCGGGAGCACGTGTACGATCGTCGCCGAACTGTGTACGGAGAATGGGGTGTTTATGCCGAAGTCGGTAGCCGGGCTCCTGATGTCGGGCATTCTCTCGGACACAATGAACCTGAACCTTTCGACAACCACGCCAAAGGACGTCCGCGCCGTGCGGCGACTCGCGGCGACCATTGGCATCGACGCAGAAGCATATGGCCTCGAGCTGCTTCAGAACGGTTCCGTGATGTTTAAGGGTCTTCCTGCGATGGGAGTTCTGATGCGGGACTTCAAGGAATTTGACCTCTTCGACACGCGCATCGGCGTCTCCCAGGCTGTCGTGTTCTCGTTCGACCATATTCGTGAACGAGAGCCCGAATTCAAGCAGGCGATGCAGGATGTGCGGGCACGCATGGGGCTCGCCATGGTGGCATTTCTGGCCACGGATCCTCTGAGCAGGGCGTCGTATCTGATTGTCGCCGGACCTTCCGAGGCGTTTGAAGAGGCATTTGACGTGCGCATGGAAGATGGACATGCCGTTCTCGATGGAGTGCTCTCCCGGAAGAAGGACTTCATTCCACCGGTGGCCGAGGTGTTGTCGCGGTACGCGTGAGCACGATGGTGGTTAAACGGTTGGCTGACACGTCGAGGACCGTATACTGTAGCCTGTGGGGCTAGTTTCCACATCAGGACAAGGAGCCGGGATGCTGGACAAGCAAAGTCATATGCCACTGTATGCGCAACTCAAGGACGAGCTGGCTGATGGTATCAAACGTGGGACAATGTCGGTGGGATCGCAGATACAGACCGAAGCTGAACTCATGAAGCAGTATGGCGTCGGGAGGGCGACAGTCAGAGAAGCTGTCGCACTGCTGGTCAGTGAAGGCTACCTGGTCAAGCGGCAGGGGATTGGCACCTTTGTGTCCAGCCGTCAGCCGTCGATGGGCTTCGAGCCCCTCATCAGCCTAACGACTTCGCTGCGTGCTCGAGGCGTGAATCCGCGAAACGTCATTGTATGTAACGAGATGTTCGTGCCGGGGCCTGAACTTCTGACACAGCTGAGGTGGACCGCGCCCGAGACCTGTACCCATGTGCGCCGTGTTCGCTATGCAGAGAGTGCCCCCATTGCAGTAGAAGACTCGTGGTTCTCGCACGAGTTTCAGAACGTGGGGGAACGATTCGACCTGACAGGCTCTCTTTCGCACATCATCATCGAAGAGCTGAAGGTCGATATCACGCGGATCGATCAGGTTGTCGTTCCGCGATTGTCTTCCCTCGAGGAGAAAACGCTTCTCGATCTCCAGGGAGACGCGCGGGTCTTGCAGATGGACCGGTGGATTTACATTGTGGACCGGGAAACACCCTTCTACACGCTTCGATTCATCGTTCCCACAAGCATCTACTCACTCGGACTCTGATCTCCGCCGGTCCGTCTCCTCTTAGACGGCAGCGGGAAACTTGACACTCCCTCGCGTTTCGTTTATGTTCTATATGTCAGGACGTCCGAACGTCCGTACATATGGAGTAGACATGAGCAGACGGTCGCAGCATATTCAGCAGAGGCTTCAGCAACAGGTGGAGCCCAATATCAGTTGTCGCGAAGGACATGATTCGATTATTCTTGAAGGAATCGTGGACAACTGGGCCCAAGTCGTGCGCGCCGGCAAGCTGGCTGCTCACGAGGGGTACAAGGGAGTCGTAAACAGGCTCGCGATCGAGGGGCTGACATTGCCTCCGCCCCGCTCTCCTAAGCTAAAGGATACGGCCTTGGACGGTCTTCATGTCGACGTGCTGATCGTGGGGGGAGGCGTCACCGGCTGTGCCATTGCTCGCGAACTCACGAGGAAGAGTATCTCGGTGCTGCTGGTCGAGAAGGAAGACGATCTTGCCACGCATGCATCATCCAGGAACAACGGCATGATTCATCCAGGCATCGAACCGCATCCAGGCACCAGCAAGGCATATTTCAATGTGCACGGCAACGCCATGTATGATACTGTGGCGGCTGAGCTGGGCATTCCATTTACCAGGTGTGGGTCTCTCATCCTGTATCAGGAGCGCTGGGAGCGTTTTCTTGGACCTCTGTTCATGGCTCGAGCCAGGCAAAACGGAGTGCCAGGGGTGCGTCTGATCAACAAAAACGAGGCGCTTTCCCTTGAGCCGCACCTCACGCGGGAGTTCTCCGCGGCTTTGCATATGCCCTCGACAGGGATCATATCGCCATACCTGCTGACGGTTGCTTACGCCGAGAACGCCGTGCAGAATGGCGCAAGGGTCAGCCTCGAAACTATGGTAGTGGACATGAAGGTGCGTGAAGGGCGGATCACGGCGGTCGGCACCAACCGGGGGACACTGTTCCCAAGAGTGATCGTGAACGCAGCTGGTTGTTATGCGGATGCTGTGGCGGACATGGCAGGTGACCAGTTTTTTACGATCCACCCTCGCAAAGGCGAGATCATCATTCTCGACCGCAAGAAGGGGCATCTCATCTCGCATGTCGTCGCAAAGCCACGACTGCTTCAGGTCAAATCCGATACCAAGGGCGGCGGCGTGAACCGCACAATAGATGGCAACATCCTGGTGGGTCCGAATGCTGTGGAACAGCCCTTCCGGGAGGACTACAGCACCGATCGCGACCATATCAAGCTCATGCTGCAGCGGTATCTGCCGCTGGTCCCTGAACTGTCTCCCGCAGACCTCATCACCTACTTCGCGGGTACGCGCCCCGCGACCTACGAGGAGGACTTTGTCATTGAGCGGTCGCAGTATGTGCGGAACCTCGTTCACGCGGCCGGCATCCAGTCTCCCGGTCTGGCGTCGGCTCCGGCCATTGCAGAAGAGGTTGCTCGATTGACCGTAGGTGCTCTCGGAGAGGTGGCCCGGGTTGGAGATAATCCAACGTTTGATGGGCATCGCCAAGGAATCCCCGAACCCGAGCGCATGACGTGGGAGGAGCGAGATGCACTTATCCACAGGCGCCCGGACTACGGCATCATCGTATGCAGATGTGAGGGGATTAGTAAGGGTCAGGTCGTGGACGCGCTCAATTCGCCGATTTCGGTGACAAGTATAGACGCAGTCAAGCGCCGTGTCCGGGCCGGTATGGGGAGGTGTCAGGGAGCATTTTGTACTCCCCAGGTGCTGCGCATCATCGGCGAGCAGAATGGGGAGCAGTTGGCCGCCATTACCAAGAAAGGTGGCGACTCGTTCATCCTGGCCACCGAGACCAAGACGGTGCAGAGAGCGTCATGACGGTTCGAAATGTTGACATCGCCGTGCTGGGAGCGGGACCGGCGGGCATGGCTGCCGCGCTTGCCGCTGCAGGAGGCGGGGCGGACACTGTTCTGATAGAGCGGGAAAATCATCTGGGAGGCATCCTGAAGCAGTGTGTGCATGACGGGTTCGGTCTGCTCAGGTTTGGAGAGAAGCTGTCGGGACCGGAATATGCTGGGCGCTTCGTCCATATGGTCCGTGAGGCCGGCCTTGCAGTTCTGACATCCACGTTCGTAGCCGCGGCACGTCATGACAGCGAAGAGAGCGTGTTGATGCTCGTCGACCGCAGTGGCGTAACGGAACTGCATGCGAAAGCCGTCGTCCTCGCCACGGGCTGCCGGGAGCGATCAGCGAGACAGGTGATGATCCAGGGTACTCGTCCCGCGGGCGTCATGACCGCAGGTGCTGCCCAATACTACGTCAATGTCCTCGGCTACTTGCCCACGACACGCTGCGTTATCCTGGGCAGTGGCGACATTGGGCTCATCATGGCACGCCGACTCACCCTGGAAGGTGCCGAAGTTCTTGGGGTCTTCGAGGCCAAGTCGACACCGTCGGGCCTGTCTCGCAACGTCGCGCAGTGTCTGGATGATTTTGGCATTCAACTACACCTGTCGAGGACGGTGACCCGCATTTTTGGGGACGACCGCGTCGAAGCCGTGGAAACGGCGGCAGTTGACGAGAAGATGCGCCCGATTGCGGGCACGGAAGAGCGGTTGACCTGTGACGGTGTCATCCTATCTGTCGGCCTTATCCCCGAGAACGAGGTCGGCGAGGCGCTAGGTGTGCCTATGGATCCGGTGACCAAGGGGCCGGTGATGGATCAGAACGGTCAGACGCAGGTTTCAGGGGTTTTCGTGTGTGGCAATGCGGCTCATGTGAACGATCTGGTCGACTACGTTACCGAGTCCGGCGAACGGGCCGGTGCAGCTGCCGCTGCATTTGTTGCAGGGCGCCGCACACACAGACTCCTTCCTTTGATGGCTGACAGCACCGTCCTGCTCTATGCTGTTCCCCAGTTCGTCGACATGGACGCTCCGGAGTCGGGTGCCGTTGTGTACTTCCGCTCCGGAGAAGAACTCGGGGTGACGGTGGTCGAGGTCACTGCAGGCGGGGAGACTGTGGCTCGTCATCGCTATCAGCATCTGCGTCCACCTGAGATGGAGCGCCTGGAAATCGACCTGAACCGAATCCCTGTAAGCGCCGGGTCTCTCAACATCGGGGTCGAATCTGCGGCTGCGGCGGAGATGACGTCATGAGGGAATTAACGTGCATCGTGTGCCCCAACGGGTGCAGTCTCCAGGTCAATCAGGATGTCGGTCCCTGGAGCATCACGGGTAACCTCTGTCCCCGCGGAATCGAGTTTGCCCTGAAGGAGCTGACGAATCCAACGCGGACTGTCTGTTCCACCGCTCGTACGTCATTCGCGGCCGCACGCCGGCTTCCGGTGCGTACACGAGGCGAAGTCCCTCTTGTGAGAGTCCGGTCGGTCATGTCCGAGATTTCGCGTCTGGTAGTTGACCGCGAGGTGCGGATGGGGGATACTCTCATCGAGAATGTCGCCGGCACGGGTATTGCAGTTATTGCAACCGCAGACCTGGCGGATCTGATTGAAGGGGAGGACTGCGATGGGAGACCGATACGTTCTAGCGATTGACTGTGGCACACAAAGTGTTCGAGGTCTGTTGTTTGATGACTGTGGTCACCTGGTAGCCAAGCACAAGGTAGAATTCGAGCCGTATTTTTCACCGGTGCCCGGGTATGCTGAGCATCGTGCCGAAGACTACTGGCGAGACACATGCACGGCGTTGCAGGCACTGAAGGAAGAATCACCCGAAGCGTGGGGCCGTATCGGTGCTGTCGCAGTGACCACGCAGCGCGATACGGTCGTTGCACTGGATGTCAGCGGCGTTCCTGTCCGCCCCGCTATTGTCTGGCTGGACCAGCGCATGGCTCGCTGCGACAAGCCGATGCCTCTCATGGACCGGCTGCAGTTCAAAGTTGCAGGGATGACCAAGGCAGTCGAGATTACCAGACGCAAGGGCAAAGACAACTGGATGGTGGAGAATGAGCCTGAGTTGTGGGTGCGGACCAGCAAGTGGCTGTTGTTATCAGGTTTTTTCTGCTTTCGACTGACGGGGCGGTACGTCGACTCGGTAGCATCTCAGATAGGTCACAACCCGTTCGACTACGCCGCACGCAGCTGGCCACGAAGTGACAGCAGCTGGCGATGGCACATGTTCAGCGCACGTCGGGACCAGATGCCCGAGCTCGTAGAGGCTGGCGACCAGATGGGCACAATATCAGTGGAAGCAGCGCGTGAGACCGGCATTCCCGAAGGAACACCGGTCATTGCCGCGGGCTCTGATAAGGGATGTGAGACACTGGGCGTCGGCTGTGTCGATACGACGAGTGTCAGCCTAAGCTTCGGGACGACGGCGACTGCCCAGACCACATCGCGGAAGTACTTCGAGCCGATCCCGTTCATGCCGCCTTACCCGGCCAGCGTCAGAGGAAGCTTCAATCCCGAGGTTGAGATCTTCCGCGGCTATTGGATGGTGAGCTGGTTCAAGAAGGAGTTTGCGGCTCGCGAGGCCGTGGAGGCAGATCAGCGCGGCGTACCTCCCGAGGTCGTGCTGAACGAGCATCTGGAGGATGTACCTCCGGGGTCGCAAGGTCTGATGCTGCAGCCATACTGGGGCCCCGGCCTGAAGATGCCCGAGGCGAAGGGGTCGATGATCGGGTTCGGTGATGTGCACACGAGGTCGCATGTCTATCGCGCTATCATCGAAGGCATCGGCTATGCCTTGCTCGAAGGAGTCGAACGCATCGAGCGCAAGAGCGGGCAGAAGGTGAACCGGGTCATGGTGTCAGGAGGGGGCTCGCAGAGCGACGCTATCTGCCAGATCACAGCAGACCTGTTCGACCTACCGGTGGTGCGAAGTGAGACCTATGAGACATCGGGTCTGGGCGCAGCTATCAACGGTTTCGTAGGTCTCGGCGTCTATGCTACGCATGAAGAGGCGGCAAAGCACATGGTCCATTGGGACAGTACCTTTCTTCCACGTCCTGAGGCCGTCCGTGTCTACCATGACCTGTACACGCGCGTCTACAAGCGCATCTACCCCGCGCTGCAGCCACTCTATCGCGAGATTCAGAGGATAACCGGGTATCCGGACATTTGAGGAGGGTTGATGGCCGACAAGAAAAGCACATTCCAGCCGGACTGGTTCGAAGACGCAGCGCCGCCTGGTTCCTTCCGATCCATCCTGAAGTGGGGTGGTCTCACGGAGTTCAAGCACCCGAATAGGCGCCTCTACGCGCTGATGAAGAAGACGTTTGGCATGACGGATGCGGACTTTCAGCGCCGCGAGAAGATGGGTCTGGAACAGGTGCCTCAGGATATTCCCAGCCGCATGAAGAAGGAACATTTGGACGCTCTGACGGCCATCGTGGGTTCAGACAACGTGCGCACCGATGCATACTCACGACTGCAGGTAGCGTATGGCAAGACCATGGTCGACCTGATGCGTCTGCGCGAAGGCATCGTCGAAAACGTTCCCGACGTGGTTCTGCATCCACGGAGCACTGCTGATATCGAGTCGATCGTCCGTTTCTGCGATGACCAGCGGATTCCGGTCTATGTGTATGGCGGCGGATCCTCCGTGACACGTGGCGTTGAGGCGGTGCGCGGTGGCGCGACGCTGGACATGCGTGTTCACATGAACAAGGTTGTACGGTTCAGTGAGAAGAATCATACCATCACGGTCCAGTCGGGCATGTCGGGTCCTGATCTCGAAAAGGCACTCAACGAGGCGCCCGAACGTTTCCATGCAACCAGGAAGTACACATGCGGACACTTTCCCCAATCGTTCGAGTACTCGGTAGTTGGTGGATGGGTTGTCACCAGGGGTGCAGGACAGAACTCCACCTACTATGGCAAGATCGAGGATCTCGTGATCTGTCAGGAATATGTGACGCCTGTCGGCATGCTGCGGACGGGCGAGTATCCCGCGACAGCTACCGGACCATCCATTGATGAAATCATGATGGGTAGCGAAGGAACCTTTGGAGTCCTGACGGAAGTCACGCTAAGAGTTTTTCACTTGATGCCGGAAAACCAGCGGCGCTTCAGCTACGTTTTCCGTACCTGGGAAGAGAGCAGGGACGCGGCGCGGGAGATCATGCAGGGCCAATTTGGCTTCCCGTCGGTGTTTCGGCTGTCCGATCCTGAGGAGACCGATGTTGCTCTCAAGCTCTACGGAGTCGAAGGGACGGCCATCGATAGGATTCTCTCCGCCAGAGGGTACAGACCCATGAAGCGTTGTCTGATGCTTGGGTTCACAGACGGCGAGGCGGGCTTCACCAAGAATGTGGCACGGAACATTGGTCGCATCTGTTGGCGCCACGGGGCGATGTATACGACTGGCTTCGTGACCAGAGGCTGGGAGAAGGACCGTTTTCGTGATCCGTACATGCGCGAAGACCTGGAAGACTACGGCATCATGACTGATACTTTGGAATGTGCCGTCAACTGGGAAAATCTCGAGAGTGTCTATGAGAGCGTGCGCACGTTCTGCCACAGCAGACCGAAAACCATCTGCACGACCCATATGAGCCACTTCTACCCGCAGGGGTGTAACCTCTACTTTATCTTCATAGCGCGGATTGACGAGATTTCTGACTATATCGCTTACCAGGCGGGTATCCTGGACGCCATTCAGAAATCAGGGGCTGCAATGAGTCATCACCACGGAATCGGCAAGATGACGGCCCCATGGCTGGAGGCACAGATCGGCACGCCGGCAATGGACGTGTATCGTGCCTTGAAGCGTCACTTCGATCCAAACGATATCATGAATCCTGGAGGAACGCTGGGTCTCGATTTGTCGCCTGGACAGAGGCGGGATGTCATGAAGAACTGAGATCCCCTCTTGAAGAACACAGACGCCCCCTCTTATTGGAAGGGGCGTCTGTGTTTTGGATGTTGCAGGAACTCAAACTGAATATCGGCTCAAGTTCCTTGTCAACTGCCTAGTAGACGGACCATCCTGCATCGGCTGTTATTACTGCACCATTGATGAAACTAGAGTCATCTGAAGCAAGAAACAAGGCGATTGTAGCAATTTCATCAGCTCCACCGGTTCTTGGATTCAGACTAATACCAGCCATTGATCTTTCCATGCCAAACTTGTCCGGTGCAGTTATTGTTGTTCCAATGTTGGTCTGTACCGCTCCCGGGGCAATTGCATTGCAGCGAATCCCAGACTTCGCATATTGGAAGCCCACGTTCTTGGTCAAACCGACAACGGCATGTTTTGATGCCGTATATGCTGCGCCTGCTCTAGAGCCACACAGACCTCCTATTGAGGCGATATTAATAATGACTCCAGACCCCTTTTCCAGAAAAATGGGTAGAGCCTTCCTTATTCCTCGCATGGCCCCCGTTACATTGATGGCAAATACCCTTTCCCATACGGCATCCGTCACCTCTGTTGCTGGGAGAAAATTGTCCATAATACCCGCGTTGTTAACCAATATGTCTAGCGTGCCATATGCTTTTACCGCTGCATCGATCAGGTTCTGAATATCCTCTTCTTTCGCCACATTTGCGAGTATCGCCGTAGCAACTCCGCCGCTGGATTCAATTTCGGCAACTGTTGTGTTGGCTGTTTCTAGATTAACATCGCCTACAACTACTTTCGCGCCCTCTTTGGCGTATAAGATAGATATCGCCTTGCCCATGCCAGAACCAGCCCCGGTCACCACTGCTACTTTGCCTTGAAGTCTCATGCCGGACACGTCCTTTCGCGAATGAATCGCGTTGGATTTTGCTCCAGTTACTTCCTACCTAGTACAGGGATTGCAAACCACAATTCCTTCTTTGTTGATTATACCACATATCCATTCTTGTTGCTCTATTCACGTTGCATCACTCCCACTCGATGGTTAATGGGGGTTTCGACGTGATATCATAGACGACCCGGTTGACTTCGGGCAGTTCGCTGGTAATTGCGTGAGAAATCTCCTTGAGAACATCAGCAGGGAGCCGTACCCAGTCGGCGGTCATGCTGTCACTGATCTCGACAACGCGCAGGGCAACCATATGGACATACGTCGATTCGTCACCCTTGACGTCGACAGTCCGGATACCAGGGAGTACCGCGAACGACTGCCACACCTTCGTGTGCCATCCTGCTGTTCGCATCACTCGTTCGACGACAGCGTCTGTACGCTGGAGGATGTCGACAGCCTCATCCCGTTCATGCCTCCCTATCCGGTCAGCATCAAGGGAAGCTTCAATCCCGAGGTCGAGATCTTCCGCGGTTATTGGATGGTGAGCTGGTTCAAGAAGGAGTTTGCAGAGCGTGAGACTCTGGAAGCGAAAGAACGCGGCGTTCCTCCGGAAACCATTCTTGATGAGCACCTTGAGGATATCCCTCCGGGATCCCAGGGCCTCATGCTTCAGCCGTACTGGGGTCCCGGCCTGAAGATGCCGGAGGCTAGGGGATCGATGATCGGATTCGGTGACGTGCACACAAGAGCGCATATCTACCGTGCCATTATCGAGGGCATCAGGTATGCTCTGCTTGAAGGGGTCGAGCACATCGAGTACGGGAGTGGGCAGCGCTTGACCGGGATCATGGTGTCGGGCGGTGGATCCGAGGGCAATTCTATCTGTCAGATCACTGCCGACCTGTTCGATCGGCCGTCGTGCGGAGCGAGACGCATGAGGCATCTGGTCTCGGGGCTGGCATGAACCGTTTGTCGGTCGGGCGTCTGCGAGACGCATGCGGAGGCCGCTGAACACATGGTCCGCTAGGGCGCAACTTCTCTTCCACGGCCGTAAGCTGCCGAGGCACGCCATGACCTCTTCACACGTGTCCACAAACACATCTACCTGACGCTGCAGTCGCGGCGCCGGCAGATCCAGAGCATCACCGACTATCCGGGCATCTGACGCTTCCTGGCAGCCGGGCAGAGGGGTGCCCGGTGAACTTGGCCAATCTCCATTCGGTGAACCGGCTCTCTACAGAACACGATCGTCAGAGAACAGTACTTCACTGTTCTTTCAGATATCCACTCTTCGGTGTGTTGCCAGATGTCACTAGTGGATCTCGTGAACCTACCGTGGTCCTGGGTTGTCTGGTCTAGATGACGTCAGAGCCTTGGATCGACTGGCTCACTTTCTAGTGCAAGTAAGCCGAACACGCATTCATGGACGCGGAATAGTGGTTCACCTCGCACAAAGCGTTCTAGCGACTCCATGCTCAGGGCGAATTCGTTGAGTGCCAGATTCCTCTTCTTCGAGAGTGACCGTTGTTTTAGCCGTTCCATGTTGCCACCCAGCGTGTACTCCGGCCCATAGATGATACGCAGGTATTCACGACCGCGACATTTGATGGCGGGCTGCAACAAGTCTGCCCCCTTGGTTGCGATGAAATCATAGGGCTTGACCACCATACCCTCACCGCCAGAAATGGTCAGAGCCTCCCACCATCGAATGCCCGCTGCTACGCTGTTCTCGTCCAACAAATCGACAAGCAGGTGGTTCGTCGGCATGAAGATGGGGTCGATTCCGGCCATGTACTTGGCAATGGTTTCCATGTGCCAGATGTGGTTTTCACTGCACCAGGTTCCGCCCTCCGTGGCCAGGATATGAAATGGAGCGATACGATAGTCTTCGAGTTTTTCTACACTCCAGCAATAACGGCGATAGGCGTCGGTATAGAGAGATAGTGTCTCCTGCCGTTTCTTGTATCGTTCGAGAAGTTCAATCAGATCAGTCTTTTGGCCTGGCCGTGTCTCCGCGTCAACAGATTTGCCATCAAGTGTTTTGGCTGCTCTTTCAATAGCATCCACTGCAAGCGCAAGGCCGCTACGTCCAGCGCGTCCCACTGGCGCGTACTGCTCTTCCAGCAGCTTCTGTGCTTTGGCCGACCAAGGCATCAACTCGGTGTCAAGGCAAACCCATCCGGTATTGAAATCGTCCCAAAACCGAGATGCAGTCAGAACCTTCTGCAATCGCGCCAAGATGGCAGTTTCGGTCTGCACATCATCGAAGAAATGGCGCCCCGTGCGGGTATAGAGAATGCCGGAGCTACCGTCATCCACGCCAAAACGCTTCGCTGCGATGTCGGCGTTTTTGCATAACACTATCACTGCCCGCGAACCCATGTGCTTGTGTTCGCAGACCGCTTTGCCGATACCCCTGGTCTTGTAGTAGTCAAACGCTTCTGTCGGATATTCAAGATATTCCGGAACCTTGCTGGTCTCGCAGGGTGACATGGTAGGCGGCAGATAGATGAGCCAGTGCGGGTCGGCGGCAAATCGACTCATGATCTCCAGCGCAGCGGCGCTGCTCTCTGCGCTTATCTTGATGGAATGGCGCAGCCGGGTATTCAGGAATTGCTGTCCCAACACGTCGTCAATGTTGAGAAGGTCGTCAGGTTCGATCGGTTTGTCAAGTACTGGTCTGACCGGAACACAATACTCGTGTTTGGCATCCACCTGTACGATTTCTTTCTCAGGATAGCGATAGCTCGTCAGTCTGCCGCCAAACACACAGCCAGTGTCGATACAAACGGTGTTGTTGACAGTCTGTACTTCTGGCACAGGCGTGTGGCCATAAACTACCCGTGCCTGTCCGCGATAGTCATCAGCCCAGGACAGGCGCACCGGCAGGCCATACTCGTCGATTTCGCCAGTAGTATCGCCATACAGACAAAAATCTCGCACCCGTCCTGATCCGCGGCCCTGGTACTTCTCCCTGAGACCCGCATGAGCAACTACCAGCTTGCCATCGTCGAAGACGTAATGGCTGATGAGACCATCGAGGAAGTTCCTTACACTTGTCACGAATTCTTCGCTCTCTGCTGCCAGCTGTTCCACTGTCTTGTCCAGCCCATGAGTGAGCTGCACACTGGCGCCCTTGAGGTTCTTCAGCAGTTTGGCATCGTGGTTGCCAGCGACGCACCAGGCGTCACCCGCGCACACCATGTTCATGACAAGGCGCAGAACCTCCACGTTCTTCGGTCCCCTGTCACAGAAGTCACCGAGGAACACTGCCTTGCGCCTCTCGGGCGGTTTGGCAGTGAAATTGTCCGCGTTCACTGCATACCCAAGCTTTGAGAGCAACTCAACGAGCTCATCGTAGCAGCCGTGGATGTCACCAATGATGTCGAATGGTCCTGTTTCATTCCTCTTGTTGTTCCACAGAGGCATGCGAACGATTTCGGCGTTTGTGGCTTCCTCTTCGCTTGTCAGTACAAAGACATACCGGAAACCTTCTCTCCGAAGGGACTTGATGGACTGCCTGAGCTGTCTGGTCTGCCGGCTGATCACGCGGCCGTCGAAATTCCGTCCAGGGCGCTTCTCATTGCGTTCGCGACAGATCTCCTCTGGAATGTCCAGCACGATGACAACAGCATGACAGTCCTGTTCCTTTGCCAGGTTCAATACTGATGCCCGGGCTTCTTTCTGCACATTGGTCGCGTCAATGACTGTCATCAATCCCGATTCCAGCCGCTTGTTTGCCACATAGTAAAGCGTGTCAAAAGCTTCTGAAGTTACCTTCTGGTTGTTTTCGTCGTCCGAGATGAGAGCGCGGAAGTAGTCTGAAGACAGGACTTCCGTAGGTTTGAAGTGTGCTTTCGCAAAGGTGGATTTTCCACTGCCCGACGCACCTATCAATGCGACTACGGCGATTTCGGGAATTTCTATACGCATCTAGTGAACACTCCCATCTGAGTCGGCGCGCCAAGAGTCTCATCTGCGTCACCAATCTCGGAGAATTGAACGGCATAGCCAGACTTCTTCGCTGTTTCCGCAGCCCACTTGCGAAATTCTGCCCGTGTCCACTCAAAGCGGTGATCTATGTGCCGCAAGTCACCATCATGCAGGTTCTGGTACTTTGCGTTGTACTCCTGATTTGGGGTTGTCATTACAATGACCGCGGGTTTTGCATACTCGAAAAGGACCCTTTCAAAAGCAGCAAGCCGTAGAATATCAAGATGCTCGATGACTTCAATAACGCAAGCGGCGTCATAACCTTCAAATCGGGAGTCTTTGTACGTGAGTGACCCCTGGAACAGCTTGACACGCTCCAGCAAACTGTCGCCCGCGTGGTCGAGTCTCAATCTCTCACTTGCTCGCTGGAGGGCCGCAGGAGAAACATCCACGCCCGACATGCGGGTAAATTGCCGTTCCTTGATGAGCAGGTTCAGAAGACCGCCATCGCCGCAGCCAATGTCAATGATACTTCTCACGCCACAGTCCTTGAGGGCAGCGACAACACTTTCGAGGCGCCGTGCGTTCAGATTCGGTTTCTTCTCACGCGTTTCTTCCGCCGCTTCACTTGTGAGAACAACTCCACCAGCATCGAGATCTGCAGTCGCCAGCCCTGAAGAAGCCATGTTGACAAGTGGACGGAGATGTTTCAGGTAACGGTCGGCAATATAGGCCTTTTCGGGGTGGCTGGAAAGCCAATCCCTGCCATTGCGCAGTAGTTTTTCCACCTCGTCCTCGCCAATCCAGTAGTGTTTCTGCCGATCGAATACCGGGATGAGGACATAGATATGCTTAAGCAAATCCCGCAGACGGACGTTGCCCTTGATGGTCAGATTCACGTATTTGCTTTCGCCCCAGCCGGGGAAACGCTCGTCCGAAACGAAGGTTTCGTAACTCACTTGATAGCCCAATGGCTCAAATATGCGATTCAGCATGTTCTGCTCGCTTCTGCAGGGCAACATGGCTATGGAGGCTGTCAAGTCCAACGGGGAGTCTGACAATGCCTGATGTTCGTCCGCCCGTCCGGTCATAGCGGTGCCGAAAACCTTGGAAATAGCCGTACTCATGAGAGATGACGAGACATAAGGACGATCATTGACGTAATCAAACAGTCCGCCGCTCTTCAGGCCCGCTTTGCCACGAGCAAGGTCAACAGGATCGATATCCAACAGCAACGCCACAGTTGTGCGTTCATCTGACACTTCGGGATAGAAAACATACGCCTTGCCATGATTGAGTTCGAACGTCTGAGGACGGTATGGGTTCTTGTGAAGCAGATACCCGAGGTCAGCTGTATTCTTTCCTGTGTAGGTTATTGTCAAAAGCATGTGTTTGCCCCCCTGCAGACGTTCTTGCTCCTCTTGGAGGAGCTGTTCTCAAATTTGCCTGTAGCCGAAATTGCTTTGCTTCAAAAACCTCTGAAACATCATAGTCATGCGCTACAGGTTTTCAAGCAACGAATTTGGCAATGCAAATGTATACGAGAACGATAGTTGTTCGGACCCCTCCCAAGGATTCGTTATTCTGAATTGATACTCTGGAATTGTTGAGAAGCGCAATAGGTGGCAGAAGACATGGTCTCCTCCATCAGGACAGAGATGTCTCGCCGGGGATCGCAAATAGGGCCAAATGTATAGAGACCCCGACCTGCTGATTCTTAGCGGTTACCGGAAAGCCCCGGAAGTCTTGACTTACCGAAGCACCCAGAACTCTGGGTCCTACTCCCACTCAATGGTTGATGGGGGTTTCGACGTGATATCATAGACGACCCGGTTGACCTCAGGCAGTTCGCTGGTGGTACCATGGGTTGTGTGTACTGGCCGTCGAAGTCCAGGATGAGTTAAGCACGTACTGCGATCCGGCGTTCATTCTTGACGGTAGTTGGGGCTCTCGTTCGTCATATCAACGTCATGGGGATGAGACTCGCGAAGCCCTGCCCCTGTGATTCGGATAAAGCGGGATTCACTTCGCAGAAGGTCGATCGTTGGTGTGCCGCAATAACCCATGCCCGCCCGCAGACCGCCCAGCAACTGATACAGGGCGTTGTGGACCGATCCCTTCAGGGGAACGCGGCCCTCGATACCCTCGGGTACCAGCTTGAACCGAGCATCTTGAAAGCACCGGTCGCTGCTTTCCTGCTCCATTGCGCCAAGCGATCCCATGCCGCGATAGATTTTATACTGTCTGTTCCCTTCTGTGACCACGTCGCCGGGACTTTCGACTGTGGCGGCGAGAAGGCCACCGAGCATAACTGTGTTACCTCCGGCTGCAAGAGCCTTTGTGATGTCGCCGGAGTACCGGATACCTCCGTCGGCGATGATGGGAACGTCATGGCGCTGGGCCTCCTGGGCGCACTCGTAGATAGCGGTTATCTGAGGCATACCGACTCCTGCTATTATGCGGGTCGCAGAGATCGAGCTCGGACCTATGCCGACCTTCACCGCATCAGCTCCAGCGATGACCAGGTCGCGGACAGCTTCCGGAGTTGCTACGTTGCCCGCTAGGATTGGGACGACGGGGAATGCCTGTTTGAGAAGCGCTACGGCTCTGACGATGCTAAGAGAATGTCCGTGAACACTGTCGAGCACAAGCAGGTCTGTCCCGGCTTCGATGAGCGAGCGAGCTCGTGCGAGCAGCTCGGGTGTCACACCGACTGCACCTCCTACAAGCAGTCTGCCACTGTCGTCCATCACGGCCTCGGGAGATGCCAGCGTCCGCGCTATCTCGTCGATTGTCGCAAAGCCGGCCAATTGCCCGTCTGCGTCAGCCAAGGCAAGTTCCAGTATGCCCCACTTTGCAAGATGCCTGGAGAGGCCGGACGCATCCAGGTCTGGCGGGATTGCGATCTTCGAGCTCGCGTGGAGGAGCTGTGAAAGAGGAATCGACGGCTCTTCAAAAGCAAGGTCTGAGGGAGTGACGAGGCCAACCAGACGTTTCCCTTCCATGAGTGGTAGTGCAAAAACATTGAATCGCTCCAGTAGATCGCGCGCTTCGAGAACAGTCTGCCGTGGATCGAGATGAGCTATCGAGGAGGGGGTATGCATGCAGATCGACTTGACCGTGGCGACTTCTGCGGCCTGACGTTCGATGGGCATGTTCTTGTGGATGAAACCGATGCCGCCTTCCAAGGCCATAGCTACTGCCATCGCGGATTCGGTGACCGTGTCCATGGCGGCGCTGACGATCGGGATGTTCAGGTGGATCGAGCGCGTTAGCTGCGCCCCGAGATCGACATCGTGTGGCAGGACATCCGATTTTCCGGGAATCAGCAAGACATCATCGAAGGTCAGACCCTCCCGTGCAAATTTGTCATCCATCGCTCCTCCCAGTGGCAGACGGTTATGCCGGCTCAGCTCTCGCAGCATGCATGTCTATGCATACAGCCTAGCGGCTTCCGGGCAGCAGATTGCGGAGCCAGTTTCCCAGCGCCTGGACGTTGATTGGAGGGAGTCTGGCAAACAGGGGTGCCATCAGAGGGTAGACGCGGCTCTTGCCTACGAGGGCGACCGACAGGGAAACGGGCAGAAAATGCGCCACCAGTCCCAGCAGAAGCACCGTTATGACGATCTTAATGATCGACGAGAGGATGATGGCGGGAACGGCAATCAGAACATAGAAGAGCAGGTAGGTTACGATGTAGTAGACGACGGTAGCAAGACCTTGATTTGGGAGCCGGATGAAACTGACATAGTACGGCGTAAGCGAGGCCGTCAAAAGCGCAGAAAGGCCGATTGCCAGAAGGGATACACCAATCTTGTTCTGCTTGGTGAACAGGTTCCGGGCGACAATAATCGCCGCTGATATGACGAAGATCGTGTCGAACAGCACTGGGCACCTCCGATGCGCCTGCTCGTCTATTTTCAGTATGAGCTCGGCTCACGGCGCGTCAACAAGGTGTGACGGCCAAAAGCCATGGTCGCCATTGGCTGGGGCCGGTTCCTCGGTATACTGAAATATGCGCTCTGTGACAGGTACGAGGATATCTGTTAGCTGTATCCTTTGAAAGTCGCTACACATGAAAAGGAGATAGATGTGGGATATTTCATCGATCTGCTGTTCCTGTTTGTGAGACGCCCCATTGAGGGTATGCGCCGGATTCGTGAGCATCCGTCGGTACTCGCGGCCCTGATTGCCTTGCTGTTGACAGGCGTTATCGATGCGATGAGCTTTCGCCTCATGGATGTCGTTGGCCTCCTGAAGTCCGTCGGTCTCACGAGCCAGATGACAGATGCCATTACCCAGGCCCAGCAAGCTCCGGGGACGTTCTGGACGTTTGTGGCCGAACCCTTCTTTCTCGTGATGTTGTCGGTAGTAGTCATCGACGCCGTGGCGCGACTTGCTTGGAAGCGCACTGCGGCTCCGTACATGTATACTGCGCTCAGCTTTTCCGGGCTGGTGGGAGCGGCTCTGCGTGGGGCCGGGATACTTATGACCAGTGTCGCAAGTGGTATCGTTCTCGATGTTTTGACCTATGGAGCTCTCTTGTATATGCTCGTCATGGGAGTCCTGGCGGTCCGGTTTTTCTATGAGAAGGGCACGGCAAAGGCGCTTGCTCTGTACCTCTTGCCGACGCTGCTCGGGCTTGGCATCCTGGTGCTCCTGACAATAGCTGTTGGCGGAGCCTGATGCCCCTGGATTTCGCGGGAGATCTCAACCCACAGCAGCTCAAGGCTGTCGAGGAATGCAAGGGTCCCTGCCTCGTACTTGCGGGAGCGGGCTCGGGCAAGACCAGGGTCATCACGTACAAGCTCGCGTATCTCATCGCCAAGCGTGGCATCGCCCCATCGCACATCATGGCCGTCACGTTTACCAACAAGGCAGCAGGTGAGATGCGCTCGCGTGTTGACGCGCTCATCGGGACTGACCTGTCCCGCAAAGGACTCTGGATAGGGACGTTCCACTCGCTGTGCGGCCGTATCCTGAGAGAGCAGATCGAGAAACTTGGACTGGGCTATACGAGCAGGTTTGTCATCATTGATGAAGATGACCGCACACGTCTGGTGCGACAGGTCCTCAAGGAACTGAACATGGACCCGAAAACCTACGAGCCGCAGAAAATCGTCTATCGCATTTCCGACGCCAAGTCAAATCTTGTTGACCCCGAAGAGCTCTCTGACTATGGCTACAGTTACATTGAGAAGGCGACGGCGATTGTCTACAAGCTCTATCAGAAGCGCCTCCAGCAAGGGAATCTGCTGGATTTCGACGATCTCATCGCGTTGGTCATCCGGTTGTTCGACAAGTGCCCGGAGGTTGAGGAACACTACAGCTCGAAGTTCGAGCATATTTTGGTGGACGAGTACCAGGATGTGAACAAGATGCAGTACGAGCTAGTCAAGCGGCTTTCGAAGATGCATGGCAACGTCACGGTTGTCGGTGACGATGATCAGAGCATCTATGCGTTCCGTGGGGCCAATAGCAAACTCATTCTTGGGTTTGAGAAGGACTACCCGGGGGCAACGGTTGTCAAGCTTGAGCAGAACTACCGGTCGACGCAGTCCATCCTCGACGCTGCCAATTCCCTCGTAGCACGCAACCGGACGCGTTTTGCAAAGAACCTCTGGACGGACAATGGAACAGGTACTCCCGTGCGTCTGTTTGAAGCTCTCACGCCTGAGGAAGAGGCCAGTTTCGTCGCCTCGAGCATCGAGGCCCTGGTCCGGGCTGGTGCAGATCCTCGAGACATGGCAGTCATCTATCGGATGAACAGCCAGTCTCGTGTCATCGAGGAAGCATTGCTCGCGTCAAATATCCCCTACCAGATTGTCGGTGGACTGAAGTTCTACGAGCGGCAGGAAGTGAAGGATGTTCTCGCATATCTCCGGCTTGGGTTCAACCCCAGCGACAACCTTGCGTTCGAGCGGGCGGTGAGCCGGCCTTCGCGGGGGTTCGGCGACAAGAGCCTTTCCGAGCTGAAGCGGCTGGCCGCTGAGCACGGCTCGGCGTGGTTCATGGCGCTGTCCGACTGGATCGCGCAGGCCAAGACCGGAAAGACACGGGACAAGCTCGAGGCATTCGAGAGTCTCATCGTGCACATCGGTGCGGCAAGCGAGTCGGCAATCGGTGCGGCCAACCTCGTGTTTGCCTCGTCGGGACTTCTTGAACAGTACAAGGAAGAGGGGGAGGAAGCCGACTTCGAACTGCAGTCGAGACGCGAAAACCTCGGGGAGTTCATGCGCACTGTCGATGAATTTGACAGGATGAGCGAGGACCGCTCGCTGGGGGCGTATTTGTCGCAGGTGGCGCTCATTCAGGACCAGGACAGCATGAAGTCGGGGACGGGAAGAGGTGTCTTGCTCATTACGGCACACTCAGCCAAAGGTCTCGAGTTCAGCAATGTGTTCGTCGTCGGTGCCGAAGAAGGGGTCTTCCCCCACCGCCGGGCACTGGACAGTAGCGCCGACATCGAAGAAGAACGAAGACTGTTCTACGTGGCGTGCACGCGCGCGCGCAAGGAACTCTCGATAACGTTTTGCACACAGCGCACCAGCTACTATGGCTCAGGATTCCAGGAGCCGTCGCGTTTCATCAAGGAGATGGAATTAACCAGGGAGACGGTTGCCGGAGTTCCATCTCGCGAGCGACCCGAGCTCATCGACGGCGACACGGTCATGCACAACATCTTTGGTACAGGGAAAGTGCTGGAGGTGTTCTACGACGGCAATGATCAATATGTGGTCATCGATTTCAAGAAGGTTGGTATTAAGAAGCTGGCCGCTCAGTACGCCCAGCTGAAGAAAGTGTAGTGTGCGTCGCGAGCCCACTCGTGCGATTATTCCGCAGTCCCTATTGAACTCCCTATGCATGAGACTAGAATGACAGCAGTACCACGCGACGAAGGGGTTTCCATTACCGGGAGGTGTTCATGATTGGTTTCTGGATAACGATGGCAGTCGTCTGTGCCGTGGTAGACGCCTTCCTTCCCTACTACCTGCTAGTATGGTTTTCGGGTGGGGCCGTTGCTGCGCTTTTGTTTTGCTGGGCCGGGTTCAACATGTCAGTGCAGTTCCTTGTGTTTTTCCTGGTATCGTTTGCGCTCATGGCACTCGTTGGGCGCTACATCAATTCACGTTTGTTGAGAGGTGGTTCTAAGATGCGAACGAATACTGAAGAGATGCTAGGGAAGACGGCCAGTGTCGTCATGGCTATCTCGGCTGGTGATGCAGGGCGCGTGGCGCTCAAGGGGACGACATGGAGAGCTATTCTCAACGATGAGACGGTAGCGGCTGTCGTTGGCGACAAGGTTGTTGTCGTCTCGATCGAAGGCGTCACGTTGACTGTGAGAAAGGAATAGGAGGTACGCATGAATTGGTCTATCATCTGGTGGCTCGTCGGCATTGTTGTTGTTCTCATCTTCGCTCTGCGGTACATCGTCATCGTTCGTCAGAGCACTGCGGTCATCGTCGAGCGTCTCGGGAAATTCAGCCGGGATCTGAAGCCTGGCCTGCACTTCCTGATCCCCATCCTTGATAGTGTAAGGGCTACCGTCGATTTGCGGGAGCAGGCGTGGGACTACCCTCCCCAGGCGGTTATCACGAAAGACAACGTTCCGACGAGTATCGACATTGTTCTGTATTACTATCTGACGGATCCTGTCAAATCGGTCTACGAGGTACGCAATCTCAACGAAGCTATCCTCAAGCTCACGATGACATCCATTCGCAACATCTCTGGCAGTCTGAACCTCGATGA
Source organism: uncultured Caldisericota bacterium (assembly GCA_903871855.1). GTDB lineage: Bacteria > Caldisericota > Caldisericia > Cryosericales > Cryosericaceae > Cryosericum. Next base: position 46,485 of record CAIQIK010000020.1, read on the forward strand.
GCTGCTGGTCTCTCGCGAGAATGTCAACAACGAGCTCACCCAGATCGTCGATGTTGCAACAGACCCGTGGGGTGTCAAGGTCACGCGTGCGGAAATCAAGGCGGTGAACCCGCCGGCCGAGATCCTCGAGGCCATGACGCGGCAAATGAAGGCGGAGCGCAGCAAGCGTGCCGTCATTCTCGAAGCCGAAGGATACAAGGAAGCCGAGATCACGAAGGCCGAAGGAGAGAAGCAGGCTGCGATTCTTCGTGCCGAGGCTGATCGGCAGAAGAGGATCCTTACTGCTGAGGGCGAGGGGCAGGCGTTGATCACCGTTGCCAACGCTCGCAAGCAAGCGGTGATTGCGTATTTTCAGGGCATCCACGAGGGCGGCGCCTCCCAGGACGTTCTGGCGCTGAAATACATGGAGACGCTCGAAGCCATCAGCGCAAACCCAGCCAACAAGGTATTCCTGCCGTATGAGAGTAGTGCTCTCCTGGGGAGCCTCGGCACCATCAAGGAGCTCTTCAAGGGCACTTCTTCAGAGGCTAGTTCGTCGGTTCAAACAGCGAAGGGCAAGTAACTGGAACCAATTGTGTTCAGAAGCGCCGGTCTTCATTGCCGGCGCTTCTGCATGTCGCAGTGTTAACTAAGACAAGGATTCGAACGTCGGGTCTTGACCCGTTGTATTTTTCTCGCGCCTTGATAACATTGAAACGTATCGCGCGAGCGATAAATCCTGTTGGGAAAGGGGAGGCTATTGTATGAGGAAAGCACTGTCACTTGTTTTGATAGCGGTATTCCTGGTCTCGCTTCTTGGTGGACTAACCGTCGTACCGTCAGTGAAGGCAGTTGCTCAGGAGGTAACGTACAACCTGGGAACTGAGCCCGCTGCAATCGATCCAGCCATTACAACTGGCATTCCAGAAGCCAACATCGAACTGCAGGTCTTTGACGGGTTGACACGTATCGACAACAACAACATGCCGCAGCCAGCGATCGCGAAGAGCTGGACGATCTCCAAGGATCGGAAGACGTACCTCTTTACACTGCGTGACGCATACTGGACGAACGGGACACCAGTCACGGCTTATGATTTTGAGTATGCCTGGAAGCGCGCTCTCAGCCCGGAGGTGGCTTCCGAGTATGCCTACCAGCTCTACTACGTGTACGGAGGTGAAGCCTTCAACACGTCCATCAAGGTCGGCAGCAAGTACTATGTCCAGGCTGTCGACGCCAAAGGTAATCCTCTTACGAAGAAAGAAGGGGACAAGGACGTTCCTGTTCCGGACATGAAAAAAGAGATCGACCCCAGCAAGAACATCGGCGTCAAGGCACTGGATGCCAAGACCCTGAAGGTCTATCTCCAGTCTCCTACCGTCTACTTCCTCAACTTGACGGCGTTTCCCACACTGATGCCGGTCTGCAAGGCTGTTGTCAGCACGAATGACAAGTGGGCTGACGACATCAACACGTACGTGACCGATGGACCGTTCAAACTCATCGAGTGGTCACACAATGAGAAGCTGGTCTTTGTCAAGAACCCGACATATTGGGACAAGGACAAGGTCAAGCTCTCCAAGATTACATACTACATGGTCGAGGATGAGTCGACTGCGCTTTCGATGTTCCAGAGCGGTCAGCTCGATGCTGCGGCCAACGTGCCCACCTCAGAGTTGCCCAAGCTGGTCGCCTCAGGCGAGGCACAAATCTTTCCGTACCTTGGGACATACTACTATCGGTTCAATGTCACCAAGAAACCGTTCAACGATGTGCGTGTTCGCAAGGCCTTGCTTCTGGCGATCAACCGTGCGGGCATCACTCAGTCCATCACTCAGGGCGGGGAAGTTCCAGCGTTGGCGTTCGTTCCTTACGGCATTGCAGACGCGATTCCTGGCAGCGATTTCCGCAAGGCTTCCCAAGAGACCTTCTACAAGGACAACGACATAGCTGCCGCACAGGCGCTGCTTGCGCAGGCCGGCTACCCAGGCGGCAAGGGGTTCCCTGCCTTCTCAATACTTTACAACACGTCCAACCGCCACAAAGCTATCGCCGAAGCAATTCAGCAGATGTGGAAGAAGAACCTCGGTATCACTTGCACGCTCAAGAGCGAGGAGTGGGGCGTCTACCTGGATGACGAGTCGCGCCTCAACTACAATGTTGCTCGTGCAGGCTGGATCGGAGATTACATGGACCCCAACACGTTCCTTGACATGTTTGTGACGGGCGGTGGAAACAACCAGACGGGCTGGAGCAATAAGTCTTATGATGCTCTCATTGCAAAGGCCAAGGCCACGACCGACCCGAAGGCGCGCATGGCGACGCTGCATGCTGCAGAGAAGATCCTCATGACAGATATGCCTATTCTTCCGATTTACTACTACACGAACCCGGTGCTCTTGAGCAAGAGCATCAAAAACTTCTACCAGTCGACGCTGGGGTTTGTCGACTGGAAGAACGCCTACATGGGGTAACTGTCGAAAATCTCTTGACGGCGGTTCACACGACGTAAGCAAGAAAAGAAACGGGGCGGCTCTGCTCTCGAAGTTGGAGAGCCGCCCCCTCTCGTATCTCTGGAGGCTCTATGCTCAAATTCATCCTGCAACGCGTGCTCTCGATGATTCTTGTCGTTCTTATTGTCGCATCCGCCACCTTCTTCATGATGCGTTTGCTTCCATCGGGGCCCTTTGCCCGCGAAAAGAAGCTGCCCCCCGAGATCATCAAGAACCTCGAGGCCCGCTATCATCTGGACGACCCGCTCTGGAAGCAGTATGTTGACTACATGAAGAATCTTCTGCGAGGCGATCTCGGCCCCAGTTTCAAGTACAAGAACCGTACCGTCAATAACATCATCAACGATGGATTCCCTGTGTCGGCTGCACTGGGGGCTGTGGCAGTGTTTCTTGCCATCGTCATCGGCATTCCGCTGGGTATCTGGGGTGCACTCCGGCAAAACGGCTGGCAGGATAATCTTGTGATGTTTATTGCACTCCTGGGCGTGTCCGTCCCCAACTTCATCATGGCGGTATTGCTCATGCTCATCTTCGCTCTGGGATTGCACATCGTACCTGCCGCCGGTTGGGGTACGTTCAAGCAGATCATTCTTCCCGCATTCACGCTGGCGGGATACCCGATAGCATTCCTGGCACGTCTTGTGCGCTCGTCCATGCTGGAGGTCCTGCGCCAGGAGTACATCACGACGGCACGGGCAAAAGGACTCTCTGAGCGTCTCGTCATTTTCCGGCACGCGCTGCGTAACATCCTCATTCCAGTCGTCACGGTATTGGGACCCCTTATCGCAGCAGTGTTTACAGGGAGCTTCGTTGTCGAAAAGATCTTCGCAATCCCGGGACTGGGCCGCTACTACGTTACCAGCATCAATGACCGCGACTATACGACCATCCTTGGTGTGACGATCTTCTACAGCGCTCTGCTGGTACTCATGAACTTCTTTGTAGACCTGACGTATGCCTGGCTCGATCCACGTATCCGGTACGTTGAAAGGAAGGTGTCGTGATGGGCGTACAGACTGCATGGCGATTCAAGGAAGGTAGTACTCCTGAGGCAGGATCATTCGCACCAGCCCTCAAGGGTTCAGAAGAACTGCAGCAAGTAGCTGGTCGGCCGACGACATACTGGAGCGACGCCATTCGTCGGATTCGCCGCAATAAGCCGGCTGTCGTAGGATTCTGGATCATTATCGCTCTGTTCATCGTCGCCATCGTCGGACCGATGGTGTCACCATACACCTACGAAGATCAGGATCTCAGCAACACGTTTCAGTCTCCCACATTGCAACACCCATTCGGGACGGATCAGCTGGGACGCGATCAGATGACTCGTGTCATGTATGGCGCGCGCATCTCGCTTGCCGTGGGCATCGTGTGCGCGGCTCTCAACTTCCTCATCGGCGTTACCTACGGCGGGATCTCTGCTTACTTTGGAGGACAGGTCGACGACATCATGATGCGCATCGTCGATATCCTGTACGGAATACCGACGCTGATCATTGTTATTCTACTGACGGTGTTGTTCAAGGACAGAGGCGTCAATCCCCTGGTAAATGTGTTCATCGCCATCGGGCTCACCTATTGGCTGCCCATGGCGCGCATTGTCCGAGGTGAGATTCTGTCGCTTAAAGAACGCGAATTCGCGCTGGCCGCGAAGACCATCGGCGCTCCAAACAATCGTATCCTGTTCAGGCACCTGATCCCCAATGCCATGGGTCCCATCATTGTTACGGTGACGCTGGAGGTTCCATCTGCGATTTTCACCGAGGCTTTTCTCAGCTACATAGGGCTGGGTGTCAGCGCGCCGGTGGCCAGCTGGGGTGTTCTTGCCTCAGATGGTACCGAAGCTATCCGTTCATTCCCGTACCTTGTGCTGTTTCCAGCACTCGCGATCTGCCTGACGATGTTTGCATTCAACTTCCTGGGCGACGGCCTGCGCGACGCGCTGGACCCACGCCTGAGGCAGTAGGGGGTGCGTAATGGATGAAAACAACGTTTTGATGCGCATCCAGGGTCTTACGACCAACTTCCACACCTACGCGGGCGTCGTCCATGCCGTAGACGACATGACCCTGACCGTTCCAAAGGATTCTGTCGTCGGTATTGTCGGTGAGTCCGGTTCTGGCAAGTCAGTGACGATGATGTCCGTCATGCGCCTCATCCCGAATCCTCCCGGTCGGATCGAGGGTGGACACGTATGGTTTGATGGCGCAGCGCTGGGAATGCCGGACCGGATGGAGAAGGATGGTCCCAACAAGGGGATGGTCGATCTGCTGTCTCTTTCGGCCGAGAGCATGATGAAGGTGCGAGGCCGCCATATTGCCATGATCTTCCAGGATCCGATGGTCTCTCTCAATCCGGTGTTGACTATTGGTTTGCAGCTGACCGAGTCGATGGTGGTGCATGGTCTCGCGACAAAGGAGGGGGCCTGGAAGAGGGCCGTCGACATGCTTGCCCTCGTGGGCATCCCCAAGCCGGAAGAGCGCATGCGTGACTATCCCCACCAGTACTCGGGTGGCATGAGGCAGCGCGTCATGATCGCCATGGCGCTTTCGTGCAGTCCGGAGCTCGTCATTGCCGACGAACCAACAACCTCTCTGGATGTTACGGTTCAGGCGCAGATCTTGGAACTGATGAAGGAGCTGAAAGCGAAACTCAAATCCAGCATCATCATCATCAGTCATGACCTTTCCATTGTAGCTGGCATAGCAGATAAGGTGGTAGTCATGTACGCGGGACGAATACTCGAAGAAGCGGACGTCTACGATCTCTACGAAAAGCCGGGGCATCCGTACACCGTAGGACTCATGAAATCCGTCCCCCGCCTTGACGCTGAAAACCGGGAACGTCTGGTCCCTATCGAAGGGAGCCCCCCGGACCTACTGTCGCCTTCCGTTGGCTGTAAGTTCGCTCCACGCTGCAAGTACGCAATGAACATCTGCCGTGAGCAGGAACCACCGCTCGTTACGGTTGGAGAGGGGCACCGCGCTCGGTGCTTCCTGCATCATCCGACTGCGCCGGCAGTTCCTGGATTTGTTAAGGTGGAATAACGATGGATACCATACTCAAGGTCGAACACCTCAAGAAGTATTTTGCTGTTAATGTGGGCGGACCGTTTGCGCGGCACAAGGCCAGCCTGAAGGCTGTCGACGATGTTTCGTTTGAAGTCGGTCGGGGCGAAACGGTGGGGCTGGTCGGTGAAACGGGTTGCGGCAAGACGACGGTTGGCAGAACGATCGTAGGTCTGTATGCGCCGACGGCGGGCACGATCACCTATTGTGATGAAAACCTGTGCGCCCTGACGCGGGAAGCCATGCGCAAGGTTCGCAGCAAACTGCAGATGATCTTTCAGGACCCCTATGCGTCACTCAATCCACGAATGACGGTAGGAAGCATCGTCGAGGAACCGATGGATATTTTCAGTATCGGGACCATGGCCGAGCGCCGGGAGCGTGTTCAGGAACTGTTGCGCACGGTTGGACTCGACCCGGAGCACACCAACCGGTTCCCACACGAGTTCTCTGGGGGACAGCGTCAGCGCATCGGCATAGCTCGAGCTCTGGCCATGAATCCGGAGTTCATCGTTGCGGATGAACCCATTTCGGCCCTTGATGTCAGCATTCAGGCTCAGATCGTGAATATGCTCGAGGATCTGCAGCAGAACCTTGGACTGACATATCTGTTCATCGCCCATGACCTCGCAATGGTCAAACACATCAGCGATCGTGTGATCGTGCTGTACCTGGGCAAGATCGTCGAAGTGGATGAAAGCAAGGATATCTACAAACATCCGTTGCATCCGTACACGAAAGCCCTGCTGTCGGCAGTGCCCATTCCCGATCCACGGGTCGAGATGCAGCGCCAGCGTATTGTGCTCAAGGGAGACCTTCCCAGTCCGGTGAATCCGCCCAGTGGGTGCCACTTCCGGACGCGGTGCCCCATCGCGCAGCCGATATGTGCTGAGAAGCAGCCCGAGTTGCGTGACATGGGTTCTGGTCACGTGGTTGCTTGTCACTTCGCGGGCTAGGCACTCATCTGGTAGATCTCGTGGGGCCGGCCGAGAGGCCGGCCCTTGGCTGCTCCGGGTCCAATCACGCTCGATGAGGTTGGAAAACCCGAGAATTCGCGTATAACTCAAGAGAAGCGGTTTCTGACAACCTACAAGTCACTTGCATTTGCTCTTTGGGGGCTAAGTGATGCGTGGTTGCGCAGGTTGCCAGCAGCAATCGTGGAACATGGGAGGAACAATGGAAGAATTCGAGAAGACCCTGAGCCGGCAGCAGGCAGCCATCGAAGCTGAGCGTTGTCTCTATTGCTACGATGCGCCATGCCAGGCGAAGTGCCCGGCGCACGTTCCGGTGCCCGAGTTCATACAATCTATTCGCAGCGGAAACCTGCATGGTGCCCGGACCCTTCTGCAGACGGCTCATCCCTTCATCGAGACGTGTGGCCGTATCTGTCCCGAAGAAGCATTTTGCCAGTCTGTATGCACGCGGTCGAAGATAGACGCTCCTCTGCGCATACGCGAGCTGCATCGCTTCGTAACAGACTCGACCGACCCTACTGACCGCATGGAACTGCCTGTTGCCACCGTGGGCAGGGTTGCCATTATCGGAGCCGGCCCTGCGGGACTCTCCTGTGCCCGCGAGCTCAGGATCAGGGGATTCTCCTGCGACGTGTTCGAGGCTCGACGGGTAGGCGGTGTGCCGAGCCAGGAGGTATCCACGCATCGGTATCCGCGCGAGGTTGAGGAACGGGAAGTTTGCTTCCTGACATCTGTATTTGCTGCGCATGTCCATACGGAATACGTGACAGATGTGAAACCTCTGGTTGCTGATTATGACGCCGTCTTTGTCGCAACAGGGCTGCCATCTGAGAGTGATATGAATATCGACGGTGCTCAGCTGGTCGGTGTGCATCACGCCCGCGAACTTCTGCGCAGGATGAAATCTGGCGTAACCAGCGGAGCAGGAAACCGCGTAGGGATTATCGGCGGCGGGAATGTTGCAATCGAGGTGGCCTCCATGCTCCGCGAAGAAGACCCGACGCGAGACGCCACCGTGGTCTACCGTCGCGGCATCAAGGAGCTGAAAGCATTCAAGAAGGAGATCGAAGAAGCCACGGCGCTTGGCGTGACCTATCAGTTCCTGGCGATCCCTGACAAGATTGTCGGCAATCATCATGTGGAAGGTCTGCAGGTCACTCAGGCTCATCTATGTGAAGAGGACGAGTCGGGCCGATGCAGATTTGAACCCTTGCCAGGGTCGAGTTTCACCATACCGCTCGACACCGTGGTTGTCGCTATCGGACAGCGTGTTGATGAAGATGTGTTTCCTGGTCTCGCTCACGGCAACTTGGGACTCATCAGCGTAGGGGAGAACATGGAAACCAGCATGCCTGGCGTCTATGCCGGAGGCGATGCTGTTCACGGTGCTCAGACCGTTGTGGAGGCCGTGCGTGACGGCAAGAAAGCGGCGGAGCAGATTGCTGCGCTAGTGGCAGGAGGAGGCAAGTGATGTATCGAGAACACGACCTTTCGTATGATTTCCTGGGCATACATCTGGAGAACCCCTTCATTCTGTCTGCTGCTCCGCCCACGGACGAGCTGGATATCGCCATCGACGGACTGAAGGCAGGATGGGCCGGAGTCGTCCTCAAGACGACTTCTGTTGAGGGCAATCCTGTCAACCTGAAATACCCGATGATGTCATCGTTTGGCACGGCTGCGCACAAACTATGGGGATTGGGCAATATCGACCTCATTTCGCAATATCACATCAATGAGATCTGTGAGCGGGTCAAGACACTAAAGGGAATGTTCCCGACCAAGATGGTTGCTGCTTCTATCATGGGGTCAAAGAAGGAAGACTGGCAATCGCCGGTGTGGCAGCTCAAGAAGGCCGGTGTCGACCTGATCGAGTGCAGTTTCAGCTGTCCGCAGGGAAGCATGGGTGAAGCCCCTGGCCGTATGCTTGCGCAGAGCATTGAGGCAACGGAGAAGGTTGCGCGCTGGGTGAAGGAGGCTGCTGAAGACACACCCGTTCTCATCAAGATCACTCCTCAGGTCACGGATATTGTCGAGATCGCCAGGGCACTGAAGCGGGCCGGCGTCGACGGTGTTACGGCAAGCAACTCGGTGCCCGCGCTGATCGGGGTCAATGTCGAGACACTTGAACCGCTCCCTTCTCTCTTTGGCGAGGGGGCATATTCGGGGATGACAGGCATGGCGATCAAACCCCTCACCCTCCGCACTATTGCAGAGATTGCCCGGAACGTAGACATTACCATCAGTGGAAACGGCGGGGCCTACTCCTGGAGTGATGCAGTGGAGCTGATGGCCGTTGGAGCTTCCAACGTGCAGTTCTGTACGCTCCCAATGCACCATGGGTTCGGCACGATAAGGGATCTCAAGAGCGGTCTTGCAGACTACCTGGACCGCAAGGGATATGCATCGCCCCTGGACATCGTTGGCAAGGCGCTGGGGAGCATCAAGGGCCAGGAAGAGCTGGTCGCACCTTGCTCTCATTCGGACATCGATGTTGACAAGTGCATCGGTTGTGGCAACTGCTTCCGTGCCTGCAACGATGGAGCTCACAGAGCGATTCTGTGGGATGCCGAGAAGAGGAAGCCCTCCGTCGATTCCGACAAGTGTCCTGGGTGCGGCCAGTGCATGCAGGTCTGCCCGGTGAATGCTATCCGGATGAAGGAAGAACTGGATGGAAAGGTCCACTACTTCGAATTCGGGGGGACTCGCCAGGATTGAATCAAGCCTCTTTGTCCCCTGCGGCAGGCGCCGCAGGGGACATCTGCATGTGCCGCTGGTTGAGTGCTGTCGTGAACCCGGTATACTTACCAAGGGTGCTTGCCACGTTCATTTGCCAGCCGAAATCTTGAGGAGGTAGTATGAGCAATGATGAGCGGTTTTCGGCCTTGCGGTCGAAAAGAGAGCAGATTGTTGCAGGTGGGGGAGTCGGTCGTGTCAAGAAACAGCACGAAGCCGGCAAGCTGACTGCACGCGAACGTATCGAGCTCCTGCTGGACCCGGGTTCATTTCAGGAAGAGAACGTTTTTGTGAGCCACCGAAACACCGGGTTCGGATTAGACAAGCAGGAATTGCCAGGCGATGGCGTGGTTACAGGCCACGGGTACGTCGACGGTCGCCTGGTCTTCGTCTACTCTCAGGATTTCACTGTCGCGGGGGGTTCACTCGGCGAGATGCACGCAGCCAAGATCGCTCATGTTCAGGACCTTGCTCTGAAGTTTGGAGCTCCCATTGTCAGCATCAGCGATTCCGGTGGAGCGCGTATCCAAGAGGGAATCGACTCACTGAAGGGTTACGCCAGTATCTTCTACCGCAACACGATCAGCTCAGGAGTCATTCCCCAGATTTCCATGATAGCGGGCCCCTGTGCCGGTGGCGCCGTGTACTCACCTGGTATCATGGATTTCGTCGTGATGACCGACCAGGCTCGCATGTTCATTACCGGCCCCAAAGTCATTCAGAGTGTGACGGGCGAGGAAGTCACTGACGAGGAGCTGGGAGGTCTCGCCGTGCACGCGGAGAAGAGTGGCAATGTTCACCTCGCGGCAGCTGATGACAAGGAGGCCATACGGCTGATCCGCGAGCTCCTGTCCTACCTGCCTGCGAACAACAGTGAAGATGCTCCTGCAGCACAGAGTGATGATCCCGTTGATCGAAGCACGGCAGAAATCGGCGACATCATCCCTGAGGAAGCGAACAAGCCATACGATGTGTGTAAGGTAATAAGAAGTCTAGCGGATGAAGGTGAGTTCTTTGAAATAGCCGGCGGTTTCGCAAAGTCGATCTGCGTTGGCTTTGCGCACATGGGCAGGCAAGTCGTGGGAGTGGTCGCCAATCAGTCCAGGTCGCTGGCAGGAGTCCTGAACATCGACAGTTCGGACAAGGCGGCCCGCTTCGTTCGATTCTGTGATGCGTTCAATATCCCATTGCTCACTCTGGTGGATGTTGGTGGATACCTTCCGGGCGTCGATCAGGAGTATGGGGGCATTATCCGGCACGGAGCCAAGCTTCTCTACGCCTTCTCGGAATGCACCGTGCCCAAGGTAACTGTTATCCTCCGTAAGGCATACGGCGGAGCGTACATCGCGATGTCGTGCCGGGATCTTGGCGCGGATTTCGTGTTTGCCCTTCCGTCAGCCGAGATCGCTGTGATGGGGGCAGATGGTGCCGCCCAGATCATTTTCTCGAAGGAGATCCGTGAGGCTGCAGATTCGGAGACCACCCGTCAGGAGCTCATTGCCGACTACAAGGAGAAGCTCTATAATCCTTATGTGGCCGGAGAGCGAGGTCTCGTCGATGACATTCTGGAGCCATCTCAGCTTAGAAGCCGCGTCATCCGCTCCTTTAGAGCCGCCGCAAACAAGCGCGAGGAACGACCGACACGCAAGCATGGGAACATCCCACTCTAGGAAGGATTATCATGATTCATATGGATTTGCACGGACAGGACCTGACCGACGAGGAGTTGGCTGTTGTTGCAGGAGCAGCACTGGCTATGGCCGAGGAGAACGAACACCCCCCTTTCCTGTCTGAGTTGTCCAGTCTTGACGACGCCTCTGCGGCAGCGGTCCTGGCCGCTATGGCCGCTGTCGGAGTGTCGTTCGAGCAACAGGAACCGCCGTTGCCCGCTATCAACGCAGCATGGAGACGACCACCGTATGAACAATCAGTCAGGCCGCGCTGGCGCTGACGGGAGGATGGATGATGAAAAAGTACAGGATCACCGTAAATGGCAAGACGTTTGATGTCGATGTGGAAGAGGTAAGTGCGCAGAAATCCGAACATTCGCCAGTGTCAGTTCCAGCGGCCGTTGCTCCTGCACCGGTTGTTGCTCCTGCTCCTGCGCCCAAGCCAGTGACGACGCAGGCGCGTGCCGTAGGCCCTGCAGCTGCAGGACCCGCCACCTCGACAGGTGGTGCGACAGCTATGAAGTCGCCGTTGCCCGGCAAGATTCTGAAAGTCATGGCGACACCAGGAAGCTCCTGGAAGAAGGGCGACATCCTGCTTATCATCGAGGCCATGAAAATGGAGAACGAGATTCTTGCTCCTCGTGATTGCACGGTCGAGGAAGTCGCCGTTGAGCCCAACCAGAGTGTCAAGACAGGGGATCTTCTGCTGAAGCTTGCCTGAGAGACAGTAGCCTGCTTGGTCGGAACACTCCTCGAAGGTATTGGCTTACGAGGAGTGATCCACATTCTTGGAGAACTTGGTCAGTCTTGTACAATGGCTACAGGAAGCACACTTCGAGGAAAAGTGGGGTAGCGTATGACGGAATTGCTGCGTGGTATTGTCGGTATGTCAGACTGGCGCGTATGGGCGATGTTTGGTGTTGGTCTGGCACTTATTTGGCTCGCAGTGAAGAAGGAGTATGAGCCGAATCTTCTTCTGCCCATGGGGTTTGGCTGTCTGCTGGCCAATATCCCGTTTTCGTCGGCGGTCGGTGGTGGCTTCTTGGACGTGTTGTTCAAGGGCGGTATCACGAATGAGCTCTTCCCTATCCTTATCTTCATCGGCGTAGGAGCAATGATCGATTTCGGTCCACTCCTGCAGGATCCCGAGATGTTGTTCTTTGGAGCGGCAGCACAATTCGGGATCTTCTTCACGATGATGCTGGCTCTGCTGGTCGGGCGTATCCCCGGCGTCATGGGTATTCCAGGCCTCAGAGAGGCTGCTGCGATTGGAATCATCGGGGCAGCCGACGGACCGACATCGATCTACGTTGCTACGCGGTTTGCTCCGGGATTGCTGGCACCGATCACCGTGGCTGCCTATTCATATATGTCACTTGTGCCAATCATTCAGCCACCAGTCATTCGGGCGCTCACGACTCGCGAAGAGCGCATGATTCATATGGAGAACCCTGAACGCGAAGTCTCGAAGAACGTGAAAGTCATCTTTCCAATTGCTGTCACGCTCATCGCCGGCATCATAGCACCCATGTCTGTGGCCCTCATCGGCAGTCTCATGTTCGGCAACTTGCTGCGCGAGTCCGGGGTAACGGAGCGTCTCTCCAAGACCGCCCAGAACGAGCTTTCCAGCTTGGTGACCATCCTGCTGGGCATTGCGATTGGGTCATCTATGGGGGGGAAGCAATTCCTGAATCCGACGACGCTCCTGATCATCGCGATGGGCCTCGTTGCCTTCGTGTTCGACACGGCGGGCGGAGTGCTCTTCGCGAAGTTGATCAACCTGTTCCGAAAACGAAAAATCAACCCGATGATCGGCGCGTGTGGCATATCGGCGTTCCCGATGTCTGCTCGCGTCATTCAGAAAATGGCGCAGCAGGAAGATGGAGGTAACTTCATCATTATGCATGCCGTTGGCGCCAATGTGGCAGGGCAGATCGCCTCCATTATCGCAGGAGGGCTGATCCTGGCTTTGGTACGATAGGAGGGGACCATGGATCCTGTTATTGCTGAAGGTCTGCGCGTAAGCGGACTGAGCTATGTCCTCATCTTTGTCGTACTGGGAATCTTCTACGGTCTCGTTAAGCTTCTGTTGAGGATACTCCCTCGAAGGGACGATTTGGCATAGCCGGTACCACAAGTTTCCGCCGGTAACGGACTTGTGAAGGAGGCTGAAGTGAAGAAGCTTCGGATGATCCTTGCCTTCATCATGACAGTGACGATTTCTTAGTATCCCGTTGCTTTTTGCCCCCACGCATTCTATAATGTCAACGCGGGAAGGGCAGGTATGTGTCGTTTGACATTATGCGCTTCTGGTCAGATCTGTTTTGTATAGCTGTCTCCAGAAGCGCTTCTGCAAGCTTTGCAGGGCATTCTGCCCGAAAGCATGCCATGGAACTACGAACCTGCGGTCGAGGTCGGGAAAGAGGAGGAGAAATGAAGGAAGTCTACGAAGTCAGAATGCATGGCAGAGCAGGCCAAGGAGCCAAATCGGGGTCCCAGTTGCTGGCTGAGGCAGCGTTCAGGGAGGGCAAGTATATTCAGTCTTTCCCCGAGTACGGGTCTGAGCGTCGTGGGGCTCCGACGGTCTCGTATACCAAGATTGCCGACCAGGTACTCAGGAGCCATGAACCAATTGTCAACCCTGATGTCGTTATGGTGCTCGATTTCGGCATCATGCGCTCTATCCCCGTTGCTGCTGGGTTGCCAGACACCGGCATCCTCATCGTCAACACCAAGGTCTGCTCTGCTGAGATCAAGAAGCTGGCGCAGTTCAACGGCACGTTGTACGGTGTCGACGCCACCGGTATTTCCCTGGAACTGCTGGGCATGGACACGCCGAACGTGCCAATGCTCGGGGCGCTCGTGAAGTTAACCGGCATTGTCAAGATGGAGTCGCTGGAAGCTGTCTTGCGCGAGCACTTTCTGCCAAAGATAGGCGAAGAGAAAGTTCAGAAGAATATCAGTATGCTCCGCAAGGGCTATCAGGAGGTGTTCAAATGAGCGAAAGAAAGACATGGCAGGAAGTTGAGCTTGGCGTGGAGCTGCCGGCGGCTACATCGCTCGGTTACAAGACCGGTGGTTGGCGTGTTCTCCGTCCTGTCTGGAACGCTTCTGAGTGTATTCATTGCATGATCTGTGTGGGCTACTGTCCCGATATGGCTATTCCTGTCGTCAAGAGCGAGGAAGGAGTCACTGGTAAGGGTGGAAGGGTATTCAAAGGAGCCGTACGATTGGAGACAAACCTAAACTATTGCAAGGGATGTGGTATCTGCGCCCATGAGTGTCCGTCCAAGTGTCTCAGCATGGTTCGCGAAGAAGAGGCAGAGCAGGCCTCTTGCAAGTTGTAGAGGAGGGGGCAGGTATGGGAGTCAGGAAAGCAATTACCGGTGCTGAGGCAGCTGCGGAGGCGATGCGACAGATCAACCCCGATGTCGTCGTAGCCTATCCGATCACGCCCCAGACGCCAATCGTGGAGCAGTTTGCGAAGTATGTTGCAGACGGAATTGTCGATACGGAGATGGTGCCCGTCGAGTCAGAGCACTCTGCCATGTCGGCAACCGTGGGCGCAGAGGCAGCAGGCGCTCGGGCAATGTCAGCGACGTCGTCGCAAGGGCTTGCGCTCATGTGGGAGATTGTAGCAGCCACGCCGGGACTGCGGTTGCCGGTCGTCATCTCACTTGTCAACCGGGCGCTGTCTGCACCGATCAATATCCACTGTGATCATTCGGATGTCATGGGCGTTACAACTCTCGGCTGGATTCAGATCTTCAGTGAGAATGCGCAAGAAGTCTACGAGAACCTGCTGCTTGCCATCCGTGTCGCCGAAGACACGAGGGTACAGCTACCGGCAATGGTGAATCAGGATGGGTTCATTACCAGTCATGCTGTCGAGCCGGTCGAAATCTTCGATGACGCTCTCGTTCGGAAGTTTGTCGGCGTGCGGTCCTTGAACCGTGCTCTGCTGGATGTCGAACATCCGAAGAGCGTCGGACCGTTGGTCCTCCCGGACTACTATTTCGAGTTCAAGCGCGCTCAGGAACAGGCAATGAGCAAGGTGTTCGAAGTCTATCGTGAAGTCGGTACAGAGCTCTCAGCCATCACCGGCAAACAGTACCCGTTCTTCGAGACCTATCGTACCGACGATGCAGAAGCTGTCGTCGTTGTCCTCAATTCGGCTGCTGGCACCGCGAAGGTTGCTGTCGACGCCGTTCGTGCACAGGGCAAGAAGGTCGGGATGCTCAAGCCGATTCTCTTCCGGCCATTCCCATACAGTGAAGTCCGGGATGCACTCCGTCACGTTCCCGTCGTCGGCATTCTCGATCGATCGATGGATTTTGGTGCTTATGCTCCGGTCTACTCCGAGTTCCGCAATGCGCTGTGGGAACTGGACAAGAAGCCGGCGACACAGAGCTATATCTATGGCCTGGGTGGTCGCGACATCATGACCACCGAGATCGAAGCCGTTTTCGAGGAACTGCTGTCCGGCAACCTCGACCCGGAGCATCAGCGGTACATAGGACTGAGGGGGTAGTTGGGATGCCTACACTTCAAGAAATTGCACTCAAGACGGCTGGAGTGGATGCACGTATCGTTTCCGGTCACCGCATGTGTGCTGGCTGCGGCATTGGCGCTGTCATCAAGAACGTTCTTGCGGCGTCGGACAAACCGGTCATTGTGCTCAACGCGACAGGGTGCCTTGAGGTTGTAACGACGATCTATCCATTCACGGCGTGGAACACTCCGTGGATGCACCTGACGTTTGAGAATGCTGCTGCGGTGGCTGCGGGAGTCGAGTCTGCATACAAGTCGCTCAAGCGCCGCGGCAGGATCGAAAGCGATATTAACATCCTTGCGGTCGGCGGCGACGGTGGCACCTACGACATAGGATTCCAGGCTCTGTCCGGAGCGCTTGAGCGCAAGCACAACTTCATGTACCTTGTCTACGACAATGAGGGGTACATGAACACTGGTAACCAGCGCAGCGGTGCAACTCCGTTCGGCGCTAGCACGACGACTGTTCCAGCGGGAAAGTTCAGCTTCGGCAAGCCGCAGTGGCGAAAGAACCTCGTGGAGATTGCAGCAGCTCACCGCATCCCCTATGTTGGCCAGGCAGCAGTTCACAACACACTGGACCTGTACAAGAAGGCGCAGAAGGGTTTCAATGCTGATGGTCCGGCCGTTCTTGCCGTTCTGCAGCCCTGCACAACCAACTGGTCTTTTGATCCTGCGCTCACCATGCAATACTCCAAGCTGGCTGTCGAGACCAACTTCTGGCCACTGTACGAGATCGAGAGCGGTGTCGTACATATCAATACCAAGCCCTCCAACCGCAAACCGATCGAGGAGTTTCTTAAGGGTCAGAGCCGCTTCAAGCATCTGTTCCGGGCAGGTAACGAACACATCATTGCCGAGATGCAGAAGATGATCGACGATGAGTGGGCTCGCCTGCTCAAGATCGAGGAGTCTGGCATCCAGTTCTGAACCGCCTGAGTCTCACGTTGTATTCGTCAGCCCACCGGCTACAATGGCGGTGGGCTGATTGCGTCAGAGGAGTAACTCAATGACAACGAAGACCGTGTTCTATTCTGTCACGGGGCGTTCTCGAATGGTAGCCGAAGGCGCAGCGGTGACACTGAATGCCCCGCTCTTTTGCCTGATCGATCGCTTCACTGCTCAACCTGCCGGATGGAAGCATGCAGCAAAGCGGGCAGTTCGAGGGTTTGACCTGGGAATTTTGAACACCCTCGGCGTATCATTCGACCGAGGGGACAGAGTTGTTTTCGTTTTTCCCTACTGGAATGGGGATGTCGTGCCTGCAGTATCTGGATTTGTCCGCTCAATTGGACTCACGGGCGTCACTGTATTCCTGGTGATGACGCGTCGATGGAACGGTGGTGACGAGCTGATAGCTCAGCTCGAGGATGACATTGTCAGGCAGGGAGGAACGATTGGCGGGGTCTTCAGCCTTCGCACTCTGTGGCGAGTGCGGCAACGTCTCCGGTCGCTGGGGAGTCGTGTCGGACAACAGATTGCGCGGGAAGCGCAGGGAGCGCCGTACAGTCTCCAGGAACTGCTGGAGGATGCAATCGAGGATGAGGTCGAGGCAGGCGCTCGCTACCAGCAACTTGTCGAGATGACCCCCAACAGGCGTCTCAAGGCAACGTTCAGCGCTCTTGCAGTCGGTGAAGCTGCCCATGCTCAGGAGTTACAGCGGTTGCATCGCGCATATGCGGGCGTTGTCTACGAGCCACACAGGGCAGCCATTGCTTCTTTGAAGCCAGAGCAGATTCCTGATGTCACCGCTCTGCTTCAAGGACTCAGCGTTGTCATGGAAGCTGAACAGAAGGCCTTCATGGGATACCGTGCTATCGCGGCGCGGTACCCCAGCCAGCCCGATGTTGTTCGCCAGATGCTGACACTGGCCCGTTCTGACTTTCAGCACTACAGGGACGCGAGGGGCATGTACAACATGCTGAGTCGCCATCGCTCTAAGCGTTGACACGTATTCTCCGCTTTTTCATGTGTTGACACTACGCCGTTCGTGATAGGCTGAAAGAAGAAATCCTGCATTTGAGGCTGTTGTTGCCCGCCGCAGGAAAAGGAGGTAGGCAATGATTTATCTTGACAACTTCCGCAGTACGATGGTTGCGCCTGAGGTCTGGGAAACTATGCGCACTGCTGCTATTGATGAATATGCGGTGCCGGCAGCATTCACGCAGTGCGGCACTGGTGCCGCAGAACTCATAGAGAGAGCACAGGACCGGCTTGCAACTGCTATTGGAGCTTCGCAGAATGAGGTCGTGTTTACGGGAAGTGGCACCGAAGCCATCAACATAGCGCTGTGGGGCGGGGTGTGGGCGCAGACAGTCGACAAACCGGAGATTGTCACGAGCGAGATCGAGTATCCTGCTACGCTCGCGGTGTACAGGGCGCTGGAGAAGGAGGGCTACAAGGCCCACTACATCAAGGTCGACGGTGAGGGAATGTATGATCTCGACCAGCTTTCCTCGGTGCTGAATGAGCACACGGTGATGGTCAGCATGATGGGCGTAAACCATATGATTGGCACGATCGAACCTCTCGCCCAGGCAGGAACCATCGTCGCCGAGGCGTCGCAACGCGCAGGCCGCAGGATTCCATTTCATGTGGATTTCGCCAGTGCACTGCAGACACAGCGACTGGATGTCGACGCGGTGAAGGCAGACCTGGTGAGCTTCTCCAGCAACAAGATCCATGGTCCCAAAGGTGTTGGGGCTCTCTACGTGCGAAAGGGCACGAAGATTCGTCCCATCACCTTTGGCTCGGAGTCGTACTCTCCGCTTGTGCCGGGTACACCAAACACGATGGGTATTGCAGGATTCGACAAGGCCGTCGAATTGCTGTATGCGACCTTCGACAAAGATGTTGAGCGCATGCGAGGCCTCACGAATCGACTCGCTGCCGGCATCCGTGAGCACGTTCCGCATATCCTGCTCAACGGACCGGACAGCGCCGGAAGAGCCGCATCCCATCTGTGCTACAGTTTCCTGTTCATCGAGGGCGAGGCGATCATGATGTTCCTCGACATGGACGGGATCGTGGTCGACACTGGTTCAGCCTGCGCGGCCGCAACGCTGAAACCAAACTACATTCTTATGGCCATCGGGCGCAATCACGAGCAGGCGCATGGGTCGATCCGCTTCACATTGTCTCGGTACAACACTGAGGCTGATGTCGATACTGCTCTAGCGAAGCTTATCCCGATCGTGGAACGCTTGCGTGCTCAGAGTACGATCAGGCCACCTGCACAATAAGGAGGTACCATGGCAATCAAGTACACTGCGAAAGTCATCGAGCACTTCAAGAGCCCGCACAACATCGGCGTCATCGAAAACGCCGATGCTTGTGCCACTGAAGGATCACCCGCGTGCGGTGATGAGATCACGGTCTACCTGAAGATTAACAAGGCAACCGACCGTATCGAGGATGTGAAATTCCAGTCCTACGGCTGTGCCTCCAACATAGCGACAGGGTCTATCATCACCGACTTGGCCAAGGGCAAAACGATCGACGAGGCTGAGGCGATCACGTGGAAGCAGGCCGCCGACGAGTTGGGGGGTCTCCCCCCTGTCAAGATGCACTGCTCTGTTCTCGCGGTCGATGGGCTCCGGTCGGCCATCCGCAAGTACAAGAAAGAGGTGAAGGGCATCGACTATGATTCCACGCTTGACGTGAAGACCGTGACCGAGGAATTGAAGCATGTACTGTGGCCGCCGGTCGGTGTCGACATCATCACACTCAAGCTGGTAAAATACATTGGGATTGACCAGGGTGCGGTCAAGGTCGAAATCAGCATCAACTCTGACGATAAGTTCCTGGACCCGACGATTAATGAGATCGTCGAACATGTCAGCAAGATCCGGGGGGTTAAATCGGTCAACGTCGAAAACGTCTAAGTCTTGTGCGCATTGCAGCAAGCTCAGCTTGTGTGGAGGAAACCATGATCGATTTTCGTTCTGATACCGTCACGAAGCCTACACAAGCTATGCGTGATGCCATGGCAACGGCCGAGGTCGGCGACGATGTTTACCGCGAAGACCCTACCGTCGTCAGACTGGAAGACCTGGGTGCAAAGATGCTGGGCAAGGAGGCTGGTCTGTTTGTGTGTTCGGGCACGATGGGTAATCAGGTCGCCATTATGACGCACACACAGCGAGGGGATGAACTCATTACGGAAGCCGAGAGTCACATCTTCTATTATGAGGTTGGCGACATCGCGATGCTGTCAGGCGTCCAGGCTCGGCAGGTTCCAGGCAAGCGGGGTGTTATGGACCCGGATGAGGTCAAGCGTGCCATCCGCGATTCCAGCAACATTCATTTTCCGCGGACGTCCCTCATCGCTGTTGAAAATACTCACAATCGAGGCGGAGGTAAGGTCTGGCCTATCGAGTACATGCGCGAGATTGCGGCAACGGCGCGTGAGCGTGGCATTGCCGTGCATATGGATGGAGCGCGGATCTTCAATGCGTCGATCGCTTCTGACATCGCACCGGACGTGTGGGCATCCTATGCCGATTCTGTCATGTTCTGTCTTTCCAAAGGCTTGTGCGCTCCCGTCGGGTCGCTGCTGGTGGGATCAAGAGACTGGATTGAACGGGCGCGCAAGAACCGCAAGCGCCTGGGAGGTGGTCTTCGTCAGGTCGGCATTCTAGCGGCTGCCGGCATTGTAGCGCTTGAGACGATGGTGGACAGGCTGGCGGAGGACCATGCCAACGCGAAACTGCTCGCAAGCGAGCTGGCCGGCATCGGGTACGGGACCGATCCTTCTGAAGCCGAAACCAACATGGTTATGGTCGACGTCAGTGCAAGTAGCAACGATGCTTCGTCGTTTGTGGTCGCGGTCAAGGAGAGGGGTATTCTTTGCAATGCTGTCACGCCGACTACTGTCCGGCTGGTCACGCACCACGATGTGACGACCGATCAGTGTCGTGAGACCGTCGAGGTTTTCAGGTCACTGCTGCACACCTAGGCAATTATCCGCGTCAAGGAGGAAACAATGTTGAAACCAATACACGTTGAAGGAATACACACCAAGCACAGCGTCTTTCTCTACACGCTGAGTACCTGCGGGTGGTGCCGCAAGACGAAGGCACTACTGCAGGAACTGGGGGTCGCGTACGACTACGTCGATGTCGACCAGCAGGAGGGCAGCAACAGGGAACTGGCCAAGCAGGAGGTCCTGAAATGGAATCCAGCGTGTTCGTTTCCGACCATCGTCGTGGATGGCAAGGATTGTGTCGTGGGGTTTCAGGAAGACAAGATTCGAGAGCTTGCGGCCGAATGAGCAGCATAGTGGACGAACGTGTCGCTGAGGTCTGGGAGAGACTCGTCCTCGAGGCACGGGATGCAGGATACGCTGTCAATCCTGACGACGCTTTTGCCAGGGAGCTGGTCCGGGGTCTGTTGGAGAACGAGGCACGCTACGGATATCGGGCCTGCCCCTGCCGTCTGGCATCAGGAGTAAGAGAGCGAGATGTCGACCTTGTCTGTCCGTGTGACTATCGGGACGCCGATCTCGACGAATATGGTGCCTGCTATTGCGCTTTGTACGTCTCGCCCGAGATCAGTCGTGGACAGAAGACTGCCACATCCATTCCAGACCGGCGTCCGGTCGGCGGGCCAGCTGCGCCCGCGGAGAAAATGGAACAACTGCATGTAGCCGGGCTCATGTTCCCGGTATGGCGCTGCAAGGTTTGCGGGTACCTCTGCGCAAGGCCACAGCCTCCGCTGGTCTGTCCAGTCTGCAAGGCCGGCAAGGAGCGTTTCGAGCGCTTCATGTAGTATGACGTAGAACAATCGTCATGGGCTGCACGTGCCGGAGAGGAAATGTGGGCCGTGACGCTTCGACGCAGTGACTTGGCATCGCTGGTGTTGACTCTTTTAAGGCTGATTGGTCGGCTTGCCGTGTCGAGAACACTCATTGCAGCAGTCAAGAGCGCTCTGCATGCGTGTATCAGCGCGCGTTGGGTCGTGAACACATTTCCAGAGAGACCATCGGGCTGAACACGCAATGTTGACAAGACGCGAGCGTTCTGCTATAGTCACACAACCTCGGCAAACGGGGGGCTCGACCATTCGTGAATATGGAGGTATCTCAATGGTAGACAATAGAATTTGCACCAACTGATGACAGGGGTGCTGTTGATTGGACAAGCTGCAGCCAAGAGTTTGCCACAGTAAACGCAGGACAGTCAATTCCTCAGTCACTGACTCTCACAGAGTCCGTCAGTAGTCTCTCCTGTCATACAGTCGCTTTTCCCCACACTTGTTCTGGAGGTAGCACTGTATGCATACAGCTATTCAAGTAGAGAACCTCACTCGCGTCTTCAACCGCAGGGGCACCGCTCCTTTTCACGCGTTGCGAGGCATCAGCTTCGACGTGTCGTATGGCGAGATCTTCGGTCTTCTGGGCCCAAACGGCGCCGGCAAGACGACGACCATCAAGATCATGTCGACGTTGCTGCTACCTACGTCTGGGTGTGTTACCGTTGCCGGCTTCGACGTCGAGAAAGACTACGCTCATGTACGACCGCTCATCGGCCTTATTTCCGGAGGCGAGACCTCGGGCTATGGTATTCTCACCGTCGAGGAGCAGCTCTGGATGTTTAGTCAGTTCTACGGTATGGAGACACCCGTGGCTCGCGCCCGGATCGAAGAATACCTCAAGCTCGTCGGAATGTGGGACAGCAGGCGTCAGCAGATGAACCGCCTGTCGACCGGCATGCGTCAGAAGGTCAATCTGGTGCGCGGTCTGGTCACCGACCCAAAGGTACTGTTCCTCGACGAGCCGACGCTGGGCGTCGATGTGGAAGCCAGTGTCGTCATCCGCAGCATCGTGCGCGATTGGGTCCAGGAGAAGCCGGAACGCTCGGTCATTCTGACAACACACTACATGGCAGAGGCCGATGAACTCTGTTCGCGCGTGGCTATCATCAACCATGGGCTCATTCTTGCGAACGCACCTCCATCACAACTCAAACAGGACCTGGACAGCAGGGCGCACTACGAGATCACGGTTGATCGGCTCACCGCGGGGCAGCTGGACCTTATCGCTGCATTCATGGGTGAAGGGAACGATCTCGTCCTGGGTGCCGACAAGGTAACCAACAGTCCAATGCTTGTCGCACATCTGATGCACGAGAGTGACATCGCCCGTCTCATCACCGCGCTGGCAGAGCAGGGAGCAACACTTGAGTACATGCGCAAACTCGAGCCGACTCTGGAAGACGCGTTTCTTAAGATGGTGGGCAGGAGGTTCGAAGATGAAGAAGAAGCTTCTCCTGTTTCTTAGAACGCTCAACGCGCGTGCCTATGTGCGCATTTTTGGACAGATGCGTGAGGCGACCTGGGTCGTCGCGAGTGTCCTGGGTGGTTTCTTCACGATGACGACCTACATCTACCTTTACCGGACGCTCGGCACCGGTTCTGAGTTCAGCGGACTGGTGGTGCTGGGTGGGTTCATGACTCCCTTTTTCCTGAATGTTCTGTGGGGTGTTGCGATGCAGTTGTACTGGGAGTAGGAAATGGGGAATCTGGAGCTGATGCTTGTGAGCCCCGCCCCACTGCCCGCCTTCCTCGTCGGTTTGTCTGTCGGCGGCGCTATGCATACGATGCTCCGGTCTCTAGCAGTGCTGTTTTTTGGCATCGCCGTGTTTAAGGTGAAGTTCACGGTTCTGCACCTGCCTCTAGCTTTGTTTGTTTTCTTTGTGACCCTGTTTTCGATGTATGGGTTGGGTATTGTGTTCTCGTCGCTGTTTCTCTACCATGGGCGGGACGCATGGCGCACCGCCGATCTCGTCATGGAACCGACGAACGTTCTCTCGGGGTCCTACTTTCCCGCCAGATTTCTGGGATTTGGTCTACTCGGTATCGCAGCACTCATCCCGACGACGCTGGGGCTTGACGCACTGAGACAGCTCCTGGTCCCTTCGTTCACGGTGAAGGTGCTGGACTGGCACTGGGAGTTGCTCATCCTCATCGGGCTAGGCCTCGGGTTTGCATTCATTGCGTCATGGGCGCTGCGGTCCGTCGAGTTCAAAGCCAGGCGCGATGCGCGCCTGACGCTCAGGTGGCAGTGATGAAGGGTTTTCTTGCTTCCATGTATATTGGTCTGCAGATCGAGAGCAACTGGACAAAGAAGTGGGTGTGGCTGCTCTATCTTGCGGCATACCCGATCGGCAGTTTTCTCGCGGTCATCATCCTCTATGGGGTCTTCGGCCAGAAGACCGGGCTGCTCCCGTACGCACTGTATGGGACTATTTTCTACTACTCATTGAGCATGGTGTTTTTCGATATGGCGTTCAGCGTCCACGATGACCGGGAGCACTATCAGACGCTGAAGTACATCTTCCTGTCGAGTACTTCGTACCGAACCTACTTGTGCGGCCGTGCGGCAACACGATATCTTATCGCGCTCGCAGGAATCGCCATCAATCTGTCCTGGCTCGTTCCCGTGCTGCACCTGCCGTTTCACCCCAACTGGGGCTACCTTGCAGCAGGCGCGGTCCTCGGGTATCTCGTGGCCGCCGGCCTGGGGTTGGCCATGGCTTCTGTGTTCCTCCTGACGATTAAGCTGGATGTCGACGTTGTCGACGCGCTCTTCGGGGGCCTGTTCGTGCTGAGCGGGGCGCTGTTTCCTCCAACTGCCTTTCCAGCAGTGTTTGCCAGGGTCGCAGAGTTCGTTCCCATGAGTCCGTTTATCGAACTTATGCGCCGGGCGATCTCGGGGAAGATCCTTACTACTTTTCTCTCCGACACGTCGACGTTCCAGTTGCTGGGGAGAGTGGCCCTGTCGGCAGCGGTCCTGTTTGCACTGGGGTCGGTTCTGGTCTCGTTTGGCAGTCGCCAGGCTCAGCGCAAGGGCTACATTGATGTGACTACTGCATTCTAGGCTCAGTCAGATTGGTAGCTCATGTCCGACGTCGGGATCATTTGTGTTCGGACTTCGCCTTGGACATCGCTCCTAATCTGACGTAGTCATCGGCTCGGCGATGGAGTTCCTGTATCTCCTCGTTTGTAACTGATCTCACGACACGTGCGGGGACACCCATTGAAAGCGACCGGGCAGGCACAACCTTGTTCTCAGGAACCAGCGCTGCAGCGGCTACGACTGCCTCGTCACCGACAGTAGCTCCTGTGAGGACGGTAGCATGCATGCCGACCATGGAGTGGTGGCCGATCGTGCATCCGTGCAAGACGGCGCTGTGACCGATCGTGGCACCCTCGCCGACAATGAGAGGAACGTCGGTGTCTACATGCCCTACCACGTTGTCCTGGACGTTGGCATTACGGTGCACGACGATGGAGGCAATGTCGCCACGGAGGACCACGCCATACCAAATGCTGGCGCCCTCCTCGACGATAACATTTCCTATCAGGACGGCCGTGTCGGCGATAAATGCTGTGGATGCGACGGTTGGAGTCTTTCCACCGAATGCACGAAGAATCCCGGGCATTATTGTTCCTCCTTGCGATGCAGTCGCCTTGCACGAGTCTCAGCAAAATCCGCGATGAAGCTCAGTCCGGCCATACCTAGTGCACTCATGCCACCAACAACAGCCAGGACTGACCAACCCGCCGGCCTGCCGGTGATGTGCATGACAAGAGCTCCCATGAAGGCAGCACAAGCGGCCAAGCCAAGACCGATGCCTGCTGCGGCCGCTGGATGAGTCGGCTCGTTTCCGTGCTTTACTTTCTTCGTAGATTGCACAAAGTATAGGGTAGCACTGTTTTTCGCAGTGCGATATTGGGTGACTCGCTTGGGTGACGGTTGCCAGAAATCTGAATCATGCAGGAGGAGAAAGGATGAAGAAGACAGCGTTTGCTCACAGTGCCATCTTGATGATTGTTGCAGTACTGGTCGTCACGATCATGACGGGATGCAAGACTCAGAGCAAGACACTTAACTGGGGGACTGACCCGACGTATGCGCCATTTGAATACGCCGATGCAAACAACAAGCCAACAGGGTTTGACGTCGAATTGATGGAAGCCATCGCTGCGAAGCTGGGCAGGACCAGCAATCTAACCAGTGGGGCTTTTGACGGGCTCCTTCTCGCCCTGGAGGACAAGAAGTTCGACGCGGTGTGTGCTGCTATGTCGATCACCCCTGACCGCGAGAAAGAAGTCAGTTTCTCCATTCCTTACTATCGGGCGGATATGGGCATCATGTACAACCCAGCCAAAAACAACATCACTAAACCCGAGGATCTTGTGGGGAAAACGGTTGGAGTTCAGACTGGCACGACAGGCGAGATCGACGCGAAGCTGATCAGTGGCGTGAAGGTCAACTCCTACCCCGACATCCAGCTTGCCACGCTGGATCTCGAGAATGGCAAGGTCGACGCTGTCGTGAACGACTATCCCGTGTGCACGGCCTATGCCAGTACGCATACTGCATTGAAGGTTATCGATACGATCTCGATCGCCGGCCAAGACCTGACACTGTTCTACGGTATCGCCGTGCGCAAGGACGACACGCAACTCAAGAGCGATATCGATGCAGCTCTCCGCAAAGTGGTTGCGGATGGGACGTACGCGACGCTCTACCGCAAGTACTTTTTTGCCGACCCGCCATACCTGCCAAAATAGCAGCAGTGGTTGGGGTCATGGAAAATGTTTAAGTGGTCGATCATCTTCGAAAACTTGCCGTTTCTCCTGGCAGGTGCATGGACCACGTTTTCGCTGACGGTCGTCTCCATGATCTTTGCGACCGTCGCCGGGTTGCTGGTGGGGTTGATGAACATGTTTGGGGGAAAGGTCATCGGCGCCATTACGCGCGTCTACATCGAGGCCGTGCGCGGGACGCCGGCTTTGTTGCTGATTCTGATCGTATACTATGCTCTCCCCAGGATAGGTTTTAACCTGCCTCAGTTCCCTGCAGCCGCGGTTTCTCTTGCAGTGTGTTATGCTGCATACATCGCCGAAGTGTTTCGCTCTGCTGTTGAGTCGATCCCAAAGGGCCAGAGCGAAGCTGCTTTCTCGCTGGGCATGAGTCAGGCGCAGGCACTGCGCCATGTTATCCTGCCGCAGACGTTCCGGCGCGTTCTACCGCCGCTTGCCAATGAGTTTGCGGCATTGATCAAGGATACCTCCCTGGTTGCCTTCATCGCGATGCACGATCTTCTCTTCAATGCGAAGATCATCGGCGCCCGCACCTTCAACATCATGTCGCCGTACATCGGCGCAGCCCTTATTTACTTGATCATGACTACACCGGTCATGCAGTGGTCCCGAAATCTCGAGAAGAAGGTAGAGTGAGATGACCGGTGACATGTTGTCACAGGGCAAGGTGCTCGTCGTCGAGGATCTGCACAAGTCGTTCGGCTCTCTCGAAGTTATCAAGGGAGTCAGCTTCGACATGGATTTCAAGGAACGGCTGGTGCTGATGGGACCCTCAGGTTCAGGCAAGAGTACGCTGGTGAGGTGCATCAACTGGATAGAGCCCCCGTCGGCAGGCCGCGTGACATTCGACGGCAAACTCGTCGAGTCACGCAAGTATGACATTCGCAGACTGAGAGAAGACATTGGCATGGTGTTCCAGCAGTTCAACGTGTTTCCTCATCTCACCGCTCTTCAGAACATCGCTCTGGGCCCTATCGTCGTCAAGAAGGTAGATCGCAAGGCGGCCGAGGCTGAGGCAATGGAACTTCTGGCGAAGGTCGGTCTCTCGCATCGCGCTGATCACAAGCCTGGTCAGATGAGTGGCGGCGAGCAGCAGCGTGTGGCCATAGCGCGTGCGCTTGCCATGCACCCAAAGCTCATGCTGTTCGATGAACCAACGTCCTCGATTGATGTGGAGTTGATCCACGAGGTCCTCGACGTCATGGTCAAACTTGCGGACGAAGGCATGACAATGATTGTCGTCACGCATGAGATTGGTTTTGCGAAGGAAGTTGCGGACCGCGTCATCTTCATGGATCAGGGCCTCATCATTGAATCTGGATCTCCTTGTGAAGTATTCGAGCATCCTCAACAGGAGCGTACACAAAGTTTCCTGAGTAAGGTGCTCTTGGCCTGAATGTGTTGGTATCGTGAGGAGGGGCGCCTTTCGGCGCCCCTCTTTTTCTTTTCATGGGGCATCTTTTGACTACACTTGAACATGAGGTCTATGGAATATATGGATACAATCGTCTATCCGGGCACGTTTGACCCGGTTACCAGAGGGCATATCGACATCATCGAGCGTGGGGCGCGTTTATGCAACCGGCTCGTCGTCGGCGTGGCTGGCATAGCATACAAGAACCTCATCTGGTCGCTGGACGAGCGCGTCGACATGGTCCGGCTCGCGACGCACCATATAGCCAATGTCAGCGTGGAAGGCTTCGATGACTTGCTGGTTCGCTTCATGCAGCGCCAGGGAGCGCGCATGATGCTGCGCGGATTGCGGCCCATCTCGGACTTCGATTATGAAGTACAGTTTGCCTGGGCGAACAGGCATCTCGACCCAAACGTAGATATCATCTATCTCATGAGCTCACAGGAGCATTTTCTCGTTTCGTCCACACTCATCAAACAGATGTACGAGGGCGGCGGGGACATTCGTGACTTGGTGCCTGCGAGTGTTGCAGACAGGATAGTGCTTGGCCTGTCTCGGGCCAGGGGAGGGACGCATGATTGAGAAGCTTACATTGCAGGACATGATCGACCGCGTCGACCAAGTGAGGGAGCGGAGCCCCAGGTTGTTTGGTTATCGTATCGTCAAGGACGAGGAGCTCGCAAGTGCAGTAGCACATCTCCGCACTGCATTCCCGGAACAGGTCCGCAATGCATGTGCCCTGCTGGAGCAGCGTGATGCCCTGATGAGCGATGCCAGGCGACAGTACAGCCGGATGATAGAGGAGGGCCAGCGCTCGCACGATGATCTGGTTGCAGACAACGAGATCGTACGTTCCGCCGCCGCGGAGCGAGAGCGCATGATGGCCGAGGTTGCGGCTGCGCGAAAGACCGCTGAACATAAGGCTGATGGCTATTCACTCAAGATGCTGGAACAGCTGGAGCAGATCCTGACGAGGCTGACTGAGACTGTCAAGGCGTCGGAAATGCAGTTCCATGTGGAGGAGAAAGGCGATGAAACTCGAACTCCAGAAACTGAACATTGAGGAAGGGGGTAGCCAATCGTTTGCGTTCGAGGAAGCTTCGATCGGAGATCTTCCTGGAGTTGCGCTTCTTGAGCCGGTAACGGGACAGTTCGTCCTGAGCAACATGGGAATCGGATATCAGTTCTCTGGGTCGTTCAGTACGACGGTGAGCCAACCATGTGTGAGGTGTCTGGACCCGGTCGTGGAGGATGTCGAGTTCGACGTCAATGAAATGTATCTTCTCAATGGGGCAGAGGATCGTGATCAGGAAGGTGTGTTTGCGCTCGAGTCAGACCTCCTCGATGTTTCCGACGTCGTGCGCCAGAACCTGCTCATGGAGGTCACCGAGTTTCCACTGTGCAAAGAAGATTGCAAGGGATTATGCCCTGAATGTGGAACGAACCTGAACTCGACAGTATGTCCGCATCAGAAATCGCTGGAGGGGAAGTGATCATGTACATCGACAA
This sequence comes from uncultured Caldisericota bacterium, assembly GCA_903871855.1. GTDB lineage: Bacteria > Caldisericota > Caldisericia > Cryosericales > Cryosericaceae > Cryosericum. The sequence goes on from CAIQIK010000020.1 coordinate 75,510, forward strand.
GGCAGCTGACTACGTCGGGCTGGTCCAGACTATCGAGGGTTGGGTCTACAATAACCGCAGCAGCGGGAAAGTAGCATTTGTCCTCGTTCGAGACGGCAGCGGCATCATGCAGTGTGTCGTTGCCAAAAGTGATGTCGACGAGTCGACATTCGAGGCGGTACGTCACCTCACGCAGGAGAGTAGCATCAGTGTAACTGGTACGATCCATGCCGAAGAGCGGGCGCCCGGTGGTCATGAAATGCATGTTCAGAAAATCGAGGTGCATCAGGCAGCTGTGGACTACCCGATTACGCCTAAGGAGCATGGCGTCGACTTCCTGATGAGCAACCGACACCTGTGGCTCCGGTCAAAGCGCCAGTGGGCGATCATGCGCATACGGGCCACGATCATCAAGAGCATCCGCGACTACCTTGATGACAACGGCTTCCTGCTGCTCGATGCCCCGATCCTGTCTGCCAATGCCTGCGAAGGATCCTCGACGTTATTCTCGACCGACTATTTCGGCATACCCGCTTACCTGTCGCAGAGCGGCCAGCTCTACAACGAAGCGACAGCCATGGCCTTTGGGAGAGTCTACTGTTTTGGCCCCACGTTTCGGGCCGAGAAGTCCAAGACGCGCCGGCACTTGACCGAGTTTTGGATGGTCGAGCCCGAGATGGCATACTGCGATTGGTCGCAGAACTGCGATGTTCAGGAGAAATTTGTCACGTACATCGTGCAACAGGTCCTGGAGAAGCGTAAAGAGGAGCTAGCCATCATCGAACGGGATACTTCTCCGCTTGAGAAGATGGCCACGCCGTTTCCCCGTATCTCCTACGATGAGGCAGTGAAACTTCTCCAGAAAGCTGGTTCGCTTATACAGTGGGGCGACGATTTTGGTGGAGATGAGGAGACGCTTATCTCGAACCAATTCGAACGGCCCGTTTTTGTGCACAGCTACCCCAAATCGTTCAAAGCGTTCTACATGAAGACAAATCCTGCTAATCCGCAGACGGTACTGTGCGCTGACCTGCTGGCTCCGGAGGGATACGGCGAGATCATCGGAGGTGGGCAGCGCGAAGACGACTACGAATTGCTTCTCGAACGAGTTCATACCGAGGGGCTTGCCGAAGCAGACTACAAGTGGTACTTGGACCTGCGTAAGTATGGATCGGTTCCACACAGCGGGTTTGGCCTTGGCGTCGAGCGGACAGTAGCATGGATCTGCAAGCTGCCACATGTACGGGAAACGATCCCATTCCCTCGCTTGCTCGAGAAGATCTATCCATAGACCGGAAGCGATGACGGCAGTCAAGGGAACCACATCTGACTTCAACGAGATCTCAGTCACCGAGGGTCTGACAAGTCTCAGGAGTAAGAAGCCGGCGTCGCTCTACGTCTTCGCGCCCGGAGACGACTACTTCGTTCCACAGGCGAAAGAGGCGGCGCGATCGCAGGTAGCGGAAGCTTTCCGCGCCTTCGATTATGCCGAGTTTGATGGTAGCGACGACAACGTGGACGATATCCGCGAGTTCCTCGGCAGCGAGAGCTTCGGGTCCGGGCGCAAGGTTCTCGTCGTGAGCGGCCTCGAAGACAAGGGAGCCAAACGTCTGAGTACCATGGTTCCCCTGTTTCTGTCTGGCACCATCACCACTCTCATATTTGCAGATCCCGTCAAAGTTCCTCCAGAGCTGCTGAGAAAAGCCTATGTAGTTACTAACTATTCCGTGCCTCTGGCTGCGGTACGTTCTTGGATCAAGAAGAGGTTCGAGGGACGCGTAATAGAGGACCAGGCGGTCCATGAGCTCATGGGGCGAACAGCGAGCAGTTTCTTCCTTATGCGAAGCGAAATCGATAAGCTCCTTGCGTACACCGCCGCAGCCATTACTGTCACTGATGTCCGTGAGGTCGTGCCTCGGTGCCACATTGCGGCGGCCGCTGATCTCGTCGAAGCTATCTCTCTCAGGAAGTACGACCGCGCAGCGACAGCGCTCTATGACCTGTCGGCGTCCGGGGCGGCGGACACAACTATTCTCTATGATGTGGAACTCGGGTTTGTACGGTTGCTGAACGCGAAGCTTGTTTCGAAGTCGAACCGACCCAAGGCCGACCTCAGGGCATGGTGCCTGCGCACCCAGCATCAGTACCTCGACGATTATACGCTAAGTGCTCTTCTGACAGCGGCAAGTCATATCAAGCTGCGTGAACTTGAGGCCATGCTGGAGCGCCTCGAGGAAATTGAGTACGAAACGAAAAAAGGGCTCACCAGCAGTGCGCTGGCAGCCCTTGAACGGTTGCTCTCAGTAGTAGCTTTTACGACGCAGTAGTCTTGGCCGTAATCTTGGCGGCATTCGCCTTTTTCATCAGGCGAGATTTCTTGCGAGCAGCCGTGTTCTTATGGACAATGCCCTTCTGAGCGAGTTTGTCGAGTTGTTTGACGGCGTCGACGACTTTCTCGGGTGCATAATCGGATTTGCGAGCCATATCCAGGGCAAGTTTTGTCTTGGCTGCGTGCTCAGTGTTGTATGCCGTCCGGGTCTTAGTCTTGCGGACGTCTTTAACAGAAGCTCTCTTGATTGGCATGAAACTCTCCTTTGTCTCTTCGGAACTTATCACGTTTACTGTACCCGTTTTTCCCGTGATGTCAATGACGGAAGCGCCGTTGGAGCGGGGCCGTCATGCTGCGTACCCCATCGGAACCAAGGCCTGATGCTCACGGTGGATTTGGCCGTGGTAGCTGACGTCACAACCTCTTGGTGGTCGCGTTGTGGACGCTGGTTCTGTACACCACAAACGATGATCCAGCGAGGGTTGACTTGGCAGCGAGTTGTTATACAATTCACATGGCGTAAACGCATGCCGTCGTACCGCTGGGTGCCTTGGCTGGCTATTGATGATGCTGTCCCAGCGGAGGGAGTATTGTGTATATGCGCGGACGGGTGCGCTGGAAGACGAAAAGGAGGCGGCATGGAATGCTTGTCACCTGCATCGATCGCTGAGACCACGGTAGTTTCCGGCGAGTGGAAGGCGAATCTGAGTGTGGTCCAATTGCTGATTCTGGGTACCCTTGCCGGCGCCTATATCGGGTTTGGCGGTCAGCTCTTTACGCTCGTTACGAGTGATCTTCCCCACTATGTGGGAACTGGGCTCAGCCGGCTGATCGGCGGTCTGTCATTCTCTGTCGGCCTCGTGCTGGTTGTTTTGAGCGGCGCCGAGCTCTTCACCGGCAACAGTCTCATTGCCATGGCGGCGTTCTCCCACCGGATCCGCTGGAGCCGTGTGGCGCGCAACTGGGCGTGGGTGTACATGGCCAACCTTGCCGGGTCACTTCTGCTTGCGGTGATTCTCTTCGGAACGAGACAGTATGCTATGAGTGAGTACGCAGTCGGAGCCAATGCTCTCAAAGTGGCTGTGGCGAAGGTCAACATGCCATTCTGGACGGCGTTCCTCCGTGGCATCCTGTGCAACTGGCTCGTGTGTCTCGGCGTATGGATGGCGACGGGGGCCACTGACACGATTGGGAAAGTAGTGGGGACGATGGTGCCGATTACCGTCTTCGTGGCCTCCGGCTTTGAACACAGTGTAGCAGACATGTTCTTCGTTCCGATGGGTTTGCTCCTGAAGAAGGTGCCGTCGGTCGTCGCAGCTGCCGGCCCGCTTTCTGGTATTGAGCACCTGACATGGGGGAGTGGGTTGTTTATTCGGAGTCTGTTGCCGGTCACGCTCGGGAACCTTGTCGGCGGCGTGGTCTTTGTGGCGTTCCTTTACTGGGCAGTGTACCTTGGCTTATCCCGCGACCGAGCCTCTGAAGGTCTACGATGATCGTTCTGAGGACATGTTATTGGACTGGAGATGCGCACTCTCGTGCGTGGACGGCACTATGTCCGGGAGCCACTCCATGAACCTCGTTGTGCTGGCGGGTGGGCAGAGCGAACGCATGGGCCACTGCTGCAAGCACCGAGACCTCCTCGCAGACATACCACTGTACAAACACGTTTTCCTTCACCTTGGCCCAATCTGTGACAGTGTCTTGGTCGTCGAGAACGCCGGGCGTGTCGACATGGAGTGCCGCGCTGGCATACGCGTCGTGCACGACCTGATCGCCGACGCCGGCCCCCTCGGCGGTATCTACTCGGGACTGGCCGCATCGGACTCCTGGTTGAACTTCGTCATTGCTGCCGACATGCCGTATGCATCTCGGCAGCTTGCAGCCGCCATGGAAGCATATGCGCTTCGGAACAAGTTCGACATTGTTTATCCAAACATCGACGGTTTGCTGGAACCACTCTTCGCCGTTTACTCGCAGCGTGTGGCTAGCGTGGCCCTCGCTGTGCTGAATGCTGGGCGCCGTTCGATCCGAGAGCTGTTCACAAGCGCGCAGTTGAGCGTTGGCGCTGTTGACAGGCAATTCGTCATGCGGTACGACCAGAAGCTGATGTCTTTCTTCAATGTGAACACACCCGACGACCTCATCATGGCAAGGCTGATGATGCCCGTGAGTGAAAAGTCTCTACAGGAGGAACGTGTATGAGGATGAACCTGGAAGACCGTCTGAAAGAGAATCCCGAGCTAAAGAAGCAGTTTGATGCGCTCGACACGTACATTGGTAAGCTGGCAAGCCCGGAAGGCAGCCTCATCAATGTCCTGCACCGCGCCCAGGCGATCTTCGGGTATCTCCCGGATGAAGTACTCGAGTTCGTCTCCAGTAGACTGAACGTGCCGCGTTCTACCGTGTATGGTGTCGTCACCTTCTATCACTTCTTCTCGCGTGTTCCGAAGGGACGTCATACCGTCAGCGTGTGCCTTGGCACCGCCTGCTACGTGCGAGGCGGGAATGCAGTCTACGAGAAGGTTATGAAGATCCTGGGAGTCAAAGCCGGCGAGACCACTCAGGACGGCCGCTTCAGTCTGGATCTTGTTCGTTGTGTGGGGGCTTGTGGTCTCGCCCCAGTCGTTGTCATCGACAAGGACACGTACGGGCGTTCCACGCCCGAGAAGGTTGCGACGTTGCTGAACAAGTACGCCTAACTTGGGACAATCGGGAGGAAACGATGAAATCACTGGAAGAGCTGAAGCGCATCAAGGAACAGACCCTCAGGGAGATGGACCTTCGCCAGGCCAAGGAGAGAGGCAAGGTCGTCGTTGCGATGGGGACATGTGGCATTGCAGCTGGGGCGAAGGACGCTCTCATGGCCATCATCGACGAGCTCGAGAAGGCGGACATCCATGACGTCAAGGTAGTCCAGTCCGGCTGCATGGGACTTTGCGACAAGGAACCGACAGTCGAAGTGGCCATGAAGGGCCAGCCTGCCGTCATCTACGGCGACGTCAACGATACGAACGCGCGCAGGATTGTCCGCGAGCACGTCCAGGGTGGCAATGTCGTGGCTGATCTGGTCATCAAGCGGGAGAACATCTAGCTCAGGGGGAGAAGGGGAAACGCAATGATACGAAATCAGCTGTTGGTCTGTGCAGGCGGTGCCTGCATCACGAGTGGCGAAAAGAGTGTCAAAGACGTTCTGGTCGACGAACTGAAGAAGAATGGTATCGAAGATGAGGTTCAGGTTATTGAGACCGGCTGCATGGGGGCGTGTGACCTGGGCCCGATCGTCGTCGTATATCCCGAGGGGACGTTCTACCAGAAGGTCACGGTCAAGAACGCAGGTCTTATAGTAAACGAGCATCTTGTGAAGGGTCGCACTGTCGGCGAGTTACTGTACACCGAGCCGACCAGTGAGATGAAGGCTCAGACCAGCGGTGATATCCCCTTCTATACGCGTCAGGTCAAGCGAGTCCTTCGCAATTGCGGTGTCATCGACCCTCTTTCTATCGAGGAGTATATCGCCCGGGATGGGTACTTCGCTCTTGGGAAGGCGCTGGAGATGACGCCGGACGATGTTATCCGCGTCCTTACCGATTCGGGTCTGCGCGGCCGTGGCGGGGCTGGATTCCCGACCGGTCTCAAGTGGAAGGCTACCCGAGAAGCGAAGGGTTCCCCGAAATACGTGGTCTGCAATGGCGACGAGGGTGACCCAGGAGCGTTCATGGACCGCAGTGTGCTTGAGGGCGACCCGCATTCCATCATCGAGGCGATGGCCATCGCAGGATATGCGATCGGCGCGGAGAAGGGTTACATGTATGTCCGTGCTGAGTATCCGCTTGCCATTGAGCGATTCGAGTATGCGATCGGCAAGGCGCGCGAGTACGGGTTCCTCGGACGAGGTATTCTGGGCACTGGGTTCAATTTCGACATTGAGATCCGTATCGGTGCCGGGGCATTCGTTTGCGGCGAGGAGACTGCTCTCCTGCGGTCTATCGAGGGCAAACGAGGAACGCCGAGCATCAAGCCCCCGTTCCCTGCGCAGGCCGGGTTGTGGGCCAAACCGACGTTGATCAACAATGTCGAGACATATGCCAATATTCCCCAGATTATTACAAACGGCGCGGAATGGTTCCGCAGCGTCGGGTCCGCCAAGAGCCCCGGCACGAAGGTGTTTGCTCTGGCGGGCAACGTACAGAACACGGGCCTCGTCGAGGTTCCCATGGGAACGACGCTCAGGGAACTCGTGTTCGACATCGGAGGCGGCATCCCGGGAGGCAAGAAGTTCAAAGCGGCCCAGACCGGAGGTCCATCAGGCGGCGTCATCACCGCGGACTACCTGGACATGCCGATCGACTTCGACACGCTCAAGGAGATTGGAACCATCATGGGATCCGGCGGACTCATCGTGCTTGACGAGAGCACCTGCATGGTTGACATTGCCAAGTTCTACCTTGGGTTCACGGTCGACGAGTCGTGCGGGAAGTGCACGCCGTGTCGCGAAGGGACTCTACAGATGTACCACATGATGGAACGGATTTGTGATGGCAAGGGTCGCGACGGCGACATCGAGAAGCTGAGCAAGCTGGCCAACGTCATTAAGGATACGTCATTGTGCGGGCTTGGACAGTCGGCGCCAAATCCAGTCCTGTCGACAATCAGGTTCTACGAAGACGAGTACCGTGCTCACATCTACGAAAAGAAGTGTCCGTCGCATGTGTGCAAGCACCTGCTGACGTACTCCATCATGCCCGAAAAGTGTGTTGGATGCACGGCATGCGCACGGCAATGTCCTGTCGACGCCATCACCGGTGAGGTCAAGAAGACTCACGTGATCGACCAGAGCAAATGCATCAAGTGTGGTTCCTGCTATGAAATTTGTCGTTTTAGTGCGATCCGCAAAGAGTAATTGACCCGGAGGGACTTTATGGAGACGAGAATGCTGAATGTGAAAATCAATGGACGGGATTACCAGGTGCCGGACGGAACGACGATCTTGAAGGCTGCCAGGGAGTATGCAAAGATCGATGTGCCGACTCTCTGCTATCTTGAGGGAATCAGTGAGGAAGGCGCGTGCGCCATCTGCGTCGTCGAGGTAAAGGGCGCCCGCAACCTCCAGCGCGCATGTGTAGTTAAGGTCAGTGAGGGCATGGAGGTCTGGACCAATACTTCGCGCGTCCGCGAGGCCCGCAAGCTCAATGTCGAGTTGCTGTTGGCCAATCACCCAAAGGATTGCTTCACGTGCGAGAAGAGCCAGATCTGTGATCTTCGTGAGCTGGCGTCTGAGCTGGGGGTGCGGGAAGTGGAGTTTCCGCGAACCCGCACAGAGTTGCTGCCGTTTGACAACACATCGCTGTCGCTGGTGCGCGACCCCAACAAGTGCGTGCTTTGCAGGCGCTGTGTAAACGTGTGTGCCAAAGTGCAATCCGTCTATGCCATCGATATCGTGGGGCGCGGTTCGAACAGTACCGTCTCGACGTTCCTGGACGAGGGTCTGGGGAACGTAGAGTGTGTGAACTGTGGGCAGTGCCTGCTTGTTTGTCCGACTGGCGCCATCACCGAGCGGAGCGAGATTCCGGATGTATGGAAAGCGCTGGGAGACCCGGACAAGGTCGTGGTTGTCGAGACGGCTCCAGCAGTGCGCGTTGCCATCGGTGAAGAGTTTGGCATGCCTGATGGGACGCAGGCAACTGGCAAGATGGCCGCCGCTCTCCGGCGTCTCGGCTTTAACAAGGTCTTCGACACTGACTTCTCGGCCGACTTGACGATCATGGAGGAGGGATTCGAGCTCATCGGGCGTATCAAGAACGGAGGCACTCTGCCGCTTATTACGTCCTGCTCACCAGGCTGGATCAAATTCGTGGAAACGTTCTTCCCAAAGGTGCTGGATCACATTTCGACCTGCAAGTCGCCCCAGCAGATGTTTGGGACGGTAACAAAGACGTACTGGGCCGAGAAGATGGGGATCGACCCGAGGAAGATCGTTGTCGTGTCCACTATGCCGTGCACTGCCAAGAAATTCGAGAAGGAACGGCCGGAGATGAAGTCGGCGTTCCACTATTGGCAGGAGAAGCTGGGACTCAAGGACGAGGAGGCGTTCAAGGATGTCGACTGTGTCCTGACAACTCGCGAAGCTGCTCAGATGATCCGCGAAGCGGGCATCGACTTCGCAAACCTCCCTGACGAGGATTTCGACAAGCCGTTGGGCGAATCGACCGGCGCAGCTGTCATCTTCGGAGCTACGGGTGGCGTCATGGAAGCTGCGTTGCGGACCGCCTATGAAGTGCTCACCAAGAAATCACTGGCGAAGCTCGACTTCGAGGATGTGCGTGGACTCGAGGGCATCAAGAGTGCTGATGTCGACATTGATGGGACGACTCTGAAAGTCGCCGTCGCAAGCGGGCTGGGTAATGCACGCATCCTCATGGAGCAGGTGCAGAAGGGCGAGTCGCCCTATCACTTCATCGAGATCATGTGCTGCCCTGGTGGTTGTCTCGGCGGAGGTGGACAGCCGATTTCGGACAACCCCGACATCAAGAAGAAGCGTGCCGAGGCCATTTACCGAGAGGATGCGGGCAAGCCGATTCGCAAATCACATGAGAACCCGGAGATTACGGAGATCTACAAGGATTTCCTGGGTGAGCCCAACAGCGAGAAGGCTCATCATTTGCTGCATACTGAGTACTGCGATCGCAGTTGTAAGTAGAACAGGAACACAAGGGGCGTCGACTTGCTGGTGGACGCCCCCAGGGCTCCTGAGGAACGAGGGGAGGTACGTCAATGAACAGCGCACAGCACGTTGGAGTCGTTGCAATCATCATCAGCAAGCGTGAGACGACAGCCCCGAAGGTGAACCAGATACTCACGAACCATGGAGACCTCATCATCGGACGCTTGGGACTACCATATGGGGGCCATGGTCTTCATGTGATCTCACTCATCGTCGACGGCGAGAAGGAGCAGCTGCAGGGCCTGACTGCGGAGTTGACTGCAGTACCAGACACCATCGTCGAATCGACGATGAGCCCGGTCTGCCTCGGATAAGCTGCCAGCCGTCCACGTCGGGCAGGGAATGGAAAAGAGAGAGGTAGCAAGGGGTCTGTGAAAAATCGTTTCAGCAAGGAATATACGCGAAACGATCGGCATTCGAGTAGTTTCCACAAAGTGCAGAACGCGGTCGGTTTCTTTGAGGGGAGCAGCAGTGCTCCGGAAAAAAACGATCAGGGAGGAAACCATGGAGTTGGACAATGTCACTCGACCAGCGGGGCAGGCGCAGCCGCTGAGCGATGAAGACAAGCGTTTTCTGCGCGAGCTGGTAGAGACAAATCGCATTGAGCATCACGGCCGGCTGTCCTACATGGACATCATGTTCGACCTTGAGCATCGCTACGGGAACTCCCTGCCGGGACCTGTGCTGGGCGAGGTCGCTCGACTAGTCGGGACCTCACCTGCGCAGCTGAATGGTTTCGTCACGTTCTACACGATGCTATCAACAACTCCCCGCGGAAAGCACGTTATTCGTGTCTGCACGAGTGGTCCGTGCCACGTATCGGGTGCTCCGGCGATCCTGAGCAGCCTGAGGCAGTTGCTCGGTGTCGATATTGGTGAGACTACTCCGGACGGGATGTTTGCACTGGAGGCTTCCAGCTGTCTTGGGATCTGCGGAGTTTCCCCGACGCTCATGATCGATGACGATGCGTACGGAAACCTCACGCCGGAAGACCTGCCACGAATTCTCAATGCGAAGCGCGCAGGAGGTACCCAGTGAAGCTTTTCTCAACTCAAATCATCGTTCCTGTTGACTCCAACTCAGTCCTTCAGGGGGCTCTCGAGATAAGGCACGTCCTCGAAGAGACCATTGCCAAGTTCAACCTGGGCAGCCAGGTCTCGGTCGTCGAGACGGGTTCTCTGGGCATCTATGACAGAGGGGTCGTTCTTGCTGTCTTTCCCGACGACGTCTATTACGGCAACGTCATACCTTCAGACGTTGAGGAGATCGTCACGGAGCATCTCCTGAAGGGACGTGTGGTCTCGCGCCTCGCTATTGACCGCTCTCTCTCGTTCAAGCGGCTGGTCGAGAAAGAGTCGGGGAAGAGTCAGCAGAAGATCGTCCTGCGCAACGCGGGCCTCATCGACCCGGAGAATATCGACGAGTACATTGCTCGCGACGGCTACGGGGCTCTTGCAAAGGCTCTTGCGATGCAGCCCGGCGAGGTCATCCAGATCCTTACCGACAGCAAGCTCCAAGGGCGCGGGGGCGCGGGGTTCCCTACCGGCTTGAAGTGGGCGATGGTTGCGAAGGAGCAGAGCGAAGAGAAGTACATCGTGTGCAACGCCGACGAAGGTGAACCCGGTACCTTCAAAGACCGCCTCATTCTTGAGGGAGATCCGCACAGTATCGTCGAAGCCATGACCATTGCCGGCTACGCTACCGGGGCTCACGTTGGTATCGCCTATGTCCGCGGCGAGTACTTCATGTCGATAGCACGCCTCAAGAAGGCTATCAAGGACGCCCAGGCTTATGGTCTCTTGGGCGACGACATTCTGGGGACCGGATTCAAGTTCGACATCGAGGTCTATCGCGGCGGCGGCGCCTACGTCTGTGGTGAGGAGTTCGCCCTGCTCGAGTCTATCGAGAACCGGCGAGGAGAGCCACGGAACAAGCCTCCGTTTCCACCTCAGCAGGGGCTTTTCAGCAAACCCACGGTCGTCAACAACGTAGAGACCTTTGCAAACGTACCATCGATTCTGTTGAACGGCAGCGATTGGTTCAAGTCATTTGGCACACCATCGAGTGCGGGTACCAAAGTGTTCTCGCTGTCGGGTGATATCGTGAACCGCGGTATCGTGGAGGTGCCATTCGGGGTGACCTTGCGCGAGCTGATCTATGACTTTGGCGGCGGGGTCAAGGGAGGCAAACACATCGGGTTTATCCAGACCGGTGGAAGCGCTGGTACTGTGCTTAATGATAAGTACCTGGACATTCCATTGGACTTCGCGTCTATGAAAGCCTACAACGTTTCGATCGGGTCGGGTGTCGTTCTCGTTGCCGCGAGCGATGTGCCACTCCTTCCGTTTCTTGCGGAAGTGGCACACTTTTTCTGGCATGAGTCGTGTGGCAAATGCACTCCATGCCGTGAGGGAACACTCCAGGTCAAGGCCATCATGGATGCGCTCGTCAACCGGACGGCGGACCCCGCTTCCTTGCAACGCCTCGGCGTGCTGCTAAACTTGCTGAGCGATACGTCGTTCTGCGGGCTGGGACAGGCTGCTCCGCTCGCGTTTGAATCAGCCTTGCGCAATTTCCAAAGCGAATTTGACACGGCGCTGGCCGAGTCGCACGTGCCTGAGACCTGTCAGGAAGAAACGTAGAGAGTAACGTCCTGGAGAGGAGTAGTCGACTTGAAACTGACCGAGGTTCTTGAGATTACCGGTGCAATGTGTATCGTCGGTGAACAACTGGCGAGTATCGAGGTGAACTACGCGTTTGCTTCGGACCTCATGAGTGATGTGCTTGCCATGAGTCGTCCCGATACGTTGCTGATCACCGGGCTGACTACTCCTCAGATTATTCGAACGGCACAAATGCTTGACCTGCCGGCCATTCTCGTAGCAAGAGGCAAGGATGTGCCTCAGGATGTCGTCGATTTGGCGCGCACGACGGGCATTGTCCTTTTGTCGACACACGACATCATGTACGTGGCGTCTGGGAAGCTGTATGCCCGAGGCCTCTCTGGATAGTAGATGTCTCTTGAGCAGAGTGTAGAAGCGCTGCGGTATCTGGGGCTGTTCAGCAGTCTGGACGCTTCCAGTATTATGTCTACTGCCGTGCATGCCCTTCATCCTGAGGATCGCGTTGCTGCAGCCCGCCTTCTCATGCGGGAAAAGTCGATTTCCGGCGTGCCCATCGTCGATGCCGACTTCCGGTTGGTGGGGCTCGTTTCGGTGTCGAAGATCATCGAGGCGCTTGCTGATGGGCGTCTGGCGGACCCTGTCGACTCGGTGATGACTCGCGATGTAATCTCCCTGCATGCTCATGACTCCTTTGAGACGATCCTGTCCTGTTTCCAGCGCTTCAAGTTCGGGCGTTTCCCGGTGGTCGAAGACGATGGCAGGCTGGTTGGTATGATTACGGACACCGACGTTCTGTCGGCGATCATTCGCAGCTTCTACTCGGTGTATATCCACGACCAGAGGCGCGCGGTCACTCTCGGTAGTTTCTCAGCTCTCTCGAAGGAGTTCGAGAGCAGTGCAGACTTCGTCTATGACATACGTTGTAGGGGACTTGAGAATGCTGGTGAAGGCTCGGCTCAGCTCAAAGCGTTCCTCCAGAACAAGGGTTTCGGAGAACCCATTGTTCGACGGGCCAGTGTCTGCGCCTACGAAGCGGAGATAAACGTTTGTATCCATGCGGGCGGACATGGCTCACTCCGAGCCATTGCTCGCAATGGAGAGATCATCCTGCGCGTGGAAGACGAGGGACCCGGAATCGAAAACATCGATCTTGCGATGAAGGAAGGCTGGTCTACCGCGACTGATGCAATCAGGGAACTGGGGTTTGGTGCGGGCATGGGCCTGCCGAACATCCGCCGGTTTTCCGACCACCTCGTGATTATCTCGGGCAAAGACAAACCCACTAAGGTTGAGATGATCTTCCTGGAAGGCAAGGAATAGGAGGCACCATGACAGTCCATGACGTCATCGAGTCACTGGGTGCAGACGTCGCGGTCAAGGGTGACACTACGAGACTGGTAACGTCAGGATACGCCTGCGACCTGCTCTCTGAGGTCATCGCCAAGGCTGCCCCTGGGTCGGCCTGGGCGACTATCCAGACACACGTCAATGTCATCGCCGTCGCAGCGATGGTCGGCATCAGTGTCGTTATCGTGTGTGAGGGGCGAACCTGTGAGTCCGACGTGCTTGAGCACGCCACAAAGGAACACCTGACGGTCCTTTATTCCAGGGATTCGGCATATACCGTTTCCGGGAAGCTGTACCTTCTTGGCCTGAGGTAGCTTGTGCTGGAGGTCCCCGGTGACCTGCACCTGCATTCGTGTCTGTCGCCGTGTGCGGATATCACGATGCTGCCGGGCGAGGTGGCGGAGCGGCTCGTCGCACGGGGGATACGTGTCGCTTCTCTGACTGACCACAATGCGGCGTGCAACGTGTCTGCGTTTCAGCGGGTATTTCGCCAGAACGGGATCTTGCTTGTGCCAGGGATAGAAGCTACCACTGCGGAGGAAGTCCACCTGCTCTGCTACTTCGAGACGATCTATGCCCTCTGGGAATTCAGTCGCAGACTACTGGCATCATATCCGCGCATCGCCAACGATCCCGAACGTTTCGGCTATCAGCTGGTCTGCAATGAACGGGACGAGTTTGTAGGTCAGTTTCCCTTTCTGCTTTCGGTGGCCAGTCTGCTGAGTCTTGAGGAACTGAGAGGGCTTGTCGAACGATTGGATGGTGTCGTCGTGCCGAGTCATTTGGACCGTCGTTACGGGCTTCTCTATCAGTTGGGAGTAGTGACGCCGGAGATGGAATTCCGCACCTATGAAATCGCCCACAAGGTGAACATCGAGAGCATCGCGTCGAAGCTACCTGGTCATCCGCAGTTCGTCTCGAACAGCGATGCTCACAACCTTGATTCCATCAGCCCTCCCAGGTACGTCTTCGAGATCGAGGAATTGACTGTTCATGAAGTACTGACGGCTCTTCGGCACGAAAAAGGAAGAGGCATAAGGCTGCTATGAGGACGATAGCGGACCATGTTCTGGACATTGCTTCCAACAGTGTGACGGCAGGAGCCACTCATATATGGCTCGATATCGATCATCACCCCGCTGACCACCTGTTTGTCTTTACCGTTCGGGACAACGGGTGCGGGATAGATGCCGATAAGCACACACGTGTGTTTGATCCGTTCTTCACCACACGGCCGCACAACATCAGGAGGTTCGGCCTTGGATTGCCGTTCCTGAAGGAAAACACAGAGTTGACTGGCGGAGGGGTCGATCTATGGAGTATTCCGGGTGAGGGAACAACACTCAAGGCAACCTTTCACACAGACCACATTGACTGTCTACCACTTGGAGACTTGGCATCGACCTTGTTCGCATTGCTCACCTCTGACCCAGCAGTAGTATGGCATATCCGCCGTGCAGAGGGAAGCCTGGCATATACTGTTGATACTGAGGAACTGCGGACAGTTTTCTCGCCGGAAGAGATGTCTGACCCTCAAGCGCAGTTGCTGCTTCTGAAGTTCCTGCGCGAGCAGGAGCGCGATGTGGCTCAAGGCAGCGGTGGTGTACCCGGGCAGGACGGGATGTGAGGGCGCTGGTGATGACAAACTACAGATTAGATGATATATCGAAGGCAACTATTTCGCGCATGGCCACGTATCTGCGGTGTCTCACATACCTTGAGCAGCAGGGTACGTCGACACTTTCGTCGCGGGAGTTGGCATCGCTGACCGGGGTGAGCGCTGAACAGGTGAGACAAGATTTGTCGGTTTTTGGTCGATTTGGAAAGCGTGGCACGGGGTATGATGTTGTTGGACTGAAGACCGAAGTCGAAACCATCTTCGGGCGTGGGGTCGAGCGGTGGAAGTGCTGTATCGTGGGCGTAGGATCACTGGGCACAGCACTCATTGCCAGTCGCATGGTTCAGAAGTGGGGATTCAGGTACGTTGCAGCGTTCGATACGGATCCACGCAAGATCGGAACGCACGTGGAGCGTGTACCGGTACATTCTGTTGATGAGCTGAAGACTATTGTGCGCCGCGAGCACATCGCCATCGGAGTCATCGCCGTTCCCGCGTCCGGCGCCCGAACAGTCGCCCGAATCCTCTGCGAGGCGGGCATTCGAGGCATCCTCAAC
The DNA here is from genome assembly GCA_903871855.1 of uncultured Caldisericota bacterium. Classification (GTDB taxonomy): domain Bacteria; phylum Caldisericota; class Caldisericia; order Cryosericales; family Cryosericaceae; genus Cryosericum. The sequence continues at coordinate 90,685 of CAIQIK010000020.1, forward strand.
TTCGCTCCGCAGAGTATCAAGGTGCCGGAGAACGTTCCAGTGATCTCGGCGGATATCTCACAGGAGTTCCTCAAGCTTTCGTTTTATATCCAGGTTGCAGAGCAGCGGGCGCGCGAGGAGCAAGCCCAGATCGATGCCGTGTCGCACAGCGAGTAGCAGCGCTTCTAGAGCACTACTCGTTCGGGGTGCACGTAGACACTCATGCGCCTGGCTTGCACCAATACTACGACGGTGGTCTTGACTCTTTTCGCAAGAACAACAGACTGAGCAGTCATAGCACTCCTCAAGTCCAGACGGTCGTCATCACCGCTTGTCACTTCCCAAGGCTAAATCCAGCTTAGGTAGGTTGCCGTTGGATGTGAAAGGCCAGCGTGGGCTCCGAGCCTGCTTGGATGTTGCATTTGCCGACTTACGAAGGTATTATGAATGTGAGTTATAGCGTTGTTTGCAAGGAGGCCCTCATGGGCAGAATCACCCAGTACTATCATGCAGCATCTCTGGAGGATGCGTTTGCCAAAGCGAAGCAGTTGGGCCCTGTCGCTGCGTACATTGGCGGTGGTGTGGAGTTGGTCCTTCGCAGGAACCCGGAGATCACGACCCTGATCGATCTGTCGCGATGTGGTCTCGATTACATTGCAGCAACCCGGGACGGGATCGAGATCGGTTCTCAGACCACACTCACGACGATCAGCCGCAGCGCAGACATCAGGCAGTACGCCGGGGGTTCGCTTGCCTACTGGACTGGCCGTATCGCTCACAACAACCTGCGGAACATGATCACTGTCGGTGGAGTCATTGGGCGCAACCAGCCGTGGAACGACGTCGTTCCCCATCTTGTTGCCCTGGGTGCACAGGTGCGGCTGTTTGACGGTGCTGAGCGCATCATGCCTCTCTCGGGCTACATCGAAGCGAAGCAGCCGGGGGTGATCATCAAGGGGGTCCTGTTGCCTGCAGAGAATGCTGGTTCGAAGGGATTCCTGTGGCGGTTCACACGCACCTGGCAGGACATCTCAACGCTGCACTTCTCAGCGCTTGTCAGCTGTGACGGAAAGGTCATGACGGCGGTCAAGCTGGTCTTCGCCGGGCGTCCGGGCCATGCCACCCTCTACCCCAGACTGTCTGAAGAACTTGTCGGAAAGTCGTTGTCGCATGAGACGTTCGCGAGAGTGGCGGAGATGGCTCCTGACCTCGTCGAGGTCGGCACTGACCTTCGTGCGACAGGCGAGTTCCGGCGTGAGCTGGTGCGGGCGGCTATCCTCAACCTGGAAGAGTACATGACAGGGGTGGCGCAATGACTATCCTGGTAACGGTGAATACTGTTGAACACTTCTTTGATGTTCAACCTGACGAGGTCCTGCTGGATGTCCTGCGGCGAGAGGGCTACCTCGAGGTAAAGGGTAGCTGTCACACAGGAGACTGCGGCGCGTGCACCGTCCTGCTGGACGGGCGCCCTGTCGCTTCCTGCCTGACACTGGCTGCCAAAGCCGACGGACACACTGTGACGACTGTACGCGGTATAGGGGATCAGGCTCACCCTCACGCTATCCAGGACGCATTTGTGAAGAACGGCGCCGTTCAGTGCGGATACTGCGTGCCTGGTGCCATCACATCTGCCAAAGCGCTGCTGGACGAGAACCCTGATCCCACGGAAGAGGAGATTCGGTTGGCGATGGACAGCAACTACTGTCGATGCACTGGCTACGAACAGCAGGTTGAGGCTGTCCTCGATGCCGCCGCGCAGCTTCGGAAGGGGGACAGGAAATGAGCATCGAGAGAAAGGGTTTCCGTCACCTGACCGAAGGGTCGTATCCGGCGACGCATGTGGTCGGCAAATCCGTTGACAAGGTTGACGGCTACGCTCTGGTCAGCGGAGCTCCAATGTACACAGACGATATCGCGGCACGCGATTTTCCAAATCGTCTGCATGGGAAGATTCTCACCAGTCCGATCGCGAATGGTGTTATTATCTCGATCGATACCAGCGCCGCAGAAGCAATGCCTGGCGTTCGTCTAATATTGACTTGGAAGAACACCCCGCGTACGTTCTACACGACGGCTGGACAGGGTTGGCCCGAGCCTTCACCGTACGACAACCAGATGTTCACGGAGCGCGTGCGCTTCGTGGGTGATCGTGTGGCTGCTGTCTTTGCGGACTCGAAGGACGTTGCAGAACGGGCGCTTAAGCTCATCAAGGTGAGCTTCAAGGAAGAGCCTGCTGTTCTTGATGCTGACGATGCGATGAAGCCGGGAGCTCCGATCGTGCATCCCGAAGATCCAAAGGGTGCCTATGATGCGGCGCATAACGTTGCTGCGCACGTGGACATCAACGTTGGGGATGTCGACAAGGCACTGGCGGAATCCGAGGTGACCATCTCTGAGACGTTCCAGACGCACTATGCTCAGCACACCCCGATGGAGACGCATACAGCATTTGCTTACACGGATGACAAAGGGAAGATCGTCATCGTATCGAGCACGCAGGTCCCCTGGCACGTACGGCGCATTGTCTCAAGAGTTCTCGATCTTCCCATGAGCAAGTTGCGTGTCGTGAAGCCTCGAATCGGCGGTGGTTATGGCACCAAGCAGGAGATCCTCATTGATGACCTTGTGGCCTGTGCTGCTATCAGGACTGGGCTCCCATGCGAGATCGAGCTGACTCGCAAAGAGGAGTTCGTCTCTGCCAGAACCCGACATCCGATGAAGATCGACATGAGCATCGGCTGTGACAAGCAGGGTCATTTCAGAGCTCTCAAGATGTACGTTCTCAGTAACACCGGGGCATATGGGAGTCACAGCCTTACGGTTATGTCCAATACCGGCAGCAAGACGCTGCCGCTCTACAACAAGGCAACTGACGTCCGGTTCTTTGGTGATGCTGTCTATACAAACCTTCCCGTGCCGGGGGCCTATCGTGGCTACGGGGCGACACAAGGATACGCGGCTCTCGAATGTACGATCGACGATCTAGCCGCCAAACTGAATATGGACCCCATCGAGTTGCGCAAGAAGAACATGATCAGAGTTGGGGAAGGTTCGCCGATCTTCGAGGCTCTCGGTGAAGGCCGTCAGGGCGTTGCCCAGACGATTAAGAGCAGCTCATTGCCTACCTTGGTCAACTTGGGAGCCGAGGCAATCGGCTGGATGGAGAAGCGCGGCAAACACGTGCGCAGCGGTCACAAGGTTCGCGGCGTCGGGATGTCGATGCACATGCAGGGCTCTGGTATCCCACTGATCGATATGGCTTCTGCGTCGATCAAGCTCAACGAGGACGGAAGCTATTTCATGACCATGGGCGCCACAGACATCGGAACTGGTTCCGACACCATTCTGTCGCAGATGGCGGCTGAAGTCCTGGGGGTTACCATGGACCAGATCAGCGTTCTTTCCAGCGACACCGACCTCACACCGTTCGATGTCGGAGCGTATGCTTCTTCCACGACGTTCGTCTCAGGGGGAGCTGTCGTCAAGGCGGCCAAGGCAGTGCGCAACCAGATTTTCTCAGTTGCAGCCGAGATGCTGGGGGAGGAGCTGGATCAGCAACTCGTCATTGCAGAGCCAAAGGTCGAATGGGACAATACCCAAGCGGACCCCATCCTGTCCTTCTATCGTATGGAGGATGGAAACGTGGTGTCGGTGCGGAGCGGAAAGAAGGTTTCCGTGTCTGGCATTGCCTATCGTGCCTATTATGAAGTCAATCAGAGACAGATTGCGACGACGCAGTCGTTCGTGTCGCCGTACTCTCCGCCGCCCTTTGCGGCACACTTTGTGGAGATCGAAGTAGACGAGCTCACGGGGAAGGTCGAGGTTCTCAAGTACGTGGCAGCCGTCGACTGTGGCGTGTCCATTAACCCTGACTTGGTTCGAGGGCAGATCATGGGCGCGATAGCAAATGGCATAGGGTTCGCGCTGACCGAAGAGTACCATTTCGGATCCCACGGCAACATGACCAATCCCTCGCTGTTCGATTACAAGATCCTGTCTCGCCGCGACATGCCGCCGACCGAGGTCATCGTCGTCGACAACTATGAGCCGACCGGGCCATGGGGAGCAAAATCGGTGGCGGAGATCGGCATCAACGGTGCCATCCCTGCAATCGGCAATGCAATCTTTGATGCGACGGGGATTCGCCTTCATCGGACGCCGTACACGCCGGAGAGAGTTCTGGCGGCGTTGCGCGGCAAGAGTGTCTGACCAAGATTCGTGGAGCAGGACGCAAAAGGGGTGCCCGACAAGGCACCCCTTTCTTACTGCCACAACGTTGCTCAGGTCACGGCGCAGTTGCTGGCCGAGCTGCAAACGCTTCCGCTATACCCACGATGACCTGCACCGCTTTCTCCATGGACTGGATGACGATGTATTCGAGGGGGCCGTGGTAGTTGCGGCCACCAGTAAACAGGTTGGGGCAGGGAAGCCCCATGTAGCTGAGCCGTGCACCATCAGTCCCACCACGGACAGGCTTCACGAGGGGCGCTATGCCCAGCTTCTCCATGACGCCGCGGGCGATGTCAACGAGGATCATGTTCTGCTCGATGATCTCGCGCATGTTGTAGTAGGAATCGCGCACGCAAACCGTGACCGTGCCCTCCCCATACTTGGCGTTCAGGAAGTCGCAGATGGCATGCGCCATGCTCTTGCGCTGTTCGAAACGGTGCTTGTCGTGATCTCGGATGATGTACTTGGCTTCGGCTTTCTCGCAGATGCCCCTGATGCTGGTCAGGTGGAAGAAACCCTGGTACTTCTCAGTTGATCGAGGTGTTTCGTCGGCAGGGAAGAGCGTTGTCAGCTCAGCCGCTATGAGAGCCGCATTCTTCATGATGCCTTTTGCGGTACCAGGGTGAATGCTTTTCCCAATGATCTCGAATTCTGCCGATGCGGCATTGAAGTTCTCGTATTCGAGGCTGCCGAGCTCGTCGCCATCGAGGGTGTATGCGTACTTGGCGCCGAACTTCGCTACGTCGAACCGATCGACACCTTGTCCGACTTCCTCATCCGGTGTAAATGCAATCTTGATGGCGCCGTGCTTCACCTCGGGATGCGCCAGCAGGTACTCGACGGCAGTCATGATCTCTGCAATGCCTGCTTTGTCGTCAGCTCCCAGCAGAGTCGTGCCATCTGCCACGATGAAGTCCTCCCCTTTGTGCAGCAGCATGTCCGGGAAGGCGCTGGGGCTCAGAATCATGTTCTTCTCCGCGTTCAGGATGATATCGCCGCCATCATAAGCACTGACGATACGCGGCTTTACACCCATTCCCGACGCGTCGGGAGAGGTATCCATGTGCGCGAGGAATGCAATGATCGGCACCGTCTCTGGATTCTCACAGTTGGCCGGAAGGGTCGCGGTGACGTAGCCATTCGGATCCACAGAGGAGTCCGTCAGACCAAGCGATTTCAGCTCTTTGTTGAGCTCATGGGCAAGAGCCAACTGCTTCTCGGTGCTGGGAAACGTGACCGAATTCTCGTCCGACTGAGTATCGAATGACGTGTAGTGCAGGAAACGATCCACCAAGTTGTTCATGTACTCCCCTTTCTGGGCGCATGGTTGCGTCCTGCATCTGATAGTGTCTGACTTGCTTGTTTGAGGGTTTCCAGCGCGACAAGTGGTTCATCGATACCGCTTACCGCTGCCTCCATCGGGCATGGCCCCGTGCCTGTCCGATTGAGCACATCCAGGATGACGGCATCACACGCGAAAGGAATACCGGCCGTGCGCAGAACGTCCTGTGCGCCAGTGCTCATCGTCAGGGCGAATACCGATCGAGGATGCACCAGAGTGAGGAGGAGTGCAGCCGCCCGCCCCACCAGTTTGTCGCCCCAGTCCAAGGGACCGTGACTGACGACACGTTCCTTCTCGACTGCCACGACGAGCGCACTTATTCCTCTACTGGTCGACTGACATACGAGAACCCCGCGGTCAGCCGCACAGAGGGTCGCATCTCCCAACCTGATCGCTGTCTGTACAAGTTGTTCGTTTTCCGTCATGAACCCCTCATTCCGCCGCCTCGGGAGCGGCAGTGTTCATTGTATCCGAAACCCTTCAGTCGTACAGCCTAATCCGTCACTCCCCCGAGGGCGGGAGTCCATGCGTGTGTCTCAGCCTGAATTCCCGCACAGGCCTTTTTCTATCGTTCCCGCGCAGGCGGGCATTCATGCTGTCTCGGACCTGCGCATCTCTGCAATGCTGCCATCAGCCATTATTGTCGTTGGCGAGTTCGGAGATCCACGTTTGAGATACTGGGTCCCAATACGCGTCTTCAGCGCGTTCTTGGCAGATAGGATCAAGAAACCGGATGATGGCATGCATGACATCAATAAAATCCTTCGGGGCGACAAGGCCAGTGCGAGCAAGCCAAGCTTGCCATGCGTGTTGACGATCAATTGAAGATGAGAAGGTATCATCGAAGATAGTCACTCGGCGAGACAGAGACGTGCCGCGGTATCCGAATGTAGAATTCACAGCGAACTGAAGGGGGGCTATCAAGAAACTCTTGTGCTGTGCGAGGTACCACACATCATAGAAGTCTTTGTGTCGGGAATTGTTTAACCCGAGGTGCACCATGGCCTCGAATTTTTCGGAGACCGCATAGTCCAGAGAGTAGACGCGCATGCGAGGCGCTGGGATATCGCCAAGCAGAACGGGAAAATCGATCATCTCGTCGGTGTGGAAGGAACTGCCAAAGGCGATGTCTACGGAGACGGGCAAAACTGCAACACCAAGACGTCCCGTTATCTTGAGTCTGGCCCCCACATGCTCGGCATCCGCCCTGATTGGACTGTTACTAACACTATCTCCGTCAAATAGGACTCCGTCTTCGGGGCAGGGCAGAGCTGCCACCCGAGCCAATGCTGTCGCTATCTCATCGGGTCGGTTGGCAAGTTCGTATCCCAGGAAGTCAATATCAACGGTGGCTCTCGGTGCCGGCAGTCCATAGGCAACCAGGAGTAAGCCTCCTTTGAGGTACAAACGCTCGCCGAGTTCCGACTGTGCAATCCGGAACAGGAGACGCTCCTGGAAGTAGCGTCTCAGAAGAGCGTTGTAGTTTTCTCCGTGAGAACGTGCGACGTTCAGAAGTCTGTCCCGGATGGATTCCGGGATGTTGAGTAGGGCTTTCCGCATGTCGCTATTCCGTCAGGAGAGCTCTGAGGTAGGGCTTGACGACTGAGGTCACCCTGCAGACGGCAGCCATTTCATCGAGCCTGGCAGAATTGAACCTGCGAGACTGAACATACGTTTTGAGCGCTTCGAGCGCGAGGTTCTCGCCCATGGACCGGCGGAGCCTGAAGCAGTCGCAGACCGCCTTCTCAGGTGAGTAGATCCGGAAGTGCCCCGCGCCCGCCCTCACACGCTCGATACCGGGCGCATAGAACCGCTCCGAGAAACGAAAGGCTTTGACTGGTGGAAACGACATGCGTGCCGGCGTCATGTTGCGAGGCAACGCAATCGCAACGTGTGGCGGGTTGAATGTCGTGAGATCGTAGTAGCTGAGGGCGGAGTATAGGCAGATGACGGCTGACGGCATGACTGTGCACACATCGACGAAGTCCTCCCACGCTCCCGCGGTTGCGCCAGACGATGTGAGCTTGTAGAGTCCGGGCTTCACCTTGTGGGCTGTGCCTTCGGCGACCAGACTTCTCAGTGTACGCGCCTGAATATGATACTTGCTCAGTGTGGACCCATGTACATACCCATGTCCAGCAAAACTTGCTTTCTTTATCTGCTTGTCCGTATCTCTCTTGTTCATATATTACCTCAGTCAGAGCCAAGTGGAGTGAAAACACATCAACTGACATTGAGTATGTAGCATTCAAACAGGATGTCAATGACAGCGCATCGACTCATCCAACTTAGAGGTGAAGGATACAGAATACTGCTGGTCCTTGGGATGAGAAAGGAGCAGTAGGAGAAGTAACACTCTCGCGACGAATCCGTTTTCTCCGAGACTGTTACGCTTCACTGTACCCTTCAACAAAAGGACTGGATTCCCGCCTGCGCGGGAATGACGGAGGCAGGGTAATTCACGTGTATTCTTGTGTGAGTTGACACGACCAACGGATGAATGGTCGTAGTCACCGTTTGCGAGTTGACGCTGCATTCTCTCGCGTATACTGGTGATTGTCTTGTTGCAAGTCATTTGCAGGTAGAGAGGCAACTAATCTGTGGTGAATGTCATTCTGGATGCTCTCAAGGATACGCTCAACATGGCGCCAATTCTGTTCGGGGTCTACCTGGTACTGGAATACGTCGAGGCGAAGTGGCAGCAGCGAATCGTCGATGCTGTCGAACGAGCGGGGCACGTTGGGCCTGTTGTCGCAGCAGCGGGGGGCGCTATCCCTCAGTGTGGTTTCTCGGTCATGGCAAGCGCATTGTATACGCAACGACTTCTCACCATGGGCACGATCGTCGCCGTGTACCTTGCCACATCTGACGAAGCACTGCCTATCCTTTTGTCGAAGCCGGACAAGGCGTATATTGTGCTTCCTCTTGTCGGCATCAAGGTTCTGCTTGCTGTCGCAGGAGGATATCTTGTTGACGCTCTGATGCGTACTGAAAATCGCAGACGCACACAGGAATGCCGGGACCGTCAGAAAGCCCAACAAGAGGCAGTGAGAATCGGTGAGCAGAGCTGTTCCTGTGATGGTACTCGCGCATCATGCACGTACGAGGAGACTGGCAGCATTGACTGGAAGGAAATCCTGTGGTCTGCAACGAAGCGGACGGCTCAGATTATCCTATTTGTTCTGGTCACTTCGCTCATCATTGGACTACTGATCCATCGCGTCGGCCAGGAGAACCTGTCGCGTTTGTTCTTGAACCACACGATCTTCCAGCCCGTTCTGGCCGCACTCACAGGGCTCGTACCAAATTGTGCTGCCAGCGTAGCGATCACCGAGCTATACATCGCCGGTACCATCAGTTTTGGATCGACGGTAGCTGGTCTTGGTGCTGCCGGAGGCATGGGACTCATTGTCCTCTTTCGTGAGAATCACGACACAAAGAACACGCTGAAAGTTGTTGCCTGGCTGCTCGGTATCAGTATCGCTGCCGGCATCCTCATACAGTCCTTGTCAGGGAAGTGACGTCATGGACTCGGCGGGCAGGTGTCAGCTTTCTGGACAGATGAAAGGATTCCGGATGACCAGGGATCGTCGCATCATTCTCCACGTTTTGGGCGAAGCGAGTATTCCACTGACAGCCGAAGACATCCTCGAAAGGGTGAATGCATCCCAGCCGGGCATGGCACTCTCTACCGTTTATCGTACCCTCGATGAACTCATCAGCCGCAGCAGTGTGCAACGGACGCTGCTGAGCAATGACGGCCATGCATTCTTTGAGCTGATGGGAAGTGTCCATCGGCACTACATGGTCTGTCTCGGGTGTCATCGCATGTTTCCATTCAGCAGCTGTCCTGTAGGCGACTTTGCAGATAGCGCAGCTGAAGAGCTGAATTTTGAGGTAACCGATCACAGCCTCGTCTTGTATGGGTATTGCCGTCATTGCCGTTTAGGACGACAGTCTCAGGGATCGGAGTAGAGAGTCAGCCGAGTTGCTCAGCGACGTCGGCCAATTGGTTGCGAATGGAGATATGCTGCGGGCACTTTTCCTCGCATGCTCCGCAGCGAACGCAGCTGTCAGGTGACGATCCTTCGCTTATCATGTGGTTGTATCTCTTGTGTCCCCATGTCCACATTACATTCTTGGTACAGAAGAAGTCCGTCCAGAATAGATCTAGGTGAAGCAAAACAGAGCTATCTTGCGTTTGGTCAGATGACATCTTGCTTTTCTCGCGATAGCCCTGACTCAGTCACACCACAACCCAAAGGTAGATTCGAAAACACGCTCAAACCGCCCTATGAACTATGTCCTTAACTCTCTCCTCGATATGTCTAAAGATAGTCTTATTTGCTTTGCAGAAGTAGTTCTCATCAGAGAAATCCTGTCGGGTCATATACCTGTAGTATGAACAGCCACCATGGCACACCTGATACCATTCACATTCTGAACACTCCGAGTGAATCGTTTTTGTCTCTCCCGCAAAATCCTTGTACTTATCGCTTTCTATGACAGTCTGCAAGTCGTCAGTCAAGATATTCCCAAATCTCAGCTCGTAATATCCAACAAAGCTGTCGCATGGATAAATATCACCGTTACAATCAATGGTGAGAAAGCTACTACATGTCCCGGCGAATTTGCAAAGCGTTGGCTTGCCACCCAACAAGCCGTTAAGGATGTTATCAAAGTATCGAATGTGAATCTTAGGATCGTCATCGTCCATCCACAAATCAAAGACCTGAATCATAAAATCTGCGAATTCAAACGCGGTTATGGATGACCCCGTTGTTTTTCCTTCATCTTTGTTGATCTCAATGCAAGGGAGGAAATCAAAAGTCTTGAAATTATGACCCACAAAGAAATCATAGATTTCTTTAGCACTACAAGCATGTTCTTTGGTTACTACTGCCAGCAAGCCGAACGCTAATTCGTTCGCCATTAGACTGTTTGCTGATTTCATCACACGATTGAATGATCCGTTTCCTGACGGATAAAGCCTATGATAATTGTGAATTTTGCTTGGGCCATCAAGGCTAATGCCAATGTTGAATTGATTCTCACGCAAGAAGCCGATCCATTCTTGACTAAGAAGCGTACCATTCGTTTGGATATTGTTGCGAATCTTCTGGCCCTCTCTTTGAACCTGCTTCTGAAAGGAAATGACATCTTCGTAGAAGTTCATCCCTACCAATAGTGGCTCTCCACCATGCCATATGAACGTTATCCTTTTTGATGGCAATGACAAAAGTTGCAAGATACTTTTGTGCATTGTGTCTCTGCTCATAACAAGATTGCTATTGTCTCCTGTTAGATGAGACAGGTATTGGCAGTAGTTACATCTTAGAGTACACGCCGAGGTTACCTTCATTATTAGGCTTATGTTTGTCATGTGCTCGTTCATTTCTCTAGTTCTGGAAGTCCCACCATATTGCATAGCCAAAACCTTCCTTAATTTCCCTCTCATTGAAACGTTTGCGAATCAAGTACCTGTTGTCATACTCGTCACACTTAATACCACTTGACCCTTGATATTGCGAAAACTCCTCTGATGTCACTACACACCACCCACAATGTACAGGCTTTGGTAGGTTTGGAGGAAGTCTCACGCTGAGTTCAAGAGACTTCGTAGGGCGCTTAATAGTAGCTGTTCCAATGGCGTCTGTGCTTGAGCGTAGAACATACTCCCAAGTAATTGGTGGAAGGTTACCCTTGTCTCCTTTTGCATATGGGCGCTTCAAGTCTATACCCACTCCGTCGGCGTGTTGCTGAAGATCATCACTGTCCAATTTGAGAGAGTCCCCTTCTGGAAAGCGACAGATGAATCCCTTAGGTGTTCCACGTAATGGATAGAACGTTTGAAATTCATGAAGTTCACTTCGTAGAGTTCTAAATCTGATTTTCTGTGTTATGGTAACTTTCCTGCTTCCATCGCCTTGTTCACACAAGTCAAGTTCGTCAATTTCCTCAAGTATTTGAAACCCGCTTCTTGTACCAATTCTTCGATCGAGATAAAATCCTAAGATATACAGCCCGATCGCCATTAGTACTACAATAAGCAGTATGGCCGAATAGAGCCAACGATGCAAAAGCAACTCTTCTGGCTTGCCTCGAAAGAGTGCTTCGAAAACAATATAGCAGTTAACAATAACACTAAGTAGAAAAGCCCATGCTGTCCCCTTTTTTCTTAAGAACTCTAAGATAGGACTTCTTGTTTCCTCTTCTTCGGTATCCATTGCGCTTATCTACATTACGCCTACCCACAGAATTCGTTTGTCAATTCCGATCCCAGTTGTCCCAAGCATTATAATCCGACCAATCATCAATACCGTTCTCTGCAAGATTGGCCAAACCTCTTATGCGACGAACTGCTCCTATTAGGATCTTGCCTCCTTGCTCCAAGCAGCACTTCTCGGCCTGCATCTTCTCTTCAAAGAGTTTCAATTCCCTGGAGGTGATCATGTGCTCTCGCCCTTGCTCTTCCGCATAAATACTTGTGCTTCTACCCATCTAGTTTCGATCCCAATTGGACCAGTTAATCGACTCGTTGTATTCCGCCCACTTGTTCAAGTCATTCTCCTCAAAACTCAACGAGCCATTTATGCATTGAAGTGTCGCTAACAGAATTCTGCTACCTGTCTCAATACAATGCTCCATGTCACGTATCTTGCTCTTAAGATGTCCCAATTCTCGTGATGTAAGCATGTTCTCTCCCCTTTACCTTCCCATTTGAAATCTATCATGGAGCTTCTCAAGAACAACTCAAATTGCTACACTAGGAAGCCTACAGGAAGCTGAGTCATTGCTCCGTTAATCAGTCTGTATTCGACAAGGGTTTTCTTACAACAAAACTCCGTCTTCCAACAAGAAGACAGAAGACGCCAAATAGCATAGAAACAGCTGTAGAATAACGAGGGATTGCCGCACTTGCTCCCGTTCCTCGTACGTCTGTCCTCTCTTGGCTATCATTAGCCCCCTAATCGCGGCTTAGTGATAGCACTGTATGGAACATATTTTCGCTGTCAATAGCTTCTCGGGGAGCGACTTGCCAAACCACGTGCAACAACTCCTCGGCTGACACCTGGTAAGACGTTTTCCAGTCGGGGCACTTCCTCGGACGGTTGTTGAACGCGTGGATTGCATCATCGAGTTGCTTCTTGGCCACTGACAAGAAGCTTGTATGCTTAGGAAAGAACTGACGTACAACCCATTCGTGTTTTCGTTGGCAGACCGTTTCCGCAGGCCATATAGATGTGCGAAGGATCTCGCAGTCACTTACGCGACTTCTGGCCGCTGTTCCGGTTAGTCGCTCACCCTTGGATATGCGATCAGGGATCGTACCTCTTCATTCTTCGCCTTCCGCTTTGCGGTAATTCCCTTGCTGCCTGAGTTTTTCTCGGAGAACCACTTGTAACAAGCCGTTCTTCAAGGCATGGTAGATAGTTGCGGTGCAAGGGTCCATGTCATGATGGCGGGCAGTCTGCTCAGGTGACCAGTACTGCTCCAAGCCGGTTACAATCTGTTCGTAATTCTGATCTCATGACCTTCAGTTGAGGCTTACATGCTCGTCTGCAAAGCGTGTAAGAATTCTGAGCCTCATGAGCACTGTAGCCGTGTCTCCCTCCATTTCTGCGGACTTCCCGGCTGATCGTACTCTTACTTCGTCCAAGCGCCCCGTAATCTGTATGATGTTTTTCTGATGGTGATACATCAGTAGTGTGTACTCGCATTCACTCATGGTAAGATGGTAGTAGTTCGCCCTGTCAACCTTCTATTCTATCGCATCGGTTTGTCTCGATGGACTTCCTTGTTCAGTTCAGCTCGTTGCACCCAAATTGGACAGCTGGCAGTAGAAGACAGATGAGGCAATACGATCCGTTGCAACACAGGTCAAAGGGAATAAACTGAATGTGCATGAAATCAGCAACTCACAGGCCTGTCAGGGCGCATCTGCTCTGCGGGGCCGAGGCAAGGAGCCATGAATGAAGAAGAGAGTCGCCGTTGTCTTCGGTTCGCGCTCAGTGGAACACGAGGTCTCCATCATTACCGCCGTTCAGGCGATGAATTCTCTGGATGAGGAGCAGTTCGAGGCTGTCCCGCTCTACGTGTCCAAACAGGGCGTCTGGTTCACGGGAGAAGTCCTGAAGACAATGGACGTGTTCCGTGATCTGGCCAGCCTTCCGGGCAAGGCGCAACGCGTGCACCTGCAGCCCTTTGCCGGAAAGTTCACCTTCGTGGTGCAGGCCTCGCGCAGAGGCTTCATGGGTCGTGCTGCGGATGCGAGACCGCTGGCTGTCGATGTGGGATTGTTGTGCAACCATGGCACCAACGGTGAAGACGGGACGATGCAAGGCATGTTCGAACTGCTGGGGATCCCCTACACGAGTGCGGGCGTGACCGGTTCTGCGCTTGGCATGGACAAGGTGTTCCAGAAGCAGCTGTTCGCGGCCGCGGGAATCCCCGTGGTTTCATACGTCACGTTCAGCAGACGTGCATGGCGTGCTTCTCCTGATGACTGCCTCCGTGCAGCCGAGCAGCGCCTCCAGTTTCCCATGTTCGTAAAACCAGCCAACCTGGGCTCCAGTGTCGGTATCACGCGCGCGACCGACCACGACAGGCTGCGATACGCACTGGAGGTTGCCAGCCACTTCGACCGCAAGCTGCTGGTGGAGCAGGCTATTGTTGATCATCGCGAGGTCAACTGTGCCGTTCTGGGCAACGACGAGCCGATACCATCGGCATGCGAGGAGGTCTTCAGCTCGCACGTCTTCCTCGACTACGACGCTAAGTACAAGGTGGGGTACAAGGCCACAACTGGGCCGGATAGCGGCGCCCAGAAGGCGGAGGCACGCAAGGTACCGGCAAATCTCGGTGACGACCTCACCCGTCGGGTGCAGGAGCTGGCGTGCCGCGCATTCACGGCGCTCGATTGCCGGGGTGTCGCCCGGGTCGACTTCCTGATCGATAGAACGGGAGCTGTGTACGTCAATGAGATCAACACGATTCCGGGAGCCCTGTCGTTCTACCTGTGGGAAGCCGTTGGCATGCAATACCGGGACCTGCTTGCGAAGCTGATCGATCTGGCCTGCGAAGCATTTGAAGATCGCAGGTCGAACGTCATCAACTACGATGTCTCAGACCTGCTGAGGCTGGGTTCAAAGGGCAAGGCCGGAACCAAAAGCGTCTGACGCAGTCTCATGGCGACCACGCTCGTCGACGGCATCACGCTTACGTATGTGGACGAAGGGTCTGGAGACCCTGTCGTGCTCCTGCACGGTTGGGGAGGTCAGGCGGCCAGTTTGACGCCCCTCATCGTGGGATTGCGGGACAAGTACCGGGTTCTTGCTTTCGACCTTCCTGGTTTCGGTGGCAGTAGTCTTCCTCCGGTTCCTTGGGGCACGCCCGAGTATGCCGCTTTCGTTGAGAAAGCGGTGGCGTCTCTGGGGATCACACGCGCGACGTATATCGGGCACTCGTTTGGCGGCCGTATCGCCATATGGCTGGCGGCGCACGTGCCTGAAACTGTCCAGGCTCTCGTCCTTGTCGATGCGGCCGGTATCAGGCCGCCGGCAACACTGAGACGACGCATGCGTCAAGCCTTCTACAAGGTGGCAAAGGCAGTCCTGCGTCTCCCGATCCTTGGGGCTCGGGGACCAGTGCTGCGGGAACGCCTTGCCATGCGGTTCGGAAGTGCCGATTACCGGGCGACGACTGGGGTGATGAGGGCATCTATGGTGAAGACCGTGGGTCTCGACCTCACGGCATGCCTGGGGGCCATCAGTGTGCCGACGCTGCTCCTGTGGGGGGAAAAGGACACCGAAACGCCCATTGCGGATGGACGGAAGATGGAAGGGCTGATCAGGGGGTCGCGGCTTATTGCTGTTGCAGGTGCGGGTCACTTCAGCTACCTGAACAGTCCGGCATTTGTGAATGCCGTGGTGAGTGCATTCCTCTGCGGAACGCGAGAAGGAGCGACGGGATGAGGGGTTTGGCTGCAGTCCTTGCGGCACTGGCCACTGGCACGGCCCTCGCTCTTGCCTTTGCAAGAGTCGTCTATCTTCTTCACATGCTGCAGCTCGAGGAATACGATACCCGGCGGTTTGTCCACTGGGTTATCCTCCACGTCGACCAGCTGGTTGCCAATCCCCTGCTCGACCTCCTTGGCTTCCTTGGGGTCGTTGCACTGTTCCTGCACCTTGAATCGGCAGCGTCGATCGTCGTGGCCTGCAGCCTGTCGGCAGCTGTGGGCATGGCAGGACTCCTGTGGGAACACCGTCTCGGGGCACGGAGTCCAGTGAAGAAGGCCCTGGTCATAACTCCGCGCGCGCGACGCCTGCTGGTCTGTACCACAGTCCTCAATGTGGGGATGTGTCTGGTACTGTTTCCTGGGCAGGCAAGACTTGCCCTCGCGATAGCCTGGCTTCTGCCGATACTGGCTCCTGTCGTTCTGGTTGCCGGCCGCACGGTCATGGAGCCCGTCGAGGCGTTGATGCGAGACTGGTACGTAAGAGACGCTCGCAAGGTTCTTGCCGGGTTTGCCCCGACTGTCGTCGGCATCACTGGAAGCTATGGCAAGACGAGCACCAAGTACTTCACAGCGCACCTGATCGAGTCGCGCTATCGTGTCCTGATAACGCCCGAGAGCTTCAACACGACCATGGGCATCTGTCGCGCCATCCGCGAGCAGCTCGGCCCAGAACACGAGGTGTTCGTTGTGGAACTGGCCGAGAACGAGAAGGGCGGATTTGAGCACCTTCTCAGCTTGGTTCCATGCAGCATCTCGATCGCGACGTCGGTCGGTCTGCAGCACCTCGAGGAGTTTGGTTCCGAAGCTGCCATCCAGCGTGTCCTCAAGGGATTCGTCAGCATGCCTGGGAGCGGATCCACGGTCGTCCTAAACGGCGATGACCCTGTCCTTGCGGACATCGAGAGCGTGCAGGGGAAGAGACTCTTGAGGGTGAGTGCAGGCGGATCGTTGTCATCTGACTTGCATGCCGAGAACATCGTGACGAGTACCGATGGCCTGTTGTTTGATATCGTGACGAGTCAGGATGAGCGATTCGCGTGCCACACGATGCTGCTCGGCGGGCATAATGTGGAGAACATCCTGATGGCGGTCGCTGTGGCGCGCGAACTGGGTGTGCCCTGGAATGCTATTCAAGATGGTGTCGCCACACTGCAGGCATTTCCACATCGACTACAGATGACGGTTGACGCCATCGGCATTCGCATCATCGATGATGCCTTCAACTCGAATCCTGCCGGGTTTGCCATGGCGATGGAGGTGTTGGCTGCTTTTCCTTCGCGACGAGTCCTTGTCACCCCAGGGCTGGTGTCGCTGGGCCATGCAGAGGACGCCGCAAACGTCGAAGCAGGAAGGCAGGCGGCTGGAGCGGCTGACACAGTGATCCTTGTCGGCCCGAAGAAGACCCGACCGGTCCGCGAGGGGTTGCTGTCGGCTGGTTTCCCGGAGACGAGCATCCTCACGGTTCGTTCCCTCGAGGAGGTCAGGGGGCTCATGCGAAGCCTGCTGACACCAGGTGACACGGTGCTGTTTGAGAATGACCTCCCTGACACCTACAATGAGTGATGTGGTGTCCGAGCGGGGTGGTCGGGAATATGGGTGATCGATCGCGGCGCGGACCGAAGGTCTGAATCACGCACAGGCAGGTTGGCTTGTGAAAGTTTGGCACTAGTGCCGCTCAATGAGAGGACTGCTAACTGTTAACCTTGACGTTTTGACGGTTTTGAATATGATGCAAACGTTTGCAGGCGAAAATCGGGATTTGGAGGCGATAGATGGGAATCAAGTCTGACACCTGGATCGCGTCCCATGCACTGGCTGGCATGATCGAACCGTTTGCACCAGACTCTCCCAGGGGCGTCGTCTCCTATGGAGTGTCATCGTATGGATACGACATGCGTGTGGCGGACGAATTCAAGGTTTTCACCAATGTCTTCAACACCATCGTCGATCCAAAGGCGTTCACCGAGCAGAGTTTTGTGGACATGAAGGGGGATTCCTGCATCATCCCGCCAAACTCCTTCGCGCTCGCGCGCAGTCTGGAGTACTTTCGGATTCCCCGGGATGTCCTGTGCCTTGTCATCGGCAAGAGTACGTATGCCCGAGCAGGCATCATTGTCAACGTGACGCCGCTTGAACCATGCTACAGTCCTGATACTGAGGTACTGACCTCAAATGGATGGAAGAATATTACGGAAATACAAGACATGGAAGAAGTTGCAACAATAGATTCACAAGGGGAGATGGAATATCAGCAGATAACGGGAAAACAAAAGACCCCATTTCAAGGAGACCTAATTTCCGTAAAGGGACGGAATTTGGATCTTCTGGTAACACCAGAGCATTTCCTGTATGTGAAGTCCAGATACAAGGAAAGTTATGAATTTGCTAGGGCAAAAGATGTGTATGGAAAGTACAATTTTGAGATGAAAAGAGATGCTGTGTGGAAAGGCGAAGATCCCAAATTCTTTGAACTAGATACTGCAGAAGACGATACCTACAAGCAATTGAATGTTGTTGCAGAAAGAGTATTCAAAATGCTTGAGTACTCAGAAGAGCTTTCTACAAGAAAACTGTATGATGGGTTAGTCGAATCCGGATACAAAATAGTCTATGAAAATTTGGACTATTTGCTCTCCCTGCTAGTATCAAAATCTAGTCTCTCTGTTAAAAAGAGAAGAACGGGGAAGATTACCAATAAAGTCTATAGGCTAAGTAAAAGAATCTCTTTGGGAGAATTCGCAAGAATACAAATTCCTATTGAAGATTGGGCTTGGTTTATGGGCATTTGGTTGTCAGAAGGATCTGCTTTTTCACGGCCAAAAGGGAATTACGCAATCAAAGTAGCGCAAATAGGAACGGAGAATAGAGAAATAATAAAAAGGCATCTGCTGAAACTACCATTCGATTTTGTAGAAGAAGAACTTGGTTTCAAGGCATTGAATAAACAACTGTCGACCTATTTGCAACAATATGGCCATAGTAAAGAGAAACATATACCAAACACAATAAGAAACTTGTCGCCTAGACTTCTGAAGATTTTCCTAGATGCTTATATTCTTGGAGACGGGAACAAAGAAACCGAAACAATAACTACTTCTTCAAGAAAAATGGCCGACAATCTTCAGGAAGTCATACTGAAGGCAGGATACGCTTCTATTGTTAGATATGTCGAAAAAGGCCAAACGCACTTTTTGAAAGGAAGAAGAATGTCTTCTGGGAATATATGTAAAATAAGAATTTCCAGAAAACAACTTACTCCTAAATTGTGTGGGAAATCCTTTTCAAAAGTTCCATATGATGGTTTTGTCTATGATGTAACTGTTCCGAACCATACCCTATACACAAGAAGAAATGGAAAATCCTGTTGGTCAAGCAACTGCTGGGAAGGCTTTGTGACCATCGAAATCAGTAACACGACGCCGCTTCCCGTCAAGGTCTATGCCAACGAGGGGATTGCCCAGGTTCTCTTCATGGAAGCTGATGACGTATGTGGCGTCTCCTACGAAGATAAGAAGGGAAAGTACCAGAATCAGACAGGTATCTGGTTGCCGAGGGTAGAGTAGCCGTGAGGGAAATCGCGCGGAAGCTCGGTGTTTCCACAAGCACAGTATCGCGGGCGTTCTCGAAACCGGAGATGGTGCGGCCGGAGCTGCGTGAGCGCATCCTGAAGATGGCCAGGGAGTTGGACTACAAACCCAATCGCATTGCACGCGCCATGGTCCTTGGCCAATCCGATCTCATTGGACTTGTGGTTCCAGACATCACCAACCCCTTTTTTCCAGCTATCGTGCGCGGCGTGGAGGATGAAGCACACAAGCATGGCCTGAACCTTATCGTCTGCAATAGCGACGGTCATGTGGCCAAGGAGAAACAGTACCTGCGTTCTCTGCATGACCTGACCGTGGCGGGAATCATCGTGGCCAGCGCTTCCCGAAGAGATGCGTATGTGGCAGAACTGGCGGCTGGTGTTCCCGTTGTCGTCATGGACCGTAGACTCTCCGGCTCCCTGGTTTCACAGGTGAGTGCCGACAACTACAGTGGGAGCAAGGCTGTGGTCGACTACCTGGCGGGACTGGGACACCGCAAGCTGCTCTATCTTTCGGGCCCTTCGATGATTTCTACAGCCGAGGACAGGCTCCGAGGGTTCCGTGACCAGTGCCGTCTGCATGAGATCGACTTCGATGTCGTGCGTGCGGGTTTTGGGATCGACGACGGCTACGGGGCCATGAAGCAGGCAGGGTCTGTGATGGACGGCACAACCGGTGTCGTCTGTGCCAATGACCTGTGCGCGTTCGGCGTTCTGGCGAGACTTGCAGAAGTGGGCATTGCGGTGCCGGAAAGGGTATCGGTTACTGGCTTTGACGACATTGCGTTCGCGAGGATCTTCAGCCCATCGCTGACGACGGTACGACAACCTACCTATGAGATGGGACAGCTGGCAGTGAGAGCGATTCTCGACATGAGAGGCGGCCATGTGTCATCTCACCCTGTGGTTCTTCCGACGGAGCTTGTGGTCCGGGATTCGACAGCTCTCCGGAACACTTCTGTAGAGCGTTCCAGGGCAACTACCTTGTAGTCATGGTCATATCATTCGGTAGCATCAACATGGACCTCGTTGTCCGCTGTGAGCGTGTGCCAGACCAGGGTGAAACCATTGTCTCGACTGGATGGCTCACTAACCCGGGAGGGAAAGGTGCGAACCAGGCGGTGCAGGCTGCCCGACTGGGAGCGGAGACCGTCCTGGTGGGGCGCGTTGGATCAGATGCCTTTGGGCGGGACGTGATGAATGGGCTGTCGGCTTACAGAGTGGACATCGGCGGCGTCATGGTAGACCCGGTCTTGCCGACGGGCGTCGCGTGCATCTTGGTAGAAAGAGGCGGCGAGAATCGCATAGTGGTCGTCCCGGGCGCCAACGGTGCCGTCGGCGCTGCCGAACTCAAGACTCTGGACGGCTTGCTGCAGCCCGGGGTTGTCCTCCTGCTGCAGTGTGAAATCCCGTTTGCGGTCGTTCGGGAGGCTGCTCACGTGGCGCACCTGAGAGGAGCTACTGTCATCCTCGATCCTTCGCCCTGGGGATCCGTTATCCTGACGCCAGGAATATTTGGCGATGTAGATTACCTCATGCCGAACGAGGGTGAAGCCTGTGCGCTTACTGGAACCTCCGATCTCAAGGAGGCCGCAGGAATCCTTCTGGGTCTGGGCGCACGGACTGTCATCGTGAAGCGGGGAGACAAGGGTGCATTTGCGGTTGGCGCGTTCGAGAGCCCCGAGGTGCCCGCTTTTTCGGTGGTACCGGTCGATACGACGGCAGCAGGCGATTCTTTCCAGGGAGCCTTTGCTGCGTCGCTGGATCTCGGGTTTGACCCCGGCACAGCGCTCTACTGGGCGATGGCGGCAGGTGCGCTTACCGTAACACGGCCGGGCGCTCAGCAATCGATGCCGGATGAAGTGGAAGTCACTGCGTTTCTTGAGGCAAGGCTGCGCAAGGGAGACCGTCTCCCAAAGCAGCAGATCTGAAGGACAAAGGAGAGGAGTCAACATGAAGAAGATGCTACGTACGCTGCTCGTGCTTATGCTTGTTACCTTGTCATTTGCCGGCTGCAAGCCAACAGCGACTGGTCCCAAGACCGACAAGGTCGTCTACCTCATCAATGGCGCGCTTGGCGACAATGCATTCTACGATTCTGGCCAGAAAGGGATCGACAACATCAAGGCACAGTATGGTGTGGAGACGAGGACGATTGAGTGCAACTTCGACGCAGGCAAGTACGAGCCTAGCCTCGAAGCAGCCACACAATACAGCGACGTCGTGTTTGTCATTTCTTATGCGTTCGAGGACAACTTGAAGGCGATGGCCGACAAGTATCCGAACAAGATCTTCGTCAACATCGACACGATCGTACAGAACAGCAAAAACACGATAACGTCCGCCAAGTACATCGAAGAAGAGAGTGCGTTCCTTGCGGGAGTCTGTGCCGGCCTTACGACGACGGACATGAGCATCAAGAACATCAACGCCGACAAGATCGTCGGTGTAGTGGCCGCAGCTGACGACCCAGTTGTCATGGCGTTTGTGAAGGCCTATGAGGACGGCGTCCACTATGTCGACAAGTCCATCAAGGTCGAGCGTGTGGTTCTCGCTGGTGTTTGGGACGACCCAGCCAAGGGCAAGCAGGCCGCCCTAAGTCTGTACGACAAGAAGTGCGATGTCGTGTTTCAGGTGGCGTCTGAAACTGGTCTTGGTGTCCTGCAGGCTGCCAAGGAACGTGGCTTGTACGCAATCGGCGTCGATACGAACCAGAACAACATCGAACCCGGTTACGTCATTGCATCGGACATCAAGGACGTCGGCAAGACCATCGAAGAGATCTACAAGACAATCAAGGATGGTACCTACAAGCCGGGCCAGGTCATAAAGTATGGACTGAAGACCGGTACGGTCGACCTGGTGACTGACGCGACGGTGCAAGTCCTTCCAAAGAGTATTCTCGACCGCATCAGCGAAGTCCGTCAACAGATCATCGACGGTACGCTCGCCGTCACCAAGTACCAGTAGGACAGCCGTTCGTGGCACGTGACGTCCTGATCGACCTGCGGCATATTACCAAGGTGTTCCCCCCGGACACCGTTGCGCTGTCTGACGTGTCGGTATCGTTCGAATCCGGCGAGATCCATGCGCTGGTCGGAGAAAACGGAGCGGGGAAGAGCACACTCATGAAAGTGTTGTATGGTCTCGAGCGTCGGGACGCAGGAGACATCTTCTTCAGAGGTGCCAAGGTCGAATTCAGGACGCCACGTGAGGCAATTTCCGCCGGCATAGGGATGGTACACCAGGAGATGCTGCTTATTCCGGAGTACACGGTATGGCAGAACATCGTCTTGGGCGCCGAGCCCGTCCGTGCCTTTGGGGCAATTGATGTTCATAGGGCGCGTGAGGCAGTGCGTCAGAAGATCGAAGAGTTCCAGTTCAACTTGGAACCCGACACACTCGTGGGAGATATCTCGGTAGCCGCACGTCAGAAGGTCGAGATCCTCAAACTGCTCTACCGCAATGTCTCGGTGCTTGTTCTGGACGAACCGACGGCGGTACTGACGCCGCAGGAGATTCCTCAGCTGTTCTCCGAACTGGAGCGTCTTCGGGACAAGGGGCATACGATTATTTTCATCTCTCACCGGCTCGATGAGGTGCTGACGCTGAGCGACCGCGTGACCGTCATGCGGCGCGGCAAAGTCGTGGGTACGTCCGCAGCGTCCGATCTCACGAAGGAGGATCTGGCCCGGCAGATGGTGGGCAGAGAGGTCCTGTTCACTTCGCAGCGACAGCCTCAGGAACCCGGAGAGATGGTCTTCCGCGCGCAAGGGCTGAATTGTAGTGACACCGAGCATCGCGCAAGACTGCATGACGCGACCATCGACGTGCGTGCCGGCGAGATCGTAGGAGTGGCGGGGGTCGAGGGGAATGGCCAGTTCGAGCTGGTGAACGCAATCATGGGTCTAGCGCCAATGACGTCGGGGGCGCTGGAGGTGAATGGGAAGGACATCACGCGTGCCGACATCCTAGCCAGACGAGCCCTGATCTCCTTTGTTTCGCAGGATCGAGGCAAGATGGGGGCCAGTATCAATGCTTCCATCCTGGAAGACGCCGTTATGACGCATCACATACTCGATCCGGGTTTCAGCACCTGGAGGGGTCTCGGCCTCAACTACCGACGTGCTGTTGTATTCACCGAGCAGATACGGACGCAGTTCAGCGTAAGCATGAGCGGTGTGCGAGACCCATTCCGGTCGCTGTCCGGTGGCAACCAGCAGAAGGTGATTCTCGGCCGCGAACTACTGCTGGAAACACCGTTTGTCCTCATGGACCAACCAACGCGAGGCCTGGACGTCGGTTCCATCGAATATGTCCATCAGCTTCTACTGGACCTGCGGAGCAAGAATCGGGCTGTCTTGCTGATATCGGCCGACCTCGACGAACTCTTTACGGTGGCCGACCGCATCGTCGTCATGTGCCAGGGCGACATTGTAGCGGACCTTGCCACGGACACGACGAGCCGTGAAGAGGTCGGATACTACATGCTCGGAGGAAAGGAAGCTGAACATGCGGAAACAGGTTCTTAGCGGGCTTCTCGGCGTTTTGGCGGCGTTTGTTATCGGGGCGCTCGTACTCCTGTTCCAGGGGTTCAACCCAGTCACGACCTACGGTGCACTGCTTCAGTACTCGTTGTTCAGCGCATCGGGATTCGCCGCTACAGTGACGCGAGCCGTTCCCCTGATCCTGACAGGACTCTCGGCTTCGATCGCGTTTGCCTCCGGACCCGTGAACCTCGGACAGCCGGGTCAACTCATCATGGGGGCCCTGGGCGTGGCATTGGTTGGGTTGTTCGTCCGCCTGCCCCCGGTATTCCTTATCCCGCTTTGCATCCTCGCATCTCTTCTTGGTGGTGCGCTGTGGTCCGGGCTTGCAGCACTGCTCAAACGTGCCTTCGCAATGGATGAGTTCATCGTCACGCTCATGCTCAACTTTATTGCCGACTACTTCGCACTGTGGGTCATTACGTATCCCCTGTTCGACCCGTCTGCCCTGAGCCCTATGACCAGGCGCATCAGCACCGCCGCATGGCTGCCGGATCTGGGAGGCGTGAACACAAGTGTCCTGTTCATGGTGTTTGCAGCTGTCGTCTGTTGGCTGATCATGAGCAGAGGCCGCAGTGGCTATGAATGGCGAATGACCGGACAGAACTCGCTGTTTGCGCGGATCGGCGGATGCAAGGTGGATGCCAACTATGTCCGCGTCATGCTGGTCACCGGAGCCCTTGCAGGGCTCGCCGGTGGGTTGATGGTTATGGGCGGTCCCCATCGCTTTGTGAAGGGACTAGGCGCCAACTATGCCTGGGACGGTATTATGATCGCAGTCGTAGCAGGCAGTGGCGTCTCGGGGACCTTTCTCTACGGGTTGCTCTTCAGTGCACTGCAGCAGGGCGCCATAGGCATGGAACTCGTCACAGCTGTGCCTTCAGAATTCATCGACGTGCTGCAGGCAGTCATTGTTCTGGTTGTGGTAGCAGGAAGGGTTTCGCTGAACATGGTGTTTGACTGGCTGGCGACCAGGCAGAAACTCAAGGAGAGCGCGGAGTGAACGTCCTGTTTGGGCTCTTCTCGGCTATGCTCATCGGAGCCACACCCATCCTGCTGGCCGCGATCGGCGGGACGTTCACTTTCTATGCCGGCATCTTCAACATTGCGATGGAAGGGATGATGCTGGTCGGGGCGTTCTGCGCTGTTCTCGGGTCGTTCTTCCTGCACAGCTGGTTCCTTGGCATTCTATGCGCGGTAGCTGGGGCGCTGGTCATGGCCGGTATCTTCGTCTTGTTTGCCGTGAGACTTCATACGGATGAGTTCTTGACGGGCATAGCACTGAATCTGTTTGCGGTAGGCCTGACGACATTTCTGCTGCGCGACATCTTCCACGTCAAGGGGGCTTTCACTGATGCCGGTATCCGCGCGATCCCTGCCGTGAAGCTGCCGCTGATTGACGGCATCCCCATTCTAGGAAGGTTGCTCAGCGGGTACAACGCCATCATCTACGTCGCAGCCCTGGTGACCGTGCTGGCCGCGTTCGTCATCTTCCGGACTCGTTTCGGGCTCCGGCTCCGGGCAGCAGGGTACAACGCCGTGTGTCTAAGTTCGAGCGGCGTTCCGGCATCGACGATACGTATCTGGTCGCTCATCGTCTGTGCGGTATGCTGCGGTCTGGCAGGCGCGTATCTCTCTCTTGGATCCGTGCGGCTGTTTGCCGAGAATATGTCAGCGGGACGCGGCTGGATCTCGCTGACGGCCGTCATTCTGGTCAGCGGGAATCCCTGGGGCATCGCGATCATCTCTCTGCTGTTTGGGTTCTTCGACGGTCTGACGGTATTCCTGCAAGGCAGTCGTATTCCTACTCAGTTCACGGCCATGATCCCCTACGTCGCGACACTCGTTTCCCTGTACCTGTACTCCGTCCGCAAGAGGAGGCAGGCATGAGCTTCAAGGCATGGCAAATGGAACGTGACATACGACGTTCTGCTGTTCCGTTGGACCGGCGCCTGCATCCAAGCAGCTGGTGTGAGCAGACGGCTGCCGACAAGGGACAGGATGAGGTGATGCTCATGCTCTGGGAGAGCTCTGTGCCGGGATCGGGTGCTCCCGAGTGCCTCTATCGCGAGGCAGCCCAGTCGATGGAGAACCAAGGCTTCGATGAGAGTGTGGCGGTGTCGCTTATTCCAGAAGGCTTGCGCCTGGCTCGCAGTGGAGATGCTCCTGCACTGCGCATACTCACCGCTCACTACCTTGATGCACTGTTTGCTGCGCCACAGGATCCCCGGTGTTCCTACCTTGAGTTCGAGCGCCTCGTCTCGTGGGATGATGTTCTGACTCGCCTACCAGCGGCTCGCGCGCCGCAGCAGGAGCAGCCAGACAGCGTTGAGGAGAGAACACTGGCTGGGTGGATCGGCCAGCTTGCGGGCGGTGCGTTTGGTACTGCCATCGAGGGATACACAGGCCAACGCATTGCAGAGGTCTATGGCGACGTCCGTTCTTATGTCACGGATCCTGAAACAATGAACGACGACGTTGTCTACGAGCTGGTGTTCCTGGACGCTTTTGAGTCACACGGACGTGATCTCACGTCGCAGGACGTTGCCAATGAATGGCTACAGCAGATACCTTTTGGCTGGTCGGCAGAGTGGATTGCTCTCCAGAACTTGCGTGCTGGTCTCATGCCACCCGAGTCGGGAAGCTACCGCAACCCCTATTCCGACTGGATTGGTGTTCAGATGCGCGGGATGATTTGCGGGATGCTGGCGCCGGGACGTCCAGTGGAGGCCGTAAGGCTTGCCCATCTCGACGGAGTCGTGTCTCACGCGGCAAACGGTGTGTACGGGGGCATGTATGCAGCAGCGCTCACGGCCCTCGCCTATGTGCGCGATGATCCGCGTGTCGTTGCGGTCGAAGCGGCGGGATATGTTCCTCAGGGGAGTGAATACGCCGCTGTTCTGCACGAGTGTCTGGACTTGGTCACGCGGGAGTCGGATGTTTCTTCAGCGCTTGCATGGGCTGAACAGCGGTTTGAGCAGTACAACTGGATCCATGCATACCCGAACGTGGCGGCGGACATCATTGCTCTCTGGTATGGTGGTCACGACATCACGGAGTCATTTGCGCTGCTGGCTCGCTGCGGGCTCGACATTGACTGCAATGCCGGTCTCGTCGGAACAGTCCTGGGTGCCATGGGCGGGGTCCCGGCCGTATGGGCGGATCCCATTGGTGATCGGCTCGATACGTATATTCCAGGCAAGGAACGACTCTCGATCCACGCCTTGGCGGAGCGAACGGCACGACTGGCTCGTGGCATGCTTTAGTATTCCAGGGAGGTAGATTCCATGTCACAATTTCACATGAGGTTTGAGGCAGAGGACTTGGCACCGCACGTCATGCTGGTCGGCAATCCCCAGCGAGCCGAGCAGGTATCGAAGCTGCTCCAGGGTGCTCGCCTGGTCAATGACTATCGGTATCTGCTTGTCTTCACGGGGACGTACGAGGGTAAACGGGTGTCCGTGGCCACGACGGGAATGGGGGCTCCGTCGACAGCAATCGTCGTGGAGGAGCTGTGTAACCTTGGCGCGCGTGTGCTGCTCAGGGTTGGCTCGGCCGGGGGCATTGCATCAGACGTCGACGCCGGCGACATTGTCGTTGCCACGGGGAGTATCCGCGACGATGGAACGTCTCCCCAGTACCTTCCACTGTCGTTCCCAGCGGTGCCGGATGCCGACCTCCTTCGCATCACTATGGAAACAGCCCGGGACGTTGTTCCGACGGCGAAGCACGGAGTCGTCATCAGCAGTGACGCATTCTACCGCAACTACGACAAGGACAAGATGAGCCTGATGATGCAATCGGGCGTGAAGGCGATCGAAATGGAAAGCGGCTGCGTGTTTATTGTTGGTCAGTTTCGCGGCGTCCGCACGTCCGCCCTTTTTGCTATTGACGGGAGCGTCACGAAGGATGCAATCAAGCCGAAGGCTGCCGAGGACTTGTTCAAGATGGCCGAGGAGCAGAGCATTCGAATCGGTCTCTCTGCCCTTGTCAGGGCATCGAAAGCGGGGTTGTAGGCGCCTGACACCTGGCCGAGAGCAAGCACCCCGTGCATTATTTGCTCGGGGCGCTTGCGGTGAGTCGTCTTACTCGGTCAAGAATCGGCTACCAGCGAGCGTAGTGGTCCTCGGCTGCTCCTACGAAGTCTGTGATTGCTATTGGATCGGAACCTGGTGGTGTCATGGTACCAGTGTACCGACCCACGAGCTGATGAATGTGACTCTGAAGAAGACCGGCGTTCGTGTGGGATTGACGGTCCGTCATCGGGACAAACGACAGATCGACGCGCCCATCGGGACTGCAGACGCGCCACGGCTGCATGATGTGAGCCTGATCATACGTGAAGGAGACGAGCCCCAGTTTGGTGAGATGTCCATCGACCACCACGGCGTTCTCGTTGTCGCCTCGGTCATGGAAACCACTGCACAGATTGAAGCCAACTGTCTGACCCTGCTGTGTTCGGCCTGAAGCTGTTGCCCACTTCCATGGCGTGACGGCCTCGAGGAAGCCCCGACTCCAGTCCAGTTCGCCCAGCGCTTCTGAGCGACCGCACTCCCATGTCTCCTCTCCAACGCGGATAGTCCCCTCGGCGGGCATACAGGTAACCTTGGTGGTATAGGCGAAGCGTCCATTCCTGAGGGGGTCGACGACGTTCAGAGACTCGAGTTCCCTCGGCCAACCGAGAAGCAGGTCGGCATAGAGGTTCTGTGGCCCATTGAACCTGGGCCAGTCGATGGTGACATGTTTTCCTTCTGGCATCATCTCAAAACGGAGCCGCCTGGAGGTCCCTTCACGGGCGCTCGTCGTTCCCCTGCGAGGATGGTCGGCCAGAACGACGCCGGTTCCGAAGGGGATGTTTGATGTCTGCTCCAGCAGGATGTTGCGTTTGATATCATACAAGTACGCTGCGACGTTGGCCAGGTAGCCTACGTGGGCTATCTGTGCCGCGAAGAAGATTGCTGGTGTCGCGACATAGAAGTATTCCCACCGCTTCAGCCGCCACGAACGGAAAATGTGACGATGCACCGACGCGGCAGCTGTCATATTCACGTCGAACAACGGTTGCCTGGCCCACCCGAAATTGACCAGACCATCGCTCGTGACCATCGAAAGCGGTTCAGTGTGCTCGCCCACGATCTCCTCCTGTCTCAGTCTGAAAAGGCTACCTTGTGCAGCGTAATCTTGTAGCTTCTTCCGGTAATGACGCTTTGGCTATTGCATCCAGGAACGGATCTTCTTTTCTGCGTCGGCCAATCGGTCGCGTTCACGCTGGTCCGTCGTATAGCTGGAATAGATGTGCAGTACCGGGCGATCCCTGTCAGGCAGCACGAGCGTGTAGCCATCTTCCTCGCGTTCCTTGACCCCTTCGACGAACTCCGCCGTGTCACGATAGAGCTCGCTCATGCGGCGCATGATCGTCCCTTTGGACTCCCACGGGCATGGCAGCTCGATATGACTGGGATCCCGGACCGGAGTCTCCTGCTTCAGTGCGACGAGGTCTTGTCCTGTCTTGGCAAGCGTCTCAAGCAGGAAACCGATGGAAAGCATGCCGTCATAAAAGGGGAGAGTGCGGGAGAAGATGAATCCTCCCTGGATGTCCGCGCCGGCGTCGGTATTTGTCGCTTCGCGGATGATGTTGCGCGGCAGGGTCGAGCACCAGTGCACATCGACCCCCTGATCCTTGACGTACCGTTCCAGCTCGATGGATGCTGTAATGGGAAGAGTTACGGAATTCAGGACCCCGGACTGATGTCTGGAGCCAATCATGAGTGCTGTGGCACGGGTATCTGAAAGGATTTCGCCGCTTCGGTCCACGATGAAAACCTTCTCTCCGGACGCGTCCAGGATCACGCCGAACGATGTCCCCAGTGACTTGACCATGGAAGACAGCTTCCGCTTGGCGTCCCGGAAATCAGATGCTGTCCTTACCGCCCTTCGCCCGTCAGCGTAGGCATTCAGTGAGACGATCTCGAGACCGAATTCCCCCGCAATGGCAGGAAAGAACTGGACGGGAGTACCATACGAGTAGTCGATGACGAACCGGATGCCGGACGACTGGATAGTGGCCACGTCCAGAGAATTCAGGAAGTAGTCACGATACGATTCCACAACACGAGGTGGAATATCGATGGTCCCTACCTCTTCGACATCGGCGCGGGCGAATTCCTCACGGAAGAACAGGCGCTCGATGGCTCCTTCCTGCGTGGTGGAAAGGTCGAACCCTGATCGATCATACAATCGTATTGTCGTGAGTCGACGGTCGAATGGCGAGCGCATGACGTGAACGCCGCCACTGCCTGCGAACGACTTAACGGCGAACCGTGCGAGGGGCACTGGGGCTGCCTGAAGGTCCATGACGCGTACGCCGGCGCTCATGAGGCCTCCGATGACCGAGCGCTTGAGCATGCGGGATGATTGGTGGTCATCGCGCGCGGTGAAGACGACTGAACCCTTGCCAAGGAATGTACCGTAGGCGCAGCCCAGCTTGGCACACATCTCCGGCGTGACTTCAACGTTGTTGACACCGACGATACCATACGAGCCAAACAGAGCTTTTGACCACGCTTTGCCCCAGACAACATTACTGGTAACTGTGGAACCTGGTTCGACAGTCTTGCCCGGCCAGATCTGGACCTGGGACTTGAGAACAGAGCCCTGTCCAATGATGCAATCGTCGGCCACCGTGTTGTCGCCTTCGAGAAGGACATCCTTGCCGACGTGGACGTTCTTGCCGACGATGGAATTGAAGATGCGGGCCCCCTGCTCCACGACGACGCCATCCCACAGGACCGAGTTGTCGACGTCTGCTCCACTCTGCACAACGGCATGGTCGCCGATGAAGGAGCTGCGCACGCGTGCTTCGCCGATAGTCGTGTCCTTGCCGATCAGAACTGAACCATCAAACCCCTTGAAGCTCGAGATCTGGCTCCTTTCACCGACCCAGACATCACTGCCGATGCGACCGATGCGTTCGCCTTGGGCTTCGAGGTCGACCTTCCCTTTCAGCACGTCTGCGTGCGCATGCTTATACTCGCGGATGTTGCCAACGTCGCGCCAGTAACCTGGTGCGACGTATCCGAACAGCGGCTGGTTGTGAGCCAGCAAGGTAGGGAACAAGTTCTTCGAGAAGTCGAACTCTTTGTCCTCAGGTATGTCATCCCACACAGACGGCTCCAGGACGTAGATCCCTGTGTTCACGGTATCGGAAAACACCTCTCCCCATGAAGGCTTCTCAAGGAAGCGCACAATGTGCCCTGCGGTATCGGTGATGACAATACCATACTCCAGAGGGTTCTCCACTCGTGACAACGTGATTGTCGCAGCTGCCTTGTGTTCGCGATGATACTGAACTGCTTTGGTGAGGTCGATGTCGGTGACGATGTCGGCTGCAATGACCAGAAACGTCTCCTGCAGACTGGCTCGCGCAAGCCCAATCGCCCCCGCGGTTCCCAGGTCCTCCTGACTAGTAACGTACTCAATCTTTACACCGAATTCGCTACCGTCACCGAAGTAGCTGCGTATGGCATCGGGCTGGTGATATAGGATGACGACAAGATCATCGAATCCGTGCTTCTTGAGCAGCCGTATGATGTGGAGCATCATGGGGCGGTTGGCGAATGGAACCATCGGTTTTGGAAGATTGATGGTCAATGGGCGCAACCGAGTACCAAAGCCTCCTGCCAGGATGACTGCTTTCATGAGGACGCCTCCATGGAATGGTACAATGCGAGATAGTCGCGTGCACTCGCCTGCCATGAGAAGTCGCAGGCCATGCCGATGGCCTGGATACGTCGGAATACGTCGCGGTCGGAGTACAGTCTTGTGGCACGCCTTACGGCGTCAAGGAAATCAGATGGTGTCGCGTCGTCGAAACTGATACCGTTCCCGGTCCCTGTCTTGGGATGGACATCCTGAACCGTGTCCTTCAGCCCGCCCGTTCTTCGTACCACGGGGATGCTTCCATAGCGGAGTGCAATCATCTGCGACAGGCCGCACGGCTCGAACCGCGACGGCATGAGAAAGAAGTCTGATCCGGCATACATGCGGTGCGCAAGACCCTCATCGAACTTGCGGCTCAGCACGAAACGCCCAGGGTAGGCGGCGGCCTTTGCCGCCAGAGCCGCCTCGATGTCGGTGTCGCCCGTGCCAAGGACCATCAGATTCATGGGAAGCGACATCATCTGGTCGAATGCGCCGAGCACGAGGTCGACTCCTTTCTGGGCAACCAGCCGTGACACCATGACGAATAGGGGACGGCCAGGTTTTGACGCGAGTCCGGTTTCCTGCAGTAGGCTCTCCTTATCCTGTTCCTTTCCAGCGAGTGAAGAGGGGCCATACATGTGTAGCAGTGCTCCGTCAGCCGATGGATCCCAATAGGACCAGTCGATGCCATTGAGAATGCCACTCAGGTGGTCACGCCGTGCTGCTAGAATGCCGTGGAGGCCGAAACCATACTCATCGGTCTGAATCTCACGGGCGTACGTCGGAGAGACCGTGTTGACTTCGTCGGCCCAGACGATGCCCCCTTTGAGGTAGTTTACGTTGCCGTAGAACTCGAGACCGTCGACGGTGAAGACTGAACTCGGCAGCCCAATGTCAGGCAGGATCTCGGGTGAGAAGAGTCCCTGGTAGGCGATGTTGTGGATCGTCAGCAATGTCTTCTCCCGGCGCTCAGGATACATGACGCGCAGATAGACGGGCAGCAGCGCGGCTTGCCAGTCGTGCACGTGGATGACGTCCGTGCCGCCGAGTGCCACGATGGTATCGAGTGCGGCACGTGCAAAGAAAGCAAACCGCAGCCAGTTGTCCGGGTAGTCGCCTTCGCGTGTATTGTAGAGACCGTCGCGTTCGAAGAACTCGTTCTGAGTAATGAAGTATGTCTTCTGGTGGCGGAGGACCGTGTACGGCAGGGTCCTGCCGCCCATTGCGAGCGTGCCGGTCATGACCTGTTCGAGCGGAAGGTTCTTCGCCATGATGGTGCGATAGAAGGGCAGAATCAGGAACGTGTCCGCCCCGAGCATATGCAGAGCTGCAGGAAGGCTGCCTGTCACGTCTCCAAGACCGCCGGTCTTGGCATAGGGCAGTGCTTCCGAGGCCACAAAGAAGACTTTCAAAGCTGTACCTCACGCAGGAACTGCGCGGTTTCTTCTGGTATCGTCGGATTGATGTAGAAACCCGTTCCCCACTCGAATCCAGCAGTGCGTGTGACACGAGGCATGATCTCCATGTGCCAGTGGTAGTGAGGAAGGCCGTCCGTGTTGAGAGGGGCTGTGTGCAGGACCAGGTTGAAGGGCGGATCGTCAAGTGCTCCGCGCAATCGTTGCAGAGTGCGTTTCAGCAAACCCGCGAGTTCCAGAAAATCGCCCCGGGTTGTCCGTGCGTAGTCACTTTCGTGCTGCTTGGGCAGGATCCACGTCTCGAAGGGGAAGCGCTGGGCGAATGGCACAGCACTGATAAACCGTTCACTGTCCTCGACGACGCGTTTGCGGTCCGACAACTCTTGCTGGATGAGGTCACAGAAAACGCATCGGTCTTTGTACTCGTAGTATTGCAGAGCGCCCGTTAGCTCTTCCTGTACGCGCAAGGGCACGATAGGCAGGGCAATGATCTGAGAGTGGGGGTGCTGGAGAGACGCGCCGGCCCGGGCACCCTTGTTCTTGAACACCATGACGTACTTGAACCGCTTGTCGCGGGCGAGGTCGACGATGCGGTCGCGCCATGCCCACAACACTTCCTTGATCTGCATCTCGGACATCTGTGCCATTTCCTCGTCATGGTTGGGAGTTTCAATGACGATCTCATGTGCGCCGATGCCGTTCATCATGTCATAGATGCCGTCACCGTGTTTGCCCATGGTGCCCTCGATCTTGAGTGCTGGGAACTTGTTGGGAACAACGCGCACCCACCAGCCCGGCTCATTGGGCCTTGAATCGGTTCTGCGGTATGAGAGGACTTCCAGCGGCGTGCTTGCCTCGTTCCCAGGTTCGAATGGACACTTGGACAGATCGGTCAGACGGTCTTCCTTGTCTGTCTTGAAGTTGCTTGGGCGCAGCGCACGTTCAGTGGCAATGATGACCCACCGTCCAATGATCGGGTCTTTCCGTAGCTCAGGCATCACATCCTCCTCAGGTCGTCAAGGTGAAGATGGTCGAAGACATGGTCCATGGGCTGTGACTGTTCAGAGGTGCTATAGGGCTCTCCTTCTGCTGCTGCGAGCAGGTTTCGAACCTTGCGATGATGTTCAAGGAACCTCGACATGCCATACGACCGAGCCTGACCCGTGGTAATGAGGAAGGGCCAGTCAGAACTTTCCTCCAGCAGAATCTCTCGCAGCAGCGTGTCGCCGGCAGAACCGCTGAGATCTGGCAGAAGCTTGACGAATCGGCGTTGATCGCTGTGGATCATGTCCCAGATCCACGAGGTCTCAGAGTTCATCCACGTATCGTGTCCACCTCCCGTGCCCCAGCTGGACTCGCGCAGTCGCCCAAGGGGCAGATCGCGCTCAGCCAGGACTGTTGTCGGAGCGACTGCCGAGACAGATTCTTTCGCGGCCAGGTCCCGAAGCACGGCGGCGATCCACCGCGGTCCTTCGTACCACCAGTGACCGAAGAGCTCCGTATCGTAGGCTGCTACGATCACACCTGGATCGCCAGTGAGCCTGCGTCGTTGCGCAGCGAGGTCGCTGACCAGCGAAGCGAAATGCGCAGCATGTTCTGCAGCGCGTTTCTGAGCGTCAACCGGCTTGTAGAGTTCTTTTGCTCCCAGATCGATCTGTTTGCTGGTGATGCGCCAGTACTGCCATCCCGAGCCTTCACATCGCCGGTGGAACTCGCGGTAGACGCCGTCTCCCGGATAGCCGAGGTCGCGCGACCAGACTTGCTCGCTGGTGGCTGGGTTGCGCAGGAACACCGCTGTGCCCGAACCGATGTTCCATGGCGTCCAGGGCGCATCGACACTTGTTGAGATGGCAGCGTTCCCGCTCATAGGATTGGGTGTTTCACCTGTTTCGAAAGCAGCTGCGTTTGTGACGAAGTAACGCAGTCCTTGCTCGGCGAGGAGGCGCTCAATACCAGGGAGATAACCGCATTCCGGCAGCCAGAAGCCCACAGGTTTTCGACCCATCCAGTACTCATATGTTGCTGCTCCCGCCCGAATCTGCAGGCGTCTGGATTCGTCGTTGCTGAACAGTGGCATATAGCCATGCGTGGCGCAAGAGGTCAGCACCTCCAGGCGTCCTCGCTCCTGCAAGCTGGCGAAGGCCCCTACCATATCGCCGCCCAACACCTCGAACTGCCCACGACGCTGGTCCAGTTCTTCACGGTAGAACATGTTGAGATCATGAGCTTCTTGAGTATCCGGCAAGCGTGATACGTCCTGTTCCAGGGCTTTGCGCTTTATGTCGACCCACGCTCGAAAGCTGTCAACAAACGCGGGGGACTTGAGCTGTTCCATGAGGATGGGAGTGATGCCGACAGCAATGGTTCCCGGTACGTTGTCACGGTCCAGGCTTTCCAGACCCTCAAGGAGAGGGAGGTACGTGTCGAGGGCAATCTCATGCAACCACTCTTCGCCGAAAGGCCAGCGTCCCTTGCCAAGGACGTAGGGCAGATGCGAATGCAGGACCAGGACAAAGCGACCATTCATGTCAGC
This sequence comes from uncultured Caldisericota bacterium, assembly GCA_903871855.1. Lineage (GTDB taxonomy): Bacteria > Caldisericota > Caldisericia > Cryosericales > Cryosericaceae > Cryosericum. Next base: position 126,039 of record CAIQIK010000020.1, read on the forward strand.
CTCCAATTTCTAGGGTCAGGTGCCGTGACGTTTTCAGGTCAAGCGCAATGTACACTGTCATGCCCTGGTAGACGGTTTCGATGCCGCTCTCTGAATTTGAGACCGTCCTTATCGGAGACAGTTCCACATGAACGGGCGAACTGGTCTGTATCGAGAGACGATGGGATTCGGTCCCGATGGTGAAGGAGTCCGCCACGAACGAGCGTTCTCTGTCTTCCCACGACAGAGCCAGGTTGAGTTCACATATGTACCAGGCTTGTGGTGCCTCGATCTCGAAATCGACACGGAGCCCGGCATCAGTCGGTGTGAATGTCTTGACTATCAGCCCGGGTGCCTCGAATCGCGTCCATGTCTGGCCGAGTTCTGTGGAGTACTCCTGCATGACAGACTCACTGCCTGTGGCAGCATCAAGTGACGGACCAAAGCGGTCGATGAAGCTGACGCGCATGTGATCGTCGAATTGAAGCGCGCTGAGTGCCTCGGGGTCCTTGAGGCGCAGAGCCTTGTGGATGTTGGTTGCTTCCTGTTCCTCGCTCGGCGACGTTGTTTCAAGCATCCGGTCATGGTAGGCTTCGTGGTAGCGTGTCATGACGTTGCTCCATGACCAAGCTTGTGTCAGGTTGTCCCAGAGAACCAGGCGGCCGCCCAAGGCGTGCAGGAAATACATTTGGTGCGGGGTAGCCATGACGGCCTCGGGTCTTCCGTCTGCGTCTGTGTCCTGCAACCACGCGCCCAACCGTCGCCCGAGTAGCAGCCGTTCGGCTGTGAGCAGCTCGGCGTAGACGGCGTCGCGGAGGTGAGGAAGGTACAACCCTCCGAAGATGCCGTGCCAATATGCGCAGTTGCACTGGCTTCGAAGGTAGTGTGTACGGGCTTCCTCATCTGCATCTTCCAATTCACTTCCGACGAACAGCATTCGTTTATGCATGCGGTTGGCCTCGGGGTATCGGGCCAGGAAGTTGCGAAATGTACCGCCGCTGACAAAGGAACGGTCCTCTGGGCTCGTTTTCTCACGAAAATCGGCAAATGCCTTCTGCCGGGACGCTGCCAGTGACCATTCCTCCATTTCCGCATACGAACAGGCCGGCAGATACGCTCGACCTCTGGGCTGCAGAAGGGCGGCCGCTTCTCCGGCTGTTACCGTTGCGACGTCGTCCGCATCTGTCAGCGCCTGGAAGAATCGCCGCAGCCATCCGCGGACATAGACGTGGTCATGGGTGCCTGGCCACATGCCGAACTTCTCACCGTCGTCTCCATACACAAACACTTCTGCATCGTCGGGACTCTCACGAATGAAGCGCAGGGTCTCTTCGGGTTCCGCCCACGGGATCTTGTAGCGCAGCTCCTTGAGGATGGGAAACACGACGAGCGTGCGCCCTTCTTCCTCGGTGACGTAGGAATGAAAGAGGTCTGTTCCGTGGAGTCCTGTTTTCTCGAATCCGTTGTCGTCAAGCAGTGTCCATTGAACTCCCGCCAATGCCAGAGAACGTGCAAGGTGTGGCTCCCACGCCCGTTCGGTCAGCCACAGGCCGGTGGGTCGCTGTCCAAAAAGCCTTGTCAGCTCGTTGGTCATGAGCTGGATCTGTGAAATGCGGTCGTTCTCCGGCAACAGCTGCAGGATGGGTTCGTAGAAGCCTCCACCTACTGGCTCCAACTGGCCTCGCGCGGCCAGATTCCGGACGAGGTCCAGGTATGCGATGAGATGATTCCGTTCCATGAACTCCAGGAGTGGCCCCGAGGTGTGAAGAGAGACCTTGATGCGCGGGAAATCAGTCAGCGTCTCGAGGAATGGCAGGTAGGCCCGGGTGATGGCCTCTCGGAACACGCTGTCGAAGTTGCCAACCGGTTGGTGATTGTGAACGCACAGGCAAAGCTTCTTGATATCACGCCTCCCAATGCTGCAGTTCGTAGTCCATGTCAGGTAGTGTCATCGACATCACTCCTCGGGCAGGAATGGTCGCCACCAGGCGTCCTCCACCAGAAACCAGGACGGTGAACGTGACGTGTTCGCCCCGCTGAGCTCTGATTGTCGTGAAGGGGAGCTGAATCTGCAGGGTTTTCCCAAGAGCCCAGACGGGATCTCCAGGAGGCTCTGTCCATGCAGTGACTGCGCCGTTGTCCCGTTGCACGACAAAGCGGCTTGGCCCTGCTTGGGAAGATATACGTACTTCGACCCTCAGGTCCTCGACGGCTGCCATCTCCGGTGTCAACTGTACCAGAAGATACATCGCGACCAGACTGTACCCAATGCGCAGCGACGTCACGGCGGGGGTTCCGGAGTTCATCGTGCCTCCTCCACTGTCCGGCCGGAAACAGCGCCCAGATGCCCAATCGAGATACATCGCTGGCCCTCCGTCGATCCGAGGGTTCATGAGACCAATCGGTTCGACAGCAATCGTAAGTGGCTCATCGTCCAATACTGGCTCCAGGGCCTGATCCGGCACTGGATGACCAGCCTGCGTGTAGACGTTCGTCAAGTGTCTTCGATAGAGGTCATCGAAGTGAACTGACGTCTCGGCCGTGCGCTCACGACCATACCACCAGTTCCAGTCGGATCCTTCGGCTGCAAACATTGACAGCAGCGATCGTTTCTGTTCTTCTGGCGTGAAATGTCCCCAGTCGTCTCTGGCGTTGCGAAGGTACTGCCATGATTTGTTGTCTTCGTCCTCACCGATCCAGACCCGGAAGTTGCCATCGATCCACGAACCGGGGTGAAAGGCAGGCATGTCAGATGCCGGTACGCCCTTGAGTGCCTCGCTTACCGTGGTGAGCTTGATGTCGGGTTCGTTTGCCAGGGCTGCGTACAGAGCCCGGAGAAACGGAACCCCACCTTCCGGGTAGAACTCCCACGCGTTCTCGCCGTCCATGATGATTGACAACATGCCGGGGTGATCGAGGTTGTTTCTGACTGCGCGCACGTGCCTCATGAACTCCGACACAACGTCGCCTGTGGTCATTGATGCATACTGAAAGCCGATAGCATCTGAGAGTGCTCGGTCGCGGAAAATCATCGTGATATCCCCGGCTGTCGTCTGCACCCGGTAGGGGCGGTACAGTGCTGATCGGGGTTCTCCAGGGAGCTCCCGGAGTAGGATATTCTCATCGGTAGCTGTCCATGAGAAGCCGGCGCGCGCGATCTCGGCAACTGCCTGCGGCGACACGCTGCCCTCGGAAGGCCAGCAACCTGAGATGGGTAGCCCTAGGAGCTGCTCGATGTACTGCTTTCCGAACTGTAGTTGCTGCAACGCGTCTTCGGGGTGGCGAAACGCCGGGCGTGGAAGGGGAGTGTCCTGAACCACGGCAGCAGTGTCCGTATCGATAAGCAGCGGCAGAATTGGGTGCGCATAGGGCGACGTGGCCACTTCGACCTGCCCCGACCGGCAGAGTCCTGCCAATCTCGGCAGGAAATCCTGGACCAGATCATGTTGAGCGTGGATCAACGCCGCATGGTCCTCTTCAGTGAAGTCCCTGACCTTTCCCAGGAGAGCTGGTCCTTCGGGTCTTTCCCTGAGGTCACTGGAGCACGTCCACGCTCGAGTGAACAAGCATTGAAGATCCCGCAGCTCCTGTTCCGACCATATTTTGATTGGTTCAGACCTGCGCAGGGACAGTTGACGGTAGCGGGAGTCTTGTTCGATGATACGTTCCCGGTTGACGTCGAAGAACAGAGCGATGAGCCGTGCACGCTGCTCCATGTCGAGTTCGGCAACTGGCTTCACAGACAGTTCAAGCCACTCGTCGGTGCACATGTTGTTGGCGTAGGCATCAAGCTGCGCAGCCAGGACCGGTGTTACATTAATGGTAGCGTGTGCTGCTGGTTGTTCTTCAAGCAGGTGGAGCATCATCGTGTAGTTGCGGGCACAATGAAGGCGAGCCCAAGGCAACACTGCCTGGTGCGTCGACAGGTCCTGATACTGGGGCTGGTGAAAGTGCCAGACAAAACAGACGGAAAGACTGGGGGACATACCTATGGACCCCTTCGGGGTCTGCGGCTCAATCGGCCCCTGTAACAGAGATGGAACCGTCCCAAGAGTGTTACACCCCTTCGGCGTGCGCGGCTCAGTCGGCTCTGATATGAGTTTAGCATCGTTGTCTGCCTCATGTTCTCTTCACCGTAGTATAGGAAATCCGGGGCGAAAGTCACTCGCTGCACAGGGTTCTGGAGATAAGGGTGCTAATATCGAAAAAGACCGCGCCGGGTTTGATTCCGGCGCGGTCTTTGCGAATGTGCAACTTCAGTTCAGATACTGCTGGATCATCTTGCTGGTTACGCCGTGGTGTTTTGCAATGTCGGCATAGAACCATCCACTGGTGCGTACCGTTCTCTCCAGCGTGGAGTAATCCACCGCGACGATGCCGAATTTGGCGCTCAGGCCCTCGATCCACTCGAAGTTGTCCATCAGAGACCAGTGGTAGTAGCGCTGTACGTCGACGCCGTCCTCGATGAGCCGGCTCGCCTGGAGAAGGTGGTCATAGATGTACCTGGTTCGGAAAGCGTCCTTGGCGTCAGCGGTGCCGTTCTCGGTGATGAAGATGGGGACGTGGTAGCGGTCCCAATACTTCTTGCAGACACGATACAACCCCTCAGGGTACAGCTCCCATCCAAGATCGTTCTTCTGGCTGCCTTCGCGTACTTCAAGTTTGCCCAGGGGGTTCGTGGGGTTGCCGGAGCAATCGACGATGTCGCGCGCATAGTAGTTGATGCCGAAGAAATCGAAGGTGCGTCCCTCGCCGAGAGGGTATCCCCCGCCCAGTGGCGAGAGGAGTTTTCCCTCGCACATCCCTGTAACAAAAATCTCCTGGAAGAGCCTTTCGTACATGCTGGCCGCCCACCGTTCGCGACCGTTGCCATGTTTGGGGTCGAACAGCCTGAGGTGATTGGCGACGCCAACCATTGTATCATTGTAGCCGCTGGAGGCACGTATCTGATGGATCTTGCGATAAGACTTGATGTGCGCCGCGATCATGTTGCGGGCGCCCCTGAAGTACTTGGTGATACTAATGTCGTTCGGCGGCCATCCGCCCATGACGTACCCCGCGACGAGGTAGACGTTCGGCTCGTTGATGGTGCACCAGTCGCTCACGAGGTCGCCAAGGTTCTCGACGACATATGCTGTGTACTGTTCAAAGAGGTCGACTACATCCGGGTTGACCCAGGCACCCGCGTCCTCAAGCCACAGCGGGTTCGAGAAATGGTGCAGTGTGACAAGAGGCTTGATTCCGGCGTTGACCAGTTGCTGTATCTCGAGACGATAGTGGTTGATGGCGTCCTTGTCGAAACGGCCCCGTGCCGGCTCGATGCGGCTCCACTCCAGACTCATCCGATAGGTCTGTTGATGGAGCTGCTTCATGAGTGCAATGTCTTCAGCTACCCTGTTCCAGTGATCGTCAGCTACAATGCAACTGGTGCCATCCTTGACATGACCGGTTTGAACCCAGCGATACCAGCTGTTGTTGCGATCACCGCCCTCGATCTGCAGCGAAGCTGTCGCCGTGCCCAGCAGGAAACTCTCTGGCAACGCAAATGGCTCCATGCTCATACCTCCTCGTCTGGTGCTGCCGCTGTCTGTAGTATGCCACAATCGACCGGCCGCGCAACTCGCGCCACGGGCACTCGCAAGACCGTGTGAACGCCCTGTCGCTCAGGACGTGCAGCCACCCCGTTCACGGTCCACTGATCGAATGTGTCGGGGACGCCGATCAGTGCTTCACCCTCAAGTCGAGCGGTGTCGAAGCGCTGGAATACGATAGACGTTTCATGGTACTCGAAGTGCGCGATATCAAGTCCCGGGAACAGATGGGTCGTCGTTCCAAGGAGCTCAACGTCGTTCCCCTCCGCCTTCCGGAGACAGGTCGAATCGAAGGGAAGGAGCTGCAGGGGCTCTCCTCCGTCGATCAAGTGCCCGTTGCAGTAATAGACTCCAGGATCCAGATCTATCGTGGCAGACCGGGGGCCCAGGTTGGCAGCGACGATGAACGTGGCATTTTCTGTACGCAAGGTTAAGCGCCATGCCTCGCCGAATGGTCTGGCCTCGAGGGCGACCTTCGCTGAGAACGGAAACTGGGAAAGGTACTGCCTGAGCTGCGCTTCTGTATAGGAGGAGATGTCGTCTGATGTGAAGACAACACCCCCCATCGTCTGGTTCACGAGGAACAGTGTGCGGCGCTGTGCTTCCGTCAGACTGTTTCCGGTGTTACGAAGGACGGTGACGTCTGGATCGTTCCAGAACGCCGCTCCATTCAGATGTCTTCGGCTGATGGCGTTTCGCAGTGCGCTGACTGTCGATACCCGCTCGCGGTAGTGGACCGTCGAGAGCAGGCGGTTCTCCCACTTCAGGGCGACATCTCCGCCGATTCGGCAGAAGTCGACCTGTCCAAATGCAGGGCCGAGTGGAACACCGCACCCCAGAATGAGGTTGTCCCCGATGATGTCGCGCAGGAACTGCATGGATTCGGACATGACCTGGCCTCGCGTCTTACCTTTGGGAGCTTTGCGACAGGCGGTGTACAGGAAATCGAGCTTGACCAGGTCGAAGTGCCAGGTATGCAGAACCAGGTCAAAGACATCACGGAGATAGGAGCGGACAGCCAGGTTTTCCACGTCAAGCGAGTAGAAGAAACCGCTCCAGCTCGGGTTGTAACCAGCTTTGACGGGTCTTCCGTTGTCCTCCGTAAGGAACCAGTCGGGATGATCGCGCAGCAGGTCAGATCTCTCCTCTGCAATGAAGGGTGCCAGCCACAGGCCGGCCTTGTAGCCGTGCCCGTGGATTGCATCGGCTATAGCCCCCATCCCGTCCGGGAACTTGGCGTTGGTTATCAGCCAATCGCCGACAGCATGTTGCCACCCGTCGTCGATCTGGAAGACATCAAGAGGGACCTCATGGTCGCCCAGAGCGTCAAGGTTGTGCCGGATAATCTCCTGCGTAATGCCCGTGTAGTAGTTGTACCAGCTTGTCCAGCCGGTCAAAGGTAGCGTCCGGAGACGTCGGAGGCCAAGGAGGTCGAAATATCGGCCAAACGTCTCGCGGTCCGTTCCAGTTCCCACATATACGTCGTACAGAACATACGGTTCAGTGGGCATGACGCCTCCGCATTCCTTCTGGAGCGTGACCTTTCCTGCGGAGGCGGTAACCGTCACCAGAGTAAACCCTGTGTGTTCAGCCAGTGAGCCAAACAGGGTCAGAAGATCAGGTTCGGTCCGAACATATCCATAGGTCCACCCATGGAAACGCCCTGGGAAGCCAGGGTTCGTGACATACTCGTAGTCGCCGTACATCGAACACCGTGAGCGGGCCAGCCTGCTGAGCGAAGGGATACGCCCCCTGGGTCCCAGCTCACGTGACTCTGTCCATGTCTGGTAGCCATTCACGAAGATGCGGCTGGTTGCTGGAACAGCAATGGGGACCCGCAGTTCGGCTGCAAGCAGCGTCATCGGGGCACGAGGCGTCACGGTGATGGTCCAGCGCTCTCCGGGGGAAATTGCGCCTACCTTTGGCGTAATAATGAGGTCGTCGTTTTCCGCTTGCCCGTCCAGATCGAAGTCTAGGGTCATAACGACCCCTTCGCGACGATAGGTCAGTTTTCCCCTCACATTCTCCATTCTACCCCTCCCCGGTCGTTTCGTGGACACCATCAGCTGCGTGTGTTACATAGAATGCAGGTTCCAAACCAGTCGCTGCCAGGTAGGCGGATCGAACGGAAGCCGTGAAGTTGGAAATCTCCGCCCGCTCGACGAGCGCGATAGCACAGCCTCCGAAACCAGCACCTGTCATGCGGGCCCCCAGACATCCTGGAGCCTGAAGTGCTGCACCAACGATCGCGTCGAGATGCGATCCAGTCACTTCGTAGTCGTCCCGAAGCGACGCGTGAGACTCTGTGAGCAGTCTCCCGAATGCGGCCAGATCTCCCGCCGCCAACACGCGAGATGCTCGCTTCACCCGTGCCTGTTCCGAGATGACATGGTGGGCTCTTCGCCGCAGAACCGGGTCCGAAACGTGGGACAGTACGTCGCTCCATGAGGCGTGGACAAGCCCGTTTCGGGGCGCGTCTGTCTCGAGAAGCCGGAGAACGGCATTGCACTCAGCCCTGCGTTTGTTGTATTTCGAGTCGGCTAGTCGCCGTTGTCGGGACGTGTTCATGATGACGCAAGCGTGTGCCCCCATAGCGACAGGCACGTAGTGGTAGTCGTGTGATTCGCAGTTGAGCAGCAGGGCACAGTCCTCCTTGCCGAGCGCGACGGCGAACTGATCCATGATGCCGCAATTGACCCCGACAAACTGGTTCTCTGCCTTCTGGCAGAGCAGTGCGATAGCCTTGAGGTCGCTCGTGGGGGCTTCCGCGAGTGCGAGAAAGGAAAACGCAGTCAATACTCCCATGGCGGCGGACGACGAGAGTCCAGCTCCTTGCGGAAGTGTGGTGGTGAAGAGGACATCAGTTCCCCTCAGATCGACTCCCTGAAGAAGAAGTTCGTGGAGAACTCCTGCGGGGTAGTTTCCCCAGCCGCGTGCAGGATCGGGTTCGATGGGTCGGTCGAGGTCGATCTCGACGGCCAGTGGGTCATCCGATGAGTGGAGTCTGACGAGATGGTCGGAGCGGGGCCGACAGGCCGCCGCAATCCCAAGGTTGATCGCCGCGGGCATGACCAAACCGCCGTTGTAGTCGATGTGTTCTCCGATGAGGTTTATTCTGCCGGGAGCGAGGAACGAACGGGCCTCATGGTCCCCGGGGCCGTGGAGGTGCACGAACTCCTCGGTAAAGAACGGTCGCATGCTCACGGCTTCACTGCGGTCTGCTCGAACCTCCTGCATGCTGCCGCAAGGGCCGGTGCAGTTTCCTCAACGCGCAGAGGATTGCACGTCGCCCACGCGCCCATCTCTGAGGAGGCGTAGTATTTCACGGCTGTCTTGCTCCTGAGTGGTGGATAGAACTCGATGTGAAAGTGGTACGATTCCTCGCAGTCGGCATCTTCCGGGCTGTTCACTGGTGTTTGATGGATACACATCATGTATGGGAAGCGCCGAGCGAACAAGAGGTCGAACCCTCCTGTGAGAGTCTTGAGCATGCGGGCGAGGTTTGTCCGTTCCAGGGGCGTGAAGTCGGTGAAGGATCCCTTGTGCGCATGGCTCGTGACGAAGACGCCATATGGATAGTCGGTGAACGACGGGATGTACGCCACGAAACTCTCGTTCGCCAAGACGACGCGCCGACCATCCGACACCTCGTTGCGGGTAAGGTCGCAGAACAGGCAGCTTCCATGTTCGTCATGCCAGGCGTGTGCGTTGTCCAGTTCCGTTCGGATCTTTAAGGGGACAAATGGATAGGCGTAGAGCTGTCCGTGGGGGTGCCGCATGGTGACGCCGACTTCCTCGCCGCGATTCTCAAAGGGAAAGATGTACTTGATGCGAGGATCGCCGGAGAGAATTCGTTGCCTTTCGGTCCAGAGTTCTACCAGGCGCGTCAGATGCGCAACACTCAGATCGTGGAGACTGGTATCGTGCTGTGGAGAGTACAGGATGACCTCGCACTTGCCGTAGTTGGGAGCAACCGGCGATAGCTCTGATCCAACTGCATCGGGTTCGTCGGGATCCGTCGCCAGTGCCGGGAAGTCATTGTCGTATTCGAGGACGTCGTAGGTGGACGGGACGTTGCCCGATCCAGGGCAGAAGGGACAGCCATCGGTGCGCAGGTTGGGCCGTGCCTGCCTGTTGCCTGCCACCATCGTCCATGTGCGCAGAAGTGGGTTCCATCGTAGTTCGGCCATCATGGTCCTCCTGTCTCGCTGTAGTGTCGCAACGCCGGCTTGTCATCAGGCAGTATAACCCAACACCAGCATTGGTACAGGCCGAACGATGCTGTCTGCTTGTTCATGCGGCCCGTAGAAAGTATACTGGTTGTGTAACCCAGTATGTGTTGAAGAAGTGGAGGGAATGATGAGTGGAATGGTTCTCGTGACGGGCGGCGCCGGCTACATTGGATCGCACACTGTATGGAGACTAGTACGGAACGGCTATCAGGTCGCCGTGTTCGACAACCTTTCCACGGGGCATCGCTGGGCTGTTCCACAGGACGTTCCGCTTATTGTCGGCGACATTGCCGATATGGCTCGTGTCACGACAACCATCCGGAAGTTTCACGTGACCAGCGTCGTGCACTTCGCGGCTTCCAGTCTTGTCGGTGAATCGATGATTGAGCCTCGCACCTACTACACGAACAATGTGATCGGGACACTACATCTTCTCGACGCCATGCGTACAACCGGCGTTGACCGCATCGTCTTCTCCAGCTCGGCTGCTGTCTATGGAGAGCCAGCCAGCGTTCCAATAGGCGAGGACAGCGCTTTGGTGCCAACCAATGTCTATGGGCGCACCAAGGTCGTTATTGAGGGAATCCTGCATGACTACGTGGTGGCATATGGGCTGCGTTCGGTCTCCCTGCGGTACTTCAACGCCGCCGGAGCCGATCCCGATGGCGGGATCGGCGAGGATCATGATCCGGAGACACATCTGATGCCTCTGGTGCTGCAGGCTGCAGCCGGCCGGAGACCATCCGTGAGTGTGTTCGGAAGCGACTACCCGACGGCTGACGGCACCTGCGTCCGAGACTACGTCCACGTGAATGATCTTGCAGATGCTCATGTTCTCGCTCTGGAGTCACTGGAATGGCAGACGGAGGCCACGTACAACCTGGGAAACGGTGCAGGATTCTCGGTGAGGCAGATCATCGAGGCGGCCCAGCAGGTTGTCGGGCACGACATACCGGTTTTTGAGGCGGGCCGGCGGGCGGGGGACCCTGCAGTGCTCATTGCCAGCAATCGGCTCGCGATTAAAGAACTGGGGTGGACGCCTCAGTTGGCGGATCTCGAGACGATCGTCCAAACCGCCTGGAACTGGGAGCAGCATCGACCGATCGGCTAGTCATGGATGACGATGATGTCCGGTTTCTCCCCATTCATTCTTTGACCGGTCTGGGTAATGCCGTAGAATAAACTGTTGGCAAGATACTGAACCGACCCGAAAACTGATTCTCGGAGGCACGAATGCGTGGCCAGTACGTCTCGTTAGCCATGAATCTCGTCATTGGGCTGTCCTTTTTCCTGTACGGTATGAAACTCCTTGGGGACGGCCTTCAGAAAGCAGCTGGAGACTCTCTCAGACGTATCCTGCAGGCTCTCACGAACAAACCAATCCGCGGAGTGCTGGTCGGTATGCTGGTCACCGGCATTATCCAGAGCAGCGGAGCCACTACGGTTATGGTCGTTGGGTTTGCCAATGCTGGATTGATGACGCTGAGGCAGGCCATGGGCGTCATCTTCGGTGCGAACATCGGCACGACTATTACAGCCCAGATCATCGTGCTCAAGCTGGACAAGCTGGTGTGGCTCTTCATGCTGGTCGGTGTCATGATGGAGTTCTTCGTCAAGCGCAAAACCAGCAAGGCCATCGGTGAGGCCATCCTTGGCTTCGGCATCCTGTTCTTCGGCCTGTACTTCATGGCAGACACCCTCTCGCCGCTTAAGGACAGTCAGGGCTTCATCAACTTCCTCGTACGGTTTGGTAAGGTCCCCATCCTGGGTGTCGGCGCTGGAGCCGTGTTCACGGCACTCATCCAGAGTTCGTCGGTGAGCACCAGCCTCGTTGTTGCTCTGGCGATGAAAGGGATGATTACGCTCCCGTCAGCCATTTCCCTGATCCTGGGAGCCAACATCGGGACGACGGTAACCGCCGGGCTTGCAAGTATCGGCGCCAACGTTACCAGCAGACGAGCGGCACTCACGCACTTCCTCTTCAACTTCATGGGCACCATCATCATGTTCCCATTCCTTAAGCCGTTTGCCAAACTCGTGGAACTCACGGCGTCGACGCTTCCACATCAGGTGGCCAATGCGCACACGATGTTCAACGTCATCATGACCGTCGTCGCTCTGGTTTTCATTAGCCCGTTCGAGAAGCTGGTCGTGCGACTCTTGCCGTCGAAGGAGAAGGAAGTCGAAACACGGGTCGTCCAGTTTATCGACGATCGGGTACTTGCGACACCGTCCGTGGCACTCGCCCAGGCGACGCAGGAGCTTTACCGCATGGGCCACGTTGCATATGAGATGGTGGACAACTGCAGGATCGCCCTCTTCGAGAACCGCATGAATCTCCTCGAGAACGTACTTGGCAACGAGGACCTGGTGAACTCGATGCAGAAAGAGATCACCGGGTACCTCACTAAGATCACCGAACACGATCTCTCCGAGGAACAGGGTATGCGCGTGATGGCTCTCATGCATGCAGTCAACGACATCGAACGCGTGGGGGACCATGCCACCAACCTCGTCGAGCTTATCCAGGTCAAGGACGACAAGAGGCTGAAGTTCGGCAACGGTACCCAGGATGACCTGAAGATGGAGTTTGCTCATGTCCTGAAGACGCTTGACGAGGCCATAGATGCTCTTCGGGACTATGATGTCGAACGTGCTCACAGGGTGAAGGAAATGGAGGACCGCTGCGACCTGATGACGAAGGAATGCATGTCCCGCAATATCTCCAGACTGAACGCACATGAGCTGGATCCGCAGGTCGGTATCATCGTCGTCGATCTATTCACGAACCTCGAACGCATCTCAGACCACTCTGACAACATAGCGGACGTCGTTCTGGGCGTGTACTAGCCGTTTTTTGTTGAAGCATACAGTGAGCCCCCGCCCGTAAGGCGGGGGCTTCTCATGCAGCCGGACTCATCTGGAGGAGATCACGAACAGCAGGAGCAAGGCTCAGCTGTTCCCGGGTCTCGAGGAAGGAGACGCTGCTTGCGTACGAGTGGTTGAGATACATCAGGTCCACGACCCATCCAGAATCCTCGACTTCTCGTTCGAGGGTATAGGGATATTATCCCCGCAGCTCGTTCATCACAGCTTGTCGCCGCTTCACGGCTCCCTCTTTTCACTTCTCCTCTGCTCGCCCCCATTGTTCTTCCTCAGTCACCCAGATTGGAGTAGATTTATCCGTGAGGCAACGATGCGATTTGGAGTAGAAAACACATGAGGCAATACGGTTTATTGATTGCATCGGCGTTCCAACTACACTGGTGACGGAGGTGGTTTTCATGAAGATGTGGCGTTGCACTGTTTGCGGACTTCTGTACGAGGGGGAGAACTCCCCTAAGGCGTGCCCCAAGTGTGGGTCTCCTGCGGAGAAGTTCGAACTCGTCTCTGAGGAACAGGTTGGGATCATCGAACGCGCTCGGAAGACGAACCAGCTGCACAGCGACCTGCTTGCTGAGTTGGCGAAGGTTGAGGCTATTGCCGACGCTGGCATTGAGGACAACCTTGATCCAGGCTGCCTTCGCACGTTCACGAAAGCCAAGGAAGCGACGAGGCTTGTGCGGCAGTTCAGTGTTGCAGAGATCAGAGTGCACGTGAACAAGGGCAAGTGGGGATGATCGTGCCTGCTCTGGTCCCGGTGCCGAGGTACTGCCTGAATATGGCTGGTGACCACTACAGTTCCGGACCGGTCGAGTAGCTGGCGGCGGGTCACGTCGAAAAGGAGAGTGATATGGGATCCATCATGGAAGCATCGCTGTTCACGCGCAAAATCGAAGCTGAGACCATCAAGGAGGTCGAACGCCTGAAGTCAGAAGGACATAATCCCTCACTGAGTGTGATCGTGGTTGGCAACAGCCCGTCGACAATGGTCTACTTCAAGAACATGTCGCACAAGGGGGTGGAGCTCGGGTTCTATGTTGAGCTCCGGAAGATCGACGAGTCAGTCGGAGCTGCAGAGGTGCTTGAGCTCATCCGCAAACTGAATGACTCGAAGGATGTCGACGGCATTCTGGTCGGGCTTCCTTTGCCAAAGGAATATGATGTGGATTCAGTCTTGCATGGTATCAGTCCCGATAAGGATGTCGATGCTTTCCACCCCTTCAACATGGGGCAGTTGATGATTGGCAAGCCTCGCTTTGTCCCGGCCACGGCAAGATCGATCATCTCTCTCCTGGAGAACTATGGTGTTCGCATTCAAGGCAAGAGCGCAGTCGTTGTGGGTCGCAGCAACATTGTGGGGAAGCCAGTTGCCTCACTGTTACTGCAACGTGATGCTACCGTTACGATATGTCACTCCAAGACCGTCGACCTTGCCAAGTACACGCGTGAGGCTGATATCCTGATCGTCTCCATGGGAAGACCTAGGGCGATTACGGCTGACTACGTCAAGGAAGGTGCTGTCGTCATTGACGTGGGCATCAATGACGTCAACGGGAAGATCGTAGGGGACGTCGATTTCGACGGCGTTCGCCCAAAGACATCGCTGATCACGCCGGTGCCTGGTGGAGTCGGCGTACTGACGACCCTCATGCTGTTTGACAATGTCCTGAAGGCGGCTCGGCTCAACAGCGACAAGCACTGAGTCGGCGAGAGTTGCCTACCAGTCGTAGACGCTGCCGGCGTCCACTTCCTTGAGCGACCCATCAGGGTTCTTGAGAAGGAGGGCGCCGGTTCTTGACAACCCGGCCACACAGCCCGACTCCCGTTGATTGTTAAATTCCACCGTGATGAGTTCACCCCACAGGGCAAGATTTGCTTTCATCCAAGGGCCGAAGGGGTCAAAGCCACGCAGAATGAGTATATTCATGTCCAGTTCTACCGTGTTGAGAATGCCTGCACAGAGGTGCTGCAAGTCGACACTATACCCCAGTTCTTCTCTCAGTGAAGTCGCGTGTGGCAACTGGTCCGAGAGTACGACGTTGTTGACGTTGACACCGATGCCCACCAGCAGGATTGTCGTTCCAGGCCGAACGAGTGTCTCAGCAAGGATGCCGCAGACCTTGCGACGTTTGACGAGCAGATCATTGGGCCATTTCACGAGTGTGCGGACGCCGGTTTCGACCAATACGACTGCTGCTACGGCGTGGGCTGCCACCATTGCGGACTGACGGACTGCCTCAGGCGATGGTACAGCCAAAGCCAGCGTGAGCCAGAGACCTCCTGGTGGCGAATTCCATTCTCTGCCACGTCGCCCTCTTCCCTCTGACTGTGTCTCGGCGATGACGGCGAAGGGCAAAGAGTGACCATCAAGCGCGATCTGGCGCGCAGTGTCCTGCGTCGACGCTATGTTCGGGTAGGCGAGGAGTTCCATGGGTCTTTGCCGATGGCGTTTAGGAGTTCACCAACATGGCGGGGCGCGTCCGTGATGACGACGCTTACTCCATGGTCGACGAGACGGGTCAGCATGCTTGCTATGGTATTCATGGAAAGCATGATAATGTCTTGTTGTCGCACAAGGATGGCATCCAACCGAGGAAGACCGACCGGAGCCAGGGGCACACAGACCGTATCGGAGTAGCCGTGGTGAAGCGTGGCTGTTACGAAAAGTCGTTCAGTGCCAGTACCAGCCAACACGAGTTCCCCAATGAAGTCTGCTCCCCCTTCGTCGGTACACATAGCCAGGACCGGTCCCTCGGTGTCGGGAAGCCCGCAGCCTTGTTGAGCAATGACGGGCATTGGGGGTGTCAAAATGATGGGCTGGCTGTTCGGGACCCACGCGGCGATGGGGCACGCGGCAGTGCCAACAAGGTGTTGTGCCACGTCCTGTACCAAGGAGCTGTTGGAACCTGTGACCACGAGGAAGTCTGATCGTTCCTCGAGGAG
This sequence comes from uncultured Caldisericota bacterium, assembly GCA_903871855.1. Taxonomy (GTDB): domain Bacteria; phylum Caldisericota; class Caldisericia; order Cryosericales; family Cryosericaceae; genus Cryosericum. Next base: position 141,667 of record CAIQIK010000020.1, read on the forward strand.
ATTCCATGCAAGAGCAACAGCGTTGGCCGCATGATCGTGGACGCCCGGCGGCCACAAGTCGCAATCGACCAGGCCTCCGATGGCTACACCGGCGCCCTGGCCAAACCAGCTCCTGGCAGGATGGGCAGCTGCAAACCCTACAAACAGCTTCAACTGCTTTGCAAGGTCTGACAGCTCGAATGATTGTTGTCTCAGGGTGTCAACAAGTCGAGCGTACTGGGCCAATGTCCCCATCACAACGCAGTCAACACGTCCTGCTTCCATGCGCAGAGCCGTGGATGGAACGGCGACTTCGCCCCCCTTGGCCAGCATCTCCTGTTTCAAGATGTTGGCGGCCTGTGGGAGTAGACCATTCACCCGTATCACAAGGAATGCTGCTTTGGCAGCCATGAGGTCGGCCCCAACAGAGGTGCACCCCAGACTATTCAAAAGATCATGGGCCTGCTGAACCGTCGGCATATGCAAGCGTGAGAGCTCCACAGTTGCTCCTTTCCGTCGCGAGTGATCTCTTTCAACCGCGGCTTGAAAATTGTATTCTCTTGCCTCGAGACTACAATATTCATATTAATGTGTTCTATTCTGCAAGTCGGGAGGAATGGAATGAAGAAGCGCCTATCAGTTCTGCTCAGCCTGGTTCTCATACTGAGTCTGGTGTTCGCGACCTTCCCGTTCAAGGCAGCCACGGCTGCCACGACCGTGAAGATAACCTTGCTGGAGACAAGTGACGTTCATGGAGTCATCTACCCGTATGATTACTTTAAAGACGCGCCCGCGAACGGCGGACTCGCACAATTGTCGACGCTGGTCAAGGGTGTCAGAGCTGACAACCCTAATACCCTGCTCCTGGATAACGGTGACAATCAACAGGGCACACCGCTGACATACTACTTCAACAAGGTCGATACAACCACACCGAACCCGATGATCGCGGCCATGAACATCATGGGGTATGATGCCATGACTCTTGGCAACCATGAGTTTAACTATGGGCTCTCCGTTATCGACAAAGCCCGGTCGCAGTCCAAGTTTCCCTGGCTTTCGGCGAACATCTACAAAGAGGATGGTACCAACTACTTCACACCGTACATCGTCAAGACAGTCGCCGGCGTCAAGGTCGGCATTCTGGGCCTGACGACCAAGAACATTCCGAACTGGGAAGTCCCGGCGACTATAAAGGGACTAGTGTTCAAGGATACGGTCGAAGAGGCCCAGAAGTGGGTCAAGGTCCTCAAGGACACCGAAAAGGTGGACCTTGTCGTGCTCTTGGCACACGAGGGGTTCGAGAAGGATATCGACACAGGCAAGGACCTTGGAACGTCAATCGAGAACCAGTGCTATGCTATTGCGATGACGGTCCCTGGCATCGACGTCATGCTGACCGGGCATACCCACCTGTCTATCCCGGGCAAGATGCTTAATGGCGTCCTTTGCATGCAGCCGAAAAATGCAGGCGTCGAGATCTGTAAGGCAGACATTACCATGGAACAGACTGCAACCGGCTGGAAGGTTGTCTCAAAAACTGGAACCAATCTCCCTGTGACTGCGACTACCGTGGCTGACCAGGCCATTCTCGATGCGACCAAGACACAGCATGAGACGGCCGTCAACTACATGAAGCAGCCGCTTGGCGAAGCAACGGGGGATTTCCCTGGCGCCACGTCGCGGACTCAGGACAGTGCCATCATGGACCTGATCCAAAAGGTTCAGATGAAGTACGCTAACACGGACCTCTCGCTCGCGGCAATGCTGCCGACTCCTGCGCCCAGTTTCAAGAAGGGGCCACTGACGGTCCGCGACATGTACTCACTCTACATCTATGAGAACACACTCTTCGCCATCAAGGTGACCGGACAGCAGATCAAAGATGAGCTTGAGTGGTCTGCCAACTACTTCAACACCTACAACTACAGCAAAACGGCGACCAGCCTGATCAACTCCAATGTGGCAGGCTACAATTACGACATGTTGCAGGGAGCTGACTATGTCATCGACGTCACCAAGCCGGTCGGGCAGCGCATCAGCGGCCTGATATATCATGGTAAACCCATGGACATGACCGCATCATACACGTTGGCTCTCAACAACTACCGTGCAGGCGGTGGCGGGTTCCTTGGGTTCAAGGGCGCGCCGATTGTATATCAGTCGAGCGACGAGATCCGCAACCTGATGATCCAGTATGTCAAGGACGCGGGAACGATCGACCCGACGGTCGACAATAACTGGCAGCTTGTGCCGGACTATCTCAGCTCACCGTATCGTGCAGCTATCGATACGCTCAACAGGCAGAGCGCGCTCAGTGAGTTCCCGGCGGGGGCATTTGCCCCTGATTCCATGTCCACTCGTGCCGATCTCGCGGCGATCATCACCGGATCCTATGTCGCGGCAAGCAGCCGCAATTTCGGGAGTTCATTCGTCGACGTACCGGGCGACAGCTGGTATGCCAGGTCGATTGGGACCGTCCAGGCCATCAAGCTGATGAGCGGCACGTCGGCCACGACATTTGCGCCGAATGCTCCGGTCACGACTGAACAGGCAGTTGTTACCCTTATGAAGGCAAGCGGATATGGTGCGGAGGCAGCCAAATACTACACGAAGCCTGGCATCAATCCTACTACTTCAAAGTGGGCCTTGCCATACGTGTCGTTCGCCGAATCGAAGGGGTTCATCACAGCCGATCAGGCCGCTGCCCCGAAGCATCAACTGACGAGGGGCGAACTGGCAGGCATGGTCGTAGAGCTACGTTTCCCGACGGTAGTCATCCTGCACACGAATGACTTCCACGGCTACCTTGTGCCCACGATCGATGCTAACAAGAACAGCGTCGCAGGGGCGGCCCGTGAGGCGAGCATCATCAACAGCGTGCGCAGTACATTCGGCAAGGATCACGTTCTGCTCGTAGACGCCGGCGACGCAATTCAGGGCGCCACAATAGCGAATATGTTCCAGGGCAAGGACGTGACTGAGGTCTACAACGCGATGGGCTACAACGTAGCCACACTCGGCAACCACGAGTGGGACTACGGTCAGCAAGTCCTGAAGGATCGTATCGCAGAAGCCAAATTCGACTACGTGAATGCCAACGTCACGGGTGTGAACCTTGGGTGGAAATCGAATGTCATCAAGAATGTGGCCGGGATCAACATCGGGTTGTTTGGTGTCATAACGTCCGACCTTCCCATCATCGTTGCGCCTTCAAGTCTGACGGGGGTCGGCGTCGCGGATCCTATAAAGACAGCGCAGAACCAGATTGTCGACCTGAAGGGGCAGGGAGCGCAGTACATTGTTGCTCTGAGCCATTGTGGGTATGACAATGGCGGCGCTCCGCTGGATCCCGCTATTGCGGCAGGAGCTCCTGGGATCAACCTGATCATTGGTGGACACTCTCATACGGTCCTGACGACGGCGGCCATGGTTGGCAAAACGATGATTGTCCAGACAGGTACGGCAGCTGCATATGTGGGGAAAGAAGTCATCGACTTCACGACATATCAGGGAAAGGTCACTGGACAGAATGTCGCATATGAGCTTGTGCCAACTGCAACCTCCGTTCCCGAAGACCCTGCCATCAAGGCAATCGTCGATGGGTACAACAACCAGCTGACAGCCAAACTCAGCGTCGTCATCGGCAAGGCTCTCGTAACACTTGACGGCGAGCGGGCTGACGTTCGTACGAAGGAGACCAATCTGGGCAACTACGTCGCCGATTGGATGCGCATCTCCACGGGTGCGGATATCGCCTTCGAAGACGGCGGCAGTATTCGTGTCAGCATTCCTGCTGGCGACGTCACGGTAGGCAGCGTCTACAATGTGCTTCCGTTCGACAACATCCTGGAGATCCTTGAGATCAAAGGTTCCATACTCAAGGTGGCCCTCGAGAATTCTGTCAGCTCCTATCCTGCCCAGGGCGGTTGGTTTGCTCAGGTGTCTGGGTTCAGCTTCACGTTCGATCCATCCAAGCCGGTGGGCTCGCGTGTCGTCAGCATCACCAAAGATGGTAAGCCCATGAACATGGACGCCACATACAAACTCTGTGTTCAGGACTACACAGCGCTCGGGGGTGATGGGTATTCCATGCTGATTGGGGCAAAGGTCCTCTCCAAGACGAGCGAATGGAATCGGGACGGTTTTGTGAACTACATCAAAGCAAACCCGAACATGAGCGCGACGGTCGAAGGTCGAATCACGGTCGTCAATCCATAGCACATTATCGACTGATTCGTCGAGGGGGCCGGCAGTCGCCGGCCCCCTACGTTTTGCCGATGTTGCACACCTGCCAAAAGAGGAGACAATCCATTCATGAACACAGTGAAAACGATGACACATGAGGAACAGGAACGTCTCCGATCTGCTTTGATTGCTAGTGGTGCCATCGAGGCCTCGGAGTTGCCTGCGGGGACGTGCTTTGTGACCAGGAGCGAGGGCTCAGTCGTCACTGCTTATCGCAGCGGCAGGGTCCTGTTCCAGGGACAGGATAGTGAACAGCAGGTTCGGTTGGCGGAGGAGATTCTGGCTTACACCGGACCGGCCACTAAAGGTCTCGAATTCCCGATCGTCGGGGGAGATGAATCTGGCAAGGGGGACCTGTTCGGGCCACTGGTCGTTGCGGCGTTCGCCGTTCGCGACGAGGCAGAGAGACGAGAAGCTGTGCGTGCTGGCGCGCGTGACTGCAAGCTCATGACCGACACGGAAGTGCATGCCGTTGCGACGAGACTGGGTAGTATCGGCAGGTCGAAAATTCGCGTCCTCATGCCCCATGAATACAACTCACAATACGCTCGGTTACACAACGTGAATATCTTGCTTAATGAGGTCTATGCTGAACTACTGCTCGAATTAGCAGCCGCTTCAAGGGCCCACACGGTCATTCTGGACAAGTACGGGGCACGAGCAAGGACACTTTGGAAGAATCCTCAGAGCTTCTCCTTCGTCGTGGAAACGCACGCAGAACGGTACCCTGAGGTGGCTGCCGCTTCTGTCCTTGCAAGGGCTGCCTTTCTCGACGGTCTCGAGCGTACGGCGAGAGACAGCGGGGTCGGGCGACTGCCGAAGGGCGCGTCGCAAGAAGCGCAGGCGTTCATGCGGCATCTGGCGTCGGACAAGGGCAAGGACGTGCTTCGATCGGTCGCAAAGGTGAATTTCGCTCCCGTGAAGGCGTGCCTCGAAAGCCTGTTTTAGACGGGGTCAGTGATTGTAGTCCAGTTGACAACACTACCCGGTCACGTAGTATATTTGCTGATTTCTGCAGTGAAACCTTCACACGAGGAGACGCCTCATGTTTAATCCCGTACTGCCTGCCGACAAGGTTGTCGAGCAGGAGCTGGCCACCATCCAATTCTGGGAGACCAGTCATGTCTTCGAGAGGTCGCTCGACCTGAGCAAGGACAAAGAGCGCTTCGTGTTTTTCGAAGGGCCGCCGACCGCGAACGGGAGACCCGGCGTGCACCATGGCCTCGCCCGCGTTTTCAAGGATGCGGTTCTGAGGTACAAGGCAGGTACAGGCTACTACGTCCCCCGCAAGGGCGGTTGGGACTGTCAGGGCCTACCTGTGGAGATCGAGGTCGAGAAACGACTTCACATGAGCGGCAAGCAGCAGATCGAAGAATACGGTGTCGAAGCATTCGTTCGGGAGTGCAAGAGCAGCGTCTTCACGTATAAAGCGGAGTGGGAGAGGATGACCAGCCGCATCGGTTTCTGGCTGGATACCGAGCATGCATATGCGACCGACACCAACGACTACATCGAATCGGTCTGGCATATCCTCAAGACCTTCTATGACAGGGGGTTGCTGTACCAGGGGCACAAGGTCGTCCCCTACTGTCCACGTTGCGGGACGGCTCTCTCGATGCACGAAGTCGCGCTAGGGTACAAGAACGTTACCGAGGAGACAATCTTCGTTAAGTTTTCCCTGACATCAGGTGATCTGGAGGGTGTCAAGGCACTGGTCTGGACAACGACACCGTGGACTCTGCCGAGCAACGTAGCGCTTGCGGTCAACCCAAGTGTGGAGTACTCGGTTGTCGAGCTGGAAGGCGAACAGTATCTGGTGGCCTCTGCGCGGTTGGCTGCTGTGTTTGGTCATGACGTTAACCATGTGACACTCGTGCGCACATATCCCGGAAGCAAGCTCGCGGGGGTTCGATATGAGCGTTTGTACGACTACGCGAGTGTTGCGCCCAAGGAAGAGGAGCATGGGTGGCGCATTGTTACCGCAGACTACGTGACGACGACGGACGGCACAGGCATCGTTCATCTAGCGCCTGCGTTTGGCGAAGACGACCTCAATGTTGGACGGAACGAAGGACTTCCGTTTGTCCAACTTGTGGACCCTGCCGGCAGGTTTACGCCTGAGGTGACACCGTGGGCTGGCAAGGATGCCAAGGGAAGCGACCCTGATATCAGGCGTCAGCTCAAAGCTGACGGGAAGCTGTTCAGGACAGAGAGGATCGAACACGACTATCCCTTCTGCTGGCGATGCGATACACCTCTTCTGTACTATGCCAAGGATTCGTGGTTTGTCCGTACGACGGAATTCAAGGGCCAGATGGTTGCAAACAATCAGGAGATCACCTGGTACCCTGACCACATCAAAGACGGGCGATTTGGCAACTGGCTGGAGAACATCAAGGATTGGGCTCTGTCCCGTGAACGCTACTGGGGGACTCCATTGCCTATCTGGGTCTGCGATTCCTGTGGGCACCAGCATGCGGTAGGCTCCATCGCTGAGCTCAATGAGATGGCTGTCAATCCGGACGCCGGGGTCGAGCTGCATCGTCCCTATGTGGACAAGATCGAACTGCGGTGCCCTGTATGTGGTGGCACCATGCACCGTGTTCCAGAAGTCATCGACGGTTGGTTCGACTCTGGTTCGATGCCGTATGCGCAGTGGCATTATCCATTCGAGAACCAAGATGAGTTCGCAAAGATGTATCCAGCCGATTTCATCGCCGAAGGAATCGATCAGACGCGTGGGTGGTTCTACACGCTTCACGCTATCTCCACGGCCCTCAACAACAGGCCAGCGTTCAAGCATTGCATGGTACTCGAACTGGTGCTGGACGAGAAGGGTCACAAGATGAGCAAGCATGTCGGCAATGTTGTCGACCCCTGGAGTATTCTCAACAAGCAGGGGGCAGATGCGTTCCGATGGTCGCTGTATACGAGCACTCCACCCTGGTACCCGAGACGGTTCGGGCCGAACATAGTTGCCGACGCCCTCAAAAACTTTATCATACCACTTCGCAACGTCTACAGTTTCTTCGTGCTGTACGCCAATATTGACCACTTCGATCCGAACGTTGCCCAGCTGCCGTTCGACGAGCGGCCGGAACTGGATCGGTGGCTTCTGAGTCGGTTCCAAGTGCTCGTCAGGGATGTGCGTTCAGATATGGAAGCCTATGACATCAACCCGGCAACGAAGTGCATCCAGGATTTCGTCGAGGAGCTGAGCAACTGGTATGTGCGCCTGAGCAGGCGGCGTTTCTGGAAAAGTGAAAACGACACTGACAAGCTGTCGGCATACGAAACGCTCTACAGGGTCCTGGTTGACCTCGCTAGGCTGCTGACGCCGTTCACGCCGTTCATGTCAGAGGAGATCTACCAGAACCTCGTCCGGTCGGGTGATGTCGAGGCCCCACTTTCCATACACTTCCTCGATCTTCCCCAGTTTGACGAGTCTTTGTTTGACGCGCAGCTCACAGGGGCGATGCAGGTGATCATGGATGTTGTGTCGCTGGGAAGGTCAGCAAGGAAGCAGGCGGGCGTCAAAACCAGACAGCCGTTGAGTGCAGTGACTGTCTACGTTCACGACGCGCAGGCTCGTGACGCGCTGGTTTCCCATGCCGACATCATCCGCGACGAGCTGAACGTCAAGTCTATTGCCAAAGCGGCTCACGCCTCAGACATAGCCGAGTTCACGCTCCGGCCCAACCTGCCCGTACTGGGCAAGAGAGCTGGGAAATCGATCCCCGCCATCCAGAAGGCACTGGCAGAAGATCCGGAGAGAATCTATGCTCAAATCGAGAGCACTGGCCAGACTTCACTGGATCTGGACGGCATGGCATTCCTGTTGACGAGGGACGACGTCATCAGCACGGTCACGGGAAAAGGTGGGTTGTTCGCAGCGTCATCGGCAAACATCGTCGTGGCGATCGATGCTACGGTGACACCGGAGTTGCGAGCCGAGTGGTACGTGCGAGAGGTTGAGCACTTTGTTCAGGGGCAGCGCAAGGATAAAGGTTATGATGTCACCGACCGCGTTCGCATGACACTGGTGTGCTCAGACCCCAGCGTTGCGTCTGCTCTGGAGGGTGCACACGCGAGCATTGCACAAGAGGTCCTTGCAAGCACGCTGGAGATTCAAGCCGAACGAGCGCAGGTCTTAATCGTGAATTTGGGGGAGAGTGCGCCGGTTCTGGAGCTCGACGGGACGAAGGTATGGGTGGCGCTGGAGGAATAGCACAGGTTGTCCGGGACGGATTGCGCGCCAACCTCGAGCAACCACACCTAGCAGGAACTCTGCCGGGGATCTATGTTCATAGAGAACAACTCAGTTATGGTCGGTTGGTCACCGCACACTCGGCAGGCATGGTCGCGTTCAAGTGGCACGAGCTCGAAACGATTATCCTCTCCATCCACGAGCAGCAGCTTGCCAGCTAACCAGTCTCCACACCCCACGATGTACTTGAGCACGTTCTGTGCGACGATGGAACCGACGATGCCTGGAGTGCTGCCGAGAATGCCGCGAGCTCTTTCCTTGCGCGCCATGGCAGCAGTAGGAGACTTGGGGTACAGGCAGCGGAAGCAGGCTGTTGTTCGCGGGATGACCGTAAACGCCATGCCGTGGAGGTTGCTTACCGCACCGACGAACAGCGGCTTGTCAAAAAGGACAGCAGCATCGGAAACGAGATATCGCGTGCCGTAGTTATCCGACGCATCGACGACCATGTCGTAGGCACTGAAGAGGGCATAGGCGTTGTCCGGATCCAGTCGACTCGGGTAGGCTTCGACTCGTATTTCCGGGTTCAACGCCACCAACCGTTCTTTGGCTATGAGAGCCTTGGGTTGGCCGATATCTCCGGTGGAGTAGAGCACTTGTCGGTTCAGGTTGGACAGGCTCACTGAGTCTCCGTCGACCACTCCTATCGTGCCCACTCCAGCGGCAGCCAGGCACAGTAGGATCGGAGAGCCAAGTCCTCCAGCTCCCACGACGAGAACAGACGCTCTTCCCAGCTTCTCCTGCCCCAGAGGACCAATCTGTTTCATCCATAGTTGACGTTCGTAGCGACCCCCGGCGGGGACCTCGCACGATGATGCGCCTATGCGATTCGATGAGTTCATGTTGTTGCCTCCTCCGGCACGAAGAGTGCATGTAATCCGAACGGCAGTGCATAAGGAAACCATGCACGGGCCTGTTCGGTCATTGTCACAGCATCCAGGATCAGGACAAATGAGCGTTTTGCCAGAACATCGAGCACAATAGTCAGCAGCCAGCCTTCTCCTTCTTGACTATCCGCAGCAGCGGGAACAAAAATCGGAGCGCCGGGGAAACAGTTGTCAGAGGACCACTCGATAAGTCGATCGGTCGTAAAGTCGTAACGGTACAGCCGGTTGATCAGTTCGCCCGTCCTCGTTGGCCCTGCAGCGAACAGGATGGTGTGCGGGCGCATCGAAAACCTGCCGTCGAGCGTGCAGAACTCTCCCGGCGGGCACTTCAGCGGAGAGCAAAGAACGCGCTCGAGCTCCAGGTCGATGACAAGGCGGGTCGCCAGCGGAGCGGGAAAATCGCCTGCAGGAACCTCTCCATCATCGAAAGCCAGAGCGTCGAGGATACTCGGATCCGCATAAGCGGCAAGATCGACGATGACCTGATCTCCGTCATCCCAGGCATTGATGTGGTGGAGTGCGAACAGCGGGCGCGCGGAAAGCGTCGTCTTCAGCACACCAGTTCTCCGGTCGACGACCAGAATCCTGCTCCCTCGCCCCGCATCCCAGACGTAGTTTCGCAGGTACGGATGTCTGGATGAGCTCAGCGCGCGCGGGTATGCTGTGAAGGGCCCTTCGACGAGAACGACCCATCGTGGTGTCACACTGAAAGAGTGCATGTATCCAAGGCGCAAAGACGGGAAAGCACACAGGCGTCGCGTTGTTCCTTCAGGAGTGGTGACGGTAATGGCATATCCCGCAGGATCCCCATTGCAGAGCAACAGGTCGAAACGCTCTCCAGTGAGATGGTCGAAGACGGGGTGTGGCGAGGAGGCACAGCATCTGTTCAGGTGAGCCCATGGCCTTGTGCGTATTGTCGCCAGCGTCGTCGGATCGATCAGGACGCTCTGGGGTGTATCGCCAAGAGCCTCCAACTCATTTCTCCAAATTGTAATGTTCATATTGGCGTTGTCGTTGGAGAGGTGACTGCCCCGATGGACGGACTGGGAGTCGAAACAACCAGCCGGCACGGCGTCTTCCGTCAGGGCCCGACGATACCAGGAACTCGCGAGGAAGCGGTTACTGCAGGTGACTCCGTGTAGTTCAAAGTTGACTGATGAGAGGAGGGCGAAACCATCCAGCCAATGTCCAACAGTGTGACCCCCGATCTGGAATCTACCGGGGCCGATTCTATACATGGTGCCGACGAGGCTAGGAGGAACAATCCCCGTGACGCTGAGGGGAACGCGGGACGCTTCATCGAGAAGCGAAGCGAAGCCGATGCCGTATCTAGGAGCAGTGCCTGAGTTCATGGCTGCTCGACAGCATCGAGAAATGTGCAAACTGACGATAGCTCCAGCATCTGTGCAATGCTGGCGGAGAGGGTGGGATTTGAACCCACGAACGAGGGAACCCCGTTACCTGCTTTCGAGGCAGGCGCTTTCAACCGCTCAGCCACCTCTCCGTTTAGACCTGACACGTGCAAAGAACTGCTGTAAGACAGCCTCAGCATCAGCGCGCAACAAGCCAGAAACCACCTCCGGAGCATATCCAAAGATAGGGCGCGTAAGCATATTGCCATTGCTTCCCACGGCTCCGTTGTCAAAATCGTACGCTGAGAACACCACCCGTTGTACCCTCGCAAGAGCTATCGCGGCAGCGCACATTGGACACGGTTCAAGCGTAACATACAGGACGCATCCGTCCAGCCGCCAATCTTGCAGACGCTCGGCGCTGGACCGCAACGCAAGCATCTCGGCATGTGCCGTCGGGTCCTTGGCGCCCTCTCGCGTGTTGTGTGCGGAAGCAAGCAACTCTCCAGCTTTTGTGACAACACATCCCACAGGGATCTCTCCTTCATTAAAGGCACGCCTGGCCTCCTCAAGCGCAAGAAGCATGCAATCAACATCAGAAAGAGCCATGTCAGGACTGGTGCGCCCGACAGGAATCGAACCTGTAACCTACGGTTCCGTAGACCGTCACTCTATCCAGTTGAGCTACGGGCGCGCAACGATGATTGTATTCCATTTCCCCCGGTTGGCAAGAAGAACAGTGAGGATTGCTGAGCAACGTGGGCAACGGTGACGCACACAAATCTGTTATAATCTAGCTGGCGATGGAAACAAGAGCTGAAATCTGTGTCATAGGTGGAGGTGCTGCCGGTATGCTGGCGGCATTGTCTGCTGCAAAGTGCCTCAAAGCCTTCGATCACGACGGTTCAGTTCTTGTCCTCGAACGGAATCGAGTGCTTGGCAGGAAGCTGGCCATTACGGGTAAAGGCAGGGCAAATCTCACAAATGCACGTTCGGTGGACGAGTTTGTCCAGGCCTTTGGCCCTTCCGGCCGGTTCCTCTACCCGTCTTTCGAGTCTTTTTTCTCAGATGATCTTGTCGCTCTTTTCGCTGAAGCTGGCCTGCAACTCAAGACGGAGCGGGGTGGCCGAGTGTTCCCTGTGACAGACAAGGCGCAGGACGTTGTTCAGGCTCTCGGACTACTGCTCGTGCGTGAAGGTGTCAGCGTGCTTTACTCGGCTCGGGTCAAGAGCATCAATGCCCGGTCCGGCGACTGGACGATCGGCCTGGAGTCCCGTGGGTTCGTGCACTGCCGGGCCGTGGTTATGGCCACGGGTGGAAAATCCTATCCTGGTACGGGGTCGACAGGAGACGGCTATGGACTTCTTGAGCATCTGGGTCATCATCCTTGTCGCCTGCTGCCCGGCCTGGTGCCCCTGCATTGTGCCGAGAAGTGGCTGAGTGAACTTGCAGGGACCTCGCTCGAAGGCGTTGCCGTCGAGGCCTGGGTTGGCCCCCACCTGCTGGATCGCAGGCAAGGGGAAGTGATGATAACGGACCGAGGGATTGGAGGTCCAGCCGTTCTCTCGCTGAGTCTGGCTGTCGCGCCTGCTCTGGCCGATGGTCAGACTGTCATTCTGTACATCGACCTGCGACCCGGGAGGACATCGGACCAGGAACTTCACGAGATTGAAGCTTGTGGAAACGCCGACGAGATTCTGGTACATGTTTCGCGATTTCTTCCGAAGCGGATGGCTCTTGAGCTGATGCGGGTATGGGGTATCGAAGGGAAGGGCAGGATACCCTTGCCCCAAAAAACCCTTGCTGCGGTCGCCAGGTCGGTCAAGGGCGTGAAACTGAGGTGCACAGGGGCCGAACCTCTTGCCTCTGCGGTCATCACGCAGGGAGGTATCTCGCTGCGAGAGGTCGACCCGCGATCTATGGGATCGAAACTCGCCCCTGGACTGTTCATTGCCGGCGAGCTCCTGGACCTGCAGGCTATCACCGGTGGCTATAACTTGCAGGCAGCTTTCTCAACTGGATTTCTGGCTGGAAGGTGTGCGGCTGAATACGTTGCCAAATCAGCAAATGACAGTAAACTTTAAAGGTTAAAGAGGTGGTGACGACATGGCTGAGATCGGGACAACCAAAGTGAAACGCGGTTTGGCAGAGATGTTCAAGGGTGGCGTCATCATGGATGTCACGACGGTCGACCAGGCGAAGATTGCCGAAGAAGCCGGTGCAGTGTCCGTGATGGCACTCGAACGTATTCCGGCCGATATTCGCAGGGAAGGCGGCGTCGCAAGGGCGGCTGATCCACGGCTTGTCGAGCAGATCATGAACGCTGTCTCGATTCCCGTCATGGCCAAGGTACGAATCGGACACATCTCCGAAGCACGGATACTGGAGTACATGGGCATCGACTTCATTGATGAGAGCGAAGTGCTGACTCCCGCCGATGTCACCTACCATATCGACAAGTGGCAATTCAAGATCCCCTTCGTATGCGGGGCGCGCAATCTGGGCGAGGCACTGCGACGTGTCAGCGAGGGAGCGGCGATGATCAGGACCAAGGGCGAGCCGGGCACTGGAGACGTCTCTGAGGCGGTCACCCACATGCGAGCCGTCATGAACGAGGTTCGCAAGGTGCAATCGATGCTTGAAGATGAACTCGTGGTCGAGGCGAAGGATCTTGGGGTCAATGTTGAGCTCCTGCGCGAAGTTCGTATGCTGGGACGTCTTCCTGTGGTCAACTTCGCAGCGGGGGGCATTGCTACTCCGGCCGACGCAGCGCTCATGATGACGCTCGGGGCCGATGGTGTTTTCGTGGGTTCCGGCATTTTCAAGAGTTCGGATCCACTTCCGAGAGCAAGAGCCATCGTGGCGGCAACGACGTATTGGGAGGATCCCAAGGTGCTCTTCGAGGTAAGCAAGGGCTTGAAGGAAGGTATGACAGGCATAGACGCACGCACGCTCGTCGAGCTGGATAAGATGCAGGTGAGGGATAACTAGGCGTGATCATCGGTGTCCTCGCTCTTCAGGGTGATTTCCGAGAACATGCCAGTATGGTGCGGTCCCTCGGCGTGCAGGTCCGTCTAGTCCGTCTTCCCGAGGAAGCCGACTTCGTGGATGGGCTGATCATCCCAGGAGGTGAGAGCACAACCATGGGGAAGCTCATGGCCACGTACAAAGTGGATCGAGCTATCATCGACCGTTTCAACGCAGGCAGAATGGCGATCTATGGCACGTGCGCGGGAATGATCGTTCTGGCACGCGATATTGAGGGAAGTCAGGAACAACCTCATCTGGGACTTCTGGATGTAACTGTTCAGCGGAATGCGTTTGGACGTCAGAAAGAGTCGAGCGAGGAGGATCTGGACGTCGAAGGGCTGGACACGCCATTACATGCGCTGTTCATCCGGGCGCCGGTGATCATCCGAACAGGACCTTCTGTGAACATACTGGCAAGGGTAGCACGGGGGCCGGTCTATGTGCAGCAAGGAAGGCTCCTTGCTTCTTCGTTCCATCCGGAGCTTGGAAGTGATACGAGGGTACATGAACATTTTCTGCGATTGGCAGAACAGAGTTCAAATCAGGAGGTCTAGATGTCCGGGCATTCCAAGTGGCACAATATTCAGGCCAAGAAGGGTGTAGAAGACGCCAAACGTGGTCGTGCGTTCACCAAGATCACTCGTGAGATCATTATCGCGGCGAAGGCAGGCGGCGGGAGCACCGAAACGAACACGCGGTTGAGGGCGGCTGTAGAAAAAGCCAAGTCAGCAGGTATGCCCAATGACAACGTCAAGAAGGCAATCATGCGCGGAACCGGAGAAATGGAGGGTGTCACCTACGAGGAAACCACGTACGAAGGGTATGGCCCCAATGGCACGGCATTCATCATCCAGGTCTCGACTGACAACAAAAACCGCACGACGTCGGAAATCAGAAGGATCCTCTCTCAGCACGGTGGTGCTATGGGGGAGAACGGATCTGTCAGCTGGGGCTTCGAGCGCAAGGGTTTACTGGAAATTGACCCTGCCGACAAGGGATACGACGATCTGTTCATGATTGCCGTCGACAGTGGTGCAGAGGATCTCAAGCAGGACGATGAGACGACGACCGTCATCACCGGACCTGAGGATGTCTACAAGGTGCGCCATGCTCTCGAGGCTGTCGGGATTGTCGTGAAGTCGGCGTCTCTCACCATGATTCCCAAGACCCTTGTTGCCGTCGCCATCGACGACGCGCGAAAGATCGCGCGGCTGGAGGAAGCGCTGGACGAGCACGATGACGTCAGCGACTACTTCTCCAACTATGAAATGAGCGACGAGATCATTAAGCTGCTGGAGCAGGAAAGCTAGAGACCGTATGCTTACTCTGGGAATCGATCCCGGACTGGCACGCATCGGCTACGGTGTCGTCTCATCAGACGGTGACACCGTAGCCCTTCTTGACTATGGGTGTCTGGAAACGCGTTCCGACACGCCATATCCAGACAGGCTCAAGTACATTTATGACAGCGTCCGTCGACTCGTTCACAGATACAAACCGGATGCAGTGGCGCTCGAGTCCCTGTTCTTCTTTCGAAACGCCCGGACGGTCATGAAGGTCAGTGAGGCGCGCGGAGTCATTGTCCTTGCCATCGGCACATGTCACGTTCCTGCGTTCGAGTATACCCCTCAGCAGGTGAAGCAGGCTGTCTCATCATATGGCATGGAGAGCAAGAGGAATGTCGAGATTGCCGTACGCCGGATTCTTGGTGTCGAGGAACAGATTACGCCGGATGATACAGCAGATGCCATTGCTATCGCCCTCTGCCATGCGTTCACAGGGGCCTATCGCGAGGCAGTTTTGGCGGAGGAGACCGATGATCGCTCTCATTAGGGGGACCGTATATCGCAGACTGGGTTCCGCTGTCATTGTTCTTGTTGGCGACATCGGATATGAGGTGAGGGTGGTAGACCCCGCGGTGTTCGAGGTTGGGGAAGAGGTCGAACTGCGGACGTACCATGTCGTCAAGGAAGACCGGCAGGAGCTCTACGGTTTTGTCGAACCACTGGACTATGAAGTGTTCGCCGATCTTGTCGAGCATGTTCCGGGCGTCGGTGCCAAGACCGCCCTGAGTCTTCTGCGTGCTGCACCTGCATCTCGCCTCATCGAAGCAGTGCGGGAGCAGAATGTTGGGTTACTCACTTCCGCGCCCGGCGTAGGAAAGAAAAATGCCGAGCGCATCCTCATCGAGTTGCGCCCGATTGTCAACCGCAAGTACGCTGAACTTCTGTCCGTAGAAGGCATGACAGGAACCGAACCCGCTGTGCTGGCAGAGGTGGAGATGGCACTCCGGTCTCTCGGATATTCACAGCGAGAGATCAGTGGGTCTCTCCGGGAGCTTGGCGCTACGAAGGACCGTTCAGCCGAGGAACTCGTGAGTGATGCCCTGCAGCTTCTTTCGAGGAAATAGGGTATGGCTGCCGGCGAGGAGAAGCGCGTACGTCGGAAAGCACCTGTCATTCAAGCCCCACTGTCGTCCGGGAAGACCGAGGGTGACGCGGTGGGTTCGACTGTTCGGCCACGACGCCTCGAGGATTTCATAGGACAGAAACAGCTGCGGAACAACCTGGACATTTTCATCAAGGCCGCACTCAGGCGCAAAGAGCCATTGGACCACTGCCTGCTGTACGGACCTCCTGGTCTTGGTAAGACAACACTCGCGCAGATCATTGCCGTCGAACTCGGTGTGCGGTTCAAGTACACCAGTGGACCGGCACTCACGCGGGCAGGTGATCTTGCCAGCATCTTGGTATCGCTCCAGGAGCGGGATGTGCTGTTCATCGACGAGATTCATCGTCTACCGCCCGCGGTGGAAGAGTCTCTGTATTCTGCTATGGAGGATTTTCAACTGCCCGTAATTCTCGGGAAAGGGCCAAGCGCCAAGATACTTACGATACGCCTCAAGCCCTTCACTCTTGTCGGAGCGACCACCCGGTTTGGCATGTTGTCCGGCCCTCTTCGTGACAGGTTTGGCATCGTCATGCGCATGGATCCATACAATGAGGAGGAACTGGCCCAGATCATTGCCAATGCCGCCTGCCGGCTTGAGACGGTCGTCGAGCCGGCTGCTGCCGGACGCATTGCCGGTCGCTCACGCGGCATCCCTCGCATAGCACTTCGGAACCTGAAACGCATTAGAGACTACCTAGCATGGAAGGGGGCTCCTGTCGTCGATGTCAAGCTGGTCGACGAGGCTTTCTCGCGGCTCAACATCGACAAGTATGGCCTGCTGGACATCGATCGGAGGCTCCTTGCCGCTATCGACGAGAAGTTTAGGGGCGGCCCTGTGGGACTTGACAGCCTGGCCTCAGCGATCAGTGAAGATCCCGACACGGTATCCGTCGTCATCGAGCCGTACCTGGTGCAGTTGAACTTTATCGCGCGGACTTCGCAGGGGCGCGTCATAACAGACTTGGGCCGGCGATATCTGAAGGGTCATGACAGTATCTCAGGCACCGGGGAAGATGTACTGTTCTGACGTCTGCAAAGCTTCTGGCCCGTGTCAACTTATGTAAGAATGGAGGTGAACCATCAGGTCGTGGACTCACTGGAGATGTACGCGTAGCTGCCACGTTTCTTGATGACCAGAGGCTGTCTCCTTCCTGCAATCGTCTGTCTCCGTCATTCCCGCGTATGCGGGAATCCATCATTGAATTGGCGCATAGGTCCCCGCCTCCGCGGGGACGACGAAACACACTGCCTGTCCTTTCCACTGCTCCTTGCTCGTCCGAAGGAACAACAGTATTTAGTCATTCTTCACCTCCTTTTTCTCACGAGTTTACGGAGCCAGTTCACCTCCATATTGGATGAGTCGATGCGTCTTTCTTGACTTGCATACAATCATGCACATAATTCAATTTTCACACAGATGCGGTCCACATCGGAGGAGATAGGTACGATGAAGAGAACCTTGATTCGCAAGGATGCCTATGTTGATTCCGTGTTCCTGATGCTGATGAGCAGGGATCTTGAGAGACGTGTTGATGTGGTGTCAGCCACCGTGGCAATGGGAACCCCCATGAATATCGATCTCCTGCGTGACCAGGGGTTCTCCACCGATGAGCTGGAAGACGCCAGCCCCGGTGACCTGGTCGTCGCACTGGAGTGCAAAACCGAATCGGCCTTCGAAACCGTCTTCGCCGCGGCTAATGACTTATTGGCTGGAAAGAAGAAAACGGTATCAGGTGTCTCTGAAGCGGCTCCACGTTCGATCGAAGGAGTCCTTGATATCCTTCCCGATGCGAATATCGCTGTGATTTCTCTGCCCGGGGCATACGCGGCTCGAGAAGCCCGAAAGGCCTTGAACAAGGGCCTCCATGTCATGCTCTTTTCCGACAATGTATCCCTGGATGAAGAAATCGCTTTGAAGAATCTTGCAAGGGAAAAGGGTCTTCTGGTGATGGGCCCCGACTGTGGCACCGCCATCATCAGTGGCAAACCCCTCTGTTTCGCGAACGTGGTTTCCCGCGGCCCCGTGGGTATCGTAGCCGCCTCCGGTACTGGGCTACAGGAAGTGACCTGTCTTATCGATCGTTTTGGCAGTGGAGTCAGTCAGGCCATCGGCACCGGTGGAAGAGACCTGAAGAACGAGAAGGTTGGCGGTGCCACCATGTTGGCGGGAATCGATGCCCTCGGCGCTGACGGCGACACCAGTGTGATAGTCGTCGTCTCCAAGCCTCCAGCACCTTCGGTGGTCGCACGGGTAATCGCAGCGCTGGAGAGAACTGGGAAACCTGCTGTGGTACATTTTATAGGATGGGAAACTCCCGTAGGTGACACCACGGGAAACATCCATTGGGCATCGAACCTTGAGGAAACAGCCCGTCTCGCTGTGGAGTTCGCGGGAAGCTCGAAAAAAGCTACCCCGAAGGATCCCGCTTGGCCTTTTGATCGGTACGAAACTGAAATCGATGCCTTGGTGGAGAAAGAAACCAGAAACATGGGGAAGAGCCAGAAGTTCATCCGGGGGTACTATACCGGCGGCACGCTGGCTGATGAGGCATGGCTCCTTCTCCATCGTTTGACCGGGGCGGTGTATTCGAACAACCAAATCGATCCCACATTCGTGCTGTCGAATCCAAGAAAATCGATAGGGCATACCGTGGTGGATCTGGGAGACGATGTATTCACCGTGGGGCGGCCCCATCCCATGATCGAACCCAGCACCCGTACAGACCGCATCGACGCGGAACAAGAAGATCCTGAGATCGCCGTGATGCTGGTGGATTGTGTGTTGGGATATGGCTCCCATCCCGATCCCGCTGGAGCCATGATCCCCTCATTGATGAGGGCCAAAGAAGCCGCTCGCGCCCGTGGTGGATATCTGTGTGTGATCACATCTGTAACGGGAACCCTTGGAGACTTTCAAGGTTTCGAATCTCAAGTCGCAAAGCTTGAGCGAGCAGGGATCGTCGTCATGCCTTCCAACTATCAAGCCGCCATGCTGGCGGTACGGGTCATGGAGAAGAGGACCGGTTTTTCCTCCAAAGCGGTCGCAAGGGGGATAGAGTCCCTTTCCACACAAGCTCCAACCACTGTCGTTCCATACAGCATGATCCCTACTGGTCTTCAGCATATCCTCTCCCTGTTTTCAAAAGGCCCGGTAGTGGCCAATCTGGGTCTGGAATCATTTGCGTCTAATCTGAGTGCATGCGGTGCCGCAGTGATCCAAGTCGACTGGGCTCCGCCGGCGGGCGGTGATATCCACATGATTGAAGTGCTGGACCGGCTGGAGTACTCGTGCCGGATCGATATCGATGCAGCCAATGCACAGGCAGTACAGCGTATCTTGAAAGGAAAGCCTGTCATCGAAGGAATCGGCATAGCCAAGGATGTCGTTCCAGGCATGCGTCCCAATCTCATTCTTCACGCAGGCCCCCCGGTGACGTGGGACCGCATGTGTGGTCCAATGCGTGGAGCGATAATCGGCGGACTCATATACGAAGGACTGGCTGCTTCACCAGAGGAGGCCGAGAAGTTGGCCAACTCGGGAAAGATATCGTTTGAACCCTGCCACCACCATTCGGCGGTGGGTCCTATGGCTGGCGTCATGACGAGCCGGATGCCAGTCTGGATTATCAGAAACGAGACCTATGGGAATAGGGCCTATGCTACCCTGAATGAGGGATTAGGAAAGGTGCTTCGGTATGGAGCGTTCTCCGGCGAAGTGCTTGATCGGCTCCGCTGGATGGAGTTGGTTCTCGCCCCCATCTTGAGCAAGGCGATCGAACGGCATGGTCCTATAGATTTGCGAAGTCTTATCGTGCAGGCCTTGCAGATGGGCGATGAGGGACACAACCGCAACAGGGCGGGGACGTCGCTGATCATACGGGAACTGGCCCCACATCTGGTCATGTTGGACGAGAAGAAAGAGGCACTCTCCGAAGTGTTGTTGTTCATGCATAGGAACGACCATTTCTTTCTTAACCTATCCATGCCTGGTGCGAAATGTGTTATGGACGCAGCCGCAGGAATAGAGGGAAGTACGGTCATCACAACGATGGCTCGCAACGGCACGGAATTCGGTATCCGGATCTCGGGGTTGAAAGACCGTTGGTTCACCGGTCCCGCCTCCATGGTGGAGGGACTGTACCTGCCAGGCTTCGGTCCACAGGACGCGGCCCCAGATATCGGCGATTCGGTCATTACCGAAACCTCCGGAATTGGCGCTTTCGCCATGGCCGCATCACCGGCCATCGTGAAATTCGTTGGTGGAGTTCCAGCTGACGCTATCACCTATACCAAGCGGATGTACGAGATAACTCTGGCTGAAAACGAAGAGTACCGGATTCCGGCTCTGGATTTCCGAGGCACCCCGACAGCTATCGATGTACGGAAGGTCGTGGAAAAAGGCATTCTTCCGGTGATCAATACTGGTATCGCCCACAAAAAACCAGGTATCGGCATGGTGGGGGCTGGTTTGGTGAAACCACCGGAGAATTGTTTTCGGGATGCGCTGGTAGCTTTCGCAGAGAAGTATTGCTGTTGATGCGACGCGTCGGAGACGCGATACATAACACACCATATTCGGGAGGTATGGGATGAAGGTTATCGATTTGACGATTCCGTTGGGGATCGGGACTCCACCATGGCCAACGTACATTCCCCTGCAGGTCCAGTATTTCAAGCGGCTGGCTCCAAATGGAGCGAACGGACAGGTGGTGACCCATTCGAATCATGTCGGCACTCACCTTGACGGCGAAATACATTTCTACACACCAGGCAAAGACATCGCTAGTCTGAACATGGACTTCCTGGTGCACGAGGGAGCTATCGTAGACCTGTCCGACATCTGTGCCGACTACGATATATACACTTCCAAAATGGTAGAAGACCGGGTGGAGGTGCATGAAGGGGACATCCTCATCATCCATACGGGATTTCACCACTATGGCTGGGATCAGCCAACGGCAGACGAGATCCGTTACATGATCAAGCATCCGGGCCCCGACCGCGAGTTTGCTGAATGGGCCAAGAAGAAGAAGCTCCGCTGGATCGGGGTGGATTGCGGCAGCGCCGACCATCCCATGAACACCAAAATCCGGGAGTGGATGCCCAGACAGGCCAAGGAATGTGACGCACATTTCAAGAATAAATACGGGAAAACTCTGGAAGAAATCTTCACTGATGACAAATATCAGCTCATGCACATCGAGATGTTCAGTCATGGACTGATCCATGCCGAATGTGTTGGTGGTGATATCGATCTTCTACTCAACCAGCGGGCCGTCATTGGCTGTTACCCCTGGCGATTCGTAGACGGCGAGTCCTCCATCGCACGCATTGTGGCCCATGTAGAGGATGACCGCTATGAAGAACTCATGAAGAAAAAGGCAAAAGCTGAACTGACACGTTTCGGCGATGTAGCTGGCGCACGGAACCCTTGGCTTCATGAGGAAGCCCGCAAGAAGGGGATGATTTCATGATAGACGTACGACGGACCGCTATGTCCGTTAAGACGATTGATGTGCGGGATGCCGCCCCTCGAACCGCGGTACAAAAGGAGAAACCTTATGGCTATTGACGAAATGGAGAAGAAACTCAGACCGCCGGAGATTCCGCTTAAACCCTATCCACCCAAGGTCATCACCCTTGCTTCTGGGGAGAAGATGGTCGTCCGCGAGGCCAGACGTGAGGAAACCGGCATCCTGCTTGGAACCATTTATCCTCTCATCGGGGTTCCATCGGATTTCTATGACATCGTTGCCGCCCGGATGTATGCCGAAGTGCTAGGCTGGTATCGCTATCGGGTGGCCAACGAATTCGTGCTTGTCGGTGTCATCGATGGCGTCATCGCGGGCATCGTAAACAGCCGCCACGTCAGCAGCAAACTCGGCATGAGCCTGCATACCCTGGCCATCAAGCGCGGCCTCCGGGTCGGAGCTCAACTCTTTGCGGCGAAAATGGAGAACCATATCGATGTCCTAGGCGAGGAGGAGGTCTATATCGTCGCGGAGAGCCCAAACGGGTTCAAGCGCTGGATGATCGAATACCAGCTTGAGGATCGTTCTTCACAGTACCCCGAAGTCCGCAGCGAATTGGGTGGCGTCCCCACGTATGTACTCACACGGAAACTCTGGGACGCGGTGAGGGAAGTCAAATGCACCGGCACGCGTCCTGTTCCTGAAAAGGACCTCAAATCGGCCGAGAAACTGATTATGCCGAGCGAGTATGTCCAAATTCCGGGTTTCAAGAGGTAGCACGTGGCCATCAAGGTTGGCATTGTCGGGATCGGGCATACACGGTTCGGCAACTCGTCCGAGTATGACTTGGCGGACGTCATGGCTTATGCGGCTACTGATGCCCTCCAGGATGCTGGATTCCTTGAGCGGAGACGGGAGATCGATCAGGTCGTAGTTGGCAACATGGCCTCCGGGATGTTCTGCCATCAATCGGGCGTGGCGTCTTCACTGATCAGTCGCATGGACATGGAACCGGTGCCTGCTGAATTGGTGGAGAACGGGCCGGCATCCGGGGCCAGCGCCATTAAAATCGGCTACATGGCCGTCGCTTCTGGGATGGCTGATATCGTCCTGGTGGTCGGTGGGGAGATCATGCGCAAGGTGAGTGGCTGGGAAGCCACCGATCTTGTGGCTACCATACTCCACAGCGAAGCGGAATACGATATGGGGTTGACCCTTCCCGCGTTCGGAGGCATGTTCACGCGACTGTACATGGAGAAATACGGCTTGACAGAACGAGACCTCGCCTTGCTGGCGGTGAAGAACCACAGAAACGGAGCCAAGAACATGTACGCGCACATCCAGGCTCCCTGTACCATCGAGGCCATCGCTGATGGGCCCGAGGCGGCTGTGGTAAACACCTATGTAGCGGAACCCTTGCGCATGTATTCCACCTGTCCAGTCTCCGATGGCGCGGCGGCGCTGCTGCTGGTGAACATGGATTCCCCGAAGGTGAGGGACTTCAAGAAGAAGCCTATCCGTATCGCAGGAATCGCCAGTGCCACAGACACACATTGCGTGCATAACCGCAAGGACCCCCTGAGACTAGAGGCGGTCAGGTTGGCCGCGGAAAAGGCCTACAAGATGGCAGACCTGGGACCAAAGGATATTTCCTTTGCAGAACTCCATGACGCTTTCTCCATCCTGGAATTGGCCATCAGCGAGGAGGTTGGATTCTTTGAGCGGGGGAAAAGTTTTCTGGCGGTCCGCAAGGGGGAGACCGACATCGACGGGCGACTTCCGATCAACACTTCCGGAGGTCTTAAGTCCAAAGGTCATCCCGTAGGCGCGACCGGCGTCTCCCAGGCCGTGGAACTTGTCAGGCAGCTTCGCGGAGAGGCAGAGGAAGGGCGACAGGTGAGGAATCCAAAGTACGGCATGTCCGTCAATTTCGGAGGATTCGGCAACAACGTGGTTGCACTTATCTGTGCAAAGGATTAGGGTCGAGAACATGATAGATTTCAGTATATATGGAGCGAAGACTCCAACAATCAAGGCTTACAAATGCCTCACCTGTGGTGCAGTGTATTATCCAGCACCCATGGTCTGTGGAAAATGCTCCACACGACGAGATCCAGTGACTGGGAAAGGATGGGAAACCTTTGACTTGGAGGGATCCTGTGTACTTCTGACGTGGACTCGGGTGTGGAATTTGCCGGAAGGATACACCAAGAAGTACCTGTTGTTTGGGATTGTGCAGTTCGAAAACGGACTGCGGGCGTCAGGACAGCTAGAGGTAGAAGATCCGAGGATTGGCATGAAACTGAATGCCACGGTCAAAGAGTCGGACGAACGACCCGGCAACCCGGTGAATGTATTCGTATTTAGAGAATAAGTGTTGAGGGGGACCTTTTGTCTGGCTTTCTGACATCACCGATCCCAAACGTCTCAAGACAACGCGTTTGGATCATTTGGTGATTCTGGATGTTATAGGCAGCCGGGACTGTGAAGCAGCTGTCAATATCATCCGACGTACCATCGAATGGGGCAGGGAGAACGTGGATACTGCTATAAGGGAGGCGCTGGTTCATGCGCATTGCATTATGTGAAGATCGTGTGCCGGTGGTTCGTACACTGGGGACCGCGTTCCCGGAGCCTCCTTTCCATTGCAGTGTACACTCTGTCTATCCCTCCGCGGTGAATCTAGTCGATGAGGCAAGCGGGCGTCTCTTCACCCTGCTGTCCGATGAATCATTCGCACATCCTATAGCAGCGATTGTTCGATATGCGAACGGTGATTCCGTTCAGTTTGATACATTAGGGCTGAAGAAGGGTGTTTTGGCGTATGCCGATGACACGGCGCTGGTTTTCAACTGCGGACTCCGGATTTCCTTCATGGGAACACATCGGACATCTCAATCGGAGGAAACACCTCCAGATGGGCTTGTATGGGATCTAGATGCGGTGGTCGATTGTGGTGAGCAATTGTCGGTTTTCCAGGAAGCCGCTGGCGCTGCCCTCCGATGGGAAGATTTGTCGTCTCATCATTTTGATGGGGACGTGTTCGTAAGACGGTTCAGAACCGGCGCTCTGGCATTGGCAGATGCCTTCGCCGCCCATTCCCTTGAGATGGCGGTTGATGCCGCGATGAACCTCGTGGGTCTCGGGCCTGGACTTACACCCGCAGGAGATGATTTCCTCTGTGGATTCTCCCTGGCGGTGTATGCCCGAACGAAGCAGCCAAAGGATGCGCCAGGTCACGTTCCTGTGAATTTTGTAGAGGAATGGCTGAAACAAGCACTTGAACAGGCGGGAGGGGATGTTCCACGAACCGGAGTGGTTTCCCTCTCGTTCTTGTTTCTAGCCCAACATCAACTTTTTTCCTATGCTCTTGTTGCTTTGGCTAGAGCCTTCACCAGCGAAGAACCGGCTCGCATGAATCAGTTCACGAAAGCGCTTGCAGTTCTTGGCCGCCTGGGTCATAGCTCTGGTTATGACGCCGCCACTGGCTTCCTGTTCGGTCTTGAGCCAAACGCGCCATCGTTGGCGTGAAGGGGAGGATATATATGCTGCATCAATTCTCATACGTCGCGCCGAAGAGCCGGGAAGAACTGTTAGATCTTCTCTCGACGGACTACGCGCATGCGAAGATTCTTGCCGGAGGTACCGATCTGTTGGTCAATATCCGCAACGGTACGGTAAAGCCGGGCATGGTCATCGATATCAAGAAAATCAAGGAATTTTCTGGCATAACCTACAGCAAAGGTGAAGGCCTGGTTCTACGACCAGCCGTGACCATCAACGATGTGCTCCGTGATCCGACGGTCCGGGACTATTTTCCGCTTCTCCAGGAATGCGGACACGATCTGGCGTCCTATCAAATCCGCAATCGAGCGACAGTGATAGGGAATGTGGTGAACGCCTCGCCCTGTTCCGACATGGCGCCGGCACTGTTGTGTTTGGATTCACAGGTCGTGCTTGCCTCCAGCCGTGGGACCAGGACTGTTCCCCTCAAGGAATTCTTCATCGGTGTCAAAAAAACAGTTCTCGCACCGGATGAGATAGTGGAACGAATCATTGTTCCAACGCAAGCCAAGGGAGCCATAGGGAAGTATAGGAAGCTGAAGCGGATAAATGGACACGATTTGGGAATCATTGGCGTCGCGGTGGCTGTCGTGAACGGGCATGTGCGGATCGCCGTCAGTTCAGCCGCGCCCACGCCTGTGGTGACGGAGGGATTGCCCATGGACATCCAGGTCGATGAAGCGGTTGAGATTACAATGAACATGATCAGCCCTATCAGCGACGTCAGATGTACGAAGGAATACCGGGAGTTCATGGTCAATACGTTCGTACGGCGTTTGTTGGCGGAGGTGCGTGGATGAAAATCAGATTGACAGTCAATAGTCAGGTGTATGAACGGGACGTTGCAGAAAACCGCACGTTGTTGCGATTCATACGAGAGGATGTTGGTCTGACCGGCACCAAAGAGGGGTGCGGCGCGGGTGAATGCGGCGCTTGCACGGTATACATGAACGGCAAGACTGTCAATTCATGTATGGTTCTCGCAGTGGAGGCCGATGGTGCGGCCATCGAGACCATTGAAGGAGAAGCCGTGGATGGCATGCTGTCCAAACTGCAGGAAGCCTTTGATCGGAACCATGCGGTGCAATGCGGTTTTTGCACCCCTGGCATGCTCATTTCCGCCAAGGAGCTTATCCACAATCATCCGAAACCCACGGTGGAACAGATCAAAGAGGGCCTGGAGGGCAATTTGTGCCGTTGCACGGGGTATCAGCAAATCATTGAGGCGGTGCTGGACACCACCGGCCAACTGACGAGGAAGGAGGGGTTGGAATATGCAGGAAAATAGCGATTCCGCCCGGTTCGCCTATGTTGGAAAATCGGTTCTCCGTGTCGAAGCGATCGAGAAGCTCACGGGTTTGGCGATGTATGTCAGCGACATGTCTTTGCCGGGGATGCTGTATGCACAGGTGAAGAAGAGTCCGCACGCACGAGCGAGAATCAAACATATTGATATCTCCAGGGCTGCAGCCCTGGTAGGAGTGCGGGCAGTACTCACAGGAGCCGAATTGAATTACCGACTCGGTCTGTACATCGTGGACAAGGATATCCTGGCGAAAGGTGAGGTGAGACATTACGGTGAGGCTGTCGCGGCTGTAGCGGCGGATACCTTGGAAATCGCACGGAAGGCCGTGGACCTCATCGATGTCGAATACGAGGTTCTGGATCCGGTGCTCAACCATATGGATGCGTTGAAGGAAGGAGCCCCTCTGGTTCATCCTGATCTTGGAACATACGATTATGTCGAGGCAGCGTTCACACCTGTTCCAGGAACCAACATAGCCAACCTTTCAAAACTGCGAAAGGGAGATGTGCAGAAGGGATTTGACGAATCGACCTGGATCATCGAACGGGAATATGACAATCCTTCGGTTCAGCATGTGCCCATGGAGACCCACGTAGCCATCGTCCAATGGGGGAAGAACGACAATGTCACCATCTGGTCCAGCGCGCAGTCTCCTTTCACGGTGCGGAATCTCTTCTGTTATGCCTTCAAGCTTCCCTTGAACAAAGTACGCGTGTTGGTCCCCCACGTGGGAGGCGGGTTCGGCGGAAAAGCCGGAATCCACATTGAGCCCTTGGTGGCGTGCCTCTCCAAGAAAGCCGGGGGACGGCCCGTTAAACTGCAGGCCAGCCGGGAAGAGGAGTTCAGCCTTCTGCCATGCCGGAGCGCTCTTACCTACAAGATCAAGACTGGCGTCTCAGCTGAAGGCAAGATTTTGGCCCAACAGATGTGGATGTATTGGGATGCCGGTGCCTACGCGGACTATGCGGTCAATGTGACCCGGGCATCGGGGTATTCGGCCGCAGGTCCATATGAAATCCCGAATGCATGGATTGACGCTTACACTGTGTATACCAACAAGCCCTACGGCACCGCGTATCGCGGATTCGGCCATGTTGAATTCCATTGGGGAGTGGAGCGTCACATGGATCTCATTGCCCGTGCTATCGGCATGGATCCTTTGGAGTTTAGACTGAAGAACGCTCTGCGCCCTGGATCTGTCAGCCTGACCGGGGAGAGGATCACAGACAATACTGGTGATGTGCTCACCTGTATCAGCGAGGTCGCGAAGGCGATCAATTACGGGAAGCTGACTGAGGAGGAGAAGGAGCGGGAACGCAGGACCGGCCGCAAGATAGGCAAGGGTATTGCAGCATTACACAAGGCTCCAGCCATGCCCTCAAATACTGCGACTGCGGCGGTCATCAAGATGAACTCCGATGGAACCGTCAACGTTAATGTCGGATTGATGGAGATCGGCCAGGGATCGACCACAGCTATCACTCAAATCGTGGCTGAACGGTTGGGCTTTCGGCTGGATCAAATCAAAGTGACGTTGGAGAAGGACACTGACCGGGATCCCTACGACTGGCAGACAGTGGCATCCAAGGGACTCATCTTGACCGGTAATGCCTGCGTCTTAGCCTGCGAGGATCTACTGAAGAAAGGATACGAAGTGGCCGCTCAGGCTTTGTGCGCCCATCCAGAGGACTTGACCCATGATGCTGACAGAATTTATGTCATACACCGGCCTTCCGAGATGATTTCGTGGGCTAGACTGTCCATAGGGTATACCTACCCGGACGGGAAGAGCATCGGTGGACCCTTGATCGGGGTGGGGCAGTATATCGCTCACGGATTATCCAACCTCGACAAAGAGACCGGACAAGGGAATCCTGCTTTGGACTGGACTTATGGTGCGCACGGTATCATTGCTGAGGTCGACGGTGTGACGGGGGAGTACAAGGTGTTGAAGGTGGCTTCTGCTTTTGATGTGGGCAAGGTGATCAACCCCGGGATGGTCCGAGGCCAAGCCGTAGGGGGGATGATCCAGGGATTGGGCACGGCTATATGCGAAGGGTATGTCTTCGACAAACAGGGCCATCTCTTGAACCCCTCTTTCACGGATAACAAGATCCCCACCACAATGGACCTGCCCGAGGAGATTGAAACCATTGTGGTGGAGACTCCTCAGTTGGACGGACCCTATGGCGTAAGAGGGGTCGGGGAACATTCCATGATTTCTGTGGCACCTGCGTTGGGAAACGCCATTCAGGCCGCTGTCGGAGCAGACCTGACGCACATGCCCATGAGGTTCGAGGACGTATGGCGGGCCATGCGAAACAAGGAACCCGTCGACAATTGGATAACCAAGACGCCTGCGGGTTCCTGCCGGTCCGACCCGACGACACGTCGGCATGAACCAGATGCCGCCATTGCGCCATGATGACGAAAAGAGGATATCAAGAATAGGGGGACTAAGCTGATTGAGTATTATGTCTTGTATGCCCTGACTATTGTGATCATCTTACAACAATCGTTGCATCGGGGTCTTTTGTGTCAAGGGTTACCGTTGCTGATGATGGATCACTAGCTATGAAAGGTTGAGGGGGTTATTGGGGTAAATAGAGACCACAACGGAAAGAAGGTTGTGCTTAGTTTGCAGCACACGTTTGCCATGTTCGAGGCGACGGAGCTCGTTCCGATTCTTACAGGGTCGGATAGTGGTGCCACTTTGTTCGCAGCTGGTATCGGGGCTTTTTTATTCGATGTGGTGGTGGGTTTCAAGGCCCCAGTCTTCCTGGGAAGTTCTTTGGTGTTCATACTCGGGATAATCGCAATTGGAGCCGGCGAAAGACTTCCTTATGCAGTGGGGGTATCATTATCGCAGGTCTCATGAACGTCGTTTTCACCATCATCTGCAAGTTCTTGATTTGTATCCCGCAATCTAAGTGAACCCTGTAGATAAACCAAAACGGTTTCATGGGGTTCACTTTGTTGAGAGAATTCCCCGAAAAGAACAACGGATATTTGATCGTTAAGGCAACGGGAGAAAAATCGATCTCCTGGATTTGTCATCGGGGGAGCGGGACTTGTGTCCCTTGCCGGTGACATCCTCCATCTGAACGATATCACCAGGCCCGAATGTCCTGGATTCTCCGTCAGACGCTTGGATTTCTACGGAACCCGCCAGCATGACGATGTACTGTCTTCGAGGTGCAACATGCCAATCGTAGTCGTATCCTGGTTCGTTCTCACGAAGAATCATTGATGTCACGAGAAGGGGAGTGGACATCCATCCCAAAGGTCCGGATGGAGCTAGACTTATCTCGATATCCTGATAATGGGATTCACCTGATTCATCAGCCCAGATGCGCGTGATATGCATACACATCCCCCTTGCCACTAGAAAGCATTTATCATTCTTCTAAAATCGCGTGTCCATAGTATGCCGGATTCGCTGTGATATCGCAATGGTCACGATGATCATTCCAGCAATGATGGCCGGCGATGCGCAGTGGTGCGGAGCAGGAAGGCTGCATAAGGAGGGCTGGAGCCTGTCGTGGCGCAGAACTCCTGCAGCATGATTCTTTCCTCTTTCTTCCGGGCACAGAGGGAACGTAGGATAACCTCTCCCGACATGCTGCCCCCTCTTGCATTGTTGGCACCACGATGCTGCCCCTCCCCCATGCTCATACAAGGATGTCAGCACCACGGCCACCTCCTGTCTGTTCACGATAGATGATGCAACTCGACCCTTGATAATGCGTGGGAAGCCAGTATAATTGGTCAGAGCCCGTGCAATAGTGCGGGTTTGTCAGATTTCAAAGCACGGAGAGATGGCCGAGTGGCTGAAGGCACTCGCCTGCTAAGCGAGTGGGTGGATAATACCGCCTCCCGGGTCCAAATCCCGGTCTCTCCGCCATTCTAGTTTTGAAGGCGCGCCACAATGCTTCTTGCCATTGATGTCGGGAACACCAACATAGTCTGTGGCCTATTCGATGGGACTGTCCTGCGCGATAGCTGGCGTCTGACGACCGACAGAGGCAAGACTGCCGATGAATACAGCGTGTTCATCCGCAGTCTGTTTCAGTATGCGGATGTTCAGCTGAGTGACATAGAGTCTGTGGTTCTGGCTTCTGTTGTGCCGCCGCTTACGCCGATCATGCGCCGCCTCGTTGATCGTATGTTTCATCTCCGACCCCTGGTGGTCTCGACGGCACTCAATACTAACATCTCATGGGAGGTCGAGTCTCCATCGGAGATGGGAGCCGACCGTATTGCTGATTGTGTCGGTGGGTACGTGAAATATGGGGGACCCTGCATCATCGTTGACCTTGGGACAGCGACGACGTTCAACTTTGTGAGCGGCGACGGAAGATACCTTGGGGGGTCCATAGCTCCTGGCCTTCTCAACTCGAGCGAATCCCTTTTCAGCAAGACAGCTAAGCTGCCCCGTATTGAGCTTGAGCGCCCCGCTACGAGCCTCGGAATTGACACGATCACGCAGATGCAGGTTGGCATTGTCTGGGGTACCGTTTTTATGGTCGATGGCATGATTGAGCGTATCCGCCAGGACACGGATTGTCCAGATGCCAGAGTGATCCTGACGGGCGGCCTGTCCGGCGTGGTGTTTCCCGGCCTGCAAACGAAGTGTGTGCATGAGCCGAATCTCACGCTCGATGGCTTGCGAATCCTGTTTGAGCTGAACAGGGGCAAGACCCAGTGAACATAGGGGCCCTGGAACTCGATGGGCGCGCGTTTCTTGCGCCCCTTGCGGGCTATGGTGACTCTCCCTTTCGCGTTCTGTGCAGGCACTATGGCGCAGCGATGGTCTACACAGAGATGGTTTCGTCCCTCGGTATCAAGTTCAGAAACATCAAGACATTCGGGATGCTGGTGTTCGATCCTGCTGAGCACCCTGTTGACTTCCAGATTTTTGGGGCGCGACCTGATGCAATGGCGCAAGCTGCAGAGGTTCTGGCCAAGGCTGGAGTCGATGCCATCGACATCAATATGGGATGCCCCGAACCAAAAATTGTGAAGACCGGTGCCGGATCGGCACTGCTGAGGGATCTACCCCTTATCGATGCAATCACGTCCGCTGTTGTGCGGGCGACACGACTGCCAGTTACGGTGAAAATACGCAAAGGATTCCTGCTCGACGACAACGTTGCCGGGGAAATCCTGGCCATTTGCGAGAAGAACGACGTGGCAGCCCTTGCGATTCATGGCAGTACCGCCGTGCAGGGACGCTCGGGCTCGAAGGACTGGGATGCCATCGCTGCAGTAAAGGCGAAGGCGACTATACCGATCATCGCGAACGGAGGCGTCAAGAAAGCGGAAGACGCAAAGAGGTTTCTCGAGTACACTGGAGCCGACTACGTGATGATAGGGCGGGCGGCTCTCGGGAATCCGTGGGTCTTCGAGCAGATAAACGATGTTCTGGGTGGCAGGAATCCTCGACAGCCCGGAGTCGACGAGCGGTTCAAGGTCATGCAGGAGCATGTCGACCGCGAGGTCACCCTCAAGGGTGAAGTCATTGGAGTCAAGGAGATGCGCAAGCACCTTGCTTTCTACTTCAGGGGCTTGCCTGAGGCAACGACATATCGAGGACGCATCAACCAGGTGAAGGAAGCAGACCAGCTGAAGAAGCTGCTGAATGAGTACCGTGCATTGTGCACGAGTGCCAGCGAGGAGGTTCGCCATGATGCATGACGAAGAAGAGCGTTTCGATGAAGAGATTGAAATCACCAATGCGCGTGAAGACGAGGAAGAGAAGCTGTACATCAGCCCCTCTCAACACAAGAAGATGCTTGAGGAGCTCGACAGGCTGAAGACCAAGGAGCGCCTGCGTATTGCGGAGCGCATTAAGGAGGCCAAAGGGTTCGGCGATCTCTCAGAGAATGCCGAGTACGAAGAGGCCAAGAAGGAACAGGCGTTCATCGAGGGAACCATCATGGATGTCGAGCGTCAGCTCGAGCATTCCGTGGTCGTCGAACCAGGCGATACGGGCACTGGCGAAGTTCACATGGGCTGCAAGGTTCAGGTGCTGGACGTTGAGACTGGCAAGACTCGCTGGTTCACCATCGTTGGCAATCTCGAAGCCGATCCAATGGAAGGTCGCATTTCCATTGATAGTCCCGTGGGCAAGGCCCTCGTGGGGAAGCGTGAGAAGGAGACCGTTGCTGTGCGTATCCCCAAGGGTCGGGTCTCCTATAGGATTCTCTCCATCGAGAAGGTATAGTCGTGCTGGAACTCAACGAGGTTGAGCAAAGCCGCAGGGACAAAATCGGGGAACTGCGCGAACAGGGGATCGACCCGTTTGGACACAGTTTTGGCGATGCGCTTGCAACAACCCACATCGTGGAGCATTTTGAGGAGCTGGGAGATAGGACGGTTCGCGCCAGAGGGCGTATCATGGCCGTTCGTGGTCACGGAAAGGCGTGTTTCCTCGTGTTGGCTGACATGTCCGGGCGGATCCAACTGTACGTGCGCTCTGATGACCTCAAAGAGCCTTCCTATGACTGGTTCAAGAAATACGTCGATTCCGGTGACATCATTGGGGTCGAAGGAACACTATTTGTAACGAAGACCGGAGAGAAGACCATTGCTGTCGCGAAATTGTGGGTTCTGTCGAAAGCGATCCGTACGCTGCCTGAGAAGTTTCATGGCCTCACGGACGTCGAAATCCGTTATCGCCAGCGTTACGTGGACCTCATGGTCAACCCTGAGGTTCGGATGGCTTTTGAGAAAAGATCTCGCATGGTCTCTCATATCCGGACATATCTGACAGAGCGAGGGTATCTTGAGGTCGAGACTCCGATGCTTCAACCGATCGCAGGCGGTGCAACTGCGCGTCCATTCGTGACGCACCACAATGCACTTGATCAGGATCTATTCCTGCGGATTGCTCCGGAATTGTATCTGAAGAGACTACTGGTCGGTGGTTTCGAGAAGGTTTTCGAGATCAACCGGAGTTTTAGAAACGAGGGCATCGACACGGTTCACAACCCTGAGTTCACGATGATGGAGCTATACGAAGCCTATTCAGATCTTGATGGTATGATGAGCCTGACCGAGAATCTCATCCTTGACTTAGTCGAGAAGGTCACGGGCACGCCGCACGTGCACATGGGTGAGCGGTTGATCAACTTCACCCGGCCATTTGCCCGGACGACATTTGACGATGCTATGCGGACATACGCGGGCGTGGGGCTGGAAGAACTGCGGGATGACGGGCTAGCCCGTCACAAGATCGCAGAGTTTGGCATTCACATGGACAAGTCGTTCGAATATGCCAACGTCGTCAACGAAGTGTTCGACAAGATGGTCGAACCCAACTTCGTCGATCCGACGTTTGTGAGTAGCTATCCCGTGGAAATCTCTCCGCTTGCCAAGCGCATGGCAGAGCAGCAGCAGAGAGTTCAGCGCTTCGAGCTTTTTGCCGGCGGGATGGAGCTTGCCAATGCCTTCACCGAACTCAACGACCCTATGGACCAGGAAGAAAGGTTTGCACAGCAGGCTGCCGTGAAAGCCAGGGGCGATGACGAAAGCCAATCCATGGATTTCGACTACGTGCGTGCCCTGCAGTACGGTATGCCGCCAGCGGGTGGGCTGGGCATTGGAATCGACAGGCTCGTCATGCTCCTGCTCGGCGTGGAGTCCATCCGTGAGGTCATCTTGTTCCCTCAGCTGAAGAGAAGGGAGTCACAGGACTGACGTTTGTGTCTCGACATAGGAGGGCATGATGGCAAAGCCCCAGGTTCAGTACAGGTGCAGCGAGTGTGGACATATCAGTGTCTCGAAGCTCGGCAAATGTCCGGAGTGTGAGTCCTGGGGCTCGTTCGTTGAGGACGTTCCCGAGGCCGAGGTCGCCGAGCGACCGGTGTCGGGGTTGCCGATCTCTGGGGCGTTGCCTGCAGAGGCGGATTTGGAAGTCGCAGTGGAAAATGTCCAGCCTGAGCAGCGTATGGTAACCGACATCAGACCATGGGACGAAGTGTTGGGAGGGGGCCTGGTGGTCGGCTCCGCCGTTCTTGTAGGAGGTGAGCCTGGCATCGGGAAGTCGACACTCGTCCTGCAGGCGGCAACTGCTCTGGGACGACACGGAAAGGTACTATACGTGAGCGGCGAGGAGTCTCGCTCTCAAATTCTTGGGCGCGTTCGGCGGCTGAGGCTGGACCCGAAGAACCTTCTCCTTGCTACCACCAATTCGCTTGCTGATGCACTGGCCATGGCTGATCGAGCGAGGCCTGTGGCACTTGTCATGGATTCGTTGCAGTCGTTCTCGACGGAGGAGGATTTCTTCGGATCCGGTACGCCGGCTCAACTGAAGACGACCGCTGCTGCCATCTCGGGGTTCTCCAAGAAGTCTGGAGTGGCAGCGCTGATCATTGGGCATGTGACCAAGGACGGGACGATTGCGGGTCCTAAGTACGTTGAGCATCTGGTCGACGCCGTCCTCTACATGGAGGGAGACCGATTTGGTGCGTACCGACTGTTGAGGTCAGGGAAGAACCGCTACGGCAGGAGCGGGGAGACAGGGTTCTTCGAGATGACGTCGTCAGGGCTGGTCCCCATCATCGATCCTTCGAGTGCATTCGTAACGGACGTCCACAACTTGCAGCCGGGTTCCGTGGTGGTCCCTGCAGCTCAAGGGAGCTTCGCCGTACTCGTTGAGGTGCAATCTCTCGCTGCCACCAGTTACCTGCCGTCTCCGCGCCGTATTGCGACTGGACTGGACTATGGCAGGCTCATGATCTCGCTCGCCGTCATCGAACGCAGAGCGGGTACAAGCGCCAGCGGCAGAGACGTGTACGTCAATATCTCAGGTGATTTCTCGGTCGAGGATCGAGGGATCGATCTCGGTATCGGCCTGTCGCTATATAGTGCAATACGCAATGTGGCAATGCGCGACGGCGTCATGCCGATCGCAGAGGTTGGTCTTGCAGGAGATCTGCGCCCCGTGTTCAACTTGCACCGGCGCATCGAACTCGGGACCCGTATGGGGTTCAAGGAATTCATCATAAGCGACAAGGCCCATGACGACCTGTCGGACCTGCATGGTCTGACGATTTACCGAAAACGTTATGTGAGTGAGGCCATTGCTACTAGTTTTCCTCGAGTCTCCGATGCCGAAGGTGAGTCGCAGTGAAGACTACTGGACCTCGTCAGCCGAGTCTTGCCGCCATTGTCGTGGCGGCTGGAGATAGCACGCGGTTTGGACGAAACAAGCTGCTCACTCCTGTCGCGGGGAGACCGCTCATCTGCACCACTCTACAGGCAGTGTGCCAGGTGCCGGTGCGCCGGCTCGTTCTGGTCTGTAGAGAGCAGGACCGTGCGAAGATGGCGAAATGCGTTGCCCAGGCAGCTCTCCCGCTCCGTGTACGTGTTCTTCTGGCGAGCGGAGGCCCAACACGCACCGCAAGCGTCTTCCGCGGTCTTGAGACGCTTGCCGACAACGGTGCTTCCGATCAGGACTGGATTCTGATCCACGACGGGGCTCGTCCGCTGGTCTGCAGAGCACTTCTGAAGAGAATACTCGCGGCCAGGGATATGGGAGACATTGTCGTACCGGTGATCCCGGTGACCGACTCGCTGCGACGAGCATCGGCAGGCGGGTCACACGTGCTGGACAGAAGGGGCGTCGTCGCTGTCCAGACTCCTCAGTTGTGCCAACTGGCGACTCTGCGGTCTGCGTATCTCAACTGCGCTGATAGTACATCTCTTGGCGATGAGGCAGCGCTGATCGAGTCGATTGGTGGGCGGGTCGCGAGCGTCGAAGGCGATGCACAGAACGTGAAAGTGACGGTGCCGGGGGATACCAGGATTGTCGAGACGGCGTTTACCGCGGGAACCAGGACGGTAGTCGGGTTCGGCTACGATGTGCATCGGTTCGCGGCCGGTCGACCGTTGATCCTTGGTGGCATCCGGATCGCCTCCGACCTGGGACTCGAAGGGACGTCAGACGCCGACGCCGTCCTGCACGCGGTCATGGACGCTGTTCTCGGATGCGCCGGGGCGGGAGACATCGGCGGCATGTTCCCATCGTCGGACAAACAATTCCTTGGGATCAACAGCGCCGTGCTTCTGGAACACGTCATGGCGGATAGACGGGTTCGCAGACTGAGGATCGTTTCCGCGGATATCACTATTGTCGCTGAGAAGCCGAGATTGCGAAACTACCAGGTTCCCATGCAGAGAAGGGTCGCGCGCCTCCTTGGACTTCGATCGAGCGATGTCGACGTCAAGGTGACTGGTAACGATACAATAGGCTGGATCGGTAGGGGTGAGGGCATAGCTACCCTGTGTGTTGTGACTGCTCTCCGTCGAGGGTAGGTGGAACACAAAACCGTACGCTGAGCACTTGTTGCGCAGACCCCCGGCGTGGTTGACTGCCTCCAGCTCCAGTTGCATCAGGCCACGGCACATGTTCCACTCAGTACTGTTGCTTCCTTCCGGACCTGGCAGAGTTCAGAGCTTCGCATTGCATGGTTTGCAGCCTTCAACGCCTTCGACAGGGACTGTTTCGGAAGCGTGCGTCCCGTATGCCCAGCATGGACCCCGGTGAGCGGATTCCGGGCGACAGGGCACCGCTATCTCCCCATCCTGTACGGCTTCAGTAGTATATGCGCTGAGACGTTTCCCGTCAACTTGTTGTTACTGCAACTTCGTGAGGGCAATGGAAAGGCGGCTCGTCTGGCCTTTAAACACAGTTGCCTCTCCTGACCAGGGGAGATACCCCGGCAGTTCCAGGGAGACTTCGTGTGTTCCCTCTTTCAATCCGTTGAAGGTGAAAGGTGCAATCTGATTCGTGGCCTGTCCGTCGATTGTTATGGAAGCTCCCGTCGGATCAGTGGAAATGGCTAGCTCGCCAAGCGCAAGCTCGAACTTGTACTGTTTTGCTAGAACGATGCCTTCTTTTACCGAGAGGGTATCTGTGATGTCTGAGTTGCCGTCCAGCTTGAGTGTCAGAACATAGTCACCTACGGGGAATGAGTCGATTTTCAATGGTGTCACGCCGTACGGCTTGCCGTCCATGAAAATTTTGGCTCCAGTCGGGGTCGACGTGATACTCAGTTTGCCAAAGGCCTGCGTGAGAGAGAAGTCCTGCGTGCTCTGCGTCGCATCGGAAAGGTCGACTGTGCGCGAGACCCCCGCGTAGCCCTTGAGGGAAACGACCAGTGTATAGTTACGTGGTTTGAGGCCCGCCACTGTCAAAGGCGTGACGCCTTTGGCTACGCCATCAAGCGTTACTGTTGCGCCGGGTGGGGTGGACGTGACGACCAGCGAGTAGGCAGCGTGTATCATGTTTGCAATGACCTGCGTTGTGGATCCCCTCACTGCCGTCGTGGTGCCGTTCCAGACTTCCCAACCAGACAGACGGATCTGTATCGCATGGGTCCCCGGGGTTACCCCGGACAGCACGAGCGGTGTTGTCCCGACCTGCCGCTCGTCGAGGAGCACGGTAGCTCCTGACGGGAATGATCGGATGTTTAAGCTCGCCTTCCTTCCTTGGAGAAGCACGAAGACCACTGCGGCCGCAATTGCGGCAATCAGGATGAACACGATCCAGATCCTGGTTCTGTGATGACGCTGCGGCGTGGAGGGCACAGGAGCCCTAGTGGGAGCTTGTGTTGTACGTGACTCCTGGAGGCTTCCAAGAAGCTCGTCGATGCGGTCAGGTTCACCAGAGTGCCGTTCGGGCATGTTCACACCTCCACTATTCCAGTCGTTTCAACACTGTCTTGAGCACATCACTGAAGACGTCATCCGCAGGACGTGCCGCGTCGATAATCACCCACCGTCCCGGCTGGCTTGTGGCTATATCCAGAAAGGCGTGGCGCACGACGTCAAGGAACGATCCTCGTTGCTCGATCCGGTCGAGGTCGGTCTTCCGAGCCAGGGAAATGCGCGGATCGATATCCAGAAGCAGGGTTAGGTCGGGGGCCAGACCCGAAGTGACAATGTCCATAAGTCGCTCGACTCGTTCTTTGCCGACCCTCCCTGCAACCCCCTGATAGGCGACAGATGAATCTGCAAATCTTTCCCCAATGACAATGTCACCACGTTCTAGTGCGGGGTTGATGATCTCATCGATGTCCTGTCTGCGATCGGCCGCGAACAGCAACACTTCAGAGAACAGGGACAGGTTGAGCTCGTCATGCACAAGGATCATTCGCAGCTTCCGTCCGAGCATTGTTCCTCCCGGCTCGAATGTGTGCGTGACAGGGAATAGTCGTTCCGTCAGCGCCCGCTTCAGCCGCTCAGCCTGTGTGCTCTTGCCACATCCGTCGATCCCCTCGAATGTAAGAAAGAAGGCGCGTCGCATCATACGGCCTTTGGTGAACCTTGAGTCGGCTTCATCTGTGGAGAATAGACGACAACGCGCCGGAACGGCTCGATGCCTTCACTCTCACTGAACAGCCCAAGTCGCTCTGCCAGTCTGTGTTGTATCCGCCGCTCGAAGGCATTGGAATACGGCAGCTCACGCGAGGTCGAAGAGGAGGCGGCTTCGCGCATGAGATGAACCCAGGAAGCATACTGATCCTTCTCCACGGACATCGAGTGGATGCGTCTAAGGAGATCCTTGATGGCAGCCAAACTGTTCTTGTTCGTCGTATACAGCGGTAATCCGAGTGCCTCAGCTCGTTCCACAAGAAATGGTTTCTTGGCTGCGAGCGCATCACTCAGCAGTACAATGTCTGCATCCTCCATCGTGCGTGCGACCCGTACGTCGGCGTGCAGACTGTGAGAAGCCCGCTCGATGTAGCTCTGGCTGACCCCCTGGATGTAGAGTCTGACGCTGGAATCTTGTGTCCAGAGCTGCTCAGTACCAGTTTGTGATATGGGAGCCTCTTCCTGATGAGGGGGTTCGATCACGAACTCTTTGCCGGCCGTTCTCCTGCGTATCTCGGGTTGCACGTCGAAGCCGCGCAGGACTCTGTCGACAACGTCTGCCAGGTTGCGGTACACGGCCAGGATGTCGCGTTCACGCAGTTCTACGAGGGTGTCAAACGTGGGAGCAGCCTTCCGCTCGAGAACACTCTTCTGTGTCCCACGGCGCTGTGCTTCTTCATCACTCAGCGTAACGGTCTGGATACCCCCGAGCAGGTCGATGAGGGTCGGGTTGGTGATGAGGTTGCCCAGATCATTGCCGTGCGCCGTTCCGATGAGCTCGACGCCTCGCTCAGCAATCGTTCGGCAAGCCTGTGCCTCTTCGATTCGACCGATTTCATCT
This sequence comes from uncultured Caldisericota bacterium, assembly GCA_903871855.1. GTDB lineage: Bacteria > Caldisericota > Caldisericia > Cryosericales > Cryosericaceae > Cryosericum. Next base: position 181,444 of record CAIQIK010000020.1, read on the forward strand.
ATGACGATGACCTCCGGATTGTGATTTTCCACTGCTTCGATCATGATGTCGTGCTGCTCTTTGTTGAGCGGGACCTGCATACGACGAGAAGATCCAACGCCGGGATGGGGGACGTCACCGTCTCCACCGATCTCATTGCTTGTATCGACAATGATGACGCGTTTTTTCAGCGTATCACTGATGTACCGCGAAGCCTCACGCAGGAGAGTTGTCTTTCCAATACCCGGTCTGCCCAATATCAGGATGCTCGAGCCTTTATTGACGAGGTCTTCGATGATTTCGATCTTGCCATACAGGGCGCGCCCGACCCGGCACGTAAGTCCGACCACGTCGTTATGCCTGTTGCGGATGGCGGAAATGCGATGCAGTGTCTGTTCGATTCCAGCGCGGTTGTCGCGATCGAATTCTCCAACTTTCCGGACGACAACGTCGATGTCCTCTCTCGTCACCCTGCTCTCGCTGAGGGGAACGAAGTCGAATTCGAACCGAGCTTCAGGGACACGTCCGAGGTCCAGTACGACTTCGACGAGCTCGTCGAATCGGTCGAGCCGCTCGAGTGCCTCCCGTAGAGATTCGGGGAAGATGCTCAGGAATGCCTGGGTGTCGTAGTCGTGTGCTGGCATGTCAGTCCTTTCTGCAGAAGCGCTTCAGCAATGCGGTCGGTGACCCTCTCATACTCGCCGAAGAGGCTAAACAGATCAAGGTCGTCAGTGTCGATGGCTATCAGGGGGGCGAGTAGAAACGAGCTTGCCCATGCATCGTAGCGTTCGTTGAGCTTCCGAAGGTATGAAGAGGGCAGGGACTTCTCGAATGAGCGCCCTCGTGACTGTATGCGTCTAGAAAGCGTTCTTGTGGACGCACGGAGGTAGACAACGAGATCGGGTACCGCAAGGTTCTCCAGCAGGTACTTGTACAGTTGCAGATAGATCTGGTATTCGACGCGGGGCAGCGCTGTACGAGCGAATATCTCTGCGTCTTCGTACAGGGTGCGGTCCACAATCTTCGTATGGTTCAGGGCGCCGGCTTCCTTGAAGAGTTTCACCCGTTGCGTGAGGAAGAAGAGTTGTGACTGTATGCCCCATCGCTTGGGATCATCGTAGTAGAGCTTGAGGAAAGGATTCTGTTTGACTGGCTCAGGGAGTAGAGTCAACCCCCACTTGTCGGCCAGATGACGGGTAAGCGTGGACTTTCCCACACCGATGTTGCCGGCTATAGCAAGGAACAGGGGACGGTCGGTGCCAGCCGTCGTAGGCTGAGGTTCAGCGCTCATGGGTTTTTGAGCTGAGCGGGGTCGAACGTACCCTGCTCGAAGATGCTCTGGTAGAATGAGGCCCAGGAGACCTTCTTGTTGCTGGTCCGGGAGATTCTGCGCATTTCGCGGAAGCGAGTGCGGAATATGAACCGGGCGAGAGAGACTCCGAAGTCGAATGTGGCGATCGAAGAGAACGACGATGCAAGGACAGGAGGCAACGGGACGTGTTCCTGAAGGAACGAGCAGGCATCATGATGCGACAGTCTGTTCTGAAGGATCTCGATATCGAGCGCAGCTGCAGCATCCTCGATGAGGAGTTGGAGCGTCGTAAGCAAACTGTTCTGTCGTGTCAGCATTCCGTCGAGGTTGACGATATTCTGCAGCTCGAACAGCGAAAGTGCCGTGATGAATGCCTCTCGCTGAACGTGAAATGCTAAACATGGGTCCCAGCTGCTGATTGCGGTCTGGATATAGGCTTTGCCAGGGAAATAAGTCATCATCAGAGCGATCTCGGGTGAAAGCCAGCGACGGGAAGACGCTATTGGACAGACGGTCTGCCGGTGATCGAGCGAAGCACCTTTTAGAGCAACCGCTTCTGGATCGTCATATGCAGGGCGAGTCCCGAGCGCATCCCCTACCACGGGTACAGACTTGAGTCTGTAGCCGGGGAAAAACGAGCGGAGGCGGGGATAGTCCTTGTTCATCCAGTCGTCGATAGTTGCTTGATCCAGGCGTCGCACGAGAGAAGCCTGGAGAACGTCCCTCACAACCTCTTCGGTGCTTCTGGACGCATCAAGCTGGGCAGCTTTTTCGCTCAATTGACGTTTCAGCGCCTCCGTTTCATGTTCCAGATGTTCCTGTGTTTCAGTTGTGCTTGCATCTTCGAGTGAAGGCAACAGGATGCGGAGTACTGGGTCCCGGGTGGAATCACCCGTACTGGTGGAACGGACCAACCGTAGTTCCAGTTTGCTTCCGTACTGGTGTGCCTTGAGGATGCGCTCTACAATAGCCTGCTTGTCATCGAAGCGGCTGGCCCTGTCTTCGGCGAAGAGGAGATACTGGTCAATGATATGTAATTCCTCAAGAGCTAATTTCTGGTGAGAGCCTGAACGCAGCTGAATTTGTTCTGCAGGCGCGGTTGGAGGCGTGGACAATTCCTCGAGCCGGCGAACGAGGGCCTTTCCACGGACGTACATGGGGATCTCTGTCATGTACAGCAGCTGATAGAGGCCTCGTCGGGCGTTGCGCAGCTGCCAGAGGGTGTCACTGAAGTATCCGGCTCCAATCAGGACGGACAAGTTGTCCATGTAGGACCTGAGGACGAGTGCTGAGCGGCGCTCGCTGCTGCCGAGCTTTCCTTGTTCGAGCTTCGCAAGCACTTCACGTTTGTCGTCGAGAAACCGCTGCATCTCCGCAGCGTTTGCTGCCGAGAAGTCTCCCAGATGATAAAGATACCTGTGCGTGCCTGCGCTGAGTGCGTCTACGGGGAGGAAAAAACTGGTTTCATCCTGGGTGTCCTGAAGCAGCTCGCTGTACTTGGTCATTGCGGGCAGAGCCTGAGAACTGTTCTGGCGGTTGTCCGCCCTGGAGTGTCTGTTGCGAGGCGGATGGTTTGTCTTCGGGCTAACATTCTTGGGGTTCTCCGCGGAGGCAGAACCAGCCGAAGCTACTCTTCTTGAGTGTGTCACGAGCCTGTGTTGACCTCCAAGGGTTCAAGCGAATCCGGGACCTGGATGCCAAACATGATGTCCCACCACCTCATGAACTGCTTGTAACGTGTATCGCCGCTCACGAGACTGATTTCCTTCTTGAGAAGCTGTGTTCGGTTTTCAAGGATCAGTTGAAACTTCTTGTTCGCCAGAGCGTCCTTCGCAATCCTTGTCTTTGCCTGCTCGAACGTGAGCTTGTGCCCAGCCGTGTCCGTATAGTTCCAGTCCCATGTAGCAAAATACTCGCGCATTTCGTCTAACGATACGGAGGTATCCTTAGTCAGGTTCTCTTCGTAGGCTTTGGAAGTGGCCCAGAGCTGAATGTATGCGCGCATATCCGGAGACCGCAGTCTGACTGCCTCGGTTGCGTCGTCTGGTGATGCGTGATCTTTCACATAGGCCTCGACGGCAGTGTCAAGAGCCGATGGACTCACGACGATTCCCAGCCGAGCAGCCTCAACGGATTGAGCATGCATGATAATGAGTCGCTGGATAGCCTCCGTCTTCAATCCTGCCACAAGGTACTGTGTCTTCGGATCGGATGCGTCACCAAGATCCGGTCGTGCCTTGTAGTAGCTGCTGGTCGAATCGAACGGCAGGTCAACGATCATTGCCGAGAGATGCTCCTCTGTAACAGGTTTGCTATTGACATAGAAAGCGACATTACGTGAACGTACTACGGGAACGGCAACGATTGTTGCCAGAAGGGCGACCAGTACGACCGAAGCCGCAACGATGGAGGCCGTCAGGCGCGCCCTCAGGCGCGCTTGGACTATAGACTTTCTGGACGAATTGGGGCCGTCTTTTACAAGCATAGCTACTGCGCTGATGGAGTGCTGGTGGTGTCCGTTGCTGCCGGCGTCGTCGTTGTTCCCTTGCCGGTAGCTTTGACGATCCACTGCCCAACTGCTCCAAGCACCTTGCCAATACCACGGCTGTACCATCGGGTGATACGTGACCAGTCACCCTCGCGGACGGGGAATTGCTGTTTGAGTTTGGTGACGAGGGCAGTCTTGGCATCCGCCTTGCGCTCGTCTTCCAGAGCGGTCTTGACCTTGTCATACGTGGCCTTGTCACTCAGGCTTGCCTTCACGAGCGGCTTTCGATCCAGAAGCTGGACGATCTCATAGGCAGAACCATCGACGAAGGGCTTTGAGTACTGGCCGGTTTTCAGATCCTTGAGGGCCTCGAAACGGGTCGCGTCGCCCGTGCTCGAGAAATAGTCCAGGATCCCCCCCGTCTTAGCGTCGGCATCCGTGGAATACTTCGTGATCGCGGTCTTAAACGACAAACCCTGCTGAAGCTCCGCATACACCTTGTTTGCAAGAGCCTCGGCAGCCGTTGCCCCAGTTGTCTGGTCTCCGGTTCCGAAGCCGAGGACGATATGTGCAGCTTTCACCGTTTCGGCCGTGTCATAGATTGCACTGACGGGTTCTTGAGCGATCTTGTGAATGATATGGAAGCCAAACTCGGTCTGGATGGGTCCGACGATGTCACCGGTCTTGGCGGCAAAGGCGGCAGTCTCGAATTCCTTGACCATCTGCCCTTTGGTGAAGAAGCCCAGGGCCTCGTACGTAGCATATCCCGCGGTCTTGTTGTTAAGCTCGGCCGCCTTTTCCTGTGCATACTTAACGAAATCAAAGGTGGTATTCTCCGCTTTCTGTTTCACGATCTCGTCATAGATGGCCTGAGCAACCTTCTTCTTCGCAGCGATTGTCGAAGAAGAGTCACTGTCAGCGTTAATATTTATGAGGAGATGCTCGGCATTGACACGTCCTTCAGAGGCGAAGTAAGTTTTGATGTCCGCGTCCGAGACGGTGACGCTGGCGTCGATTTCGGCTGTCACGGCATCGGCCAGCTGCTGTCGTTCGACATATGGCTGGACCTGAGTGCGGATCGTAGCCTTGAACTTGTCCATCGAGCCATACTTAGCTATGACGGCATCATTGAATCCCTGAGTGTCCGTTCCAAACTGTTGCTGGGATTGTGTGACGGCATTGTCGACTTCTGTGTCGAGAGCGGTCTTCAGCTTGGCCTGGTCCAGTTTCATGTCCTTGGATTTGGCATATTGAATGAACAGCTCCTGCTCGATCGAGCTGTCGATGACGTTCTGACGAACAGACTTGAGCGTGCTCGCATTCTCAGCGGTCGTCAGATCCATTCCGTATTGCTTGTACATATCGATGTAATTCTGGACGCGTGCCGTGATGTCGGACTGGAGGATCTTCTCGGTGCCGACCTGATACGCTATCGTCCCGGTGGCGCTCTTGATTGCAAAGAAGGAGCCCCACGTAGCAAGTACCACAACAAGTACGATAGCGATAATTCTCATGACAATGGGAAACCGATCCTTGCGATGTTTCCCCGGCTTCTCGACAAGTCCCACCTTACGTTTCTGTCTGATCTTGCTTTCTTTTCCCATCCTGTCGCTCCTCGGTCGAGTCTGCTTGTGCGGACAGACGACTCAGATAACAATCAAAGAACTATACCATGATTCCTTTCATCTTAAAGCGTTCCATTCTTCTCGGCCATATTTCCGGGCGACAATGCCGGAGGCGTTCAGCGCCTCTCGCGCAGTAAGAGAATCGCGAAGAAGATGGATGCCTTCGGCAACCGAAAAGGCTGCAACGAGTGCGGCTGCCATTTCGTCGAATGAGACAGCTCGGTGTGCCTCGTCGCTGACGCTGGTCATGAGACGAGCGGCCCGTTGCGCGGCATCTTGCACATTTGGCTGGGATGTCCGGACTACCGCAAAAAGTTTCTCCAGGTCATTCTTCAGAACGACAGAGCCGTGTTGGAGGAAACCGTCGCGCGTTCGCATCTGTGCAGAGCCGACAATTTTTCTTTGACAGGCGACGATGTCGGTGGTTCCCGGTGCCGTGAAGCACGATGCAGATACAAAGCCGGTGGAGCCATGCGGAGCAAGTGCGGCCGATACTCCGACAACCAGGAGAGCTGCGACAATCGGTCCGCATATCCACTCATACGATGCTTCCAGCCCGAGAGCATAGAGAGGATCCGACTGTGGGATGGACACCGAGTAGGTGACTTCCATGTCGTGGAGCACCGCCCTGCCCCCCGTAGGGCGTCGGACCCACGCAAGATGTCTCCTGCCTATTTCGGCGAAGTCCAGAGTTTCTGAAGCTCGCTGAGCGAAGCCGAGGGATGCCGTGGCAGGTGTCCACCCATAGAAACGAAGGATTGGCATACCCGACTGGCAGGCAGTATCAAACAAAGCCTCGTCTATGGCCATGTTCTCGTATGGAGTGCCGATGCCGGACATGATGCATCGCCAAGTTCTCATGCCAACATGCTACGGGCATGGACGCTACTGTCAAGAAAGATCTGAGTGAAGACAAGTTCAAGAGCTGCTTTCGTGTTGCATTTTGGCCTTGATGCCTTAGTATTTTTGACATATGATAACTGCGGACTGGACACGCGAGTACTTTGACGATACGTACAGGTGCCTCTTTCTGGATACGGTGGACCCGGCCAGAACAAGGTACCAAGTGCAGCAGCTCCTGAAAATGTGCGCAGTACTGCCCGGAGCTACCGTTCTTGATGTTGGATGTGGCGTTGGACGGCACAGCATCGAGTTTGCGAGACTCGGCTTCAGGGTGACCGGTGTAGACATGAATGCAGACTACATCGCTGCGTGTCGCGAGCGTGCTGCGCAACTGGGGTTGAAGGTCACGTTCTGTGCAATGGACAGTCGTGTCATGAGGCTCGACGTGAGCGCGGATCTGACCATCTCTCTCTGGAGCTCATTCGGCTACTACGGTGAGGTCGGAGACCTGCAGATACTTCAAAGAGTCTCGGAGCACACGAGGCGGGGCGGGCGCGTAGTCATAGATGTTGAGAACCGTGACTACATCGTGAAACACTTCGTACCCGAAGAATGGCATGAAAATGGGCAGGGGCTTGTCTTGGAGAAGCGTCGATTTGACGCGACGGATGGCACTGTCTCCACGAGGCGCGTCGTTCTGAGCGGGGGAGAGCGTCGCGAGTACCGTCGTGTGCTGCGTATGTATACTGTGGCTGAGCTGGCAGCGTTGCTTGAAACAGCGGGGCTGCGGTCCGAACGCTGGTGCGGTGACTATGATGGATCACGGTTTGGACCTGAATCCAAGCGCATGATCGCTATTGCTGAGAGGTGATATGGTTTTCCTGCAGAAGTTTTTTGCTGACCTGTTCGTAAATCTCACGCTAGGGCGAGGCATCTCCATCCTCATTGATGTCGTCCTGACATCCCTTCTGTTCTACGCTGTCCTGAGGCTTATCTCAAATACTCGTGCACTTCAGCTGGCTCAGGGTCTCGTGATCTACTATCTGCTCGTGTTCGGAGTGGAGTGGCTCAGTCTCAAAGCCGGACTGCTGGCCCTCAACAGCGTGTTCAGCTGGTTGCGCAGCTTCTCGACGTCCTTTCTGCCACTGCTGCTTGTCATGGTCTTCCAGCCTGAACTGCGGCGGATGCTCGGTCGACTCGGCAGCAGCAAGCTGGTATCATCCGACACGCGCACGCAGTTCATGGACGTTCACGATTGGGAAGAGTCCGTTGATGAGGTTGTGAAGAGCGTCAAGTACCTGTCGATGAACCGGATCGGCGCGCTCATCTGCCTACAGAGACAAACTGGTCTCGAAGACTATGTAGAGACCGGAGTCCGGCTTGACGCCCTGGTAAGAGCAGAAACACTGTCCGCGCTTTTCTACCCCAACAGCGCGCTCCATGACGGCGGCGTGATCGTAGCAAGTAATCGCATCGTCGCCGCGAGGTGTCTGTTTCCGTTGACTGCAAGTGCAGACCTGGAGCGAGGACTTGGGACCAGGCACCGTGCTGCCATTGGCATTACGGAGGAGACTGACTCCATTGTTGTCGTTGTATCCGAGCAGACAGGGGTCATTTCTCTTGCAGTACGCGGCAAATTGACACGCTATCTGAGCCCGCTTGAACTTAGAGGAATGCTGCTGGTCATGACGAAGCCCATAGCCAGCGAGCACAGGTTCAGTTTAACCGGATTCTTACGCAGACGGAAGTCGAACGGACAACAGGGAGGTGGAGATGGCCAAGCGTAATATTGGTGCCATGCTGTTCAACTCCAAGATCATCTCTGTGCTCCTGGCTGTTTTGCTCTGGGTCTACGTCGTCGGGATTCGTGGTCCTGATACGACGAAATCTGTTGAGGCACAAGCGATGGCCGTGAACGTACCTCAGGGGTACGTCCTGGTAGGGACGCTTCCTACGGTAACCGTGACGCTGCGTGGTCCCATGAATACGCTGTGGAACGTCACGAGTGGCTACGTAACACCTACCGTCGACTTGCGGGGACGAACCGAGGGATCCTTCATCGCATCGGTTCAAGCTCAGGTCATCGGGCTTACCGGCGTGACGGTAGAGACTGTTTCTCCCAAGGAAGTCAACGTCCAACTCGAGCTTCTGAAGACGGTCACCATTCCTGTCCACCCAGAAGTGAGTGGCACGTTGCCCCTGAGCCTGGTCCTCGGGACCTTGCGCGTTGAGCCGGATTCTATCGAGGTATCGGGTCCCGGTTCGATCGTAAACCAGGTGAAGGAAGCAGCGCTGGTCGTTGCACTGGACAAACTGGGAACGGCCATAGGCGGCAACCTCACAGTTGCCGGGGACGTTGTCGTCTATGATGCCAGCGGCAATATCGTCCAGGGCGTACTGCTGTCTCCGCGGTCAGCAGTTGCCATTTTGCCGATTCTTGACGCGTCCACACTGAAAACTGTGCCAATCATTCCGAGCGTCATCGGGCATCCGATGAGCGGGTATGCCGTAGCAAGCAGCTCGTGCACTCCGGCAATCGTCATGGTTACGGGAACGGCAGTGGCACTGAGCCAGGTTCAGGTGGTTTCGACGATTGCAATTGACATCTCAGGCGAGTCAGGTACTCTCACGAAGCAAGTTGACCTGGCCCTTCCGCCGGGGGTCTCGCTCATCGGTGGGAGCAAAGCCGTGTCGTGCCGTATCGTCATCGAGCAAGTTGTCGTTCTTGCCATCCCGGACGTGCCGATTGAGGTTCGAGGGGCTGGGCCGGGGTGGAAGGTGTCCCTTGGCACGACAACCGCGTCGGTCCTCATCAGTGGAACGAACTCCGCTGTCATGGCTCTCAAGTCTTCCCAGATCAAGGCGTATGTCGACGTCAGCCAGCCTCCGCTCGGCGATGGCAGCTACACGGTCTCAGTAGACGGGCTGATGCAGGGAGTTGTTTCTGCGACGGTGACGCCATCTTCGGTCGATGCCGATGTGCAGAAGGGGCCATAACGACGCATGGTGGCTTTACTGACAACAGGTATCCACGCTCAGAACTTGGCGTCCGGCCTGTGAATACCTTACGTCCTGAAGGTTTTTTTGCTCTGTTCAAACCCAGTGGCCTGAGCAGTGCTCACGCTCTGCGCGTCGTCAAGGGGATTCTGAACGCTGACAAGGCTGGGTTCATAGGTACATTGGATGTTCCAGCCATGGGAGTGCTTCCTATTGCTGTTGGCTCTGCAACGAAGCTCATCCCCTTTCTTCCGGCGAGTGAGAAGGAGTACGTAGGCGAACTCGTTCTGGGAATTACCACGATCACCGACGACATGGACGGAGAAGTCATCGAACGCAAGGGCGCCACAGATCTCGAGGATGCGGCCGTGAAGGCAGCTATCGAAGCCGTGACAGCACAGACGGAGCAGGTTCCCCCACACGTTTCGGCCAAACAGCAGGATGGCGTACGAGGATACAAAGCAATGCGAGGCCAAGGCCGACTCATCGATTTTGCCTCGGTCCCAGTGACAGTGCGGCGGTTGACTGTTCTTCAGGAGCGCCAGGATGCTGACCTTCGCCGTGTCATATTTCGCATGATGGTGACCCCGGGCTTCTACGTGAGAGGGTTCTGCCGGGACGTGGGAGCTGTGCTGGGATGTGGCGCATGTATGGGGCGACTACTGCGTATGGGAGCCCATGGGTTTGGCGTGAGTGACACATTATCTCTGGCAACGCTGCGGCGCAGGGTACAGGGCGGTGATCTGTCGTTTCTCACGTGGGGCGAGACAGAGGTTGCTCTTCTGGCCACTCTGCCACATATTGCCCTTGGCGATGCGCAGTGGAGTGCATTTGGCCATGGGCTTGCCATAGACTGCGACATGGGGGAGGGAACGACCATCATGGTGAAGCGTCTCGATGGTCGACTGGGCGGCATAGCAATGGTCAGAGCTGGAAAGGCATGGCCGCTGAAAGTGTTCAGCGAGTGAGCACCGTCTATCTGTCGTCTTCCGAGTATCCCAGAATTGCCTCCGCGGTCGCCGTCGGGGCCTTTGACGGGTTTCATGTCGGTCACCAGCGGATTGTCAGAGAACTTGTCGATTACGGCCACAAGGCGTCTCTCGCGACTGTTATCTATACCTTTCGACGAAACCCCAAACTGATGACTCGAGGTATCCAGGGTCTCCTGACGACGAACAGTGAGCGTGTTGAATATGCTGGAAAGACCGGAGTTGACTCCATCGTGCTCGAGGATTTCTCGGCTCGTTTCCAGGGACTGTCCGCTGAGGCCTTCGTAAGTGAGATCCTTATCAGCCGTCTGAATGCATGGGCTGTCGTCGTAGGTCAGGACTTCCATTTCGGCAAGGGCCGCGCCGGCGACGCGGAGACGATGTCCCGGATGCTCGCCAACGCTGGGCGCCGACTCATCATCATCGACCCCGTGATGGTCGACGGGAAAACTTGCTCCAGCTCCATTATCCGCACGGTCATCATAGAGGGTGACGTGGAACGTGCAGCAAGGTTTCTCGGGCGCTCCTACTCTATTGAGGGAGTCATCGTCACCGGAAACCGTATCGGGGGATGCCTTGGTTTCCCAACGGCGAATGTTGAGGTTCCCGATCCCGTGAAACTACTTCCCGGCGATGGTGTGTATGCCGTGCGAGTCATTGTGGGTGGAACGATTGTGAATGGGGTGTGCAACATCGGCGTTCGTCCGACGATCATTGCCGCATCCAGGCGAACCGTCGAAGTACATCTGCTCGACTTTGACCGGCAAGTATATGGCCATCTGGTGTCTGTACAGTTTGTGACGCGCCTTCGCGAGGAGGTGCGTTTTGCCTCGCCAGCCGCGCTCGCTAAACAAATCTCGCGTGACGTGATCAGGGCACGTGTCATCCTTGGGCCGGTCGACGACTGACAGAGAATCACACAGTGAAGTCTTGTGGTGACCGATTTTCCTTTACTTGTCCTGTGTTTCTGGTACAATTATAGTACATTTCTCCCGCACTCGGTCCCTCGTTCCGGCTGGACGTGAGACTGGGTCCAGGGACACCTTGGAGGTACAACATGCTTACAGCCGAAGAGAAGTCGAAGATTATCGGTGAGTTCAAGCTTAGTGAAGACGATACCGGTTCGTTTGAGGTTCAGGTTGCAATGCTGTCGAAGCGCATTCTTGCGCTTACTGAGCACCTGCAGAGCCATCGGAAAGATTTCAGTTCCAAGCGCGGGCTCTACAAGTTGGTCGGAGAGCGTCGGAGACTTCTCAGCAGCCTGAGACGCGTCGACGAGGACCGTTATGCTTCCTTGATCAAGCGGCTGGGAATCCGGAAGTAGGAGCCAATGTTGCAGAATGATGAGATAAAGACCGTTCGCGGCAGTATTGCAGGCAAGCCTGTCACGTATGAAACTGGACGGCTGGCCAAACAGGCTGGCGGAGCTGTTCTGGTGACCATGGGTGGTACTGTCGTGCTCGCCGCAGTCACTGTCAGCAACACCACCAAGGAAGGAATCGATTTCTTCCCGTTGACTGTCGACTATTTTGAGAAAATGTACGCAGCTGGCAAGATTCCGGGTGGATTTTATAAGAGAGAAGGGCGTCCCAGCGAGCGCGAGATTCTTCGTTCACGGCTTATCGACCGGTCGATCCGCCCTCTGTTCCCCAAGCACTTCCGTCAGGAAGTACAGGTCATCGTCTATGTGCTGTCTGCAGATGGAGAGAATTCTCCTGATGTGTTGGCCATTAACGCCGTATCGGCAGCGCTTCTTATCAGCAATGCCCCGTTCGTTGACGCAGTCGGCGCAGTGAGGGTCGGCAAGATCAATGGCGAGCTTGTTTTCGACCCATCCTCTTCTGCGATCGACGAGAGTGTGCTCGATCTTGTCGTGTCGGGCACAGCCAATGGCATTCTCATGGTCGAATCCGGGTCTCGCGAGATCAGTGAAGCAGAGATGGTTGAGGCCTTGGTACTGGCACAGGAACCGATCAAAGAGACGTGCCGCATGGAGGAAGAACTTCGCGCCCAGGCTGGCAAGGAGAAGATTATCGTTCCCGAGCTGAAGTTCGACGCAGCTATCCAGAGTGAAGCTCGTTCTATGATTGAGGAGCGTCTTCCCCTGGTGCTCAAGGACAAGGAGAAGCTCAAGAAGGAGAAAATTCTCGATGAGTTCAAGGGTGAACTCGCTACTGAACTGGTGACGAAATATCCCGAAAGTGGTTTGGCCATCGGTGAGGTTCTCGATGCGGAGATCAAACATTTCATCCGGCATCGTGTCGTGACTGAAGGCGTGCGTATCGATGGTCGCACTCCTGACGAGATTCGGCCGATCGGAGTCGATGTCGGTGTTCTTCCGATGAGCCATGGCTCGGGATTGTTTTCCCGAGGTCAGACACAGGTTCTTTCGATCGCTACCCTCGGAGGAAAGAAGGAGGGTCAGTTGGTCGAAAGCCTCGATGAAGAGGTTACCAAGCACTACATGCACTACTACAACTTCCCGCCCTTCTCGGTGGGCGAGACTCGTCCCATGCGGGGACCTGGGCGTCGCGAGATTGGGCACGGTGCACTGGGGGAGAGAGCACTACTTCCTGTTATTCCGAATGAGAGCGAGTTCCCATACTCGATTCGCGTTGTCTCGGAGGTGCTTGAGTCCAACGGTTCGACGTCACAGGCTTCTATTTGTGGCAGTACGTTGGCGCTCATGGATGCTGGAGTACCGATCACGGCGCCGGTCGCCGGTATCGCGATGGGCCTGATGAAAGAAGGCAACAAGAGTGTCATCCTGACCGATATTCAGGGAGCCGAGGACGCCAACGGCGACATGGACTTCAAGGTTGCGGGCACTGCGAAGGGCATCACGGCATTGCAGATGGACATCAAGATTCACGGTGTCGACAGCGACCTGCTGTCTGCGGCCCTGGATCATGCCCGTACTGCGCGTCTCTTCATTCTGGACAAGATGCTATCGGTTCTTCCTGCTCCTCGCAGTGAAGTCAATCCGCTAGCTCCTCGCATCTTCACCATGCAGATTCCTGGAGATAAGATTGGCGCTCTTATCGGCCCCGGGGGTAAGGTTATCAAGAAGATCATAGCCGACACTGGGTGTGACATTGATATCGAGGATGATGGTTCGGTGTTCGTGACTGCACCAGACGGAGCTAGGGGTCAGATTGCTATGGACACGATCACCGCGATTACCGAGGACATCGTCGTGGGCAAGGTCTACATGGGCAAGGTGACCGAGTTACGCGATTTTGGAGCTTTCGTGGAGATCGCACCCGGCAAGTCTGGCCTGCTGCATGTCTCACAGGTATCCGACTCGTATGTCAAGGACATCCATTCCGTGCTCAAGGTCGGCGAACAGATTCTCGTCAAGACCCTGCCTCTTAAGGACGATGGAAAGATCTCTCTGACCCGCAAGGGCCTGGTTGCTGGGACTGCCGACAAGACTTCCCATGAGCCCCACGATGACCACCACCATGGTGATCAATAGCGGAGAGCGCAAGCCGGAAGTCATAGCGCTCAGCAACGGCATTCGCGTCGTCTTCGATGTTGACAAGGGGCACCCGACCGCAGCGGTTGGGGCCCTTGTTGCTAGCGGTTCCCGGTTTGAGGATGAACGCACGTGTGGCTTGAGTCATTTCATGGAGCATATCCTGTTTAAAGGCACAGAGCATCGCAGCTCGCTCGAGATTTCGTCGGCTATCGAAAATGTGGGCGGTGAGTTGAATGCATTCACCGATACCCAGTACACGATGTTCTACATGCGTGTACCCAGGATCCACACGTCTCTCGCTCTTGATGTGTTGTCTGATATCCTTCTGTATCCCTTGTTCGACCCTGCCGCCATTGAGCTTGAGCGCAGAGTCATCGAACAGGAGATCTACTCATTTGAGGACAGCCCTGACGACGTCGTCACGGATGAGCTTCTCAAAGGGGTCTATGGAAGCGACCCTGTTGCGTCGAATCCTCTGGGAACCGTTGAGTCAGTGCGTTCTTTCAACCAGAATGACTTCGTGGACTACTTCCATAAGCATTTTGCTGCCCCGGACATTATTCTTTCACTTGCGGGAGACATCGATGTCGACGCATCGGCACGCTTCCTTGAGGATTCTTTTGGGCGACTTGCGAAGGGACCAGGCAGGACTGAGTGGGGAATCCCCATCCGGGCCACTGTTCGCAGAGAGACAGAACGCCCTACGGAGCAGGTCTACCTGGCGATGGCGTTACCCGGCTACCCTCAGTATTCGAAGGAGGGGTCGATTCTGAATCTCGTGTCGAGCATCTTTGGAGGGAATATGTCGAGCCGCCTGTTCCAAAGGGCCCGCGAGAAAGAGGCCCTTGTCTACAGCATTGGATCTTTTCCCGTGGCTTTCAGCAACACTGGATTGCTGGGCGTTTCGGCCGAGAGTTCCCCCGAGAACGCTTTGCGTGTCCAGCAAGTCATCCGCGAGGAAGTCGAGAACATGCGGCAGGACAAGATCAGCATGGCTGAGCTTCAGCATGCCAAGGAGACTGTTCTCGGCGGATTCCTGCTTTCACTGGAATCCTTCTTCCGTCGTATGCATCGAAACGCGTCAGAGCTCTATATGAGGGACCAGATACGAACGGTCGCCGATGTCGCCGAACAGGTGAACTCGGTAACTCTTGGTGAAGCATTGGGTGTCATCGATGACGTTTTTGACACCTCGCAGCTAGCAGTGTCGATCGTCCATGGACCCGAGAAGCACTGAGTCGCGCGTAGGCGTTCACAGACTGGTTTCTCGCGCAGCGCAGCTGGCACGCGCAACGTCAGGGTCATCAGGCTACGATCTTGCAAGTGCGGAAGACGGGGAGCTGACTATCTTTCCTGGCGCTGTTGCACTTGTGCGGACAGGGTTGGCACTTGAGTTGCCTCCTGGCCTTGAAGGACAAGTTCGCAGTCGTTCCAGCCTCGCAGCCAGAAGTGGAGTGTTTGTCCTCAACTCGCCAGGTACCATCGACAGTGACTACCGTGGCGAGGTGAAGGTCGTGCTGGCGAACTTCGGCGATGCCCCATTTTCGGTGTTTCCGGGAGATCGTATCGCCCAACTAGTATTCATGAAGATTCCGAATGTTTGCATCGTGGCTGTCGACGAATTGACACCGACGGAGAGAGGGGCTGGTGGCTTTGGGTCTTCAGGAAATACGCCCCTTGCATTGGACTAACATGCACGGGGGACCTGACATGAAAGAGACTCTCCTGGCTTCGATTGCCGAGGAAGTCGTGTCCTGTCAGAAGTGCAAGCTTGGGGCCACCCGGACGAAGGCCGTACCGGGCGTCGGATCGGTCTATGCCCGCATCTGTTTTGTAGGCGAAGGTCCGGGACGTGAGGAGGACTTGTCAGGAATCCCATTCGTCGGTCAGGCAGGACGTTTGCTGGACAAGATGCTGGAAGCCGAGGGGATGAGCCGCAGAGACTTCTACATATGCAATATCGTAAAGTGTCGACCCCCAAACAACCGCGCACCGGAACCTTCCGAGGTATCGGCTTGCTCACTCTATCTGTATGCGCAGCTGGCCGTCGTGGAGCCCGAGGTCATCTGCCTCCTTGGCAATACAGCACTGCGCTTCTTCTTTGGAGAGCAGTACTCGATTGGGCAGGTGCGCGGCACGATCCTGCTCAAGGATGAACAGCGCTTCATGCCGACATATCACCCGGCGGCTGCTTTGAGGAATCCTCAGTATGTGCAGGTGATCCAGAGTGACTTGCGCAAGCTCGCCGCTTTGATTCGACAGACAGTGGACTAGGTTCGCACAAACATCAGAGAAGAAGGTTGCCGATCGTCGACGCAAAGCAAGTTCTCGCTGCTCTCCAGACCATCAGCCATCGTTTAGTCGTTTGGGGCGGGTGCTTCTTATGTCTCGGAGGACACAGTTCGGTGACTGTTGCTCATGCCCCCAACTTCAGGGTCGGGAGGTGTTTTTTCCGGTGCGCAAAGATTCAGCTGAATCCGGCGAATGGAGGACCCAGCATTACTTGCACAACTCCACGAACTCGGTAAGCACCGCCACAAGGTAGTCGGCTGACTCTGGTTTCATCGTCTTCGTAACCTCTTGCACGCTCTGGATACGCTGTTTGATGACTTTCCGAATGATCGACGCTCCCTGCCTCGTACACCTCAGAATAACCTGCCTCTTGTCCAGTTCGTTCTGTGTCTTGGTGACATAGGTGAGTTCGATGAGGCGATCGACCATCTCTGAGACAGTGGACGCAGCGAGGCCCGTAAGATGCGTGAGGTCCTTGACATTGATGGCCTCACCAAAATAGACAAACTGGAGCACCTGGAACTGGGGCAGCGTGATTCTCACGCTCGACAGTGCATCACGCCCCTTCTTCTTGATCCAGTAAGAGATGTCGCGCAGCAGCGACTCCAGTTGAACTGCCGTCTCCTTCATAGTCTCAGCACTCCTCTATGGTTGATTCCTGATTCCAGACGTCTACGTATGTATACTGCCGAGAGTTGTGCAGGAGTCCCCAAACACAAGTGCCAACTCTCGTTCTGCATCGGTCGGGGATGCGGACGCATGTACCACATTCTCGGTCAGTTGGGTTGAGAAGTCTGCTCGAATCGTTCCCGGGAGCCTGTCTTCGGGTCTGGTTGCTCCGATTGATGTTCGAACAATCGCTACTGCGTTGGGCGACTCGACCTGAAGGGCAACGACTGGGCCCGATGTCATGTAGGAAAGCAGGGCGGGGAAGAAGTCACGGCCATCGTGTTCAGCATAGAAGGTCCGCGCAAATGCATCGTCCATGCAAAACATCCGCATATTCGAGATCACAACACCCTTCTGTTCTATGCGCGCAATGATCAGACCAACGAGATTGCGGCGTACGCCGTCTGGTTTCACCATCAAGAGTGTTCGCTCAGTAGTCACTTCTGTTGCCTCCGGAACAAGCTTCTCGTGCGGGATTGATGGTAGAATTGCTTCGCTTCCCTTGCAATTGTACCCGTTTCTTGGTGCTGTGCAACGTTTCTCTGATGCGGTAACCAGATGGACCGCTTGTCAGGCGTTGGCGCACTGCTATCATCTAAAGATGTCAGGAAAAGGGATTCAGTGGTTCACTGTAGTTATTGCAGCGTTGCTGGTGGCCGCATTGGGGCTCGGCTGGATGGGCTTGCGAGGCGCTGCGCCTGCTTCGGCTACTCCGACTATCTCTCTGGGCGCTCAGGCTCTTTGTGTCGTGACACCGAGCGAACAGGCGCGGAGTCTTGTCGTGCAAGACATTCTGAACGCACGTAAGTCGGTTCTGGTGGAGTGTTATCTCATCTCTGACCCAGCGATTGTCCAGGCGTTGCAGTCTGCCAGACTGCACGGATGCGATGTGCGGGTCCTCATGGAGGAGGCGCCGTTTGGTGGATTTTCCATGAACCAGACGGTTCGAAACCAGCTGAGAAGCTCCGGCATCGACGCCAACTGGGGCAACAGAGTCTACTCGTTCACTCACGCCAAGTATGTGGTCATCGACAATATCGTTGCCTGGATCATGACGGCTAATCTCAGCAAGAGTGCCTTCGATAAGAACCGCGAAGTCCTTCTGAGGACTAGCAGTCAGAGCATAGTGGAGGATCTTATGCGCATTTTCTGGGCAGATCGACGGCGAAATCCCTGTACTGCCGGGTCGCTTGTCGTCAGCCCCGTGAATGCTCGGCAACGTCTTCTTGGGTTGCTGAGAGGATCGTGCCGCAGCGTAGAGATCGCGAGCGAGGTACTCGATGACCAGGAGACGTGCAAGCTCCTGCAGGATCTCGCGGGACGGGGTGTCGTCGTGCGTGTTCTGGTTGCAGCGCCAGAGAAAATCGCTGTCAATGCCGTGACAAGATCGGAGCTGGAAGGGACAGGTGTCACAGTCCGGTACCTTGAGTCCCCCTACCTTCATGCAAAGTACATCGTGGTGGACAGACGCGTGGCGTATGTCGGGTCGCACAACCTTAGTGCCGGCTCACTCGACGAGAACCGTGAAGTTGGAGTCATAACAGACGACAGCTTGGTCGTCTCGACCCTCGAGACATCGTTCTCGGGCGATTGGGACTCAGGGAGATAAGGAAGCGCCCCGTAGATGTGACGGCGGGCGCCTAGGGTCATTGATTGATCAGCCGCGACCGAATGCTACATGCCGGCGAAATCCCAGTCAAGGTCAGCTAATCGGTCCTGAAACGTGGCAACATTTGTATGAGATCTCATCGCTTGTTGTAGCTGCTGCGCCCCGTTCGTTGTCCCGTAGAGGATAATACCGACGATGATGCCATTCTCGAGAACAACCTTACGATAGGTCTGTTGACCTTGCGCCTGGATCACTTGGACATGCTGCTCTTGGGTCGGATTGACGTTGCCCATACTCAGAACGTCAATCCCACAAGTCTTGAGCGAACTCGACATGATACTTCCCTCGTACGTAGCTGTGCCCGGGGAGACCATGTTCTGAGCTGCGACCCCGGCTTGTTCCAGGCACGGAGGGATGATGCCGTAGACACGTCCGCGGTGCTCGATGACATCGCCGGCGGCATAGACGTCAGGTGCAGACGTCTGCATGGAACCATCCACCTGAACGCCTCGTCCCGTGGCGATACCCGCTTCCCGAGCGACTGTGACGTTGGGGCGGACTCCCGTTGAGAGCAGGACGAACTCTCCTTGTGCGAGGCGACTGTCCTTGAGGAGGACGCCTGCTGCACCACGTTCCCCCAAAACAATCTCCTGAGACTCGGCGCCGACCAGAGTAGTGATGCCCAGGCTCCGCAGGTGTTCCATCAGCATTTCCGCCGAGCGTTCATCGAGCTGGTTGGGTAATAGACGACCGGCGAACTCGATGACGGTAGCCTTCATTCCTTGCTCCACCAACGATCTTGCCGCTTCCAGTCCCAGTACGCCTCCACCCACGACGACCACGGTGGCACCTGGAACGATGTGCGCCAGCAAAGTATCTGCATCACTGAGTGTTCTGAGGGTGAAAACGCCAGCCTGGTCTGCGCCAGGCAGGGGTGGCACGAAGGGGGACGCCCCGGTTGCCAGTAACAGCCTGTCGTAGGAGAGCACAGTGCCATCGTCGACAACCACTTGATGCTCTGTGGCATGAATGTGCGTGATACGGCGTCCACTGATCAGAGTTATCCTGTTTTCGCCATACCAGCTTATGGCATGCACAAAAAGCTGGTCTCTGGACTTGCGACCGGCCAGGTAGTCGATCAAGTCAGGGCGCGGGTAGTAGGAAACAGGCTCCGCGTCGACGATCGTGATCACCGACGATGAATCAAGCTTTCGCAGGTGCTGTGCCGCCGCCGTGCCGGCAGTCCAGCCTCCGGCGATGAGGTACTTCATTGTGACGGTCGCCCGCCGTCAGGCTTTCTCAAAGAGATCCTTGCCGGCACCGCAGTCTGGGCAAACCCAGCTCTCAGGGAGATCCTCAAATCTGACGCCGGGGTTGATTCCCTGTATGCTGTCACCGATAGCTGGGTCGTACACGTATCCACACACAGTGCAAATCCACTTCTCCATGACAGTTCCTCCTTGTGTCGAGCGGTTGAGAAGAGAGAGACTCTTCTGTGTACCGAGTGTACGGTGAAAGGCCCTTTTTGCAAGCCAACAAGCCTCGTGCAGCGCAATGGCTCTTTGACAGCTGAGGGGGACACAGTATTCTATAAATATGGCGTCCGAATGAAATCAGGAGGTGACATGAAGTATCAAGCATTAGTTGATGGAAAGGCAGGTGAACATGAGTTGCTGCTTGGCAACGAAGCCGCAGTCCGTGGTGCTCTGGAGGCCGGTATTGGTGTAGCGGCCAGCTATCCTGGGACTCCATCGTCAGAGATCGGCGACGTGTTCAGCGTCGTAGCGAAAGCATCAGGAGTGTATTTCGAGTACTCTGCGAACGAGAAGGTAGCCCTTGAGGTCGCAGCGGCCTCAGCAGCAAGTGGAGTCCGGTCTTTCACGTTCATGAAACACGTTGGCTTGAACGTTGCCTCGGATTCCTTTATGACGACGGCATATATAGGAACCAGGGCAGGATTCGTTGTCCTTTCTGCAGACGATCCATCGACGTACTCGTCACAGAATGAACAGGACAATAGATACTACGCACGCCTCGCGAACGTGCCCATGTTGGAACCATCGAGTCCACAGGAAACCAAGGACTACATGGTAGAGGCCTACAACATCTCGGAGAGACTGGAGCTTCCGGTTTTATTCCGAACGACCACCCGCGTTGCCCATATGCGTGGCGACGTAGTTTTCGGCGATCGAAGGCCGGTAGTAAGGCGAGGTGTTTTCGAGAAGGACCCCGCAAGGTATGTGCCGGTGCCCGCCAACTCCTCGAAAATGCATGTTAAGTTGCTGGGCAAGCTCGGCGAGGCTCGACATCTCAGCGAAACGTCTCCGCTGAACCATATCGTCCGCGTGGGTGTCGGAGGACGGGTGGGGATCGTTACCGCGGGCGGCACGTTCAACTATGTTATTGATGCCTTGGAGGAGCTCGGACTTCCTGCTCAAGTATTCAAGATAGGTTTCTCCTATCCACTTCCACTTGACAGGATCCGCGATTTTGCAGCGGGTCTTAATGAGCTGTTAGTCGTCGAAGAGCTCGAACCCCTCATGGAAAATGACATCAAGGCCGATTTCCTGTCGCATGGCACCAGAACTCCGGTATCTGGCAAGGAGGATCTTCTTGTACCGCGCGTGCATGAGCTCAACGTTGATATCGTGGCAAAAGTACTGGCCAATCACTTCGGTGTACCATTGCATGTGCCCGCCTCAGGCGAGGCACAGCCCTGGCCGTCACCCCTTCCGTCACGGCCGCCGGTCCTGTGTGCCGGGTGCCCTCATCGTGGATCGTACCTCGCTGTACGTCGAGCCATACGTGAACTGGGAATCCCGGAACCCGTCTTCGCCTCCGATATTGGCTGCTATACGCTGGGGATGGCGGCTCCATTCAGCGCAGCGGACTATCTCCTGTCCATGGGATCCAGCGTGGGGACTGCCGGTGGCTTCGACGTCGCAACTGACCAGAGGGTCTTCTCGTTTATCGGTGACAGTACCTTCTTCCATGCCGGGCTATCCGCTCTTGCAAGCGCCATTCACAATAAGCATCGGTTTGTCCTGACGGTCCTGGACAACCGGACGACCGCGATGACGGGACATCAGCCCAATCCGTCCATGTTGACGGATGCTGTGGGCGACTCGGCACCAGCTATCAGTATCGAAGCGGTGGCAAAGGCAATGGGTGTCTCTTTTGTTAAGGTCATTAACCCGTACAGAGTGGCCGAGGCTACCGAAGCTTACAAAGAAGCCGCCCAGGTGGATGGCGTCGCCATTATCGTCTCTAAACAGGTTTGCAGTCTCCTCCTGGACCGAGCGAAGCGTGCGAAGGGCATCTGGCAGACGTTTCAGATCGAGCACAGCGTCTGTACGGGCTGCCTCACCTGCGTACGCGAGGTCGCTTGCCCTGCCATCTTTGTGTCTGAAGGAAAAGCTGAGATCGACCAGGAATTGTGTGACGGATGCGGTGTGTGCTCGCAGGTTTGTCCAGTCCATGCGGTCGGGGTGAAGAAATGAGTTCACTGAATGTGTTCTTTGCCGGAGTCGGAGGTCAAGGGATCATCACTGGGGCCAGTATCATTGCACGAGCTTCCATTGCGGCTGGTGTGAATGCTGTCATGAGCGAGGTTCACGGCATGGCACAGCGAGGTGGATCGGTTGTGTGTGAGCTTCGATTAGGAGATGTACACAGCCCGATGATCCCAGAGGGCGAGGCAGACCTCATCATAGGGTTCGAGCCGGTCGAGACAGTCCGGTCACTCACAAGAGCCAACCACCATACTGTTGTCATTACCGAGGTACGTCCGATCATCCCAGTGAGCGTCTCGCTGGGGGGCACAGCCTACCCTGCCGTGGAGGATCTCGTGGCGTATCTTCGCTTGCAGGTTGCGGCGGTTTACGCTGTACCTGCCGCTGCTATGGCGGAGGAAATCGGGTTGCCCCAGACCGCGAACGTCGTATTGCTTGGAGCGGCCATGGGGACCGGCCTGATTCCTCTTGAGCTTGGGACAATCCGCGATACACTATCTCGCACCGTGCCGGCAAAGGCCTTGGAGGCCAACTTCCGTGCACTGCAGGAGGGATTCGAGTCGACCCGGAAGGTTTAGAAAGATTGCGAGGGAACCGAGCTAGGTGAGGTGGTAGGTCGAGTCGATGACTCGGGCCTGCCACTTGCCAGCCTCGGCCTCGAAGACCGAAATGCAGGCGCTTGGTTGGGTGAAGCTGCTGTAGCTGCTGAGGGGAAGGTCCAGTAGTACGGAGATGAGGATACGATTGAGCGCTCCGTGAGCGACGACGAGCGCCAGGTTCCCGGAACTCGATTCGACGATCGAACGTACCTTTGCGGCGCGGCGACGCACATCAGCCAGAGACTCGCCGCCATGTGGCCAGGCTTCCGGTGACTTAAAGTCCCATGCTGCCAAAGCTGCCGGGTACATGGCCCCTATTTCGTTCCACGTGTGCCCCTCCCAGCAGCCAAATTCCATCTCCCGCAGCTCGGGAACGACGATGGTCGGGATGCTCAGGTTGAGACCCACGGGTTCCGCAATGGCACGGGCCCGAGCCAGTGGACTCGTGAAGATCGTGTCGAATCGGAGAGTCGAGAGAAATGCCACAGTCTTTGCTGTCTGACCGAGACCAGCAATGGACAACGGCGTATCGCGGCTGCCCTGGACTCTGCCCTCTAGATTCCAGGTTGTTTCGGCGTGACGCACGAGATAGATGGTTTTCATGCTGAACCTCTTGACTTATCGCTGCTTATCATGGATATTGTGTGGACAAAATCTAGGTTTGAGAAGGGAGCAACATTGTGAAGTTCATCAAGGTGGTAGCAACAAAGACCATTGACGTCGACGACAAGCTTGCCAAATCGTGTCGTGAGTGCCAGACTCCCTGCAAGTCCGCTTGCAAGACGTCCTCGACCGTAGGCAACCAGGTCTGCGAAACCAGGAAGAAACCCGAGCGGTTCATCTGGTAGCTCGTGGCGCTCTCCCGCATTCGCCCCGCCTCGACCCATCTTTTCGAGAGAGGCGGTTTTTTTGTGTTCCTGGATGTTCCATCAGGGTCGATCTTCTCGCTTGACGGGCGAGTCTACCACTATCTTCAGGTGGTTCTCGCAGACCCTTCGACGAAGGGAGAGTCTCTCCAACGACTGACAGGTCTGGACGCGCAAACAATCACCGAGATCGAAGGTGAACTCGAGCAGCTTATCGCCGCAGGGTGCCTGTTCACACCGGCAACGCAGCCGACCGAGGACGGATCAACTTTGGCACTGAAGTCTCTTTGCCTCAACGTGGCGCATAAGTGCAACTTCTCATGCGCGTATTGTTTCGCTCATGGGGGCGACTACTATGGCGACACAACGTTGATGACACAGGAGGTTGCTCGTGCAGGAATCGATTTCCTCGCAGGCGAGAGTGGTTTCCACCATAATGTCGAGGTCGATTTCTTCGGTGGTGAGCCGCTCATGGATTGGGGCGTCGTCGTTGACACAATGGCGTACGCGCGGTCAACATATCCTCTGAAGAAGTGGCGGTTCACGCTGACGACCAACGGCTCATTGCTTCGAGATGATATGTTTCCAGTGCTCGAGGAAAATGATGTGTCTGTTGTCCTCAGTCTGGATGGTGGTCGGAGAGCCAACGATGCCAACCGTGTCTTCAAGGGTGGGCGCGGCACATTCGACACCATCATTGAGCGGATACGGCACTTCACACGGACGCGGGGTGAAGGTGGCTACTTCGTGCGGGGAACATATGCACGCAACACTCTGGCATTTGCCGAGAGTGTTCGAGAGCTCCACAGCCTGGGATTCAAGTACATCTCGATGGAGCCCGTCGTGCTCTCGGCAGACTCGACTCTTGCCCTTCAGACAAGCGACCTGCCGGCGATTCGTGCCCAATACGAGGAGCTTATCGCGTACTTCCTGAGTGAGGTGGGCTCAGGTGCGGGGTTTGATTTCTTTCACTTCAAGCTGGATCTCGAGGCAGGGCCATGTCTCGGCAAGCGTATCTACGGATGTGGTGCCGGTGTCGAATATATGGCCGTTGCGCCGAATGGGGACGTATTCCCCTGTCATCAGTTTGACGGTGTTCGGGAGTACAGAATAGGCAATGTTCTCGCGAGCCCGGTCCTGGATCGTCCGAAATTGATGGCAGAGTTTGCCCACGCTAATTTTCTGTTTGCCAAAGAGGAGTGTGGGAGCTGCTGGGCGCGTTTCTATTGCAGCGGTGGGTGCCTTGCCAACAACTACGCGGCTACAGGCACTCTCCTGAAGCCCTACGCGCTTGGCTGTTTGATCCAGAAGGAACGTATCGAGGCTGCACTGGCCGTGAAAGCGGCCGAGTCTCCGGAGAACAGACCATGACTAGTATGTGAGTTGATGAGTTGACCGTTCGAGTGAAGGCCCGTTGTCGCCCAGTACGCAAAGCATTGTGACGACGATAGCATCCCTGAAGGTCACAAGGCAGGGGGGCGTTGTCTCGCACGAAGAATCCGGCTTGGCGTAAAACATGATGGCGTCATGGATCGAGACGATTGAGTTTGAATACGAAAATGGTGCCGAGAGGCGGAATTGAACCGTCGACACGGGGATTTTCAGTCCCCTGCTCTACCGACTGAGCTATCTCGGCACTCTTCTTCAGAGAAACTGCTCACCGCGCTTCGCCCGATGAGCAATCCCACCATCAAGCAACAATATCGCACTGCTGGTGGGCGAAACAGGATTCGAACCTGCGACTTCTTGCTTGTAAGGCAAGCGTTCTACCGCTGAACTATCCGCCCCTGGATTGTGGTATTCATACGAGTGGTGCCGAGGGTGGGAATTGAACCCACACGGATTGCTCCATGCGCCCCTTAAACGCACGCGTCTGCCAATTCCGCCACCCCGGCACGAGGCTTGATGCTTCCCTAGAACTTGAAGACTACCAGTACCAGGGACAATACCACAAATGCGATGGATAGAACAACTGCAAGCCGGTCGAGGACAGCATCTTTGGGCTTGCGTGCGTGGAACACGGTTGCGCTGCCTGAAATCGCGCCCAATCCGCTACCCTTGGGTTCCATGAACAGGATCGCAAGGATATCGCCGACTGCAACCAAAGCCATGACTATTTCCAATACGGTTTTTAGCAACGTGAACCTCCGGTAACGAGAGCTAGTATACGGAAAGCCGCTCCGATTTCAAGTGCTAAGGCGCACTAGTCCACTGAATCGATAGCTTCGATGCCGGGAAGTTGCTTTCCTTCAAGGTATTCCAAAAACGCGCCACCGCCGGTGGACACGTGTTTGAAGTCACTCTGGAGGTTTAATGCGTCAATGACCGAGGCGGTCTCGCCTCCACCGGCAACGGTCAGCGCTCCTGAGTTCGCCGCGATGAGCCGTGCAAGGGATTTGGTGCCTTCTGCAAACTCGGCGATTTCAATGACTCCCATTGGTCCGTTCCAGATGATGGTATTGGCCTTCGTGATCTCTGCCTCGAATGCCTGGATGGTCTTTGGACCAATGTCTACGCCGATCTGATCTGCGGGAATCTCTTCAATGTCTACAATGCGGTGTGAGCTCCCGGCCTTGATCTCGTTTGTGACGATGACATCTACTGGAAGGAGTAAACGGGTTCCTCTTGTCTTGGCCGCCTCGATGATCTCATCCGCGACCTTCAGGTAATCTTCTTCCACAAGGGAGAACCCAACAGCGTATCCCATGGCCTTCAGGAAGGTGAACGCCATGCCACCACCAATAAGGACCGCGTCGGTCTTGGTGAGCAGGTTCTTGATGAGACCGATTTTGTCGGAGACCTTGGCGCCGCCCAGGATGGCAATAAACGGTCTCCTAGCAGATGTTGTGACGGTCTCAAGAACATCGATCTCCTTCTCGAGCAGGAACCCGGCCGCCGACGGAAGAAACTGTGGTACGCCGGCAACCGAGGTATCGGGGCGATGAGCAGTGGCAAATGCATCGTCCACATAGACGTCCGCGAGGGCGGCAAGCTTTTTTGCGAGTTCCTCGGAGCCATTCTTCTCCTCTTTAAGGAACCGTACGTTTTCGAGCATAATAATGTCGCCTGGCTTAGCGTTTGCAACGACTTCCGTGACGTCAGGACCAACAACGGAATTGAGCTTGTTGACTGGCTTACCCAGTAGAGCCGATAGCCTCTGCGCTACCTTGTCCAGCCGCAGCGATTCCACAGTTTTCCCATTGGGGCGGCCCATATGTGTCACGAGGATGATGATAGCGTTTCTGTCGAGTAGATACCGAATGGTCGGCAGTGTCTCGAGGATGCGCTTGTCATCGGTGATCACCCCATCCTTTGACATAGGAACGTTGTAGTCGACTCGCAGAAGCACTCTTTTGTTCCGAACGTCGAGATCCTTGATACTCCGCTTCGCCATAACGATACCTCCTAGTAGGATGCCTTCTCAACGATGAGCTTCGTAAGGTCAGCGACCCGTGCGCTGTAGCCCCACTCATTATCGTACCAGCTCAGAACTTGAACGAGTGTTCCGTTTGACTTGGTGGAAAGACCATCGACGATACCTGAGTAGATCGTGCCACGGTAGTCGGAAGAGACGAGAGGCAGTTCATTGTATCCGAGGAAACCCTTCATCCTCGTCTCGGAAGCCTCTTTGAGTGCCGTGTTGATTTCTTCCCTGGTGGCTGGCTTGCAGAGAACAGCATCGAACACCGTGATAGAGACAGTTGGTGTAGGGACGCGCAACGAGATGCCATCCAGCTTGCCCTTCATCTGAGGAATGACCAGTGCAACTGCCTGGCTCGCGCCTGTTGTTGTAGGGATGATGTTGGTGGCAGCGTTGCGAGCTCGACGCAGGTCCTTGTGTGGAGCATCGAGAATACGCTGGTCCAGCGTGTAACTGTGGATAGTGGTCATGTAACCCTTCTCGACACCCCAGTTGTCATTGAGTACTTTGACCACGGGAGCCAGCGAGTTCGTCGTGCAAGAGGCATTGGAGATGATACTGTGCTTGGAAACGTCCAGAAGGTCTTCGTTGACGCCCAGGACAATCGTGATGTCCTCACCCCTCGCAGGAGCTGTGATCAGGACTTTCTTGGCGCCAGCGGTTATGTGTGCGCGAGCTTTATCGGCATCCGTGAAGACTCCTGTCGATTCGATGACGATATCGACGCCCAATTTGCCCCACGGCAGAGCTGCAGGGTCTTTCTCGCGAAAGATCTTGATTTCGCGGTCACCGACAATGATCGCGCCTTCCTTACCCTCGATGTCGGTGTTCCAGGTACCGTAGTTCGAATCATATTTCAAAAGGTGCGCCAGCGTCTTCTCGTCTGTGATGTCATTGGCGGCTACAATCTCAAGCTCTGGATAACGCGTGATAAGGTGCTTCAATGCTTGGCGACCGACTCTGCCAAGCCCGTTGATTGCAATCTTTCCCATGATCTACCTCCGTAAGAAATAGTCCGCGCCGGCTGAACCGGTACGGCAACGTATACACATGATACGCAAATGCCGCAAAAAGAAAACAGAAGGTTATTAATTATCTCTAAAATATCGAGCGGGGATTCCAAGCGAGAGACGATACTTGGCTACTGTTCGTCGGCTGATGTGGATACCTTGGCTCGAAAGGTGCTGCGCTATCTCCCGGTCGCTCATCGCTTTCGAGTCCGTGCCAGCCTGCAGCAGCAGCGCCATTGCCTGCTTGGCCGGTGCCGCTGCGGTCTCCCACCGGTCCATGACCATCGAACGGAGTCTGAAGGTGCCACGCGGGGTTTTCACATACTTGCGGCGGAGTGCGCGTACCATAACTGTTCTCGACATTCCGGTTACCTGCATCAGGCGTTCCACTGGGACACGTGATGGGTGGTTTGATTGGTTGGCCAGATACGGACCAAGCGAAGCGATGAGAGCGTCGCCCAGTTTCGTAAGCATCGCCGTGCGTTCCGCGATGGCGTCGTCGATCCACCGGACCCTGGTCACCTCCATGAGGACCTGCTTCTTCGCCTCAGGGTCCTTACGAGCTGATGACACCACCACAGGGTCGATGGCGAGCCTCCAGACAGGCATGGGTACTGAGCACACGAGGGCTCCAGTCAGTGAATCCTGCTCGATGATGACATCGGGCGCAACGATACGTGTTTGTCCGGACGCCATACGCTTGGCGGGTTCAGGGTCTAGCACCGTGAGGATGCGCTGCAGCGTGGGTGGATCGCACTTCATCCCAAGTTTCCTGAGGCAGGCGCGAATAATGCTTGGAGACACGGAGCGCTGGCGCATGCGAAGGAAGTGCGCACAGGCCGCCACTGGAAGCTCGGGGATCACACGCGACATCTGCAAGGCAAAAGCATGGGCGACGTCCGTGGCACCGAGTCCCGCAGGCTCGAGGGTCTGAATGGTGGTCAATATCCGTCGAACGTCCACAGCGGTGAGATTGATCGATAAGGCGTAATGCGAAATCTGTTTCGTAAAGAAGCCACGTTCGTCCAGATCCGAGGCGACGAATCGTGCACACTCAACCTGAGAATCGTCAATGAGACCTCTGTCCAGGAGCTCGTCTACTATTAATTCTGCAGGGGTGGATTGTTCGGGACCTGCAAAGCTGTCGAGGTCGCCATTCCATGTGTCACCGGATGTATCAGCCAGAGCATGCTTCTCGGCAACGATGCTGTCGGCAGCGAACCGATCCATAAGAGTCCCGAAATCGCTCAGGGGTTGCTCGAGAATCAGACCACGCGTGGCCAGATAGGATTTCTGGCGAAGGCTTAGCTGCTGTCGCTGCTTCTGGCTACCGCGCATTTCGTAAAACCTTGTCGATATGGTAGTGGATGGTGCTTTTGGAGATGCACCCGGGTATCTTGTCAGCGAGCTTTGACAGCGGGAGGTCAGGGTACCTCAGTCGTGCTCGAACGACTTCGATCGTGCGGGGCGAGAGACGCGTACGATCAGTCCGGCTGAAAGCAGCCCGTAACTCATCGACAGCCATCGTCTCGCGCTGCAAATTGCCCAGCTCAGCATTGACGGACCGGTTAACCTGGTTGTCCATGTCCCTCTCCAGCTGCAATTCTTCCAGGGACACCAAAGAGTTTGATGCTCCCCAGGCTGCGAGGAGTGACATGATGTCCTGGCGCGATTCGAGATAGGTGATCTCAGAAACGCGGCGGATCTGTGAGCCATGTGTCACACCAAGAGAAGTCAGCGAGCGTTCGACGAGCCGGCGTCCCACGGGCAGGGAGCAACTGAACTCCAGATGCGTCCCTTGCACAGCCGCATACCCAGAGATGAGGAAGAAGCCCTTGGTGAATGCTGCTGCCGCGTGTTTTCCCCGTAGACGCCGCTCAAGCTGCGTTGGCTCCAGCGGCGAGAGTCCCGAGAACAGTTGCTGTGACTGAACGGAGGTAAGGTCGACGCTAAAACTCAGCTTGTGTCCGACTCTTGAGAGAAGTGCTTGACCGGGTTGCCAACTGGTGAGTGCTTGGGTGGACAGAGAAAGTACGTGGCGCATGATAGAGGGACTCTTCGACGTGAAGGAGATCGAAAGCGCTCCCCCATGGCGCAGGACCAGGGAGCTTCCACCATAGAGAGCCCCGGACAGTTCAAGCAGGGGATCGGTTGAAGGCAGCCCTGCCAGTTCCTGCTTCAGGAACTCGATCGTCGCCATTCCCGCCTAGAGTCTGAGGAGAGACCTCAGTACGATGCGGAGCTTGCCTGAGTCATGGCGAATGAGACCATCGGTGGTTGAGCAGATGTCGGCCTCCACGACTCGCGGATGGCGACTCTTTTCGAGATCGTTGGAGACAGGGCTGACCCCAGCTGAAGCGTAGCGCAGGAGCGTGCCGGCAGGAATGGGCGTACAGCTCAGCAGGATCAAATCGATGCACGACCGTCCCAGGACTTCTTCCAGCTTGTGAAGATGCATGCTTACGGTGTAGCCCTCTGTCTCCCCTCGCTCAGTCATGGCGTTCACGACTAGGACCTTCGTTGCCGAAGAGCGTGCAATCGTGTCGGCGGTCGCCTCGATGGACAGCGGTGGTATCAGGCTTGTGAAGAGAGAACCAGGACCGATGATGATGTAATTTGCCTGAGACAGCACTTCGAGGGCGGGGACACAGGGCTTGGCATGAGGCGGCAATACTTCGATGGTGTCGATTGTCTTGCCCTGAAGGGCGACCTGATCTTCGCCATCGATCGTCGTACCGTCGGTGAAGTGCGCCCGCAACGAGATGTTGTCCAGAGACATCGGCAAAACCCGGCCGGGCAACTGCATGAGTTCCGACAGCTCCTGTACTGCATCGCCAAAATTCCCCTTGATGTCGCTCAGAGCGGCGATCATGAGATTTCCGACGTTGTGACCGCCGATTCCTTCGAGCTGCTTCGGGAAACGATAGGCAAGGAGGCGAGCATTGCGTGTCGACTCGCCTGCTGTGGCGATGAGAGCGTTCCGAAAATCGCCTGGAGGTAGCATTCCCGTGGTCTCGCGCAGGCGTCCGGTGCTTCCTCCACTGTCCGCCATCGTGACAATAGTCGTGAGCTTGACGTTCTCCGTTCGGAGCGACTCGATGACTGGCTTGATACCGGTCCCCCCACCGATAACGACGACACAGGGAAGAGACTCGGCCTTGCGATAGCGGTAGATCGTCCGAGCGACAGATTCCCTGGGAACGGACCCAGTGATTGCAACCAGCACAGAACGAGCCAGAAGGGTTGCTGCCAGAACCATGAGGGAAACGGACACTATCACAGCGATGCCGCACAGGACCCCGAAAACTGCAGAGACTGCTCCGGAGGAGACGAAATGGCGAAGCACGTTCTGAATGGACGACCGCAGGTTCAGCAGCCATGACGTGCCCGGCGTCTGAAGCAATCCGAGGGTGGCAAGAACAAGAAGAGCTGTCCCCACAACAAACAGCAAGAGGTATCTCTTTACGCGAATGCCCGGGACGAGCCAGTACCAGAGTGTTTGTCTGCGTCCCTTCACTTCTGGAGGTCCCGATGGAATACGTGCACCACTTTCGCCCGTGGCTTCAAGTGGTGGTAGAGCATGTTTGCGATCACGACAGAGCGGTGTCTACCCCCCGTGCATCCGATGCCGACTGTAAGATAGCTCTTTCCTTCCTCCTGGTAGCGCGGGAGCACAAAATCGATGAAGTCTGCCATGCGAGCGAAGAACTGACGGGCGTAGGGCTCGCGAAGCACATAGAGGATCACCCCCTTGTCAAAGCCTGTGCGATGTGCGAGGTGTTCGTCGTAGTGTGGATTGGGCAGGAAGCGGACGTCGAAGAGAAGATCCAAATCGATCGGCAGGCCGTTCTTGTAGCCAAAGGATACGATATTGATGGTGAGAGCCTGCGATTGCTGTGACCCGAGAATTGCCTCACGCACGCGATCCTTCAGCTCGCCCACGGTGAGATCAGTGGTATCGATGATGACGCTTGCCAGTTCACGCACCCCTGCAAGCAGGTCCCTCTCGTGCCTGATGCTCTCCGAGACAGTGCTCCCAGGAAGTGGGTGTCGCCTGCGTGTCTCCGAGAAGCGGTTGACCAGAACTCGGGAAGACGCTTCCAGGAAGACGACACGAGGATGAATGTCGTGCGCTCCAAGTCGCTGGAGCATAGAATGGAACTGGGTTTTGAACCCTGAGCTGCGTACGTCGAGTGCCACTGCTATCTTGCTGATTCTACCATCGGTCTGTGAGGCGAGGTCCAGGAATTGACTCATGAGAGAAATGGGGAGATTATCCATGGCGTAGTACCCAAGGTCCTCAAGATAGCCCATGGTCTTCGTCTTGCCAGCACCACTCAGGCCGGTCACAATGACAAGGTCCAGACCAGAGACTACTCCCACGTACACCTCCCGTTCGTATTGTCGTTGTACTCGACAGGGCTCTTCTGGGCGAACACAATGGCGGAGGGGAGAGGGTTTGAACCTCCGAAGGCGTTAACCTTGCCGCATTTCAAGTGCGGTGCCATCAACCGCTCGGCCACCCCTCCACACTCTGAAACAAGTCTACAGAACAATCCCCGGTTGTCAAAACGAGCCAGAGGCTCGCCAACCGGGGGTTTCGCAGTTGTCTGGTTCTTGTCAGCGAATAACGTCTGTTCCCATGTATGGAATCAGCACATCCGGCACTTTCACGCTGCCGTCTTCCTGCTGGTAGTTCTCCAGAATCGCAGCCATCGTTCTGCCCACAGCGAGCCCTGAACCGTTGAGGGTATGGACGAATGCGATCCCGCCATCCTTGGTGCGATACCGGATGTTCGCCCTGCGTGCCTGGAAGTCCTCGAAATTGCTGCAGGAGCTTATCTCCACATAGCGATCTTGGCCGGGCATCCAAACCTCGGGGTCGAATTTCATTGCGGCCGCGAAGCCAAGGTCGCCGGTGCACATCTTGCTGCGATGGTATGGAAGGTCGAGCTTCCTCAGAATGCCCTCGGCGTCCTCGAGGAGCAGATCCAACTCATGATATGAATCTTCCGGCTTGACGAACTTGACCATCTCTACTTTGTTGAACTGGTGGACGCGGATGATGCCTCGGGTGTCCTTGCCCGCCGCACCAGCCTCCTTTCGGAAGCACGCGGTATAGGCTACATACTTGATGGGCAAATCCTCTTCCTGGACGATCTCGTCCCTGAGCAAGTTGGTCACTGGAACCTCGGCCGTCGGGTCGAGGAACAGGTCGTCGGTGTCTGTATGATAAAGGTCATCCGCAAACTTCGGGAGTTGCCCCGTCCCCATCATCGACTCCCGATTGACCAGATAAGGTGGCAGGATCTCCGTGTAGCCCTCTTCCTGGACGTGTACGTCGATCATCCATGAGATGAGAGCTCTCTCGAGCTTAGCCCCAAAGCCTCTGAGAACATAGAATCGCGAGCCGGAAATCTTCGCGCCCGCCGCAGAGTCAATGATGCCCAGAGATTCCCCGATCTCCCAGTGGGGTCTTGGAACAAATGTGAAGGTTGGCTTATCATGCCACGTAAATACGACAGTGTTTCCCTTGTCGCTTTTGCCGACAGGGACCGACGCATGAGGC
This sequence comes from uncultured Caldisericota bacterium, assembly GCA_903871855.1. Lineage (GTDB taxonomy): Bacteria > Caldisericota > Caldisericia > Cryosericales > Cryosericaceae > Cryosericum. Next base: position 214,705 of record CAIQIK010000020.1, read on the forward strand.
AGGTTTGGAATGCAGAGCAGCAAAGTCCGAAGGCGCGCAGTGGCCACCTTGACTTGGTCGTCCAACTCTGCGATGTGCGAGCCGACATCTTTCATCTCGAAGATAGCGGCTGAAGCGTCCAGTTTTGCGCGCTTGAGCGCGGCGATCTGCTCACTGGCTTTGTTGCGGAGATGCTTGAGTTCGTCTACCTTCTGGAGCAGATCTCGCCTCTCCCGGTCGACCTCAAGGATCTCGTTAACTATCTCCGGCCCCTCGTTCTTTGTTGCTATCCCAGCCTTCACGAGATCAGGTTGCTGGCGAATCAGTTCTAGGCTCAGCATCAACGTCTCCTTCCAAGGACTACGGTTTTCATGTTGAATTCTACTGTCCGGCGGCCAAAAAGCAACGCAGCGATCGGCAGAGGTGATTCATGACTGGGGCCGAAGGAGTCCGAGCCGCAGGACACGCAGAAGATCAGAATCCCTCTGCAATCGCCCGTTCCACTGCATCGATAAGTGGTGGTATCGTCATACTGGTGCCCTTCACCTTGAGCGCGTTCTGAACATCCTTCAACCCGTTCCCGGTGATGAGGACGGCGATGCGATCCTTCTGATGCAGGTCACCGCTGTCGGTTAGCTTGCGTAGTGCAGCCACGGAAGCCGCAGCCGCGGGTTCAGCGAAAATGCCCTCATTTCTACCCAGGAATCCTATGGCGTCGATGATTTCATCATCTGAGACAGTGACAGCCAGACCGCCACTGGACCTGATGTCGCGTATGGCCATGAGATGGTTGCGCGGAATGCCGGCCACGATGCTGTCAGCGCACGAGGCCGGGTTCTCCAGGTAAGTGACCGGTTCGCCGGAGATGACTGCGCGTGCGATCGGAGCGCAGCCTTCAGCCTGGACCGCTATGAGTTGGGGCATATGGTCGATGAGTCCGAGAGCCAACAGGTCACGGAATCCCTTTGCGACGCCCGAGACGATACAACCGTCCCCAACTGGGACGATGACCTTGTCTGGTGCTTCGAAATACAGCTGCTCAGCCACCTCGAGAGCTACGGTCTTCTTGCCCTCGACCATGTAGGGATTGAAGGCCGTGTTTCTGTTGTACCAGCCAAATCGCTGCGTCGCCTCCATGCACAGGTCGAATGCTTGGTCGTAATTGCCGTCGACGAGAAACAGATGGCTGCCGAATACTCGCAGCTGTGCTATCTTTCCCGCAGGCGCGGATGCGGGCGCAAAGATGTAAGCGGCGACTCCGGTATTCGCAGCAAGCCCGGCCAGACTGGAACCCGCATTGCCCGTCGTTGCGGCTGTGATGACGCGCTCGCCAAGTTCAGCTGCCTTGGCAATGGCGATGGCAGAGGCCCTGTCTTTCAGTGAAGCTGTTGGATTGCGCCCGTCGTCTTTGAACCACACATGGTCCAGCCCGAGTTGAGGACCGACACGCTGACTTGCATACAGCGGTGTCCAGCCGATCTGGAGTGTCAGCGATGCGGGACGTTCCTCGACAGGCAGGAGCGCGAGATATCGCCACATCGAGAGGTCACGGTTATTCTCCAACCATTCCCTGGTCAGCACGGTTTGGACTCGATTGTAGTCATAGAGGACTTCGAGGATTCCATCATTACCGCATGTGGGACAGACATAGCGAGTTGCAGAAGGATCATATTCGCATCCGCAACTCATGCATTTCAGCCCAAGAACTGAAGACATTGTTCCTCCTTAATGGAAAGGCAGGCGAGGTTGCTGCCTCACCCGCCCAGATCATTCATTGCCGTGGTGGTCAGTCTTTCATCGACGGATATGCAATCAGGGATCATACCTCTTCGTTCTTCACCCTCTGCTTTGCGACATTTCCCTTGCTGCCCGAGTTTATCTCAATGAACGGTCGGTGACAAGCCGTTCTTCGAGGCATGGTAGATAGTTACGAGTGCAAAGGTTCATACCATGACAGCCAACAGGACTTACTCCAATTCTATGCATTCACGGAGATCGACCACGAAAGATCGCGTCGAGCAACTCGCTGAAACAGCTCAACAGCGAGATGGACCGTCGCTCGCAAGTCGTTGAGACATTCCCGAACATCAGCTGATACCTGCCGTTGACCATACACATCCAAGTGAACACGAGGGGATTGGCAGAGCAAAGGGAGTTACATTAAGACGGAGTCGCTTGCCGAGTGTTATTGACTGACGTGGGACAACGGATTCGGTGTTTCCGATGATTTGCGAACTGCCAAATTGCAAACAACATTGAACGCAGCCTCAACGATATAGCCCCTCTACGCGAATTCCATTCAGTTGTCTTCAGAAAGAAGCAACTTGATTGCATAGAGGGGCATCAAACATGCTAAGTTAAGTGCCTCTATCAGACCTCGAAGCCAGGACGAATTACTTCCACCCAGATGCCATTGTGAGGGCCATGATCGCCTTTTGGGCATGGAGCCTGTTTTCTGCAATATCGTAAATGATTGAACGAGGGCCGCTTGCTACTTCATCGTCCACTTCATTTCCTCTATCAACCGGCATAGGGTGAATGAAGTACGCCTTGTTTGTCAAATCATTAAGCTCTGAAGTAAACCTCCAATCTTTGTACTGAAGGGCGAGTTTCTGGTCTTCTTCTTTGCCAATGGCATATCTCTTTGGACTCATCCAATGTCTTGCATAGACAACATCAGCACCTTTGACTGCTTCAAACCTGTCATGTGATATTACAAACTTCGCCCCGGCTTTCTCAGCATTCTTCTTTGCTGTTTCAATAATCGCCGGGTCAAGGTCAAAACCTTCAGGATATGCAAGAGTGAAGTTCATTCCATATCTTGGAAGGAGAAGGGCATCCTCCTGAACGGAGCTCCAGGAACGTACCATCGAGGAATAACCCCACATCATGGTCAGGTTCTTGCCCTTCACATCTCCCATGTGCTCCTGCAGCCCCATGAGGTCTGCCAGCCCCTGGCAAGGATGATACTTGTCATGAGCCATTGAAACAACAGGGATTGAAGCATATTTGGCATATTCCCTAAGGAGTGCTTCGCCATCGCCATACTGCTCAATAGCATCTTCAAGAATCCTTATTCCAAGACCGACACCGTATCTCGACATTACGATTGCCGCATCCTCTATTGTCTCGCCTGCCTTTTCTTTTGTCCTCAATCTCATGGCCTTTGGCTCCAGGAACTGAGCATGGCCTCCCAGTTCTGTGGCCGCCGCCTCAAAAGACTGCCTCGTCCTTACAGAAGGGTTATAGAAGAACATGAAGAACGTTTTGTACTTGAGGATTTCGCTGTATGGCCGTTCATACCTATGTCTTTTCATATCTTTTGCAAGGGCAAGAACTTCGTCAAGCTCTTCCTTTCCCCAGTCCTGCGTAGTTACAAGATCCCTACCGTAAAGGTCCATTGGTACCCCCTGAATGACGTTATTCTCTAACAATTGTCGTTCCAGCTTCTCCTTTGAGCGTTTCGAGATACTTTGAAGTCAAGGAAATATAGGCTTTTTTCCCGCCGCCTTCAAGGAACTTAATGATTGCAAGGATCTTTGGTCCCATACTGCCAGCAGGGAAATGTCCCTCAGCATAATACGTTTTTGCTTCTTCGAGAGTCAAGTGTCTGAGGTCAACTTGATTGGGCTTCTGATAGTGAAGCTTCGCTCCGTCTTCTCCTGTAAATATGGTGAGCGTGACATCAACATCTTCCCCCTGTTCCTTTGCTCTCTTTAACAGCATCGTACCAAGCAGAGCAGAAGCAAGATCCTTGTCTATGACTGCCTCAACCCCCCTGTAAATCTTCAGGTCATTTCCATCCTCAAACGTATAGCCATAGTTACTGTGGTAAACACCATGTTCGTCGGGCTCTTCCAGTACGACAGGGATACCACCACCACCCACCGTAATTGGCACCATACCTTTTTCGAGTGCTGCCTCAACGAGATCAATCTCGACTATGTCAAGGGGCACAGGTGATGGAACAACCTTTCTCCAGATCTCGTTGCCCATCTCGTCTTTCTTGTACAGTTTGACGATCCACCCGTCTGTACGGGCTCTTTCCATCGCTTCCTCTTTTGAATAAGACGGACCAATGAACTTTGTAGGATTCTGGAAGCCAGGGTCATCTTTGCCAACGACAACCTGTGTTACAATGCTCACTACCTGTTTCTTGATGCCTTTTGTCTTCAGCTGGTTTGCAAGAATCTGTGCCAGCATATACCCCATCGAACCCTGAGTATCGGAACCGCAGACATCAAGGGGAAGAGGCGGAAGTATAGACCTTGAGTACTCTGAGCGCAGAAGAACATTGCCTACCTGAGGGCCATTCCCGTGAGTAAGAATGTAATCATCTTCAGGAAAGGAGTTTACGATGTTCGATATGTGCTCGCAGGTTTCCTTTGTTCTTCTCCATTGCAAGGCAATATCAGGGACAATAGCTTTCCCCTTTTCATCCAGCAAGCCGACAGGAGCAACTTCATTGCCACCAAATGCAAAAATCCTAATCTGTCTTTTCCCCATAATGAACCCCTCTGTGTCCTAGATCGTCTTGTATGGAACTATTTCATCGTCAAGGACATGATTGCTTTCTGAACATGAAGCCTGTTCTCTGCCTCATCATTAACAATAGAGATCTTGGGGTCATCAATGAGGAGATCAGTGACCTCGAAGTTTCTGCGAGCAGGAAGACAATGCATGTACACAGCACTCTTGCTGGCTACCTTAAAATGCTCGTGCGAGATACACCAGTCATCCTTGTATTTCTTGCCCACCTCAGCATGCCTATCGGGGTTCCTCGCCCAGGACTTGGCGTAGATAACATCCGCGTCTTTTGATGCTTTCCAAATGTCATGCTCAATGGTCAGAGAGCCGCCACTTTCCGCTGCTGCCTTTTTTGCGAATTCGACATATTCACTATCAACGTCGTAAAGCCCCGGCTCGTCGGGATAGGCAAGAGTAATGTTCAATCCAAGCGTGGAACCCGCAGCAATCATGGTCTGAGGAACGCCTGCTGATTTTGCTCTCTCATCATAGGCCCAAGACATGACGATTTTCTTGTTCCTTGCATATTCCAGGCCACCAAACTTCTCCATCATCGTGAGAATATCGCCCATGATCTGACATGGGTGTTCCTTGTCATCAAGCATATTGATCACAGGGATATTCGCGTATTCAGCTATGCCTCTCAAGACTTCTCTAGCATCTCCATATGCGTATGTTTCTGCACCCATCTGAGTCTTGAGATTGTAGAGGCGAATTGCAAAACCGTCGAGGAATCTCGAAATCATCTCGGCGGTATCCTTCCATGATTCCTTGTGGGAAAGCTGCAATTCCTCAGGATTATAGACCTGAGCGGAACCTCCAAGCTGAACTATCCCTGTTTGAAAAGAAAGACGCGTTCTGGTTGAAGGTGATGCAAAAAGCAACCCCAAAACCTTTCCCTTGAGGATCTCTGCTTGCGGCTCACCCACAGCATTCCTCATTTTGAGCCACTTGGCAACCTCAAGAATTGTCTCCAGTTCCTCTCGGCTAAAGTCGAGTACGCTAATAAAGTCCCTACCTCTCATGTCTGTTTTCATCTTTTTACCTCCATGAACTCAAGTCATAAACCTGAATTATAATACACTTTTTGTAATCGCAGTCAACAGAAAAGACCAATTTCACCTCCATTTTGGGTGAGTCGATGCGCCTGATCCCGTCGCCCTTTATGACACAATCCCCCAGGATCAACGGCAACTGTGGGCAGCTGGTCCTCACTAGGAACCAGGACCGGCTCCACATCGTTCCAAGTAAGACCAGGGACTGGCAACTTCACCCGGTTTCGAAGTGGTTCTCATGTGAGGCAACGATGCATCGTTCGAGTTGGTCTATCCATGAGGCAATACACCACCGAAGGGGAACCAGAAGTTCTCCCTGTCTCACTGCACGTGCACATCGCATCGGGCCAAGCCTCTGCAGATTCGAGGGGAAGGGTGAGGTGAGTCCCTGAGGGGAAAGTCTGGGCGCTAGGGTTGCACCTGAACAGTGGACGTCGCTTGAAAAACGGTATCAAGCGCAGAAGATCGGCCCACGACCGCGATCTCCAGAGGACCTGCCACGGTTGGCGTGTAGGTCACCGTTACAGGCAGTGACGAAGCCGAAGTGACGAGCGCTCCTCCGATGTACACGTCGAATGATGTGACGGACGGCGCGACAGACTCAGCCACGTTGATACTAAGCGTTGTTTGCTGTCCGACCTTGAATTGCTCAGGGAATGCCGTTACCGTGAGCTCAGTTCCCGACGGGGTCTGCTCTGCGTAGACTTCGGTAGGTACCTGGTCCCGAAGCATGGTTCTGATGATGACTCTGCTGTCGGGCCAGTCGGCCGGGGCCAGTTTGGTTGGATCCTCGGCAGCGAGTCGTACAGTCTGAAGTATGGGTGGATGTACCGTGCATGTCTGGGATGTAATATGGTCCGAGAGGAAGTATGAGGAGTAAATGGAGGTAACAGGACAGGCGTCAGTGGCGAGCAGTCCTGAGTCGGCGCAAACCGCACGCGCCGACACTCCGTCGGGTATGGGACCGAAGTCTGTCTGTTTCTGAAGCTTCATGGCCTGCTGCATGTACGCTTTCCAGGTCATGGCGGGAAAGCGCGACCCTGCATTGCGGATGACTGACATCTGGGCGCGGGCCGCGTCAGCACCCACGTGGATGACTGTGCACAACTCCGGCGTGAAGCCGTCATACCATGCATCGCGCCAATCGTTGGTGCTGCCAGTCTTGCCAGCCGCCTGCAATCCGCTGATGTGCGCGTTCGAGGTGTTTTCGTAGACGCCTCTCAGCATTGCCTGCACAAGCCAAGCAGTGGAAGCTGGTACAACCCGGGTCGCAGCGAAGTTGTGTTTCTCGATCGTCGTGCCATCCTCTGTTTCGATGCGCCGAATTGGATAGGGAGTGATCCGGACTCCTCCATTGGCGATCGTCGAGTATGCCTCGACCATTTCCAGAGGCGAAACCTCGAAACTGCCGATGGAGAGAGAAACATACGGCTTCAGGGGAGATGTGACTCCCATCTTGCGGGCATAGTAGATGACCCTGTCGAGGCCAGTCCTGAGTGTTGTCTTGGCAGCGATGATATTGGACGATTCCTTGATGGCATTGGCCACGGAGATTCTGCCAAACCATTGGTTGGTGCCCAGCCACTCCGGCGGATCCCACCCGTTAAAGTCTGTGGCTTGCGAAGCAACAATCTCGGACGGGAAGGTTACGCCATTGTCGAATGCTGCGGTGTAGTCGAAGAGTTTGAACGTCGAACCTGGTTGTCTAGCTGCGAGCGCGCGATTGAAGTTCGTTTCATCATAGTTGGTTCCACCCACCATGGCCAGAATGTACCCAGTTCTGGGATCGACACTTACCATGCCCACCTGGGGTTGAAAAACCCCAAGCGAATCGCGGTCGCTCTCGACGAACACCTTGTCTTTCTTGGCCTGGTCCCAGACTTTTTGGACGGCTGACATTGCCGCTTCCTGGAGCTTGGGGTCGATTGTTGTGTAGATGCGCAGGCCGCCCTGGTAGAGTAACTCCTCGCCGTACTTCTCCTGGACGATAGACTTCACGTAGTCTACGAACCACCCGATGCTTCCATATGGGGACCGCATGCCATTTTTGAGTGTGAGCTTCTCGGCTGCCGCGGTGTCGGCTTGCTCCTGCGTCAAGTAGTGGTTACGCACCATCTTACGCAACACAAGTTGCTGCTGGTCGGTTGCGCGCTTCAGGTCGACGTATGGATTATATGCGGACGGGGCGGGGAGAACGCCGACGATCATTGCCGCTTGAGCCGCATCAAGGTCCTGTGCATGCACGCCAAAGTACCCGAGTGCCGCCGCTTCGATGCCATACAGACCGTTGCCAAAATACACGTAGTTGAGGTACATGTTCAGGATCTCTTCTTTCGTGTACTGCTTCTCAAGCCTGTATGCAACAATGATCTCCTTGATTTTACGCGGTATCGTGACCTCAGTGTCATGGAGAATGGCCTGACGCGCCAGCTGTTGGGTGAGTGTGCTCGCTCCGCGCACACCGCGTCCGAGAAGTGGATCGATAAAGAGTCCAGCGATGATGCCGCGGAAGTCGATCGGACCGTGACTGAAGAATCGCTCGTCCTCCGAGGCGATTAACGCCTTGATTGTGATCTCGGAGATGTCCGTGAGCTGTTTGGGCAGACGGTTTTCGGCAAGGTACACTGACGAAAGGAGGTTATCGTTACAGTCGAACACCTGTGAAGCCTTGGGTGTCTGGATAAACAGCGATCCGGCAGGAGGTACCTGGGTCGAGTAGTGTACAAAAAGGAGAGCAACAAACGCACCGCCGGCAATTCCGGCTGCCAATATCGTGATAAGAAGCCATCCGAGTACAGCTTTGAGCCGCGGGCGAATATGATGCCTGGAAGAGTTGGCGTGTTCCATAGTCAAGTGATGCCTCCTGGTTGTCGACGCGGAGTGACAGTACGCTGGGTTCTGTGAAGGGCAGACGCGCGTGTCTGGACTTCGATTTGGAACAGGTACGGCACTACCGTCGTGACTTCAGCGTTTCCTTGCGAGCAGCGAAGTCTTGCGAGATGACCTCGAGTCGTTTGCGGATGTCTTTCAGCGTATCTCGCCGGCCGAGATCCTTAGGTGACTCGAACGCAGTCTCGAGTTCATCGAGATTATCATATATTTGTGTCTCCAGTTGATAGACCCTCGACAACAACCCGGGGTCGAGCTCTTCGTCGGTGAAGAACGTTGTGTCGCCATACCCGAGGAATTCTACCTTGTCACGCAGTTCGTTCATTGTTCGAAGGATCTTGGAGATGTCGTCGACTACCGACGTTTCTGCATCATTTGCCTGCTCGATGACGTCGGCAAGGATTTCCCTCAGGTCATCCAGCTTGAGCACCATTGTATCTCGCACTGTCTTGTCGGCAATGTGGCGCTGATCTTTACCCTGATAGCCCACAAAACTTGGGATGCGAGCTGTCAGTTCTGCGAACCAGTCACGCGGCGTGCTTCCTGCGTCGACCTTATCATCCATAGCATCCCCCTTTGCCTTCAAGAGCCTACCCTATGGATTCTACATGTGGTGGCAGAACAAGTCAAACCGTGATGGTGGCCCGCTTTCGCCACAGTCCAATGTTTGACGAAAGCCATGGGCGCGGTAGACTACCATAGAAGCAGATATGCGAGGGTCCGACCCCCTTTTGCGTTACATGCAGCGCCGGGAACGGAGGCATTATTCTATGAACTGGGCAAACTTGACAGAACGTGCTCAAAAGGCTGTATGGATGGCACAGGAGTCGGCCAGCTCGCTGGGTAACGACTTCCTCGACACGGACCATCTCCTGATTGGTCTTGCCAAGCTGGAAGAAGGCATAGCGTATGAGGCTATGGTTGCCAGTGGCATCGATCTTCACAAACTGGTCGACTACGTTTCCGATCAGGTGCGAGGGGTCAAGCACAACAACTTCCTCGGCAGGAATGATGAGATCATCCTTACGCCAAGAGCCAAGAAAGTCCTGGACCTGGCTGAACGCGAGGCCATCAATCTTGGGGACGGATATATCTCTACAGAACATATCTTACTGGCGATTGTTCACGAGGGCGGTGGCGTGGGTGTTCGAAGTCTGGAGGATGAAGGTGTCGATGTTTCGAAGCTCGTGAACACGGTTCTCTCGTTGCGCGGGACCGAGCACACGATGGAGCCCCAGCGGTCGGGTCACCAGCCGCGGCAGCGCACCAAGACGCCGACGCTCGACCAATACAGTCGCGATCTGACAGAGATGGCTCGTCAGGGCAAGCTCGACCCCGTCATTGGCCGTGACAAGGAGACCGAGAGGCTGCTTCAGATACTGCTGCGACGAACCAAGAACAACCCCGTGCTCATCGGAGACCCCGGCGTAGGCAAGACGGCCATTGTCGAGGGGTTGGCACGGCGAATCGCGGCAGGCGAGGTCCCTGAGCTTCTCAAAAATAAGCGAGTCATTTCACTTGACATTCCAAGTCTTGTAGCCGGAACCAAATACCGTGGTGAATTCGAGGACCGAATGAAGAAGTTCCTGGCTGAAATGAAGACGGCTGGCAACACTGTCATTCTGTTCATCGACGAGCTGCACAATGTTGTGGGAGCTGGGTCCGCAGAAGGGAGCTCTATCGATGCGGCCAACATCCTCAAGCCTGCGCTGTCGAGAGGCGAGCTCCAGGCCATTGGAGCTACGACACTTGGAGAGTACCACAAGTACATCGAGAAAGACCCGGCGCTTGAGCGCCGATTCCAGCCGATCGTTGTCAGCGAATCCACCACACCAGAGTCGATCGAAATCCTGAAGGGATTGCGCGACAGGTATGAGGCTCACCATCAGGTAACCATTACGGACGCGGCCATCGAGGCTGCCGTCAGGCTCTCTGTGAAATACATTACGAGCCGGTTCCTGCCGGACAAGGCAGTCGACCTCATGGATGAGGCCAGCGCCAAGGTGAGGCTTGCTTCTACCGTTCCGAGCGACGAATACCGTCAACTGCAGGACGAGCTCAACAAGATCGAACGAGAGAAAGACGACGCCATTCGCAACCAGGAATTCGAGAAGGCAGCGGGTCTGCGAGACCAGGAGCGGGATGTTCACGACAAGATCGAGACGATGAAAGGCGTCTCGCTGGTAGCGTCGGCTGCACGGGAGGCCGTTGTGAGCCCGGATGACATTCGTGCCGTTGTGGCTCTGTGGACCAACATTCCAGCCGAGCGGCTTGCTGAGGATGAACGAGCAAAACTCCTGCACCTCGAGGAAGCTCTCCGAACCAGGGTCGTTGGACAAGATCAGGCTGTAGCGCTCATGGCGGAGGCCCTGAGGCGTTCTCGTGCAGGTCTCAAGCATCCCACAAAGCCCATCGGGTCGTTCCTGTTCCTTGGCCCGACAGGTGTGGGGAAAACCGAACTGGCACGTGTCCTGGCTGAGGAGCTTTTTGGCAGTGAGTCGTCGCTCATCCGACTCGACATGAGCGAGTACATGGAGAAGTTCGCTGTGTCTCGCCTGGTTGGGGCTCCCCCCGGCTATGTAGGATATGAAGAGGGTGGGCAGTTGACCGAGGCTGTGAGACGCCGTCCATTCAGCATTGTCCTGTTCGACGAGATCGAGAAAGCCCACCCCGACGTCTTTGACATTCTCCTTCAGATCATGGACGATGGGCGTCTGACCGACTCGAGTGGAAGGACGGTCGATTTCCGGAACGCCGTCATCATCATGACAAGCAACATAGGAGGCGGGTTCAATCGGATGGGCGGCCTAGGGTTCAAGCTTCCCGGCGAGGGTGGTGAGGCAGAAGCCCACACTGCGTCCATGATGGATGAGCTCAAGCACAGCTTCAAGCCGGAATTCCTGAACCGGGTCGACGAAATCGTCGTATTCAACCAGTTGGCGATCGAGGACATCGAGAAGATCGTAGCAATCCTGCTGAAAAGAGTAACCAAGGAAATCGAGGATGAGGACATGCACCTTCGGTTCAGCACCGAGCTGGTGTCGTATCTTGCATGCAAAGGCTTCAACCCCGAGTATGGTGCCCGACCATTGCTGAGGCTGATCCAGCACGAAGTGGAAAACGAACTGTCATATCGAATCCTGGAAGGTGAGTTCAAGCATGGCGATACCATCGTGGTGACGAGCGATGGCCAGAAGGTGGTCTTTGAGTCAGCACAAAGAGAACCTGCACCAACAGAATAGACTGGAGCCATGAACCCGAAAAGCATACGTAACTTCTGTATTATTGCTCACATCGATCACGGGAAGTCTACGCTCGCCGACCGTTTTCTTGAGCGAGCCGGTTTCATCCTGAAGAACAAGGGTGACCAGGTCCTGGATCAAATGGATCTCGAGAAAGAACGTGGCATCACCATCAAGGCACATCCCATTCGTCTGACCTATGCTGCACGAGACGGTTCGCCCGTGGTGTTCAATCTGATTGATACGCCAGGCCACGTCGACTTCACCTATGAAGTCTCTCGCAGCATAGCCGCCTGTGAAGGAGCGGTGCTTGTTGTGGACGCGACACAGGGTGTCGAGGCGCAAACAGTTGCCAATACCTACCTCGCGCTGAATCACAACCTCACCATCATTACTGCCGTCAACAAGATCGATCTGCCAAACGCCGACGTGGACGAGACGAAACGGGAGATCGAGGAGATCATCGGACTTGATGCCTCGGATGCGTCACTTGTCAGCGCAAAGACGGGGCTCGGAGTAGACGAGCTGCTTCGCATCATCGAGGACAAGATTCCGAGTCCTTCGGGTGACGCTGGCGCTCCTCTCAAGTGTCTCGTGTTCGACTCGCACTTTGATACGTACAAGGGGGTGGTTGTTCACATCAGGGTTTTCGAGGGAACCATCCAGAAGGGAGACCGTATCCGGTTCATGGCTACCGGCACCGAGTTCGACGTCGTCGAGGTAGGGTACTTTGAGCTGACGCCTGTCGTGGCAGATGTCCTGACAGCCGGAGAGGTCGGTTACTTCGCTGCGGTGATCCGGGTTCCTGCCGAGGTACATATCGGGGACACCGTGACGAGCGCAGCCCGGCCGACTGCAGAGCCCGTTCCGGGGTACAGGCCAGTGCTTCCAATGGTTTTTGCTGGGCTCTACCCTATCGACGCCAACGACTATGATGGGCTCAAGTCATCACTGCAGCGGTTGCAGCTGAACGATGCTTCTCTCACGTTTGAACCTGAGTCGTCGGGAGCCCTGGGTTTTGGGTTCCGGTGTGGGTTTTCCGGACTCCTGCATCTCGAAGTCATCACAGAGCGCCTCCGCCGGGAGTACAACCAGGACCTTATCGTTACCGTTCCAAATGTGCGGTATCGTGTTATCAAGCGCAATACCGGCGAAGAAGTGTTCGCTGAGAGTCCTTCGAAGTTCCCTCCACTGGGCGAGATCGAATGCATCGAGGAACCCTTTGTCAAAGCCGAGATCGTCGTACCGCATGAAGCTATCGGAGATGTCATGGAACTCGCCAACAAGCGGCGGGGTATCTACATCAACATGTCCTATCCTGAGAGCCGGAGGGCGATCCTGGAATATGAACTCCCCTTGTCCGAGATCATCACGGATTTCTTTGATCGGCTCAAGTCTATCACGAAGGGGTATGGAACGCTTGACTACGAGCTGGCAGGATACCGCAAGGAGCGGCTCGCCAAGGTCGATGTCCTGGTCAACGGAACGCCCGTCGACGCACTGTCGTTCATCGCTCACGAAGATGAAGTCCAGCGTATCGCACGGTCAATGTTACAACGATTGCGCAAGTACGTTCCCCGGCAGATGTACGAAGTTGCGCTGCAGGCAGCGATCGGTGGAAAGATCGTTGCGCGCGAGAACATCGTCCAGCTGCGCAAGGACGTCCTGGCCAAGTGCTACGGTGGAGACGTCACGCGAAAACGGAAGCTTCTGGAGAAACAGAAAGAGGGCAAGAAGAAAATGAAACAGATCGGCAAGGTGAGCATCCCCCAGGAGGCGTTTCTCTCCATCCTCAAACGTGAGTCAGACGGCTAGACCAGTCGGCATCTATATCCACATTCCCTTCTGTCGCAGAAGGTGCAACTACTGTGACTTCCTGTCGACAGGAGGAGTAACGGGTGTTCCCGGCGAGTACGTGGATGCTTTGCTTTCCGAGTGGGGATTGTGGGTCGATATACTACGACGGCAGGACCTCGCTGTGCGGTCCATCTACGTGGGCGGCGGTACGCCTTCACTGTTGGAGCCCTTTCAGCTTCGACGGCTGATCGATGGCGTCAGGTCTGCTGTGCCGATGATGCCGGATTGCGAGATCACCATGGAAAGTAATCCGGACAGCCTGGATGCTGAGAGAATCCGCGCGTACGCCGCCGCGGGCATCAACCGCTTGAGTGTTGGAGTGCAGAGCTTCAGCGATCGTTCGCTGGAGAGACTGGGGCGCCTGCACGATTCGGCCGGGGCCGAGCGCGTGCTTCGGCAAGCGCGGGAGGCGGGGATTCACAACCTGTCTCTGGATCTCATGTATGGACTTCCCGGTTCTACACCCGGTGAAGAGGTTGCCTCGTTGAGACACGCTATCGAGCTTTCTCCGGAGCACATCTCCTGGTACAATCTGGTTCTAGTTTCTGATACCCCATTAGCCGTGTCTGTCGCTGAAGGTCGTGAGGTAATGCCGGGCGACGACACCGTTCTGGCGACAATGCGGGAGGGATGGAGCTTGCTTGCGGCAACCGGATTTGAGCACTATGAGATTTCCAATTTTGCCCGACCCGGTTTTGCCTCGCAGCACAATCTCGGTTACTGGTTATTTACCGACTACATCGGTCTCGGCCTGGGAGCATCTGGATTCGTGTCAGGCAGAAGATGGACGAATGTCACTGGCATGGCACAGTACCTGGCCACCGTTCAGGACAGCAGGTTGCCTGTGGGCAGCGAAGAACGGCTTGAGGGTCGTTTCAGGGAAGGTGAGTATGCCATGTTGCGCATGCGTTTGCCCGGTGCCGGGCTCGGTTTTGCGACCTTCAGCGAGCTGTTTCGAGAAGATGCGCACGTCGTATTTCGTGACGTTCTTGCGCAGCTCATGGGAGACGGACTCATCAGCGTCCTGGAAGACAGAGCCGTATGCACGCAGAAGGGGCTTGAGCTGAACAACCTCGTGGCCGAGGCTTTCATCTGAGGACAGCGGAAGCCCAGCATTGATGGCCGGCGCTGTTGGCGACAAGTGTCCCCTGTCAGTGAGAAACGTTGAACCGGAAGTGGGCGATCTCCTTGTTTCTCACGATGTAGTTCTCACCCTCTATCCGCAGCAGTCCCTTCTCTTTGGCTACCTTGAAGGAATTGTCGGCTTTGCGAAAATCATCCAGCGAGATGATTTCAGCTGCAATAAATCCGCGGGCGATATCTGTGTGAATCTTCCCTGCAGCTCCTCGGGCACGGGTGCCGGTCTCGATGACCCAGGCCTTGCACTCGTCTTCTCCGGCTGTGTAGAAGGTCTCAAGCTTGAGCAGCTGATATGCTCTGGCAATGAACGTGTCGATGACGGATCCGGACAAGCCGAATTCCTGGAGAAACTCGAGTTGTTCAGCAGCGGGAAGCTCGGCAATCTCGCGTTCCAGTTTCGCATCCAATACCATGACCGTTGCGTCGGCCTGATTTGCGGCAGCCGTGAGTGCCATCTCGAGGTTTTTGGCTGCGGTTTCGTCCGTCATTGTGATATTGATGACGTGCATCACAGGCTTCAGCGTGATAAAGGCGTAGGAAGTGAGGAGCTTCTTGTCTTCATCGGACAGACCAAGGCTGCGAAGCCCCTTTCCTCCCGAAAGACATGACTGGGCAGTCGAGAGGAGATCCCGCTCCCGTTCGAGCGGAGGCGTCATTTTCTCCTTCTTCATACGCTCGAGTCGGTGTTCCGTGATTTCCAGATCTATCAGGGCAAGATCCAGTTCGAAACTCTCTATCTGGTCCCTGAGACTTGTGGCGGAAGGCACCTGCGTGAATGCGTCAAATACCTCGACCAGTGCCTCGACGTTCTTCACGTCTTTCAGGAGTTCGTTGCGTCGCGAAGCGTTTTCCTGACCGGACGGTATGCCAGGAACATCAGCAAACTCAACGCTGGCGGGCGTGGTTTTCTTGGGCTTGAAGACGTTGGCCAGGTAGTCGAGGTCAGCGTCGGCGACGCCAACGGCCGCAAGGTTCGTCTTGGACAGTGATACCTGCGTTGTTCCTCTGGTCAGCGCTCCAAACAGTGTAGTCTTGCCCGTTTGAGGCAGACCGATGATCCCGATCTTCATTGGCAGCTCCTTCTCATGTGCTCGTTCATGCTTGTGGGCTCTTGTTTAGTATACTTGCGTCATAAACGTGTTTCAAGGATCGGGAGGCGACAGACCTCGCGGGACAGCTGGAACTTGGCCAGGCCAGGCTGTCGGGCGTGTACCTCTTACAACTGGCCGATTGACATCGTAGGACCGACATCATACACTGTCGCCCCGGGAGACAACTTATCAAATGAAGATCAAGACGGTACGTGGAGCGCTGCGAGCTGTGCAGCGCAAGATAATCGCTGGTCATGGGGAGACGGTGACGTACTCCAGTGAGATCGACAAGACCTATGGGCTGGTTGCGACAGACAAGGCATGGTACATCACGCGCTTACTCCGTAGCGAGGATTATGTCGACTTTGGGGGCCTTTTCCCCGAGCTAGCGAAGCAGATTGGCTGGACGCGAGGGGTGAGGATTGCCAGACAGGGCCTGTCTGCTGCTATCGGTGCTACCCGGAAGCTACCGATACACGGCACGGCGTCAAGTATTGTCGTGTTTGTGGACGAAAACGGAAGATTTCTCCAGATCGGCCCTGCAACGTTGATGGGGTTCTGTGAATACATGGGACTCACAACCGGCCGCGGCAACAGCTGGTATGCTTTTCCGACGATTATCCTGAACCCCGTGTTTGGCAGCCAGCGCGATTCAGACGAGCGATCGGCACTGCAACGAGCATCTCTTGTCTCCCAGGTCAACAGCACCGAAGCTGATGAGGACACGCGCAAAGAGTACTTCGTCGACGCCGTCGTCCAGCTTGGCCGGCCAGATACTCAGGCGGTACTGGACTCGCCTCTCTCTGCAGGGGTTCCGACAACTTCGTTCGACCAGTTCGATTTTGCGGGCGACGGCGCCGTGCTTGCTGTACTCAGCGAAATCAACCGAAACCTTGCTCGCATATGTGAGCTGCTGGAGAAGACCTCATCGAAGTGAGGCCCAGTCGCGCGCGGCACCTGACCGTCACAGTTGCCGCCATTGCCTCGGGGGCGTTGCTGTTGTCGGTGCTACTGCTCGCCCCGATGAACTTTCTGGCGCCTCGGGCCGTTCAGATAGTGTCACTGGATGCCGTACGCATCGTGAGCGACGCAGGTATTGCTCTTGGTTCGGGAGCAACTGTAAACGTGGAGTGCGCGGTCGGCGGTATCAAACTCGTGACGCACCGTCAGCAGATGATCAGTGTGTTGTGGAATGGGTTGCCTTCCGATGGAACATGGGATGTGCCACGAGCTTTCGGTGCAGTGAGACTAGTCCACATAAGCGAGAGAATACTCACGGTACAGGAACGGGTTCCGTATGACATCCGGTATGTTCCTGAGCAGTCCGCAGTCAGGGGACAAGTGGCTGTGTGGACAGCCGGAACGGGTGGAGTTCGGGAGCGCGTGTTCCGCCTCGCCTACGAGGATGGCGCGCTGGTATCACGGGTTCTGGTGTCCGACGCTCTTCTGGAGCCGCCGGTCGGGGAGATATTAGCTGTCGGAACACCTACCTATCGCGGTGGAGCGACGAACGAGTTCTATATGGAAGCTACGGCTTACTCACCGACCGTCCAGGAGACGGACAGCGATCCATGGACGACTGCCTCCGGGATGAAGTCCGGACAAGGTGTGGTAGCTGTTGACCCGAAGGTCATACCGCTGGGCAGCAAACTCTATGTAGAAGGCTATGGGTATGCTATTGCTGGCGATACGGGTGGCGCCATCAAGGGCAGCCGTATCGACGTCTTCTTCTACTCGCCTCTCGATATGGCGAAATGGGGAAGGCGCTGGGTCCGCGTGTTCGTTCTACCGTAACCAGGAGGAAGTCGGTTCATTGAACACTCTCACTCCAACTGCGCTTCGCGGCTTACTGGACCAGACAGGTGTCGTCCTCTCCAAACGCCTCGGACAGAACTTCCTGATCGATGGCAACGTTCTTGCGTCCATGGCTTCGCACTTCCCTTCAGATAGGAACGTGGTGTTCATCGAGATAGGTGCCGGGGCGCTTGCCCTGACCGGGATTCTCGCGGAGCGCGGCAAACGCGTGATTGCCTACGAGATTGACCAGCGTCTTTGCAAGGTCCATGAGACCCTCCTGGCCGATGACCCTCTCCGGGCACGCATTGACCTGAAGTATGAGGATGCGTTGGAGGCAGATTGGTGTGCTCTGGGACATGAGGGTGAAACCCTGGTGCTCATGGGGAATCTCCCCTATCTTCGATCTTCCGAGATTGTCCTGAAGCTCATTCGAACCGATTGCATATGGCAAGCTTGTCTGCTGTTCCAGCGTGAGTTCGCAACCCGTCTTGTGGCCCATGCTGGCAACGGGGACTATAGTTCACTGTCTGTCGTGGCCCAGACGTTCTTCGATATCAAGCGGCTGCTCGAGCTTCCGCCCGACGTGTTCTTCCCGCGTCCGGGAGTCAGCTCGACCTTCCTGGGGTTCCTCAGACACCCGAGCGGATTGGAGGATACTGAAGTCGCGCCATTCATGCGGTTTGTTCAGCAGTCGTTCCTGCATAGGCGCAAGAAACTGGCCGACTTCTTCCGCCGACTTGATGTTCCGCTTACAGGTGAGTTCGCCGAGATATCTCAGCTTCGGCCGGAGGTCCTCACACCTTCGGAGTTCATCGACCTATTCCGGGTGGTCTCGCGAGTGACTCGACGCTGACCGAGGGCATCCAGAGCGCCCGCCGTGTTGTCTTTTCGCTCATCGAGAGTAGAATTTCTCGGCAAACCAAGTCATCGCTTTTCGGGAGGTATGTGATCATGAAGATTCAAAACGATGCACATTATGCGAAGTCGGACGAGTGGGTGCGCGTCGAGGGTGGCATTGGGATCATCGGAATCTCTGACTACGCTCAGGACAAGCTGGGAGATGTCGTGTTCGTCGGTGACATCTCTGTCGGCTCGATATTGAAGGCGGGAGACCTCCTGGTCTCCATTGAGTCGGTCAAGGCTGCCTCAGACGTCTATACGCCCGTGTCGGGCAAGGTTCTCGAAGTCAACCACGAAGTCACCATGAAACCCGAACTCATCAACACTGACGCATTTGGTGCTGGCTGGCTGGCGAAGATCGAGCTTTCAAACCTGGATGAGCTGAACGGCTTGATGAGCGCAGCTGACTATGCAGAACATAGAAAGGAATAAATTCTCATTCATCCCAGCGACAAGTGATGAGCAGCAGGCGATGCTGCAGAAGATCGGCCTGCAGTTTGACGATATCGTTAAGTGTTTCTCTGGCAATGTCTGCGTAGAAGGCGGTCTGCACCTGCCCGAAGGGTTGACGGAGGATCAGATGGTCGAGGAGTGGGACGTCATGATGTCCCGGAATTCCGGTCCCAAGAAGGCTTCTCTTCTGGGTGCTGGGGCATACATGCATTTTATTCCAGCCATCGTTCCACACCTCGCATCCCTTCCGGGTTTTGTCACGGCATATACGCCGTATCAACCCGAGATAAGCCAGGGGACACTGCAGTCCCTGTTCGAATTCCAGTCGTTCATAGTGGAACTCACCGGTATGGAATTGGCCAACTGCTCCATGTATGATGGGGCTTCGTCGACTGCTGAAGCTATGCTGATGGCTCATCGCGTCAAGAAGGCGAACCGCGTACTCGCAGCTGCCACGGTGAATCCTAACTACCTGGCAACGGTCCGGACCTACTTGGAACCGCATGGGATTGCCGTTGACGTCGTCAGGATGGATGGCAACGGGCAGGTATCCCTGGAAGACCTGGAGTCGCAGCTATCTGCCTCTGCGTGTAGTGCAGTTCTTGTCCAGAGTCCGAACTACCTGGGTATTATCGAAGACCTGGCTGCTGTTGCAACGATTGTCCATAGGCATGATGCACTGTTTGTCGAATCCTTCACGGAAGCGATGGCTCTGGGACTGCTGAAGTATGGTATCGACACCGGAGCGGACGTCGTCACCGGAGAAGGGCAGTCGCTTGGTCTCTCGATGTCATTTGGAGGGCCGCATCTTGGCATCTTTGCCACCCTGAAGAAGTACAACCGCGAGTTTCCCGGTCGAATCGTCGGCGAGTCCATCGACACAAAGGGTCGCCAGGCATTTGTCATGATATTAAGGGCCCGCGAGCAGGACATTCGACGTGAAAAGGCGACGTCCAACATCTGCTCGAACCATGCACTCAACGCACTGACAGCGGCCGTGTACCTTGGCAGCGTGGGCGAGTCGGGATTCAGAGCGCTTGCCTGCGAGAACGTTGCAAAGCTGAAGAAACTGGTCAATGGACTCGAGGCGACCGGGCACTTCACCCGTGTTTTCAAGCAGAGCCCAGTGTTCAACGAAGCAGTCCTGGCCAGTTCGATCGCTCCCGAAGACGTGCGCTCCCGCCTGGCCGGTCTGCCTGTGTTCCCGCCGCTAGCTCTCGCTCGTGGCGCTGCCCCGGACGTTCAGGGGATGCTCCATACGTATCTGGTCTGTGCGACCGAGGTGCTCAAGAACAGCGTCCTTGAGCAGGTTCTCGGCGCATTGAGCTGAGGTGGCGGAAGATGACTCTTTATGAGAAGAGCGTGGCAGGTCGGTCTGCATTCTCGTTTGGGTTCGAGGAGGACCGGACCGCAGCCGAAGCGTGTGTCCCTGAATCTGCGCGCGCCGCGGTGAAACCGTTGCCACAGGTGAGTGAGCTTGACCTCGTGCGCCATTTCACGAATCTGGCCACGATGAACTACGGTATCGATACCGGCTTCTACCCGCTGGGGTCGTGTACGATGAAGTACAATCCCAAGATCAATGAGCACATGGCCGCTGATCCTAGGCTCACTGTGCGCCACCCGCTTGATGATCCCATGGACAACCAGGGCATCCTGCAAATGGAGTTCGAGCTGAAGGAGTCTTTGCAAGAGATCACGGGTATGGATGACTTCACCCTGCAGCCCGCGTGCGGCGCCCATGGTGAGCTAACTGGAATGCTCATTATCTATGCATACATGCGGGACCATGACGTCAAGCGTACGAGAGTGCTGATCCCCGATTCTGCCCACGGAACAAATCCTGCATCGGCATCGATGGCGGGGTTTCAGGTCGTGACCGTTCGCTCCAACGAGCGAGGTGGCGTCGACATGGATGCACTGGACAAGCTCATGGATGATACCGTAGCGGCGATCATGCTGACCAACCCCAATACTGTGGGATTGTTTGAGGAGAACATCACGCAGATTGCCGAACTCGTGCATGCCCGTGGAGGCCTTCTCTACTATGACGGGGCAAACCTTAATGCTCTCTTGGGGCTCATCCGTCCAGGAGATCTGGGGTTCGATGTAGTTCACTTGAATCTCCACAAGACGTTCTCTACGCCGCATGGCGGCGGCGGTCCCGGTGCTGCTCCCGTGGGCGTCAAGAGATTCCTGGCTGACTACCTGCCGGTTCCCGTTGTTGTATGCAGAGATGGCCAGTTTTCCTTGGACGAGAAGAGACCTCACGCGATTGGCCGCATGTCCGGATTTTATGGCAATACAGCTGTCCTTGCCCGCGCTTATGTGTACATCAAGATGATGGGAAGGGACGGTCTTCTGGCGACAAGCCGGGCGGCAGTCATCAACGCGAACTATGTCAAAGCATTGCTGAGCCCATATTTCTCTCCTGCCTATGACAGGCCTGTTATGCACGAAACGGTTCTGAGTGCAAAGAGCTATGACAAGTACGGCGTGACGCTGCTCGACATCGCCAAGCGCTTGATGGACTATGGGTATCATCCCCCGACAATCTACTTCCCCCATTTCCCACCGTATGCAGAAGAGGTCATGATGGTTGAACCGACCGAGAGTGAAAGCAAAGAGACGATGGATTCGTTCTGCGATGCCCTCATCAAGATCAGCCAGGAGGCGAAAGAGAATCCCGACCTCCTGCTGTCCGCTCCGCACAATACCGTGGTAACCCGTGTCAATGAGACATACGCGGCTCGTCACCTGGTCACGAGTCATCGTGACAAGAAAGGGGCCTGACTGAGTGCTGAATCTACGTGAAACAATAGACCGACAGGTCAGTCTTGCGCTTGGGGACCTTATCTCTGCGGAGGAGGCCCCTCTTGCGCTTTGCTCGTTGTCCCATCCCGGTTTTCTCGACTACACGCTATCGCTTCCCATGAAACTGGCAAGGACGCGGCACAAGGCCCCGCTCGCCATTGCACAGGAACTGCAGCTTGCTGTCGCACACATAGCCTGCGCGGGACTCGTGGAAGCAGTCGCTCCCGGCTACATCAACATCCAGCTTTCAGATTCGTTTGTGGCTAACCAGCTTACCTCCGTGCTTGGCGTGGAGCCTGCTGTGCTTTTCCAGAAGGACGCGAATGGCCAGAAGATCGAGGTAGAGTTCGTGAGTGCCAACCCGACCGGGCCCCTGCATGTGGGCAACGGCCGCGGAGCAGCCCTCGGATCAGTTCTTGCTACGCTTCTGGAGACCCAGGGATATCATGTGGATCGTGAGTACTACGTTAATGACTACGGGTCAAAGATGAAGCTCTTCACCGAGTCGATCGCGCACTACCTCTTTCCGATGCTTGGCCTGGAACATCCCATGCCCGACGAGGGTTACCGTGGTGCATATGTGCCTGGTCTGGCGCAAGTCATCTATGATCGGGAAGGGTCGCATTTACGATCACTGCGTGAAGAACAGCGTCTCGCAGCCATAGAAGAGGACGGGAAGACGCTTGTATTGGCATCGATTCGTCAGTCGCTGGAAGAAATGGGCGTCTCGTTCGACACCTGGTTCTCGGAGCGGTATCTCGTCGAGAACGGATGGAATGATCGCGTTCTTCAGCAGTTCAGGGATCGAGGTGTCGTCTATGACAGGGATGGGGCCGTCTGGCTGCGCTCAACTGATTTCGGCGACGACAAGGACCGAGTGCTCGTACGGCGCGATGGAGAGCCAACCTACACACTGACCGATGCAGCCTACCACTTCAACAAGTTCCAGCGTGGGTATGTCAAGAGCATCGACGTCTTTGGCGCGGATCACATAGGGCACGTCGTCCCCATGCGGGCCCTTATGAAGAGTCTTGGGCTCCCCGATGACTTTCTGGAGGTCATCATCTACCAGATCGTACACTTCTTGCGTGGCGGGCAACGTGTCGTCCTCTCCAAACAGACAGGCGAGATCATCGAGCTGGCCGACCTTGTGCGCGAGGTGGGCAAGGATCAGGCGCGCGTTTTCTTCCTACTTTCATCGGCCGACTCTGAGCTGGAGTTCGATCTTGAGGTTGCTAAGGAGAACTCACTCGACAACCCGGCATACTATCTCAAATACACATATGCCAGGCTTTGTAGCGTGATACGGCAGGCAAGTGGCATCGGAGCTGTTGGCCCTTTCATGGCAAGTCCGGCAGACGTCTCACGGCTGAAGACTTCTGAGGACCGTGAATTGCTGAAGTGTTTGCTGAAAGCGCAGGATGAGGTCGATGATGCCGCGAGGACAAGGCAGCCCCATCGGATCCTGTATCTCGCAAGCGAGCTGGCCAAGTCGGTCAACGCGTTCTATCAGAAAGAAAAGGTTATCCAGGAAGACTCGAACCTGGCACGAGCCCGGATGCTGCTCGTGCTTGTTTCGCAGTGTCTCCTGCAGGCGTATGCCCACGTTCTGGGCGTTACTCTCCCCGAATCAATGTGAATGAGCTCCCCGCCTCTGTGTGGTGAGCGCGAAGTGAGGTATGCATGAAGAACATCCGTAGGCTGCGGCTTGAGGCGTTCATACGGCGTAGCGTGGAGGGTCAGCTGGTCCTGATGGATGACCCCGACCTTCGACTCTTGACTGTGACTCGCATTGAACTGTCGAATGACACGAGACTGGCGAAGGTGTATGTCTCGAGCTTGCTGAATGACGAGAGTCATCAGAAGGCTCTCATGGCAGCTCTGTCCAGGGCTTCGGGCAAGTTCCAGCAGAGGTTGGCGGCTGATGTCTCGATGCGCTTCACACCCCTCCTTTCGTTCCATTTCGATCGAGGGTTCGTGAGGGGCACTCAGGTCGTCGAACTGCTCACCGAACTCGAGAAGAACGAAAAAAAGGATACCGCGGATTCATGAGAGGGGTCGGTCTCAAAGTAATTGCATCGAGGATTCGCGACGCGAGCGATGTCTTTCTTTTTACCCACGAGTTCGCCGATGGCGATGCTTTGGGTTCGATGGTGGCGCTCACATTGTATCTGCAGGCAATGGACAAGAGTGTTCATGCGTTTGTCCCAGGCAAGATCCAGAGCGCCTTCCAGTTTCTCGCAACCGATAAACTGCTGAATACCATGTCTGCCGCCCAAGCCGCGGTTCAGATCGGCGCTGCACGTGTGACATGTCTCAGTGCGGACGCGGCCGATATCGATCGTCTGGGTGAGTGGAAGTCTTTGTTCCTCTCTGGGGCAGAGCGTCTGGTGATTGACCACCACGACACGAATACAGGTTTTGGCGACGTGTTTGCCATAGATGGTTCGGCCAGCTCGTGCTGCGAGATTCTCTTTGACTTGTTCAAAACGATCAACCCACGGCTCATCAACACCAGGATCGCCTCGGCGCTCTATGCCGGACTGGTTGCGGACACCGGATCATTCCAGTACGCTAATACCAAGGCTCTGTCTCTGGTGCACGGAGCTCAGCTCATTGACCTGGGCGCGCTGCCCGATGAGATCTCGCGCAGCGTCTACGAATCCAAATCATACGAAAGCCTAAAACTCGTGGCTGCTTCCGTAGCAGCTTCACGCCTCATGTATGGTGGACAGATCGTCGTGTCCTACGTGACGCGGAGTATGCTTGCGGACTCGAGCGCCTTGGATGAGGACACCGAGGGCATTACGGATGAATTGCGACGCATAGCTGGAACAAAGGCAGTCGTACTGTTCAAAGAGGCCTCAGATGGGTCCGTCAAGGTGAGCCTCCGCGGCAAGTACGGGTTCAACGTCAAACGCATAGCGACAACGTTTGGTGGTGGAGGTCATTTGCTCGCCGCCGGTTGTACCATTAAAAGTGAGCTCGGCGAAGCCGAAGCGCGCGTCCTCGCCGAGCTGGACAGATACCTGGGACCTTCTAGAACTTGAAACTCCTGCTGATATCGTAGACAACTGGCAGGTGATACATGGTATCGCCTGTGAGCATCTTGATGATCGCAAACGCAGAAACGAGTCCAGGTACGAACCAGAACCAGTCGGCGAGGCGCCAGATAATCGGGAGACGGCCCAGGATTCCGAGGATGACTTCCAGTATTAGCACAACAAGTCCTTGTGCCAGATGCAAGCGGAAGAACTCGTTCTTCTTATTGACAAGAAGCGGGATGATCCAGAGGATGCCCAAATAGCACAGTATACCAAAGATAAGGTCATTGCTGACGCCACTATTCGTCTGTTGTTCCACGGTCGTCCACCCCCACACTAGGATATGATATTAGCATGCTAGATTAATCCCGATGCTGTGTCAAGAGCCTGTGGCGTTGATGAGTGCCGAGGTAGGGCAGGGATGCAGATACTCCTGGATGCCGCATGCGTGGCAACCTGTCTCACGGCATGTCGGGAGACGTTTGCCCTTCTCTGCGGACAGAAATTCTTCGCAGAGAAAGTCTGTTGAGACTCCCGCATCGATGACCTGCCAAGGCAGTTCACTCTGCAAAGGAATACTGCGATACAGGAAGTCGACGGGGTCAAGACCTGAGGCAGCAATAGCCTCCTGCCAAACGTCGAATTTGAAAAACTCGCGCCAGGCGTCGAATTTGGCCCCATTCTTCCAGGCCGTCTCGAGAATGTCGCTGACTCTGCGGTCGCCGCGGCTGAGAAATCCCTCGAGGAACGAGATGCGCGGATCGCCAAACTCGATATGGAGCTTGCCCTTGAAGGCTCTGAAGCCCTTGCGGAGGTGATCGATCTTGGCATCGTAAGACTCAGGCGTATCCTGGGCGCACCATTGAAAAGGAGTATCGGGGCGAGGCACGAACGGGTTGATGCTGAGATTGATGGCGATGTCCCTGCGGAAACCTTTGCCAAAAGTGTAGATACGGCTCACCAGGTCAACCATGGCATCGAGATCCTGTTTCGTCTCGGTGGGAAGGCCAAACATGAAGTAGAACTTGACGAGATGCCAGCCCTTTCCAAACACAGTCCGCAGCGTTTCAAAGATCGATTCTTCTGTGATGTTCTTGTTGATGACATCGCGGAGGCGCTGACTGCCGGCCTCGATGGCAAACGTCAACGAACCTTCGCGTGTCTGCTTGATCTCGTCTGCGAGATAGCCGGGGAAGTTCTCCATGCGGAGTGACGGAAACGAAATGGCTACCTTGTGCTCTTCCCTGTAGGCACGTACGAGTCTGACCAGCCCGGGCAGGTCACTGTAGTCAGTGCTGCTCAGAGACAGCAATCCGACTTCTTCGTAGCCGGTGTTGGCGACGAGTTGCTCGAGTTGCTTCTGGATGGAAGCCAGCGATCGCTCTCGGGTTGGGCGATAGGAGATGCCAGCCTCACAGAAGCGACAGCCTCGCACACATCCACGAAACAGTTCTATGACACCGCGGTCGTGGACGAGTTCGCGATAAGGGACAATCGGACTAACCGGAGCAGAAGCATCGTCGAGGCTCTGGACAACTCGCTTGCGTATGGTCCGGGGGATCTCCGGCGAGATGGGCTCGGCGATAACGTATGGGGCACCCTTGAGGGCCGGGCGCGCCTTGTACAGCGACGGGACATACACACCCTCGACGTGTCGCGCCAGTATCTCCAGCGCATCGTGACGGCTTGCTCCGGCCGCGCGCGACACTGCAAGGCTGCGTACAATTTCTGGAAAGAGGTCTTCGCCGTCACCGATACCAAATGCGTCCACGAAGGCGGACATAGGTTCGGGGTTGAATGTGCAACTGCCACCTGCAATGACGATGGGCCACTCGCTTCGGTCCTCTGACCGTATGGGGAGCTTGGCCAGGTCGAGCATGTTGAGCACGTTTGTATAGGTGAGTTCCGTGCCGAGGCTGAAGGCTATCACGTCGAACGAGCCCAGTGGCTGATGACTTTCGAGAGAGAATAAGGGAGCCTGGTGTTCTCTGAGCCATGCCTCGAGATCTTGGAATGGAGCGAACACACGTTCCATGACAATACTGTCGGTGGTGTTGAGAAGGTGATAGAGGATTTGGATGCCGTGAGACGACATGCCGACCTCATAGAGGTCCGGGTAGCTGAGCGCAACGCGAAAGCGACCCTCCCAGTTCTTATGGACGGCGTTGAGCTCGTTCCCTGCATATCGCGACGGGCCCTGGAAGCGTTCGAGAGAGTGCATATCCATGTCAGAACCTCAGTTCGTCACGGGTACGGTAGACACTGACGACAATGGAAGCGGCCACGACCTGCGTGAGCAGAGACGATCCGCCATAGCTGATAAATGGCAGGGGGATGCCGGTGACGGGTGAGAGCCCGATGGTCATGCCTATGTTTACAGCAGCTTGCAGAAACCACATGGCTCCTATGCCGACGACGATGTACCGGGCGAAGTCGTCGGTCAGCGATCGAAAGACGAGGAACGTTGACCAGAGGAGCAGGATGAAGAGAAGAACCAGCATCGCACTGCCGGCGAACCCGAACAGCTCTCCGACCAGAGAGAAGATGAAGTCGGCATATTGCACAGGTACAAACGAGAGAGGGCCCTGGGTGCTTCCTTTGATGCCACGTCCCCAGATGCCACCGGATCCAGTTGCGACGATGGATTGGATGACGTTGTAGCCTGCACCAAGTGGGTCTTCCTGTGGGTTCAGGAACGTCTCGATTCGTGTACGCTGATATGGTCTGAGGCTGAGCCACGCGCCGCCTGCCGCAAGTGCCACAACCAGCCCCAGAACAATCAGCTGGCGACCGGTGAGCCGGAAATGGACCAGCATGATGACAGAAATCGCGAGCAGCAGGCTGGCGGATCCCAAGTCCGGTTCCTTCTCGACCAGAAGAATAGACGGCACGGCGGCGGCCATGACAAGTAGGATTTTCAGGCCCATGTTGAGTTTCTTCTGGGGAAGCGCCAGGATGACCGCGACAACAAGAATAATCACAAGCTTCTGTACCTCACTCGGCTGGAAGCCAAATGACCCTACGATGGGGATCCAGCGCCGTGAGCCGTACATGCCGCGCCCGAGAAACAACACTGTCACCAGAAGCCCTGTCTGAACGACATAGATCGGCAGGGTGAGGTATCGAAAGACCCGGTAGTTTACGAATTGCAGCATGACTCCGACAGCCAGACTGAGGCCAAGTAGCAGGAGTGTCTTCTCGAAATAGGAGTAGAAACTTCCGAAGTGTCCAAGGGTATACCGCTCTGCAAGGCTTGCGACGAAGAATGTCGCTAAACTAAACCCGATGAGGAGTAGGACGCTTATGAGGAAGAGCAGTGGCAAACGATGGAGCTTCACGGGGTGTCTCTACTCCAGAAAACGTGTCTCGACGTTCAGTTGGTCCTGGACGGCGGTCACAACGTAGTAGTGACCGTGTATACCTGCCGGGGCCAGATGAAGGACGGCGCTCGCGCTACTGACGGCAAGTGAAGCGCCACCGGCGACATCGAGGCACGTTATGGTCGCATCCTGCATTCCCTGGATGCCGGCCACAACAGTCCCTCTGATGGTACCGAATACGAAACACGACCGCATCGTCTCGACGCGCGATCCCTCGAGAACAGAGCCGATCACAACGACATCTTTGGTCGTCTGGATGACTTCGCTGCTCATCAGGTCATGAGCAATGATCAATACGGTCTCAGATGGAGAGGTGCCCTTCTTCGACCCCCGTATGCGGTAGTTGGTTATGCCGAGGTTGTCGCCTACGAGCTTTCGCAGATCCTTTTCCAGCTTGGCCAACGTCTTGAGACCACATGCCCGGTTCTGAAGGTCGACCTGGAGCTTGAGCTGAGGAAGGATGTGATGCTGGGCGGCCACTTGGATGCCGAGCACGTGCTCGGCATCCTTCCACTTTGCCTTGGGGTTGACGAGAGCCAGGATTTCCGTTTGGTTCCCCTTGAACACGACGGTGTTCGTCGGACTAGTTGCTGCCATTTTGCCCTCCGTACAGATCGAAGTACTGCTGTAACATGCTGTGCACGAGTGGAGCCATACTGGTACTGCGACTGTAGGGCGAGTTCTCGAACATGAGAAGGACGGCGACCTGGGGGTTGTCCATCGGCGCAAATGCTACCAGCCACGTGTGGTACAGATCCGGAGTACCGGTTTCAGCTGTACCGGTCTTTGCACAGATCTCGATGTCCCCGACTTGAATGCGTGTCATTCCGCCAGTCTTCGAAACGAGATTGAGACCCTTTTTCACGGTCGCCAGCGTGGTGGTGCTTATGCCGAGCGTGTCCTGAACGACCGGGGTTGTCTGAGTCTCCGCTTTAGTCACGGGGTCGACCGAAGTCTTCAGGAGGTGAGGACGCCAAAGGGTCCCGTTCATCGCGATCGAACTATAGATGGAGATGTTGCGTATGGGCGTTTCCAGCATATATCCCTGGCCAATGCCCATGTTCATCGTATCTCCTTCGTACCATGATTCTTTGTACTTGCTGAGCTTCCATTGCGGAGTCGGGTAAAAACCGGTTGTCTCGCCGGGAAGGTCGATGCCGGTGAGCTTATCGATACCGAATTTGTGCGCGTAGGAGTCCATCGACTCGATACCGACAAGGCGAGCAACGGTGAAGAAGTAACTGTCACAGGAGTCGGCATAGGCCTTGTAGATGTCTTCGTTGCCATGGGCACCTGGCCAAATCCAGCATTTGAACAGCCGTCCTCCAACCGTCAACCCTCCGCCACAGTAGATGATACTTCGGTCAGTTATGGTGCGCGTTTCGAGTCCCGCCGTTCCAGTGACGACCTTGAACGTGCTCGCCGGAGGGAACGTGCCTGCAATTGCTCGGTTGAACAGAGATCCTTTGGCGGACCACGTTTTCCAGTCTTCGCTGGAAATCCCGGAGATGAACTTGTTCGGGTCGAATGTGGGTGCACTTGCCAGTGCGAGGAGCTCGCCGTTGCGCGGGTCCATCATGATCGCTGCGCCCTGGTTGTCTCCAAGCAGCTCCTCACAGGTCTTCTGCAAGCGGGCATCGATAGTCAGAACGATGCTCTTCCCAGGAATAGCGGGCTTCTCTTGGAGGGTTTTTACTGCCTTGCCGCCGGCATCCACTTCGATGAGCTTCTGACTCTTCTGACCGCGCAGCAGCGACTCGTATTGCAGCTCGACGCCTTCCTTGCCGATCGTGTCCTTCATGACGTAGCCGTTAGCTCCCAACTGCTCGAGTTCAGTGTCGCTTATTTCACCTGTGTACCCGAGGACATGTGCTGCCAGCGTTCCCTGGGGATATGATCTCTTGGTCGACATGACGAGCTGGATGCCAGGTAGGTCTGGTTCCTGTTCCGCAAGCTTCAATGCAGCGGATTTGCTGACGTTGCGAGCGATGGGGATGGGTGTGAAAGGGTCGACGCCGGCCTTTTTCACAGTGTCTTTGAGAGTCTGGAGCTTCGTGCCTGTCAGTTGGGCTACGACACCCAGTTCCTGTTCGGAGTTCTTGAGGTCATAGGTCGTCACGACGATGTCGAATGAGGGGACATCGGTCGCGAGAACGACTCCGTTCCTGTCGTAGATTTCTCCCCGTGGAGCATCCGTGCTGATGATGCGAAGACGGTTGTCTTCGGCGACTCCTGCATAGTAGGTGCCTTTGATGACCTGCAGAAAGTAGAGGCGAGCCATGATTCCCAAGAGGATTACTGTGAAGAGAACGGTGACCGCAAGGAATCGCCGGGTTTGTTTGGACTGTTGAAGCTTATCCATGGTTTTGCTCAAGTGGTGAACGCCTCACCAGATAGCGGGACCCAACTAGCCCTGTAATGGCAGCCACGATGGCATACTGCAGGAGGGCTACGAAACTAGGAGCAGCACTGCCTCTGGTGAACAGGGCGAGAGCGAGTGCCGTGACGGTATAGGTGCCTGTGAAGACTGCACGAGCAAGACCACGTGCAAGTTGCTCGATGTAGGGCGAGGCGCCAGCGATCAGCAGCAGCAACAGAGCTGTGGGCAACCCCTGTGACTGGCTGAAGTATGACAGAAGGAGGGTATTGAAGAGCACTGCGACAACGCCGAAGGAAGTGGGATGACGTACGCTATAGTAGAAAACGATGGCTGCCGCTATGAGGAAGCTGAAGGCTCCTGCGTCCGGGATGTGCAATGCAATGCTGCAGAGCAGAGCAAACACGAATAGCTCCACGACCAGAACCCCTGCCAGGATGGCGTACTGCCGTTTCACGTTCATTTCGAGCTCTGCGTGACCAGAAGGTAGCGTGTTGCCCAGACAGCCGCAAATGGGCGCAAGACCAGCCGCGTCGTGGTCCCGCTGGTCAGCGTGTCGACTCGCCCGATAGGGATGTTGGGAGGAAAGATCGTTGAACTGCTGGATGTTACAACAATGTCACCTGACTGGAACTGGGGCAATGGTGAGACATATGACAGTTCACAGTAGTCAGCGTCGGTGCCCTTGACGAGCACATCTTCTCCGGTGCGACGGTCGATGCCGGCGATAACACACCTGCTATCGAGCAGTGGAATCACTGTGGCATTGGCCTTGAAAGCGCCCCGGACCTTGCCATATACATAAGCTTGGCCGGTGAAGTCTGTGACAAATACTCCAGCACCGTCGGCTACCCCGAGTGCTGTTCCGTGATCTATAAACACATCCATCGAGTGGATACCCGTTGCTCGTCCTGTCACCTGGACCAGAATACTCTTGACCGGCAACTGTTGTTGAACTGCTAGCTGCGCTTGCAGCCGTTTCAGCTCGTCATGATCGTCGAGAGCGAGGCGAAGTCGAGCATCGAGATACTGGTCTTCGGTACGGAGAGTTTCGTTCTCAGCATAGATTCCTCGCGCGAACAGCAGGGCATGACCGTATGCGGTCACGCTATCAGTTGCTGCCGAGATAGCTCCACCAAACGCTCGGACAACGCGTTGAACTTCGCTGAGTGCGAAGCTCCCGAGCGTAACACCATAGGACGCCAGTCCGATGAGGGTCGTCAGCACAAGGAATAGCGCTATGAATAGCAGGCTGGTGGACCTGCGAGTGAGTTTCCGTACCGGACCGGGCATTTGCTATATCAGAACGTCGTGCAGCGAATCGTAGCTTTCGAGGACCTTGCCCGCACCCTTGGCGACACACAGCAACGGATCCTCTGCGATGTTGACGAGAATGCCCGTACGGGTGGAGATGAACTTGTCCAAGCCCATAGTAAGCGCGCCGCCGCCCGAAAGCATAATGCCGCTGTCGATGATATCCGCCGAGAGTTCAGGAGGGGTCAGCTCGAGGGCCGACTTGATCGTCGCGAGAATCTGCTCCAAAGGTTCCTTGAGGGCGTCGCGAATCTCCTCACTCGTGACTTCAACCGATTTTGGCAGGCCGTTAATCAGGTCTCTGCCCCGTACTTCATAGGTTCTCTCGCTTTCGAGCGGGTATGCGGAGCCAATAGCGAGTTTGACTTCCTCGGCCGTTACATCACCGATCAGCAGGTTGTAGCGGCGGCGAATATGCGCCGCTATGGCCTCTGTCATCTCATCGCCCGCAATACGCAGCGACCGTGATGTGACGATGCCCTTCATCGAGATGACCGCGACCTCCGCCGTGCCGCCACCGACATCGACGATCATGACTCCGCGAGCGTCAGCGATTGGGAGCTCGGCACCGATGGCGGCTGCCATGGGCTCCTGAATAAGCTTTGCCTCACGTGCACCGGCGTTGAGGGCTGCGTCAATGACGGCCTTCATCTCAACTTGGGTGATGCCGGATGGGATTCCGACAAGCACGCGTGGGCGGGCAAAGAGACCTGTTCCAGAGGCTTTTCGGATGAAGTACTCAAGAAGCTTCTCGGTTACCGTGAAGTCTGCTATCACGCCGTCTCTCATGGGACGTGTCACGCTAATCGACTGGGGCGTACGCCCTGCCATCTTTTTTGCTTCGTAGCCAACGGCCAGCACCGTGCCGGTCTTGGCATCGGTCGCCACGATGGTAGGCTCGCGGATGACGACACCCTTGTTCTTGATGTAGACGACTGTGTTCGCAGTACCAAGGTCTATTGCCAGGTCTCTTGAGAAAAATGCCACGACTTACCTCCTCACATCAACATGCAGCTCAGTACAGAGTGCATAGAAATCGCTCATGGTGAAACCAATAATCGTGTCCATCGGTCCCTCGGTTCGTTCGATGAAACTTGCTGCCAGTCCCTGAACGGCGTACGCTCCGGCCTTGTCCCGATATTCGGGGTTGCTCAAGTAGGCATGCCGCTCATTTGCGCTCAGATATCTCATCAACACACGCGTTGTGGACATTCTGGTGGCGGTCGTCCTTTCGGGCATGAGCACAGCTGCCATGGCTGTAATAACGCGGTGTTCGTGCCCTTCGAGCAGTGCGAGCATATCACGAGCCTGGGCTTCGTTGAGTGGCTTTCCCAGGATTCGGCCGTCACAGGCAACGACCGTGTCAGCCCCGACGACTAACCCGGCGTCGACATGATCACTTCCAGCTCTTGCCTTTGCCAGTGCGTTCCATGCTGCACTATTCTCAGGTGCAGTATCCAGCATGACTTCGTCCGTGTCAGCCCTCACGACGGAAAATGGTATACCCCAGTCGGCGAGCATGTGAGCTCTGCGTGGCGAACTTGAAGCCAGGTAGATTCTCATACAAGCGTCGAGAAGAAGAGGAAAAGCAGCGCAAGCCCGACAGTCCCGAGGTTCATGTTGAGATCGAAGCCCAGTCGCAACTCCATGAAACCGAGCTGGAGGGTGAAGTCGGGAACGCCAAAATGGAGACCAGCTCTCATGAAGGGGTAATATGCCCCCAGTACTTCACCAAGTACAGATCCGAGGACGGCCCCCGCAATCACAAAAGCTATTGATATGGTTCGTTCTTTTCTTCTCACCGCTGCTCCGTAGTAGCACTGTCATGAAGAGCTCGGTCGAGTCGAGACAGGACGGCAAGCGAAACACCACCGATCAGGTATCCAGCCGCTCCACCCGCCACCACCAGTACCGGCAGATAGTACCATAGTGTACCCACAGTGTTGGTAATCAACAAGAGCAGGTATTGCGATAAATTGTTACAGATTCCCCCTACGGTACTAACGGTTGGCAATCCAATGTGCTTCCCGAATGCTTTCCGCAGGAGGACCATGACGATGACTGCGCCGAGACTGCCACCGAAGGAGAGCAGCGACGTGATGGTCATCAGATTTCCCTTCATGATACCCGTGGCCAGGACCCGCAGGACCACGAGCGCGACGGTCGCGAGGGCTCCGTACATCTCCAGACACAGCATCGTGCTTATCTGAGACAGTCCCAGCTTGGCGCCGGGCAGGAATGGCAGTGGGGGGTCGAAATAGTTAATAACGATAGCAACGGCAGCTATCAATGCAAATCGCAGGGTATCCTGCGTTGTTCGGTTTCTGTTATTGTGTGAGAGCATCGATGCCAGTCGCTTTTCCTTCGACGGTAATGACCATGTGGTTGGGCACACAGATGATCTGATCACCAGGGCTCCGTGCCGGAACGGTATGTACGCAGATTTGATCTGGGCAGGTCGATTCCATGACTTGGATGGAGCCCTTGCCATCGGCTACGATTACAAGCGGTCCCAGCACGCCCGTTATGCGCAGTGTTTGGGACTCATGGGACGTCAGGTCTACTGTCGCGATGATCTTGCCGTCCACGCGGACAACCGCCATAGTGCCGCGTGTACGATGCATGACAATCCAGAAGACAACAACGAGCGTTACGGCGGCGACGATGATCACCGACGTGATCCGGTCACTCCGCTTCATTGAGCAGCCGTAGGCACGAAGGTGATCGGCCCCAGCGTAGACTGTGTTCCTGCACCGTCGACGATGACAATGCCGACGGTCCCCCGGCTCTGGGCCGCCTGGAAGAGCGAACGCTGAGTCTCGGCCGTTGAGCAGAAGAAAACCTTGCCGAGGGCGTCGCCGATGGCTCCATGCATGGGCTCTATGTTTGTGATGACCGTGACACTCTGATTGAGAGTCCCCGGGTATCCCGTCGACGGGTCGATGATATGGCAGTATCTCTTGCCGTCCTGCTCGAAGTACCGCTCATAGTCTCCGGACGTAGCCACGAAGGCATCTCCAGATCGAACAGTGCCAATGATCCCCTGACCACGTGGATCTTGAATACCGATCTTCCAGTCGTGCTTTCGGCCACCGCTATACAGCAGGAGGTTGCCACCAAAATTGATGTTCACCTGCAGAGGTTGGGGTTCAACGGTGCGGAGGTACTCCTCCATGACGTCCAGTGAGTAGCCCTTGGCGATACCGCCCAGGTCGATGCGGGCCCGCGAGTCTCGAAGCTGTACGGTGGTATCAGAAAGCACGAGCTGGTCTGAGTGAGAATAGGCTAGTGTATCCGATATCTCCTTTGCAGCGGGGACTCTGTAATCCTTGGTTGTGAATCCCCAGAGCGACGAGACGGGCGAGATCGCTATGTCGAACGTCCTGCCATGGTCAATGGCTTCCACGGCTACGGCGGCTTTCAGAAGAGCAGCATATTCAGGTGAGACAGGCACTGGCCCTTTGCCGGCAGCTGCATTCACGCGAACCGTCTCGGATCCGGACTTGTAATAGCTGGTCATGCTATCGACGTTGGATGCCAGAGCATAGAGATGCTCGTTGATTGTGGCTGCATCGCCTCCGGTCGTCTTGATAGTGAGGACCGTGTCCATGAGGAAGTATGTGGACGTAATCGGCTCCGGTGACGTGTGCGAGACGAAGAGGGCCGCCAGTCCTACTCCGATGACGATCAGCGCCACAACCGGAGCAATTACCTTTCTCATGATATCTCCTTGTCGAGTGTCAATTCAAGGTCCGTTCCGCAGTGGCTGCATTTTCCGTCAGTGACGAAGGACAGGTCCAGTGGACGAGCCGTTCGGTCGACAACGACCGAATAGCAGTTGGGGCACATTGTATTGTTGAAGAAATGCCCATGACAGTTGCTCAGGTAGACAAAGCCCATGTGCTGTCTTCGCCCAGATTCTACAAGATTTTCGAGAAAAGGCATGACGGGTCCCTGGTGAATTGTGAAACCATGCTCGGGAGCGACAATCCTGAGGTGGAGAGGGATTCCCCTTCGAAGGTCCTGGGTAATCCACGCCAGCATGGCGGAAAACTCCTGTTCCTGGGCTGGAGTGCTCCGAGCAATATCGAGCATGAGTTCGACGTGAATCCCTGCATCGATGGCGTTTTCTACAAGGACTCGAGTGTTCTCCAGGACACCGGCCGGACTTCCCAGTGTCCGGTACGTTTCGTCAGCAAACCCCTTGAACCTGACAAGTAGTGCATCTACCGTTCCAGGTGAGTCGCGGAGAAGGTCCACCGTCATCCCGCCGTTCGTTGCTGCGGCAACCTTCCTTCCTGCCTCATGAACCTTTCTGGAGCACTCGACGACGTTGTCCCAGTGCAGCGATGGCTCACCACCGCTCCAGACCACTCCAGCAAACCTGGGTTCACTCCCAAGTTTCTCCACCACCGCGGCTACTCTGGCAGGATCATAGGGCGACCAGTCCTGTGAACGCGCTAGTAGTGGGCGGTCGCAGTATGGACACCGCAGAGGGCACCCGGGCACCTCCAGGACAAGCACCGAATTGCCCGGTAGGTAGTGATAGAGAGGCACCTCCTCGATCTCACAGACATATGGCTGCCCGAGAGGACTGGAAAACCTGTCAAATTTCATGATTCCTCAGCGATGCAGTAGAATCCGTTTCTGGCTTGTGACCCACATGATTGCAGAGACCCTGGGCCGACGACACAGCCCTTAGATGCGTATGCCGGTCTTGGCTTGAGCTTCGACCATTTCCATGCCAAGATCCAGAGCCTTCATGTTGAGGTCGAGGAACTGCTTCTTGATGTGCATCGCGACTGCCTTGCGGAGTGTCTCGACGTCAACGATGGCCGTCAGACCCTCAATGATACCGAGAAGAGCAATGTTGAGTCCAAGCTCTGACCGGAATCTGCTGATGAGGGTGCTGCGTATGGGAAGGGCCAGCAGACCCCGGCAGTTCTCCTCGTTCAGGAAATCAGGGGTCGACATTGCTGATGAATCAATGACGACCTCGGTCTTCCGGCTGATTCCTCCACCGTATTGCCGCAGTCCCTCGTTGGTCACTGCTGCGAGCAGATCCGGATCGGTGACTTTAGGGTAGGCGATATGCTTGTTCGAGATGACAAGTTCAGCCTTGGTCGTACCGCCACGTGCTTCTGCGCCATAGACCTGGCTCTGGGTGACGATCTTACCTTCCATAATGGCGGCCTCCGCGAGGATGATGGAACCCAGGATGAGTCCTTGCCCGCCACTGCCCGTCATGCGGAGTTCGAAACGGTTGTCGTTGCTCATATCAGGCCTGCTCCTTGGGCGCGCCCGCGCTCGCCGGCGTACGGCGCTCGATGTTTACGAATTCGCCGATGATGATTTTCCCGACCAGTTCTTCGGGAGTCCTCTTCTCGGCCACGCTCTTGAGGACCATCCAGTCTTTCTGCGATGTGACCATCTGTCCAGCACTGCCCTTCTTGTTGAACCGCCCGAAGTACGTAGGGCATTGGGCGACAGCATCGACGAGCGAGAAGCCGTCATGAGTGATAGCCTTCTTGAGGTGGTCAATAAGATGTCTTGTGAAGTAAATGCCGGAGCGTGCCGCATACGTTGCGCCGGCGCCGGCCGCGAGCTTGACGAGGTCGAATGGTCGATCCAGGTTGCCGTTCGGCGTTGTCGTCGTGATCGAAGTGCTCGGCGTAAGAGGCGACGCCTGTCCGCCAGTCATCCCGTAGTTGTAGTTGTTGAACACTACCACAGTAATATCGACGTCCCGGCGTGCGGCATGGATCAGATGATTGCCGCCAATTGCCGAGCCGTCACCATCACCCGTGACGACGATGACTGTGAGGTCCGGATTGGCCAGCTTGATGCCTGTCGCAACTGGGATGGCGCGGCCGTGAAGGGTGTGCACGTTGTCAAAGGCAGTATATGCTGGTGCGCGCGAAGAGCAGCCGATGCCAGACACAAGGACGACCTTGTCGGGATCCAGTTGCAGCTGGTCGATTGCCTCAAGAAGCGCATGGAGGACAATGCCGTTTCCACAGCCGGGGCACCAGATGTTGGGCAGTCGTTCGCTTCGCAGAAAATCGGGTCTCATAGGTTCTCCTCCCGGATGAAGCTCAGGATCTCCTGTGGGCTGATGAGATCACCGTTGATCTTGTTCATGGGCACGACCTTCCGGGAGTCTCCGAACACCCTCTTGACGAGAAGGACAAGCTGACCGGAATTGAGCTCAGGGACAACGATTGTCCTGGCATTGCCGGCAGCTTTGCGGACACGGTCATCATCGAATGGGAACAGGGTTACGAAGCGAAGCGACCCAGCCTTCCGCCCGTGGGAACGAAGCGATTCGACTGCCTCACTAACTCCGCGGGCCGTGATGCCAAAGCTCATGAACAGGATATCGGCGTCCTCGACGCGGTCAGTCTCGAACTGAATGATGTCGTCGAGGTTGTTGAAGAGTTTGTCTCGCAGGCGCTCGACGAGGGCCTCAGCCACATGACCATTTGCGGTCTGGAAGCCGGATTCGCCGTGGACAAGGCCCGTGAAGCTAGTACGAAAACCTGTTCCGACGTTGGCGATCGTCGGAACCAGTGTCTCGTCTGTCTTGTAGGGCAGATATCCTGCTTTCTCGGTCGGGAGCCTACGGTCGACAACGGCCTTTGGAATGCTGGTATCAATAGGTTCGCGCAGGTGAGAGATGGTTTCGTCGGACAGGACAATGACGGGATTCCTGTATTTCTCGGCCAAGTTGACCGCACGCATGGTCAACTGGTAGGATTCCTCGACGCTGGCGGGGGAGAGGACAATCACCCAATGATCACCATGAGTTCCCCAGCGTGTCTGCATGAGATCCATCTGTGAGACTTTGGTCGCCATGCCTGTCGAAGGCCCATATCGCATGGAGTCAAGGATCACGATAGGCGCCTCCACCATGCATGCGTAACCGAGACCTTCCTGCATCAGTGAAAACCCCGGACCGGATGTTGCGGTAAGTACCTTCTTGCCTGCCATGGATGCTCCGACGATAGCCATGATGCTCGCGATTTCGTCTTCCATCTGCATGAACGTCCCACCCACCTGCGGCATGCGCTTCGCCATGATCTCGGCGATTTCGGAGGATGGAGTGATAGGATATCCGGCGTAGAACCGTACGCCTGCGGCAATCGCGCCCTCAGCAACAGCTTCGTTGCCTTGCATCAGGACTCTCATTTCACTCATTCTTGACCTCTTCCACCGTGAGCGCAAAGTCGGGACAGTGCTCGACACACATCTGACAGCCGATGCAGTCCTGTGGGTTGATGATTGCGTGCCGGTCATTCCGGTCTATCTCATAAACCTTCTTTGGGCATACGGCGACGCAAATGCCACAGTTCTTGCACCAATTACGGTTGTGTGTGATCTTGAATGTCTTTTTCTCCGGCATGTTCCCTCCTCTCGTGGTAGTTGAACAATTCTCGAGCGGTCTCCTCTATGTGTTGGCTCAGGTCGAGCACGTCCATGTCCAGTAGTGATGCCGCTGCGTGGTAGGTGTGAACGACAAACGCAGGCTCGTTCCGCTTTCCTCGCATCGGTACCGGCGGCATATAGGGCGAATCGGTTTCGAGAAGCAGGCGCTCCAATGGGCAAGCCTTAAGAGCCTCACGGGTTGCACGTGCCCCCGGGTAGGTGAGGTTGCCGGTGAAGGAGATACACAAACCCATACCGGCCGCTTGCTCAACGTCCAGCGGTGTTCCTCCAAAGCAGTGCATTACCCCGCGTAATCCTGCAAAATGTGAGATGGTACTCAAGGATTCTACCACAGCAAAGCGCGAGTGCACGATGACGGGGAGGCCCAGGTCGGCAGCCAGCTGCAATTGCTCCTCGAAGTAATGCATCTGCACCATGTGGTCGGGAGTGCCCTCCTTGAAATCCAGTCCGATCTCCCCGATGGCGACTGTCTTCTCCCTGTACAGAGCAACCAGGGCCCTCAGCTGGGTCAGGTAGTCTGACGGTGCATCGGCGCAGTCCTCGGGGTGGACTCCGACGGCCGCAAAAACGCGGGGTTCCTGTTGCGAGAGGTGCCCTGCGAAGTCCGATGTGGCTATGTCGACGCCTGGACAGACAATCCAACCGACGCTGCTGTTCCAACATCGCTGCAGGACATCATTCCGGTCGTCGTCGAACTCGGCCATCTGGACATGCGCGTGCGTGTCAACATAGGAGGGTTCTTCACTCAATGGATTTCCGCTCCGTCCGGCAGGACAGCCATCGGTGTCAAGAGAGCCATCTCGTTGCCGGTCGAAGCCGCGAGGAGCATGCCCTGCGATGTAATGCCTTTGAGTTGGCGTGGCTGAAGATTTGCGACAATCACAATCTGTTTGCCGACCAAGGCAGCGGGATCATAGTGCTTGCCGATGCCCGCCACGATCGTACGCTCTTCGCCGCCGACCTTGACACGCAACTTTATCAGTTTGTCGGTCTCGGGCACTCGTTCGCCCTCGAGGATCGTGGCGATGCGCAGCTGCACCTTGGCGACGTCGTCGATGCTGATCAGACCGATGTCGGCGACGGCAACAGGTGGAGGAGTTGCTGCGGCGACTGTTGTTGTCCCAGCCTTGCGGGCTGTCTGGGCTGCCAGGAACTCCTCCAGCTGATCAGACTGGATACGGGGGAACAGCACAGTCGAACTTGCCTCGGGGAGCTCGGCGCCCGGTCCGCGCCATACAAGGTTACTCCAGACAACCTGTGGTCTCCGGATTGCCTTCAGCAGGCGGTCTGAGACAGTCGGCATGCACGGCTCGACAAGGTTTGCAACGTACCAGAGGCCCGTCAGGAGCGTTGCCAGATGAGTTGCCAGTCCAGCAGCGTCGTCGCCTTTGGCCAGTGCCCATGGTTTGTCGTCTTCGATCATCTTGTTGAGCACATTGACCAACATCCATGTTTTCTCGAGTCCCGCAGAAAACTGCAGGTTATCGTAGTCGGCGCTCACAGCGGAAAGGGTCGTCGAAAACAGCTCCGACAGAGAGACTTTCGGCTCCAATGGTTGACCCTCGATTTGCGGTCGGAATTTGGCAAGCATGTTCAACGTCCTGTTCAGCAGGTTGCCCAGGTCATTCGCGAGGTCCGTGTTGAAGCGAAGCAGGAGGCGCTGGCTGGAGAAGTCCACGTCGATCCCGTACGTTCCTTCCCTGCACAGGTAGTACCGCAGGGCGTCGACAGCCATGGGCTCGTCGATCCCGATGAGGCTACTCAGGTTCTCGATGAGAGCAGCTGGGTCGACGACGTTGCCGAGCGACTTCGACATTCTTTCGCCCTCGAAGTTCCAGAAACCGTGGGCAAAAATGCGCCGGGGCAGGGGAAGGTCGAGCGCCATCAACATAGCGGGCCAGATGATACCGTGGAACCGTGTGATGTCCTTGCCGATCAGATGGAGGTCGGCCGGCCAATCGGTCGCAAACCGCTCCGTTCCATAGCCGGCCACTGTCGCATAGTTGATCAGGGCGTCAAACCAGACGTAGACGGTCTGGTCGGTGTCGAAGGGAACGGGGACTCCCCATTTCACGGTCGACCGGGACACGGAAACATCCCGCAGGCCGCCCCTGATGACGTTGACCAGCTCGTTGTAGCGCGTCTGGGGCTGGACGAAGTTTGGGTGCTGCTCATACCAGGCAAGCAAGGCGTCCTGATACTTGGAGAGGCGGAAGAAGTAGTTCACTTCGGAGACGTGCTGTACCTCAAGACCGCAGAGGGGGCACTTGCCCTCTACAAGGTCCGACTCGAGCAGGAATGCCTCGTCTTTGACGCAGTACCAGCCGTCGTACGATCCTTTGTAAATGTCTCCCTGGTCGTAGAGTTTCTGGAACATCTCCTGCACGGCCTTCATGTGGTCTGCGTCGGTCGTCCGGACAAACCGGGAGTAGCTGATGCCCAGTCTGTCGAAGAGAGCTTTCCAGGACGCGGCAGCCGTCTCGGCATACTGCTCCACCGGTTGTCTCATGGCCGACGCTGTTCGCTCGACTTTCTGTGAGTGCTCATCTGTTCCTGTGGAGAACAAGACCTGTTTGCCCAGCTTTCGCTGATACCGCGCGATAAAGTCGGCGGCGATAGCCTCAGACACCGAGCCAACGTGTGGTTTGTCGTTGATGTAGTAAATGGCCGTGGTCAGAAAATATCGATCCATGGCAACTCCTCCTGCTATGTTGAGTGTCGTATGGCGCGTCGCTCAGGCACACTCCGAGAGATCTTTGAGAGCGCGGCCGATGGCGACTCTGATGATGCCGAGGTTGCTCTGCCTGGTGGCGAGGATGGACAGAACCTTGCTGTTCGTCCGAACCATCATGATGCGCCCGGTCGTCGTCTCCACATTGAGCTCGGTCAGCTTGCCCATGTCGAGCTGCGTGACAATCTGCTGCATGTATCCCGCAAAGGACAGAATCATGCCGCGCACGAGGGGAGGAGCGATGTCCATGTCTGACGCCGTGTACAGGATGGCGCCGTCGAGGTCAGTCAGAATGACGGCGAGAACGCCCGAAGAAGACTTGAGCTTGTCTAGTGTCTCTTGCACCACGATCACCAGCCTTTCTGTCTCTCGAAATGTGGTTCGAAACATACATCCGAACACTGAATATGATACGTGCAAAAGGGTTTTGTGCAACGGAGGAGAGCATTGGCGTTGCTTTCCGAGTGTCAGACCGTACAATGAACTTGCAGGGCCATTTGTTGATGTGAGGTGTTCATGAGGGGCAAACGACTGGCAAACCGGATTGTCAACGAGTGTGAGAAGATGGGGGCCGAGGCGGTCAGGTTGATCGACGTCAGGAAACGGACTCCCTTCTTCGATTTCTTGGTGATTGCTACGGTCGACAATACGGTTCTGGCCGACGCACTGCTTCGCAGGATAGCAAAGGTTGTTGAGCTTGATGCCGGGGTCGTCGCGTTCACCGAATCATCACCCGAATCCGACTGGGTCGTGAGCGACTACCGGGATACCGTTTTCCATGTGTTCGTTGGCGCGGGCGTCCGAGAGCACTACAATCTCGAGGGTCTTTGGTCGCAGTCGTCCAAGGAGGGAAGAAGAGTTGCTCCTGCTGCGCCCGGAGAC
Source organism: uncultured Caldisericota bacterium (assembly GCA_903871855.1). Taxonomy (GTDB): domain Bacteria; phylum Caldisericota; class Caldisericia; order Cryosericales; family Cryosericaceae; genus Cryosericum. Next base: position 257,623 of record CAIQIK010000020.1, read on the forward strand.
CGCCTGGACAAGGAGTAGACAATGATGTTGCAGCTTCGCAGGTTCTTCGTATACTAATGCATATACCCCATGGGGTATATAGAGGTGGATAATGAATGAACGCACTACGGACATCCTGATCATAGGAGCTGGGCCTGCCGGTCTGGCTGCTGCCTTGTATACCAGCCGGTCGCTGGTCAAGCCGGTTGTGTTGGAACGCATGAGCGTCGGAGGGTTGGTTCTTTCGACCGAGTGGATCGACAATTACCCTGGATTTCCGGATGGCATTGCAGCACCTGAACTTATGGATCGTATGCGTCGGCAGGCTGAACGATTTGGTGCGGAATTCGTATCCGACGAAGCGCTCTCACTCAGCAGGACGGACATGGGTTTTGATGTCACGACTGCCGGGGGAAACGTGTACCATGCCGGTTCCGTCATCGTATCAACGGGCGCGATGCCCAGGGTTCTTCCCGTGAAAGAAGAGTCCAAGTACCGTGGACGGGGCATCAGCTACTGTGCTACTTGTGATGCCGCATTCTTTAAGGGGCGACCGGTCGCAGTGGTTGGCGGCGGCGGTTCCGCTGTCGAAGAAGCGTTGGTGCTTGCGCGCGGTTGCAGCAAGGTTACGGTGGTGTTTCCGCTCGACTCGCTCCAGGCAGAACCGATCCTGATCGAGCAGCTGAGGGCGCTTCCGAATGTCGAACTTGTTGGGAGTGCGGCTCCCGCAGCAGTTGAGGGAGAGGGAAAGGTAGAGCGACTTCGGCTGCGCCTTTCAGCCGGTGGGGAGAAGACGTTGGAGATCTCGGCTGTGTTTGTAGCCATGGAGTTTGTTCCGACAGACGACCTCCTCAAGGGATTGGTTGAAGTCGATGCTCAGGGCTACGTTGTTGTTCCTGAATCGACGGAGACGGGCATCGCAGGTCTCTACATAGCAGGAGACGTACGACACAAATCGCTGAAGCAGATTGTGACTGCAGTGGCTGACGGAGCAGTTGCTGCACAGAAAGCAGGTACATATGTACGAAGTAAGAAAGGGAAGAAGAGCAGCACGCCTGAGGACTGAGGACGCTCAACACTGCGAAGCCGTTTTGCCGAGCATTTGGTCAGTCCTCTGACAGGTACAACAAAAAGGCCGGGGATACCCCGGCCTTTGTCCATCTTATGTGATTCAGGAGAGTTGTTAACCGAGGAGAAGAGCCAAGACCGCCTTCTGAATATGGAGTCTGTTCTCGGCCTGGTCGAACACGACACTCTGAGGACCGTCCATGACTTCATCGGTGATTTCTTCGCCGCGGTGAGCTGGCAGACAATGCAGCACGATGGCATCTTTCTTGGCATGCTTCATGAGATCAACAGTAAGGGAGAAAGGACGCATGACCTTTACGCGCTCCTCATGTTCTGCTTCCTGACCCATAGAGGCCCAGACATCGGTGTAGACGGCGTCGACATCCTGAACCGAGACGATGGGGTCATTGGTCACGAGGACGCTGCTGCCGCTCTGCTTGGCAATCTCGGTTGCAGTCCTGACGATGTCTTCCTTGGGTTCGAACCCCTTGGGTGATGCGATGGCGATGTTCATGCCAACGCGTGCGCACCCGAGCAGCAGGGAGTTGGCGACATTGTTGCCGTCGCCGACGTAGGCGAGTCTGAGGCCCTTGAGGGTGCCTTTCTTCTCGCGGATTGTCATGAGGTCCCCAAGGATCTGGCACGGATGACTCAAGTCGGACAGGGCGTTGATGATCGGAGAATCACTGTTTGCAGCAAGGTCGATAAGATCCTGGTGCGCGAACACGCGTGCGACGATACCCGCGACGTAGCGCGAGAGGACGTGTGCAGTGTCTGAAATAGTCTCACCCCGGTGCAGCTGCATATCGTTCGCGTTGAGATACAATGCGTGGGCTCCGAGTTCGAATGCCGCTACTTCGAACGACACTCTGGTACGGGTGGAGGCTTTCTGGAAGATCATGGCAACAGACTTGCCTTCCAAGTAGTGCTCCTGCTTTCCCGCCATGGAATCCATCTTCAGCTTGTCGCCAAACGAAATGATCTCGAGGATCTCCTCTTTTGAGAAGTCCTTGAGGCAAAGCAGATCTCTTCCTTTGAGTTTTGTGGACATAATCCCTCCGGGTCAGATGAGACCTGATCTCTTCAGCACGTCGGCAATAGTCGGTGTGCCAATCTCCTGGAGTTCGTAGGTGACGCGGACCGAAGGCTTGGAGAGTTTCATGACACGCAGCAGATCGATGGGCGTGCCCATGATGACGACGTCGCATGGAGTTGCTTCGATGGTCTGGCGCAGGTCCTCGATCTGCTCGTCGCTATAGCCCATGGCCGGCAGGATGCTCATCTTCTGGGTATATTTTTCAAACGTGGCCTTGATGGAGCCGACTGCATAGGGGTGAGGATCGACGATCTCTGCTGCGCCGTATTTCATGGCAGCGACATATCCGGCACCGTACGTCATGTCACCGTGTGTGAGCGTGGGGCCGTCTTCGATCACCAGAACTCGCTTGCCGCGGATCATATCCGGGTCTCGGACGAACACAGGAGAAGCCGCCTCGATCACGACGGCCCTGGGGTTTACCTTGTACACACTGTCGCGGACTTCAGACAGCTGTGCGGGAGTGGCTGAGTCGATTTTGTTGATCACGATGACGTCTGCCTGCCGGAAGTTGGTCTCACCGGGATAGTACGTGAGTTCATTGCCGGCGCGCAGGGGATCGGCGACCGTGATCTTAAGATCCGGAACGTAGAACGAGAAGTCGTTGTTGCCGCCGTCCCAGACGATGACGTCTGCTTCCTTCTCTGCTTCACGAATGATCATCTCATAGTCGACGCCGGCGTAAATAACGGCGCCCATGTCGATGTGCGGCTCATACTCCTCACGCTCCTCGATTGTGCACTTATACTTGTCGAGGTCGGCATACGTTGCAAAACGCTCACAGGCCTGGGCTGCGAGATCCCCATAGGGCATCGGGTGGCGGATGGATACGACCTTCTTGCCGGCGGTGCGCAGAGCGCGGACGACAGCGCGACTGGTTTGGCTCTTTCCGGATCCGGTGCGAACGGCACAGATGGAGACGACCGGCTTGCTGGACTTGATCTCGGTGCTTTTCGGGCCGAGCAAGGTGAAGTCGGCCCCATCGGCAAGGACCTGTGAAGCCTTGTTCATGACCTTCACATGTGGCTGGTCGGAGTACGCAAATACTACTTCATCGACATTGAGCTCAGCGATGAGCTTGTCGAGATCGGACTCTGGGTAGATTGGAATACCACTCGGATAGAGCTTGCCGGCCAAGGCGGCAGGGTACTTTTTGTCGTCGATGCCGGGGATCTGCGTAGCCGTGAATGCTACCACGTCGTAGTCTGGGTTGTCCCGATAGACCACATTGAAATTGTGGAAGTCCCGACCTGCAGCCCCCATAATCAAGACTCTTTTCTTCATAAAGCCTCCTCTACAGAGAATAACGTCCAATGCCCGCTTCAGGGCATTCTGATTGTATCGTCTTAGGCCTCGTTGTCAAATGACTTATGCCCGTTTGCGGTTGACTATTGGCGGCCGGCCGTATAATGGTTCAGACGAGTGTTTGTGGACAGGCAACATGCGAGGTGCAGGTTCGGGCCACAGCGACCCGGCGAGACATGGCAGATGGTTTGACTCCATCCGCTTACAGGTGGGATGACATTGACGATGCGAAACTTACATAGATGTCTAGCGGTGGTTGCGCTTATCTCTGTCTTGGCAGCAGTTACCGGTTGTTCGTCCAGTACTGCCGTTCAGGGCATGACACAGGCTCCAGTTTTGGTGGGAGTGAGTCTTCGCCAAGCCGAGGCGAAAGCCGCGGAAGCAGGAGTGCAAGTCGAAGTGGAGTCTTCAGAGAATTCGGACACGATGCCCGTCGATTTTGTCCTCAGACAGGACCCCGAGCCTCAGACAATGGTGCGCAAGGGGCGTGTGATCATGGTGGTGACTAGTTCGGGTCCGGTTTCGGTGACACTTCCGGACTTTGTGGGTGGACAATTCGAAGTGGCACAGGCCTTCATCGTTGCGAATCAGCTGGCGCTGGGGGACCTCGTTGAGCAGGTCGACGCGAGTCCCGTAGGGACCGTCTTGGCCCAGGAGCCTGCGGCCAATGCCGATGTCAACAGAGGGTCTGTCGTAACTCTTACGATCAGCAGGGGGGCCATGGCCACCATGCCTGATCTGGTCGGGCTGTCGCTGACTGAGTCGAGGAAGCGCCTCAGTGCCCTTGGGTTCTCGGTGAGCAAGGTCATCGTATCCCCTCAGACGACTCAGCCAGCACAGCTGGTGCTGATGCAGGAGCCGGCCGCCGGCGACGCCATCGAGAAAGGTGGCTGGATCGAACTGACCGTGTCGAAAGTCCCATGATCGAACAGCCGCGCATCAGAGTGTCCATATCTGTCCTGGGCACGGACTTCGCGGAGCTCGGGCATACCCTCGAGCTGGTTCGGCTGTCGAAAGCCGACAGCATCCACCTGGATGTCATGGACGGCCGATTCGTCCCAAACATCTCGTTCGGCGGGTCAATTGCCTCGGATATTGTCAGGGCATCAGGCCTCCCATGTTGTGCGCACCTCATGATCGAGCAACCTGAGGGGGCCTTCGACGCATTCGTCGGAGCGGGTGTGACCGAGCTGCTCTTTCATGTTGAGGCGACGCGGTACCCATTCCGGGCGCTTGAACTCCTGAAAAGGTCCGGCATCCGCAGGGGCGTCGCTGTCAACCCCGCCTCGCAGGTGGAGTCGGTTGTTCCTCTCCTGGACAGTGTCGACACCGTGCTCTTGATGTCAGTGGAACCGGGTTTTGGGGGTCAGTCGTTTTTCCCAGGGACGTTGGCAAAAGTGCGAACGCTCCGCTCCGCCGCAGATCGGGCTGGAATACCCCTTCGCATCGCTGTTGACGGGGGAGTAGACGCATCAAACGCAGCGGCGCTCCGTGACGCGGGTGCAGACGAACTTGTGGCTGGGACGGCATTCTTCCAGGCCGCAGATCCTCCAGCATTCGTACAGCTCCTTAAGGGTGTCTGAGGAAGACCAACATGCCTGCCGTGCCCACGATCGTGTTCGCCGGGGGAGACTCGGGCTCGTTCACGTATCTGCGCACGCTTGACTACGCGGGTGCGTTTCTGGTCGCTGTAGATCGTGGCCTCGGCGTGATGGCCGAGCTTGGGCTGTCCCCCGACCTGTTTGTCGGGGATGGAGACTCCGTGATTCCCGAGCTGCTGGCGGGACTAGACAGGGGTCGCACTCGGGTGGTTATCCTGCCTGCACACAAGGATGTTTCCGACCTCGAGGCTGCGTTTGATCTGCTGGTGACCATGGGGAGACATGACAGCCTGCTTGTGTTGGCCGGACTCGGCGGGAGACTCGATCACTGTCTGTTCAACCTCCAGCTTGCAGTACGGCATCTCGCTGACTTCGAAGATATCACATTCGAGGATGACCGATGCCTGGTCAGGCCGCTCATGCACAGCAACGCCTTGCAGCTCCTGCCGCACACATCCGTCTCATTTGTCCCTGTGACCCGGGAGGTCGAACTGAGCCTGATGGGATTCGAGTACCTTCTATCGCACGCAGTTGTACAGCGGGGATCGACGAGAACGCTCAGCAATGTCGCCTGTGGACTTGTTCAGCAGGTGATCGTGGAGCGTGGCACAGTTGTCATGATTGCCTGGAAGATTCAGAGCGACATTTCATGAAAGAGGTGAAGATGGAAAAGGCACAGTTGGAGCAGGAGGTACAGCGTCAGCTGAGTATCTTGCGGCGTGGAACAGCAGAAATCGTGAGTGAAGACGGCCTGGCAGCCAAGATCAGGCGTTCCCTCGTTTCGGGGAAGGCATTGCGCGTGAAGCTGGGAGCGGATCCAAGTGCGCCCGACCTGCATCTCGGGCATGCCGTCGTTCTCGACAAGCTGCGCCAGTTTCAGGACCTGGGCCACCAGGTCGTGTTCATCATCGGCGATTATACCGCCAGGATCGGGGATCCGTCCGGGCGCTCCAAGACGCGCCCACCCCTGTCCGGGGAGCAGATCGATGCCAATGCCAAGACATACTTCGAGCAGGTCTACCGGATTCTCGACCCGCAGAAGACCGAGGTCCGCTACAATGGTGAATGGCTGTCCCGACTGACATTCGAGGAGATCATCCGCCTCGCCTCACGGTTCACCATCCAGCAGATCCTGGAGCGCGACGATTTCTCCAAGCGCTATCACGGTCAGGTTCCGATCTTCTTCCATGAATTCTTCTATCCCCTTATGCAAGCATATGATTCAGTAGCGGTCCAGGCAGATGTTGAGCTGGGCGGCACAGACCAGAAGTTCAATTTTCTTCTTGCTCGTGAATTGCAGGAACAGGTCGGCCAGGTCGCGCAGGTCGCGTTCATGATGCCCATTCTGCCTGGACTCGACGGCGTTCACAAGATGAGCAAGAGTCTGGGCAACTACGTTGGCATAGCGGAGAGCGCCGTGGACATGTACGGCAAGTGCATGTCGATTCCAGATGGGCTGATGGAGCCGTACTTCACGTTACTGACCGGCATACCGGAACCAGAGGTAGAGGGTATCATGGCGGGTGTCGCAGATGGCTCTGTGCATCCGATGGTGGCCAAGAAGCGTCTGGCGTTCCTCGTCACTGAGCGTTTCCATGGGACAGAGGGCGCAGCGGCTGCACAGGCCAACTTCGAGAATGTCTTCAGCAAGAGGGCGTCGACTGCATCTGCTGACATCGTCTACGAGGACGTCACACTGCCAGCCGAATTTGCCGGCTCCCCCGAGGTTGCGATCATCGACCTGCTGTTCAGCCTAGGGGTGGTGCGGTCGAAGTCGGAGGCGCGCCGTCTGATTCAACAGGGCGGCATCGAAATTGAGGGGCAGCGTGTTGCTGACATCGGGTTCCAGGTCAGCCTGGATCATTCGCCTGTCCACATGCGCGTCGGCAAGAAGCGGTTCCTGGCGGTCAATGTCTGCCATTGAAACTGAAGAAAGGAGGATCTGAAAGATGTCAAAAGGGGAATTCTTCCCGGAGATAATTACAAAACTACCAGAAGCAGATATCCCGATTGAAGGGTTGCATTCATATCTTTTTCAAGGTGAAAGGCAACAGTTCGTTTTTATGAGTTTTGAAAATGCTGTAGAAGTCCCTGAACACTCTCATGAAGCACAATGGGGAGTTGTCTTGGATGGTGAAATCGAATTAACCATAGACAGCAAGGAATGCATTTTCACAAAAGGGGATACGTACTTTATTCCTAAAGATGTCAAGCATAGTGCAAGAATTGGAAAAGGTTACAAGGATTTGACGTTGTTTGACCAAGAAGATAGATACAGAGCGAAATAGAAATACTAAAACGGCACATAACACAGTGTTTGCAGCGAGCTTACGCTTGCCCGAATGAATAATGGAAAGATTGATCTACGAAAAAGAGTCAGCTGAAAGTCATTAACATTAGCAACGTGTTTTGGTGTGGGGAAAGTGATTCTTCTTTGTGGTTCATATCTTGAAGAGGTAGAATCAGCAGGAGATATTGATATAGCCGAAAAGGGAGGCAACCCAGAAAGGCTTATAGAGGGGCGCAGTGGCGTGTCACTTGACATCGCCGCTCTTGTGCGTCTGTTTGCAGGGTATTGGTGTGTCTTAAAGGCGCACGAGAGGGGGAAGAGTGATCAAACCTGTTGAAGGAAAGACGGATCGCACTCGCATGACACTCAGGATCTTGGCGCTGGATGGGCTCATGATTGGACTGAGTATCGTCCTGACACGTCTCATGTCGTTGAATGTTCCCATTGGAGGGGGCATAGGGGCCAGGATAGGTCTCGGGCACCTGCCGATTGTGTTCACAGGCATCGCTGCAGGACCGCTGAGCGGATTGCTGGTTGGAGCTGCTGCCGACTTGGTCGGTTTCATCATCTGGCCTTCTGGGCCCTTTATTATCTGGCAGATAACGGTGATTTCGGCTCTCAACGGTGTCATCCCCTGGGTGTTTGTGAAGCTGGGATGGCCTCGGTCGCGCACAGCGCGGATATGGATAGGGGTGATCGTCACGCGCTTGGTTCTCAATGTTGGTTGGTTGCCGCTGGTATTGCATGATGTCATGAAGCTGCCATATTGGCCCGTGCTGGCCGGTCAAGCCGCAGGCAGTGTTGTGATGATTCCGGCAACGGCGTTTTTTGTGGATTTGCTCGTGAACGTCTACCAACGTTCTGGGTATGGGCATTTTCCAGCATAGACCTTCCGGTGGTTCAGGATTCGTGCAGCGACCCGACCATCCACGGGTTCCTCCTAATCAGTCGGTCACGACATCGTTTTATGTCCTGACGGCTGAGCAGGTACCGTCGGTGGACGTGAACAACTTCGTGTTCAGGTTCTGGGGCGAGGTGCGGGAGTCGACCGAGATGACGTGGCAGCAGCTCATGGCAGTGAAGCATACGACCCTGACGGCCGATTTCCATTGTGTCACTGGATGGTCGATGCTGGGGACCGAGTGGGGCGGAGCACTGGTGCGTGACGTCCTGGAGGCAGCGCACGTCGAGTTGTCCACGTCGGCTCGATTTGTCATGGCTCATTGCACCACGGAGTTCACGACGAATCTTCCGATCGAGACCCTGCTAGCCGATGACACGATGCTTGTTTGGAAATGGCAAGGGCTTCCCCTTACGGCTCCACACGGTGGCCCCCTCCGACTTCTCGTGCCATCGCTTTACGCCTGGAAGGACGCCAAGTGGGTATCCGGCTTCGAGTTCCTGCCAGAGGATCGGCCTGGATTCTGGGAATCACGTGGTTATCATATGCGTGGTGACCCCTGGAAGGAAGAGCGCTACGGCTGAGAGCCGTTCTTGTGACTTGACAGCAGGGCGATTCCCCGTAGAATGACATTTTGGAAAAGGAAGCTGCAAGTGGGCCTCTAGCTCAGCTGGTTAGAGCGCGTCCCTGATAAGGACGAGGTCTCTGGTCCGAATCCAGAGAGGCCCACCATATTGTATTTGGTGTCTTCATACGTGGGGATGTGGCTCAGTTGGGAGAGCGCATGGTTTGCATCCATGAGGTCGCGGGTTCAAATCCCGCCATCTCCACCATCGAAAGGAGGAGGTGTTCCTTGTCGGGCCACAAGTACACTGATGTTCCCCTTTGGAAGAATGTATCGCAGCAGGACTGGGATGATTGGCGCTGGCAGGTTGCCAATCGTGTCCAGACAGTCGAAACACTATCCCAGGTCATCCATCTCACTGACGATCAGAAGGCCGGCGTCATTAGCGCTCTCTCCAGGTTCCGCATGGCTATCACTCCGTACTACGCCATGCTCATCGACCAGAACAATCCGGATGATCCCATCCTTAAGCAATGTGTTCCTACTGCCCTGGAACTGCAGTCTGTGCCAAGCGATCTGGACGATCCCCTCTACGAGGATGTCGATTCCCCCGTCCACGGCCTGACACATCGATACCCCGATCGCGTGCTCTTTCTCATTACAGATCAGTGTGGCATGTATTGTCGTCACTGCACGCGCAGGCGTCTTGCGGGTATAGCTGACGGACGACGCTCCAGGAGCGAAGTTGACGCGGCGATCGGCTACATCCGTGAGCACGAGGAGGTGCGGGATGTCCTCCTGTCCGGCGGTGACGCGCTGCTCGTCGACGACGAGTTCCTTGAGTATGTCATCAGCGAGATCCGCAGGATCCAGCACGTCGAGGTGATACGTATTGGTACGCGTACACCCGTGGTTCTCCCTCAGCGTATCACACCCGAACTCTGTGCCATGCTGCGCAAGTATCATCCGCTGTGGCTCAACACCCAGTTCAACCACCCTGCCGAGGTGACGCCTGAGTCGTCCAGGGCTATCGCAATGCTGGTTGACGCAGGGATCCCGGTTGGCAACCAGTCCGTCCTTCTCAAAGGGATCAACGATTGCCCCTACATCATGAAGGAACTCGTTCAGAAGCTCGTGGCTATTCGTGTCAGACCTTACTATATTTACCAGTGCGATCTGACCAGTGGCATCAGTCACTTCCGTACCTCTGTCTACAAGGGCATCGAAATCATGGAGTTCCTGCGCGGCCACACAAGTGGCTTCTCTGTGCCACAGTTCGTGGTCGACGCTCCACACGGTGGTGGTAAGATCCCAGTCAGCCCCAACTACATTCTTTCCATGTCTCCAGACCGTGTCGTGCTTCGAAACTACGAGGGAGTTATCGTATCGTACCCTGAGCCCGAAGACACCAGGAGCCATTGTTCGGAGTCATGTTTCATCTGTGACACACAGAAGCGCAAGGTGCCGCCAGAGGGCATCGCCAAGATATTCACGCAGGACGCCTACGACCTGACACCGCCAGGCACGTTGCGCGAAAAGCGTCGTGAGCATTATTCAAAGGAGTGATGACAATGGCCAAGAACAACTATATCGACCTCAAGACCGCGATCCCGGGACCCAAGGGCATGGAATGGTATGCACGTGACCGCGCTGCCATCTCGCCTTCGTACGTTCGCCCATATATCCTCGTGACCGACCATGCTGAGGGTTTGGAGGTCGTGGATGTTGACGGCAACACGTATCTGGACTTCACAGCGGGGGTCGCCGTCAACAGTACGGGCCATCGTCATCCCGAAGTCGTCAAGGCCATCAAGGATCAGGCAGACAAACTGGTGCACATGTCCGGCACAGACTTCTTCTACCCGATTCAGATTGTGCTCGCAGAGAAGATCAAGGAGATCGCACCTGGCCCGACCGAGAAGATGGTCTGGTATGGGAACTCTGGAGCTGAGGCCGTCGAGGCTGGCCTGAAGCTTGCTCGCTGGCACTCGAAGCGCCCGCTGGCGCTTGCGTTCTTTGGCGGGTTTCACGGCCGCACCTACGGCGCCGTCACGCTGTCGGGTTCAAAGGCGAAGCACCGCGAAGGATTCTCGCCCATGCTTCAGGGCGTCGTTCATGTGCCATACGCCTACTGCTACCGGTGCCCGGTTGGTCTCACACCGGAGACATGCAGTTTCCGCTGCATCGGCATGATCGAAGAGGTCATGGAGCGTATTGCTCCACCATCGGATACGGCCGTCATGGTGGTTGAGCCGATCCAGGGCGAGGGGGGGTACGTCATGCCGCCGGCCGGCTACTTCCAGAAACTGCGTGAGCTCACCGAACAGCGAGGTATCTTGCTGATGATCGATGAGGTGCAGAGCGGTATGGGCCGTACCGGCAAAATGTTCGCTATCGAGCATTGGGATACCGAGCCTGATATCATGGCCATCGCGAAGGGCGTTGCATCGGGTCTTCCTCTGGGCATCATGGTCGCCAAGAAGAATGTCATGGACTGGAAACAGGGCGCGCATGGCTCGACTTTCGGAGGAAACCCGCTCAGCTGTGCTGCAGCGCTCAAGACGATCGAGCTCGTCCAAAATGGGATGATGAAGAATGCAGCCGTCCAGGGCGAGTACATCATGGAGCATCTGCGCCAGATGCAAAAGCGGCACACGCTGATGGGCGACGTGCGCGGCAAGGGCCTCATGGTTGGTGTTGAGTTCGTGAAAGACGCCAAGAAGACCAAGGCCAAGGAAGAAAGCAACCAGCTGGTCCTCGAGGCATTCAAGCGCGGCCTGCTGCTGCTGCCCTGCGGTGAGAACTCGGTCCGCCTTTCTCCGTCGCTCAATGTCACACAGGATCAGTGCGATGTCATGCTGGACATCTGGGAAGAGTCTCTGGCGGTCGTCGAGAAACAAATGAACAACTAGAGGGTATGCGATGAAGTCTTCTGCTGAATTCAAACAGTTGTATGCAGCGAAGACACCGGCATCCCGAAAGCTGAGCGAACGTGCCTGCCAGACTCTCCCGGCCGGCGTCGTCGCCAACGTCAAGTACTTCGCCCCCTACCCGGTCTTCATGAAGCGGGCGGGGGGTTCGCACTTGTGGGATGTCGATGGGAACGAGTACATCGACTACTGCCTCGCGTTTGGGCCGCTCATCCTTGGCCATGGGCATCCGGCTGTTGTCAACGCCGTGACAGAGTCGTTTGCGACATGGGGTACGACGATTTTCGGGACACCGAACGAACTCGAGATCCAGTACGCCGAGAAACTGATGTCCATGCTGCCGATCTCTGGCAAAGTACGTCTCACCAATAGTGGCTCTGAAGCGACGTACCTGGCGCTGCAGCTGGGCCGCGCCGCGACCGGCAAGCCGGCTATCGCGCGTTTCGAAGGGCACTACCATGGGTGGCATTATGAGGGCGTGCTCAGCAATACCCCACGGGCAACCGACTACGGCGATGCAGACCAGCCGGCGTCCGTGGCCGGGTCTCGCGGGACTCCCGCATATATCCTCGAAAACACGCTGGTACTTCCATTCAATGACCTCGACGCGTGTAGGACGCTGCTCATGGCCAATCGTGGCCGCGTCGGTACCGTCATCGTCGAGCCGTCGCCCCGTGCATTCTACCAGACAGACCCGGCATTCTTGGGGGGCTTGCGGGCCCTCACCCGGGAACTCGGCATGGTCCTCATATTCGACGAGGTGATGTCGGGATTCCGTTCGGGCCCCAGGGGTGCGACTGGCGTTGTTGGTGTCGAGCCAGACCTCATAGCATTGGGCAAGATCATCGGGGGAGGATTCCCCATTGGAGCGGTAGCAGGACGGGAAGAGCTTCTGGACCTGACGTCGCCGTTGTCGAGTGGTGGAAGCGTCTTTCACTCCGGGACGTTCAACGGGGCAGTTCAGGTTCTTGCTGCAGGGCTTGCCACGCTGGATATCCTGTCGGATGAGACTCAGATGCGGCCATTCTATGAAACGACTGAGGAGTTTAAGGCCGGTATCCGTCATCTGCTGACAGCCTATCACATCCCTGGGCACGTGGCCGGCCTCGGTGCCAATTTCGGCGTTATTATGAGCGAAACGCCGATACGCAACTACCGGGACCTGGCTCGCGAGAACGGAGCGATGCGAGAAGCCTTCGACTTCGCGTGCCTGACCGAAGGCATCTACATTCATCCCCACAAGCCGTTCTATACGTCGCTGGCGCACTCGGCCCAGGATTATGAGACGACGCTGCAGAAGCTCGACCAGATCTTTGCAGCGATCAGCTGAGCTGAGAATTCAGTCGACGCGATTGTCTGGCCACCTCGAAGAGCGCCAAGATACTGGACAGGAGGAACCAAGAATGAAGTCAGTTGTCATCACGTCCGCAGTCAGAACGCCTGTGGGCAACATGGGTGGGATCTTCAGGGACATCTTGGCCGTTGAGTTGGCAAGGACTGTTCTGGAGGAGGCTGTCAAGAAGTCAGGCATCGAGAAATCGATCGTGGATGAGATCATCCTCGGGCAGGCAAAACAAAGCACGGATGCGCCCAACATTGCCAGAGTTGCTGCCTTGGAAGGCGGTTTTCCAGAAGAAGTCCCTGCGTATACGGTCCACAGGCAGTGTGCGTCGGGTCTGCAGGCCATCCTGAATGCCGTATGGCAGGTCCAGGCCGGGTATGGCGACGTGATCGTGGCTGGCGGTGTCGAGAGCATGAGCACAGCTCCCTACTACCTCCGCAATGCACGCTACGGTTACAATTCGGGGAACGGCGAGTTGCTCGATCCGAACACCGAGAGCCAGCCCAAGTCCCAGCCTGAAGAGATCTACGGATCGTTCACCATGGGTATGACGGCCGAGAATCTGGCGGACAAATACAGGATCACCAGGGAAAAACAAGATGAATTTGCGTATGCCAGCCACATCAGAGCTGTCAGCGCCATCGATGAAGGAAGGTTCGCAGGGGAGATCGTACCGATCACTGTGCCGTCGCGGAAGGGGCAGGTGACCGTCGTCGACACCGACGAGGGCCCAAGAAGAGACACAAGCCTCGAGAAGATGGCCAAGCTCAAGCCCGTGTTCAAGGCAGGAGGGACAGTGACAGCTGGCAATAGCTCCAGCAGGAATGATGGCGCTGCTGCTGTCGTCGTGATGTCGGAAGAGAAGGCTGTCGAGCTGGGGATCAAGCCCATGGCAAGATTCGTGGCGGCAGGCATCGCCGGCGTTAACCCGACCATCATGGGCATCGGCCCCGTGCCCGCTACCAAAAAGGCCCTCGAGAGGTCTGGACTTACGCTTGACGATCTTGGTCTCATCGAGCTGAACGAAGCATTTGCGGCTCAGAGTCTGGCGGTTGTGGAAGAGCTGGGCCTCAATAGAGAGATCCTGAATGTGAACGGAGGGGCCATTGCGCTGGGGCACCCGCTCGGTTGCTCCGGGACCCGGATATCGGTGACGCTTCTCCACGAGATGCTGCGGAGAAACACCAGGTACGGGCTTGCAACCATCTGCGTTGCAGGCGGTCTCGGTGTATCGACGATCTTTGAGAATCTGTGTGTGTGAAAGCAGGAGGTTCTGTCTATGTATGGTGAGAAGTACAGAAGCATCGAGGACGCAATTGCCAGGGTCAAGCCGGGGACACGCATCATGGTCGGAAGCTTCGGCCTGGCCGGGTATCCCGAGGAGTTGATCGAGGCTCTTGTAGCAAGTGGGACGGGAGACCTGACGATTATCAGCAACGATCTGGGTGCGCCTGGCGTAGGCCTTGGCAAGCTGCTCACCAACAACCAGATTCGGTCGTTGATCGGGACCTACTATAACTGGAATCCAGAGGTAGCGGTCGCCTACAATGAAGGCCGGATCAGCGTGAAGCTAGTCCCCCAGGGGACATTCGCGGAAGCGGTCAGGGCCGCCGGCGTGGGCATCCCGGCTTTCTTCACACCGACTGGAGCGGGGACAGAACTCGCAGCCGGCAAGGAGACCAGAGAATTCGCTGGAAGGGCATGCGTCCTGGAAGAATCCATCCATGCTGACGTGGCCCTCATCAAGGCCTACAAGGCTGACGAGCTAGGCAATTTGGTTTACTACAAGACTGCGCGCAACTTCAATCCTGTCATGGCGATGGCGGCAGACACCGTCATAGCCGAAGTCGAAGAGATAGTCCCTACTGGGTCCCTGGACCCCGAGTGTATAGTGACACCTCACATTTATGTGGATGTGCTGACGATGAGGAAGAGCTGAGATGCAGGCGATACTCGAACAACAGGCAAAAGAACGGATAGCTTCAGTGATAGCGCGCTACTTCGATAGAAAGGCTCAGAATGGGAGGCTGTTCATCAACCTTGGCGTTGGCATTCCAACTATGGTAGCCAACTACGTCACGAATCCGCACATTTACATTCAGGCCGAGAACGGGATGCTGGGCGTCGGCTGTGCTGCGCCGGAAGGACAAATGGACCATGACCTGATTAATGCCGGCAGAACCTGCATCACGGAGACCCCTGGCTGTTCCTATATGGACAGCGCCGCATCCTTCGGGATGATACGGGGCGGTCATGTCGATACCACCGTCATCGGGGCGTTCGAAGTAGATCAGAGGGGGAACATTGCCAACTGGATCATCCCCAATGGGAAGCAGCTTGGGGTCGGCGGAGCGATGGACTTAGTGACGGGCGCACGGGAAGTCGTTATCGCCATGCAGCATTCCAGCAAGAACGGCAAGGCCAAGCTTGTGAAGCAGTGCAGCCTTCCGATAACCGGCATCGGCGAGGCGGACATGGTCGTTTCCGAATACGCCGTGTTTGTTTTTGAGAGCGGCAAACTGGTCCTCAAGGAAATAGCCCCCGAGATCAGCGTCGACGAACTCAGAGGCATAACCGAAGCAGAATTTGAGTTGAGTCCCGATCTTCACTCTATGTAACTTTCTCGACGACAGTTTGAACTGTAACATTCTCGGGACGGTTCCAAAGTGTAACATTCTCGACTATACCCTAGACGTGGAGAGAAGGATCATGTTAGGTACATGGTTCGTGTGGATGGCCCACTTACATGAGTAGACACGCAAGGATTCGGATTCCCGATGGTGTCTATCACGTGACGACACATGGCAACGGCGACATGATGATCTTCGAGGAGCCGTCCGAGAAGTGGCGACTGGTTGATCTGCTGGCGGGCACGGCCAAGGAATTTGACTGGGCCATGTACGCCTGGTGTGTTATGGGGAATCATTATCACTTTCTGCTCAAGACACCCGATGACAATCTGTCGGAAGGAATGCACCGCATCAACATGAGCTATGGAGAGTGGTACAACAAATCTCGTGGTCGTCACGGTCACGTATTTCAGGACCGGTTCTTCTCGATTCTGATCACGCAGGATAGTCATCTTCTAGAGGCCTCGCGCTATGTTGTGTTGAATCCATTGAGGGTAGGCCTTGTAGCTGCCCCTCAGGAGTGGCCATGGAGTAGCTACAGCACTGCCGTACTGGGTGTACCCTCTCGCGTTTCACTGAGGGATCGAGAATTGATGGGGATGTTCAGTCAGCAAGAAGCCGAGTCCCGAGAGCTCTACCGGGAATTTGTCCAGGCAGGCATCGGGCTCAAGAAACCGGAGGTTCTCCTCACCGACAGGGCTAGGCGATGGGCACAATCCAGCGACTGTACTCAGTCAGGGAGCGGCCAAAATGCTGCTCGGCGAAAGCCCGTGCGTGGACTTGCCCCCGACATGACTGAGATCTCCCGTGTTGCCAGTCTCCACCAGCAGGGACTGACCCTGAGAGAGATCGCTACCGCACTGGGCATAAGCCACATGACAGTGCGGCGCTATCTGGCGCGCGACACCACAGGGACGCTACTGTAACATTCTCGACATAAATGGAACCGTCCCGAAGTGTAACATTCTTGAAAACAGGGGCCCGGCCAACTGCGCCGGGCCCCTCGCTTGTTTGCGTGTTAATAGTTGAACTGCTGTACCAGGTAGGACGGGTTGAGCTTCTCGCCCGTGGCGTGCTCGATCATGGTGTTCCATGAGTATTTCGCGCCGGTGGTGAAGACGTTGTCGACGAACCAGCGGCCACCTTGGGCTGTCAGGACCTTGCCCTCGGATTTGGCGCGCAGGGCGTGGTCAAACTGGGAAGCCAGCATCTCGCCGAGCAGGTAGTTGTGGTAGTAGACGGGGGCCATGGCGAAGTGGTACTTCGCAGCCCAGTCGGGTTTCTCTAGACGTTCCTCTGGCGCGTTGAGGTATTGAATATTCTGGACACCCTGGTACCAGAGCCGGCTGTCGCTCTTCTCGGTGCGGTACAGCTCGCGCTCAAAGAGCGCGAAGTGGGTGATCCACCGCGTCGCGACGAGCATCTGGTTGCGGATAGCGACAGGCAGGTCACCTTCCAGTCTCTGGAGGTTGGCGTCATCAATGCCCACCATCTGCTTGTACCACTTGGGGTCGCGTGCCATGCGACCAAAGAACATGGCAACAGCTTCCGTCGTGAAGATGTGCGCGGGTTGGCGCAGGATTTCGGGAAGCGACATGTCGGTGTACTTGTCATAGCAGGCGTGGCCCATTTCGTGCAGGAGGGTTTCCATTTCCGTCTCATTGGGGCGCAGGTTAGCCAGTACACGGACGTCACCTTTGTTGTCGAGGTGTAGGCAGAAAGCATGCTGGTCCTTGCCCGTGCGCTCGTAGAGGTCGCTGCGAGCGATAATGTCGCGGATGTCCAGCCCGATGGCATCGTAGGTCTTCGTCGCGAGTTCCTCGACGACATGGTCACCCTTGCCCTCGAAGTACACACTGAGATCAACGTCCGAGGTGCGGGGAGCCTCCTGGAAGAACATGTCGCTCATGTGCCACGGCATCAGTCTGGACGGGTCGATGCCCAGCCGCTGTCCGACCGCCTGGTCGATAGAGTCTTTGACACGGCGGAACAGCGTGTCGGTCTGGTCGCGGTAGCTTTCGAGTGTCTGCTTGAGCCATGCACCGTCGAACTCCTGGAGCTGGATTGACATCTCGTAGTAGTTGGCGTACCCCAGCTTGACGGCGGACTCATTGCGGAGCTTGATGAGCTCCATGAGGCCAGGTTCGAGCACTGTGCCCACCTGCTTGCTGGCGAGCCATGCCTTCTTGCGAAGATCATTGTCGATGCTGGACCGCAGGATTTCTTCGATCTGCTTGTTGTTGACTTCCTTGCCGTCGACCGTGCCGCGGAACTTCGTCGTGATGCCCTGAAGGGCAATCTGCTTGCTGACCAGCCGTTGAAGTGTCTCTTTGTCCAGCTGGTTCTCGACCATCATGTTGTGGACAAGGGTGAGCTGCCTGCGCTCGAACTCTTCCAAATCGCGTCCGGCGAGCATGGAGTTTACGGTGTCGAAGCGTTGTTTGTCAGCCAGGAAGAGCCGCATTTCCAGGTCGGCATGTTCTGCTTGAACGGCATACTCATCCTTCCCAGTCGTTGACAGGTTCCAGGCAGCGATATTACTCTGGTAGTACAGCTCATTGAGCTTCTTATTTAGTTCCTTCAGATAGATGACTTTTTCCATAGATACCTCCCAAGATATGTACAGTTTACGAAGTAATCTACGAATGCAAAGGCCGAGAGAGGAATGACCGGGACAGGCTCCAGCTTGAAAGACCACGGTTGACAGGTTTTCGTGGCGGCATATACTTCAAGTGTTCTCTGGGGCAGGGTGAAATTCCCGACCGGTGGTAGTAGCGAAGAGCTTAGCCCACGAGCCGCTGCGGCGGTAGGACCTGGTGTGATTCCGGGGCCGACAGTACAGTCTGGACGGAAAGAGACGTCCGCTTTCCGTGCCCCCAGGGTTGATTGCAGCCACTAGGCTGCGTCTGCTGTGGAGGTAGAGAATGGAATCAAGAAAACTGCGAGTACTCGCCTTGACTGGTATGCTGGCCGCCGTCGGGTATGCCCTTCAACTGTTCGAGTTTCCCCTGCTGCCCGCGGCGTCGTTCCTCAAGTTCGACTTTGGTGATGTCGCTGTTTTCATTGCAGGCTCGGCGATGGGTCCTGCGGCAGCCGTCCTGACGGCTGTGGTGAAAGGGATCCTCTGGGCGCTCATTGGCCACGGAGCCGACGGCTGGGTCGGATCAGGCATGAACACGATCACGATCATCGCCTTTGCGCTTCCAGTGGCTTTTCTGGCACGATCCAGGAAGACATGGGTCAAGGTCGCTGCAGCAGGTCTGGGTGTTGTCGTGATGACGGTCGTGATGGCCGGCGCGAACCTGATTGTAGATCCCTGGTACTTCAAGATGCCGATTGCAGCCGTCAAAGCCATTATCGTGACTGCAATCATCCCGTTCAACCTGCTCCGCGGCCTCATCAACGGAATCGCGTCGGTGGGTATCATGCTGGCACTTCAGCGGACGGCCATCTTTCGAACGAGCCGCTAGCCCTGGTCTCTGACACCAAATTAGAGAGGCAACAGCGAAGTCGCTGTTCTTGCCTCACGGGGCGCTGAGGATATACTCTCCTCATGCGCGGGGCTTGGTATAATCGACATTCCGTGAGGTGAAATGTGAATTCAGCAGATATTCGAGAAGGTTATCTCCGGTTCTTCGAGGGGCACGAGCACCTGAGACTCCCCAGCGCTCCCCTGCTCTCACCCGACCCGACGCTGCTCTTTACCGCAGCCGGCATGGTCCCGCTGAAGCAGTACTACCTGGGCGAGGCGACTCCTCCGAACCCACGTATGACATCGGACCAGAAATGCATCCGAACGAACGACATCGAGCGGGTCGGCCGGACGGCGCGTCACCACACCTTCTTTGAGATGCTGGGCAACTTCTCCATCGGCAACTACTTCAAAGACGACGCTATCGCGATGGCCTATGAATTCTCGACGAAGGTCCTGGGCCTGTCAGCCGACCGTATCTGGGTAACCATATATGAAGACGACCTTCAGACGGCGGACATCTGGCAGAAGGTCGGTATTCCGCGTGAGCGGATCGTGCCGATGGGCGCTGACGACAATTTCTGGACCATGGGCCCCGTCGGTCCGTGCGGCCCCTGCAGTGAGCTGTATATTGACCGTGGGGTACGCCACCCGGGTGACGAGAAGCAGCAGATGGGCGACGAGGGAGACCGGTTCCTCGAGTACTGGAACCTGGTGTTCACACAGTTCGACCGGCAACCCGACGGTTCGCTGAAACCGCTTTCCCGTAAGAACATTGACACCGGTCTGGGCCTCGAGCGCATGACGAGCATCATCGAAGATACAGACACCGACTTCGAAACGGACGGTTTCTTGCCCATTATCCAGACGGTGACGGACCTATCCCACCAGGAATATGGGGGAGATCCACAGGTGACGGCTCGTATGAAGACTATCGCCGACCACGTACGCGCCTGCACGTTCCTCATGGCGGAGAACCTGCTGCCCAGCAACGAAAAACAAGGGTATGTCCTGCGCCGTTTGCTGCGTCGTTCTCAGGCACTGGGTCGGATGATCGGTATCGAGGGCGCCTTCATGGGCAAGGTCGCGGACACGGTGATTGACCTCATGAAGGGACCGTTCCCCGAGCTTCTGGCTGAGCGTGAGCGCATTAAGGGTGACATGGATATCGAGGAGCAGCGGTTCGACCATACGCTTCGGGATGGGCTCGTCGAGTTTACCAAGGCTGTCCTGGCGATGCGTCAGGATAACAGCGACACCATGTCCGGCAAGACGGCATTCTACCTTCACGACACGTTGGGATTTCCAGTCGAACTGACGGCTGACCTGTTGCGGGACGCCGGCCTCAAGCTGGACCGCGAAGGCTTCGACGTCCTGTTGAATGACCAGCGCCACGGCAGCAGCGAGTCGTCGGGTGTCGAAGAGGCAAGCCGCGAACGGACCGCGTACATCAAGCTGAGAAGCACGGTTGGCACTTCGCATTTCGTCGGCTATGAAACGCTGTCGGCCGAGGCTGTGGTCACGGGTCTTCTGAAGGACGGTGAACCCGCCAGTAGTGCCCAGGCGGGTGATCACGTCGGACTGATTCTTTCTTCGACGCCCTTCTATGGCGAGAAGGGGGGCCAGGTTGGCGACGCTGGTGTCATCACGACACAGGGTGCGCGCTTCGAGGTCACGGACACCAAGACCCCTGCGGAAGGGCTGATCATCCACGAAGGTGTTCTGGTCGAAGGAGCCATCGCAGCAGGAGAAACGGTACGCGCTGAAGTGGACTCGGGGCGGCGGAAAGCGATTGCACGGGCTCATACGGCGACGCACCTCCTTCAAGCCGCTCTGCGTTCCATCGATTCCACTGTCCAGCAGAAGGGTTCCAAGGTCATGCCCGACGAGTTTCATTTCGACTTCAGTCTCCGGGGCAGCATCGACGCAGACGGTCGCAAGGTTTTGGAAGAGAAAGTGCTGGGATTCGTCACAGCCAACGTTCCGGTGCGGACCGACGTTATGCCCATCGAGGAAGCGCGCAAGACCGGCGCATTGGCATTCTTTGGAGAGAAGTACGGCGCGACTGTGCGCGTGGTTGCGGTCGACGGCATCTCGAAAGAACTGTGCGGCGGAACGCACGTCACCGCGACGGGCGATATCGGCTTCCTGCACATACGGTCCATCCATAGCATCGGAACCGATACGAAGCGCATCGAGGCCTCCGTCGGGCTGGGCGCTCTGCGTGAGTTCTGGGCATACCAGGAAAGCGTGGAACAGGTCGCAGGAACGCTGAAGTGTAGACCGGTTCCGGCAGACGTGACGCGCGCAGTGGACGAGCTTGCGGCTGTGGTGAAGGAACGCGACCGTCGCATCGAAGGGCTCATCGCCGCGGCGACCGACCGCCGTGTGCGCGACCTTATTGCGCAGCCGGCGACCATTAAGGGTCAGCCGGTAGTTGTAGCAGCGTTTGAAGGTCTGACCGCCGAAGCGCTGCGCAGTGCGGGCGATATGGCTGAGCAACAACTGGAAGGTGGCGTGTTCATCGGCATGACGTCCGGCGGAGACGGCTTCACCGTGATCAAGGTGTTCGGTAATGCTGGCACGACGTTCTCTGCGCGCGGCATCTTTAAGACCCTGACTGACAAGTACGGCGGCAAGGGCGGCGGCAATGACCGCATGTGCCAAGGTCGCATCGCAGGTCTGCCGACTGCAGAGGAGCTGGAGGTGCTGCTTGGCTGACGGTCCCTGTGGCTCGGAGGTCATTCTCTGTCTCGACGTGGGCGATCGCCACATAGGCCTTGCTCGGACGGTAGCGGATGTGGGGGCGGCCTTCCCTGCCGGCTCCATCGACATGGGACTCCCGGCCGAGACGGCGCGAACCGTGGTTGACCGCATCGTGCTCGAGGGTACCGGCTGTCTGGTTGTCGGTCTGCCACTGGGGCTGGATGGGGCGGACTCGATGCAGACACACAAGGTACGCCGTTTCGTGGGCTTCGTCCGCAAGGAACTGGCTGCACGGGGTCTCAACAGGATCGTGCGCGTCGAACTGGTGGACGAGCGCCTGTCGTCGGTTGCTGTCGAGCGGGCTGCAGCGAGCGAGGGTCTGTCCGATGCAATGGGGCGTGCGAGCAAGGATCAATGGGAAGCAGTCTACATCCTGCAGGGCTATCTGAACCGCACCTCGCCGGTGCGAGGGCAGCATGACTGACACGGGCGAAGAAACAGAGAACACGCCTGAGGTCGAGGAGACCACTGTCCGTCGACCGCTGCGTGGCGTGGTAGTTACAGTCGCGCTAATCGTCGGCGTCCTGCTGATCCTCGGGATCATTGCCGGGACGGTTGGCTGGGTGAGATTCATACATGTTGCCCCGGTTGAAGGACCCGGCGCATATGTCGACATCCGCCCCGGGGACAGTGTAACGGCGGTCAGCGAGCGGGTCTTTGCACTCGGGATGACGTCCAGTCCCCAGGCTCTGCGCTGGTACTGGCGGCTGAGACACGGTGGGTCGCTGCGTGAGGGGCGCTATGTACTTGAGGGCATTGGTGATATGGAAGCGTTGTACCAGCTTCTTACGTCGGGTTCACCCCTGACGGTGCGGGTGACGTTCCCTGAAGGCTATACGGTTCACCAAATGGCCGTGCGCCTCCAGGAACAGGCTGGCATCACTGCTGATGATTTTCTGAAGGCGGCCATGGATAACCAGGGCAAGCTCCTGGAGGGACACCTGTTCCCCGATACGTACGAGTTCCTGTATGCAGGTAACGCCGCAGAGGTCGTCGCGCGCATGCTGAACAGGTTCGCCGATGTTATCCCTTCCGACTGGGTGACCCAGGCGGTGAAGCGCGGTCTGACAGGCGATCAGCTGATCACCGTCGCGTCCATCATCGAGCGAGAAGCCAAGTATGACGCGGACCGCCCGCTGGTCGCCAGCGTCATCTTCAACCGTCTGGCAGAAGGGATGTTATTACAGATGGACGCCACGCTCGAGTATGTCCTCCCCAGTCATGACGGCTTCTATACCTATGAGGAACTGAAGTATGATTCCCCATACAACACGTACCTGTATCCCGGATTGCCACCAACCCCCATCTGCAATCCGGGCTTAGCGTCGTTGAATGCTGCGGCGCATGCCCCCGCGAGCACGTATTATTACTTCCTGGCCAAACCCGACGGTCACTGTGTCTTCGCGCGAACCTTCGCCGAACATACGCGCAATATGCGATTGTATCTCTCTGGAGGCAGTTGAAATGACACGTCCTATCCTTGTTGGCATCGCCGGCGGTTCTGGCTCGGGCAAGACCACTGTTGCCGAGAAAATCATGCACGAGACTGCACAGCCGGTCGTCTTCCTCAAGCAGGATTCGTACTACCGGAACTTTGACGGGATGTCCATCGACGAGAAGCGGCGCATCAACTATGACCATCCCAGCGCTTATGACAACGACCTGCTGATCGAGCACCTGAGGCGCCTGACCCGTGGCGAAGCTGTCGATGTGCCCGTTTACAACTACGCCCGCTATGAGCGCGAGCCTTGGACCGAGCACGTTGAACCTCAACCTGTCATCATCCTCGAAGGTATCCTCGTGCTCGAAAACGCGGCGTTGCGAGACCTGCTGGACATCAAGCTCTACGTCGACACAGACGCCGACATCCGCTTCATACGGCGCCTCCTGCGCGACACGAAAGAGCGCGGCCGTACCGTCGAATCCGTGGTGACGCAGTATATGGACGTTGTACGGCCGATGCACCTTCAATTCGTGGAACCAACGAAAAGGTATGCCGACCTGATCATTCCCGAAGGAGGCTTCAATCTGGTTGCTATCGACGTTATCGTCAGTAAGTTGCAGCGCTTTCTGACTTCAACAGGCTGATGGAACTCGTTTCCACGTTCCGGGTTCCGAACGGAGACGTGTGGTTCGTTCAGGCTGTCCTGACCGATTGTGAAGGGCAAGCTGTCGTGTCGCTTGGCGAACGGAAGGTTGGGGGAAGCATCGTGAGTGTACTGTATGATGACTCTGCAGAGAGTGAGCTGACGCCGCTGTTTGCATATTTAGCGGCGATTGGTAAGATAATGCCGGTTTCTTGCGACAAGCCTTGATGGAGGAAGAAGTTGGCTAGTTCTGACCAGGAACGGTTGAACAACCAGATCGAGGAGCTTGTGGGCCGCCGTGACTATGATGCGGCCTTTCGTCTCGCTGTGCGCGAAGCCGACAATGCCTATGGACGACGGCAATATGCTCAGGGCATCGACGTTCTCAACACACTCCTCCGGATCCTCAAGGACCGGCAAGTCGCACTGTGGAGTGTCTACATCGGCGCCTATCAAAAGATCGTGGGCCTCGACAACCAGCTGGGAGACAAGCCCGCCACGATACGCGACCTGATCGAGCTGTCACGTTATTGCATCAAGGAAGGTGATTTCGACAAGGCGCTGGTGGTTAGCGACTCTGCTATCAGCATTGATGCTCGCAGCATCGATGCCCTGAACCAGAAGGCGCGTGTGCTTGCGTACCGCCGTGACTACGCCCAGTCCTTCAAGGTCCTCGACCAGAGCTTGGCCCTGAGCCCCCAGAATCCGCGCACGCTCTATCTGAAGGCGAGCATTCTGGGCAATAATGGCAAGTTTGCCGAGGCGCTCGCAGTGTACGAGCAGGTACGCCTGTCCGAGCCCTCCTATCCGGGGCTTGGCAAGGCCATTGCCGAGATGCGGCGGCAGATCGACTGGAAGCTCAAGGCGGTTGAGGGAGCTTCGACCGCCATGCGCGTGTCACAGCCTTCGGAACTCGACCGCGTGCCCGCGATCGAGCGCAAGGCAAAGCCCGCCGAATCGGACGACTCGACGAGGAGTACTCTCCAGACGGTGCACGACGAGACAGTCATGGATGAGGTCGTGACAGGCACCGCCCCCGCGTCAGGGTCATCGGTGTCGTTGCCGCGGGAGGGGGAGGACAAGATATCTGCTCCACAGGATGCCGCCTCCACCGTTCAGAAGGCTGAACGTGCAAGTTCACAGCCGAACGCTCCGCGTGACCTGTTGTCTGGCACGCCGAATGAAATGCATGTGGAGACTATCCCCGTATCACACCAGGTATGGGTGAAGCCGGGAGAAAAGTCTCCGACTTCTGTCAGGCGCCTCGTGCCTTCCGAGGCCGCCGGACTGACCGTCATGTCGCCCGAGGAACTCAGATTGGCTTCCTTCCGCAAGGAACAGGAAGCCGCGACACAATTGGGTCAGGTAAATGCGACGGCCACGGGGTCCCTTTCACGGGCAGGAGCTACAACACCACCTTCTCCGGCGCCCGGGCAGGAGGCCGAACAACAGCTCATCGGTATCCTGAGAGATATTGATGGGGGCACGATGGAGCGGGAAGATCTGATGCAGCGCCTTTCCAATGCAGGCGGTGCGACCATCCCTCTTTCGCTGGGAGTTCTGTATTTCAACTTCCTGCGCAATCCCCAGGACACGCTGGTCATGAATGACCTGTTAACATGGTTGGAGCGCAGTGGCTATACGCACCTTCCCCTGCTCGTCGTTGAGGAGGCTGTTGCGCAGGGAGCGGGGATCGACTTCCACGATCCACAAATCGCTTCCATCATCATGTCGGGCAACAGCGCGGACATGGTTGCCGATCTGAGGAGACGCAGGGCCGAACTCCTGCTCGAAGGCGGCGACACCACAGCGTACGTACGGGAGGAACTGGACATCGTTCGTCAGGTCGGGGGGTCTGCTTCGGCCGAAGGCATCGTGCGCCAGCTTGTTCATGTCTTGGAGCACTGCCTGGTTGACGACACCTGTACACAGGAGGTTCTCACTGCCGCCACGGAACTGGGTGTGCTGGATCAGCTGGTCGACCGTGTCAGTGAAGACGCGAACATGGAGAAGACGCCGGCGCTGGAAGCCGCGATTGTCAAACGGCTTGGGAGCATAGGTGTCGATGAATCGGCATTCCTGAACAACGAGGGGCTGTTCCAGCATGTCACGCTCAGTGTGGAGAAGTCAGTGATCCTGCGTCGTATCCTGGCCAATGCCAGCAACCCGACGGTTCGACGGAAGACCCTCCAATCACTCCTTGTCCTGGGAACCCCCAACATGGCCGAGTTCACTGAACTCGTAGGGCTCATGGCGAGGGAGCACGATACGAGCAACACAGCTTATCTCATCCAGTACCTGGTGGACCACCGGCAGGAGGTTTCGGATGGTCGGTTCCTGCTGGAGAAACTTGCTCACCTCGTTCCCACGGACTTCGAGAGCAGATACGGGCTTGGCCTGGCGGCTGAACAGCTTGGGATTCACGATATCGCTGCAGAGTGCTTTGTTGTCGCCATCCGGGCTCATCCCGGGGACCCCGACACGGTGCAGCGTGCCCTGGAGACCATTCTCGCATCCGGTGAGTATGACCTCATCGCCGACGTGGCCTCGCTGTCGCTGTTGTCTCCTAGCAATGTCGAAGACGTGATGGACAAAGTTTTCACCAAGACGCCCGGCATCACTGCCGGTTCGGACGAGCATCGCCTGGTGTCTGTGTGGGCCGCCTTCGCGGGCAGTCGCTACGAAGAGGCAGTCGCGATGAGTTCCGGAACGGTGAGGGGGGGAGGAGATCCACGGTTCTACCTGCCCATGGCCCTCTCATTCGTTCGCCTGGGATTGCCCGAGTTGGCGACCCAGGAGCTTGATCATGCCGCGCACCTGCCGAACGTCACCGACCAGGTCAAGCTGGTCCTTAAGTACCATGCGGCTGTGATCCATCTGGGACAGGGCAATTGCGAGCGAGCGGCGCAGCTGTTCCAGGAGATCCGCGAGTCCTCGCCTGGTTTCCGTGACACTGACGAACTTCTCAGCAGGTGTGGGAGCCAAGGGTCCAAGATTGTGAAACTATAGAGCTCGGAGGAGACGTGGAAAACAGACGGTCAGTAGGAAGCATCCTGGTCGCACGGGGGTATGTCAACGAACAGACTCTTGATGGAGCCATCGCTGTTCAGCAGCACACCAACGAGCCACTGCTCAAGATTCTCGTCGATCAGGGGTTCATCAACGATGACATCAAGACAGAGGTCCTGGCAGAACAGTGGCACATGCAGTGTGTGGACATCATGGCGGAGCAGATAGCGTCGGACGTGCTGGCTCTGGTGGACCAGGAACGTGCGAAGCGCTTCGGTTTCGTTGCGTTCAAGCGCGAGGAGGGCGTCGTCAGTATTGCGATAAGTGACCCCACCAACATCGAGCTGATGGACTACCTGCTTGCCTCGTTCGGACGTGAGACGAAGTTCTTCGTCGCCCCCAAGAATGCTATCTACGGCGCCATTGAGAAGTACTACGTCGTCGGAAACTCCATCAAGGAAGCTAGCTCCGAGGCGAAGACCGAGGTCGTCGCAGAAAGCGGTGAAGAGGTCAGCATCGAGCAGCTGCGCGAGATGGGTCAGGACGCGCCCGTCATCCGGCTGGTCAATACCATTATCACGCAGGCAATCGTCGAGCGCGCGTCGGACATCCACGTGGAACCACAGAAGGACCACGTGCGCATCCGCTACCGTGTTGACGGCATTCTGCTGGAGAAGCAGAAACTGCCGCACAACATCCAAGCCGGCGTCCTTTCGCGGTTCAAGATCATGTCCAACATGGACATCGCCGAGCGGCGCAAGCCTCAGGACGGCCGTATCTCCTTGCGCATCGACAACAAGGCCATCGACTTCCGCGTCAGTTCGCTGCCTACCATCTATGGGGAGAAGATCGTGCTGCGTATCCTGGACAAGAGCAGTGCCATGGTGCCCCTTGAGAACCTTGGATTCCTCAACGATACGCTGACCGTGTTCAACAACGTCATCAGCCAGCCGTATGGCATGGTCGTCATCTCCGGCCCCACCGGTGCCGGCAAGACGACGACCCTGTACTCTGTGCTCAACCGTCTCAATACCTCCGGCAAGAACATCGTCACGGTGGAGGACCCGGTTGAATACCAGATGGATGGACTCAACCAGGTGCAGGTCAACATAAAGGCCGACATGACGTTTGCCAATGGTCTGCGCAGCATCCTGCGTCAGGACCCCAACATCGTGCTCATCGGCGAGATCCGTGATGGCGAGACAGCGCAGATCGCCATCGAGGCAGCGCTGACCGGGCACCTCGTGCTGTCGACGCTGCACACCAACGATGCGCCCTCCGTCGCCACACGAATGATCGACATGGGCATCGAACCCTTCCTTATTGCGTCGTCGCTCATCGGGGCTACGGCCCAGCGCCTGGCACGCAAGATCTGCCCCGACTGCAAGGAGCCCTACGTCCCACCCGCCTCGGCCCTCGAAGGCTTGGGTCTTACTACACGAGGCAAGCTGGAAGACGTCACGTTCTATAAGGGTGTCGGCTGCCCGAAATGCGGTGGTTCAGGCTACCACGGGCGTACCGGCATTCATGAGATGATGAAGGTGGACGACGAGCTGCGCGGCCTCATCCTTCACAAGGCCAGCGCGCGCGACATGTCTCTGGCTGCGCGCAGCCATGGCATGCGCACCCTGCTCGAGGATGCCCTGGTCAAGGCCAGGGAAGGCATCATCACGCTCGAAGAGGTCTTGCGCGTGGTCTCGACCGTTGAATCCGACTGAAGGAGCCGCCATGAATGCCGAGACACACAAAGACGCCTCTCGCATCGATCTTGCAACGATTCTGAAAGTTGCCACCGAGAGGAATGCTACGGACATCCATCTCCAGGTCGATCTGCCGCCCATGCTGCGCATCCAGAAGAATCTGGTGGCCCTCGGCAGCGAGAAGCTCTCGGCTGAACGCGTCGAGGAACTCATGTTCCCCATTATGAACGATCACCAAAAGGTGCTGTTCAAGCAGAGTATGGAGTACGATTTCAGCTATGGCATCGAGGGGCTGGCGCGTTTTCGTATCAATGTGTTCCGCCAGCGCGAAACCATGGCGGCGGCTCTGCGCAAGATCCCCTTCGAGATCCCCGATATGGACTCACTTGGTCTGCCTCAGGCGGCGTTCACGTTCCCCAAGCTCAACCGTGGGTTTGTCCTGGTCACGGGGCCGACAGGCCATGGCAAGTCGACGACATTGGCCTCGGTCATCGACCGTATCAACCTGGAACGGCAAATGCACATCGTGACCCTCGAGGATCCGATCGAGTACCTCTTCCATCACAAGAAGAGCATTGTCGTCCAGCGCGAGCTGGGCACGGATACCCAGAGCTTCGCAAACGCCCTGCGCAGCGCCCTGCGCGAGGACCCGGACGTTATTCTGGTCGGCGAGATGCGCGATTTCGAGACCATCGGAGCCGCCCTGACCGCCGCGGAGACCGGCCATCTGGTGTTCGCGACACTGCATACCAACAGCGCCGCGCAGACCATTGACCGCATCGTGGACGTGTTCCCGCCGTACCAGCAGCAGCAGATCAAAGTCCAGCTCGCCAACGTCCTGTCGGCGGTCCTGACCCAGCAGCTCCTGGTACGCAGGAACAGCGATGGCCTAGTGCTCGCATCTGAGGTGATGCTGTCGACCTCCGCCATCAAGAACCTCATCCGGGAGGGCAAGACCTACCAGATCCAGTCGGTCCTGCAGACAAACACGGCGATGGGTATGATGACCATGGACCAGTCGCTCAAGACCCTGTACGAACGTGGCGCCATCAGCTATGAGGATGCCATAGACCACGCATTCGACCCCAAGGACCTCCAGCGCCTGCTGGAACGACCCTGAACATGTTAGTCCAATGCCCCCTGAGCATGTTGGTCCAATGCCCCCGAGTATGTTCTTTCAATACGAGGGGTGCTTGTGAAGGGCGCCCTTCCCGAGGATGTTCGCTCAATCCCCCTGAGGATGTTGGTTCCATACGAGGGGCGTCTCTCAGGGGTGTTTCTGAAGAGCGTTTTGCCTGAAAGCACTGAGAGGAGACACCGATGCCAACCTTCACGTATGTCGCCGCAGACCGTTCGGGAACGACCAAGCGAGGCTCCGTCGAGGCTGCCAACAGCCACGAAGCAGCTGAGCTCATCCGTGGCAAGGGTCTTGTCCCAGTCGGCATCAACGCAGCCAGGAGCGCGGCAGGTAGTCTTGCCGTGCGCAGTACAGGCCCTCTTGGTGGGGCGAAGCAAGGCAAGCTGGCAGCCGGCGGAGGCATCGCCGCCAAGGACATGTCCGTCTTTACCTCTCAGTTGGGCACGATGCTCAACGCGGGCCTGTCCATCACCAGGACCCTGGACATCCAGAGCAAACAGCTGAACAGCAAGAAACTGCGCGTGATCACGGAAGACCTCAAGAAGAAGGTGGAGTCCGGCCTGCCGCTGTCGACGGCCCTAGACAACTACCCTGGAGTCTTCAGTACACTGTACACGGCCATGGTGCGGTCGGGCGAGGCGTCGGGCAACTTGGGCAACAGCCTGCTCAAGATGGCCACCTTCCTCGAGCGCGACGCGGAACTCAAGCGTAAGATCAAGAGTGCGACCAGCTACCCGATGATCGTTATCATCGCCAGCGTTGCGATCATCCTCGGCTTGTTTATCTTTGTCCTGCCAAAGTTTGTCGGGTTCCTGACGGGCATGAACGTGCCTTTGCCCATGCCGACACGCATGACACTGGCGATGAGCAACTACTTGGTCCACAAGTGGTATGTCCTCTTTGGCGTTGCGGGGGTCGTCTTCTTCGGTGGTCGCGCGTGGTTTCGTACGCCCCAGGGCATCCACTGGAAGGACAACGTGGCTCTCAAAGCGCCGGTCATCGGTCCGCTCGTGCTCAAGACCTCCATGGCCCGCTTCACCGACACGCTGGCGACCCTGTTTGGTGCCGGTGTCCCACTTATCGGCTGCTTGGAAATGGTGGGCGGCACGATGGGCAACACCATCGTTGCTGCGACCATCGACCGAGTCATTGCTTCGATCAAGAGCGGCACCGCACTGAGCGCAGCCATGGCCGAGACGCAGTTCTTCACCTCCATGGTCATTCAGATGACGGCAGTCGGCGAGGAGTCGGGCTCGCTGGAGGCGATGCTTGCCAAGGTTGCGACGTTCTACCAGACCGAGGTCGACGCCGCGACGGAGAACTTGACCAATGCTCTCAACCCTATCCTCATGATTGTCGTGGGCGGCATGATCGGCTGGGTCCTCATCTCCCTGTACCTGCCTATCTTCAAGATGGCGGGTGGCATCTCCTGACAGTGTGAAGACGCGATTGCCGAAGCAACGCACCTGAAGAGTCCGCACTCCGGCGAAGGCGCAGCGCTGACGTCATATTGCCGTGCCTGTTGACAAAAAAATGAAAGTGGTTCTACTACCTATGCAGAGTATTGCTACCTGCAGGAATTGCTGAGAAGTCGGTCCCGAACCATTGGACGCCAGGGACCGATGGAGCTGAGTGGCGTAACCGGCCTAGTCAAGTGAGAGACTTCAGGTCCAGGAAACAGTTGAGCGTACGGAGGTGAGAACAGACCGTGACCAATTCGCGAAAAGCCCGTTCGAGTATCATCCGAAATCGCAGGTAATGGCACCGACATAGTGATAGCCTGCCCATGGCAGGCAACCTACAGAGACTTCCAAGGAGGAAGTAATGAAGAGACATGGATTTACCCTTATTGAGTTGATGGTGGTCATCGCCATCATTATCATCCTTGCAGCAATCGCCATCCCCAACTACCTGAGCATGACCAGGCGTGCCAACAAGTCCCGCATCGCGTCCGACATGGCGACGCTTGCGACCGGGCTTGAGACCTTCAAGACCGATTGGGGCAGCTATCCCGTTGTTGCGACGCCTGAGGCTGTCAGTGATCCGGCAAACAGTATCTACGCCGAGCTAGCTGGCACCGGGGCTTCCCCGGCTATCATCAACGTAACCACGGCAACAAACTCCGTGGGCGAGGCTGGCGGCATCGAGTACCTCAAGGGTGCTACACTGACGAGCATTCTTGACCCGCTCAAAGCATCGCCTCCGGATCCCACCGCCTACACCGACGGCCATATTTACTATGCGTCCAACGGCAGCGGGTGGGCCCTCTTTGCGTATACGGGCGATGCAGGTACTCCGTATGTCTACAGGACAGATTCCATCAGCACCGTCAGTGCTATCGGCGTGCCGCCAAACCCCTCCTCCTGACGCTATTTTTAGTTTCTTTGGGGTCAGCTGGTAATTAGCTTTGCCTCCGTCATTCCCGCGGAGGCGGGAATCCAGTCCTTGTAAGCAATACATTCGTTTCGTCCGCCGGAGCCTTCAGGATCCGATTCTTCAGCGGCTCTTGAACCGCGGAAAACGCATATGTGTCAGTTCCTGGTGCTCGACATCCCAGGTATGCTTTCTGGGATGCAGGGTCAGAGGAGCCCCTCCCGGAGGCGGCGTTCGCAATCGCCTCTTGTGAATGTAGAGACTTGCCGTAGAGTTGGAGATGGTAAGCACTTGGAGCGAATCAATGAGGCAGACAACAACACGGCGTCCACATACTGGATTAACGACAGCTCCCTCTTACCATGGTCCGAATCGAGCTTGCCGTGGAGAGCGTCGTCGCGGTTTTACATTGATCGAGGTTGTCGTGGCGTTGGTGATCCTTATGGTCATCATGATAGGAGTCCTTTCCTCTGTCTCGTTTGCCTACACCAGCAGCATGCAGAACGAACAGATGAACATCGGGCGGACCATTGCATCGTATGCAGTCGAATACCTGCGTGCACGGACGGTAACGCACACCAACCTGCTGGGAGACGCAAACCCCCCGACAGCGGGGCTGGGACAGCCGGGCTGCTACCGCTTCAGTGACACTGGGCCCAATGGGGCCTTCCCGTCGATGGTCGATGCCTGGGGTCTGCCCCTGCAGCCCTGGGGTCACGACTGTGCCTACAGCAAATCCTATGTCGTGAGTGCGACATCTATTGTGGACGGGTCAGCGAACACAGATGGCAGCATAATGCAATTCTCGTCGCTGCATCCTGCTCTCCCGACGCAGGCGTTCGCGGCTGTTCCACTGGCCTGGAGCTCGACCTTGCAGGGGTTCAACTCCCTTCGTGACATTGCTTCAATCTCTGCGCTGGGGGCGCAGGATCCGTGCGCTGAAGATACGAACCTGCAGCGTACGACTGGCAGCGGCAACAACGCAGGGTACTATAGGTCGGTCGTCTCTGGTGGGACAGCCGGTTGCCACCTTGCCGTCATATTCCCCGGGACATACGTGTCGGCAGCGAATCCTGGTCCCGTCACGTCATTCCAGGCCCTCGCCGGGTATGTGCCGATGGTCTACACTGCCGACACCGACTATACGAACAAAAATGCGCAGGTATACGACCCGCATTACACCACCGATACCACCCTTCGTGCGGCGACGCAGGCATACCGTGGATACCGCATACTCACAACGATCGTGGCACGAGTACCAACCCCCATCCCTCCCGCTCTTGCCCTGACCCATGTTCAATACTATGACGTTACGGTGACGGTCTTCTGGATGACGGGCACCAGGGAGTCCCGCTATGCGCTCTCAACGCAGATCGTCGCCTACTAGCTTCCGCCCGGGCTTCACGCTGCTGGAGCTGATGGTGGCGATGGCGCTGACCGTCATCCTTGGCTTGATCGCATTCACCGGTCAACGGTTCATGATGAATGTCATCGCACGTTCCAATGAGCGGACAACGACGCGGGGCAACATGTCGCTTGTTCTGGACCAGCTCACGAAGGAGTTGCGTGAGGCCAGTACTGTGAATGATAACATCGGGACCAATGATGGTAGCCCAGCTCGCCCAACATATGGTGTGACATTGCCGGTCGCGGGTGCCACGCGGTCGCTCGTGGACGTTCTTGCAGGGCCCCCGACTCCACCCTTATTGGCCGGACAGTCATACGTGTTCCCTGATCCGTCGACCACTGCTGTGTTGGAATTCTTCACTGTAGATGACACGGGCGTGAAACACCGCATCCGTTACAGCCTGGCTCTTCCTGTGACTAGTGGCGGTGCCTACGCGGGCCTTGCGACGAGCAACTGGGTGCGGAAGGAGTGGCAGCCTTGCTGCGTCACCTATCGCAACAATAGGTGGGTTGGGGGCGCATGGACGACGGAGCCCCCCCGAATCGTAACAGATCAGGTCATAACGGACTTCAGCGCCACAAGGGTGGCATGGTCGAACAACGTGATTCAGATCGCTATCAGCGCCTACACCCGGAACCTCTCAGGCGAAGGGTCGTCACTGATGACACTCGTGAGCCTGGTAACGCTGCGGCGTTAGCCATAGGAGACCCCGATGAGACAATCCATCATTAACCTGCGCTTGCGGAAAGGGGCAGCCCTGCTGCTGGTCCTGTTCATCGCATTTGCGTCGATTCTGGCCATGCTGGGACTCTTCGCTGTGATGGCACCGCGGCAGTTTGCTGTGAAGGGCGAGGCGGTCTCTGACCGCGCGCTTTCGATGGCCGACGCCGGCGTCGATCGTATCGTCCAGCTCATCAACACGACTGGAATGAGTTTCAGTACCCCGGTTATCGTCGAAGAGGGCCAGAGCCCTCCAACCGAGCAGGTTACCAAGATGGTGATCGCCCAGTTGCTGGCGGGCATCAATGGTGGCACATACAATCCAGATACCTTCGACGACGCTCAGTTCAACAGCATCAACACGGCCGTTCGGCGCTACTTCTACAATGTCTCGACGAACGAGTACTACACGTTACAGACTGGCGACGTCGCGAGCGGTACCATTAGAAACCTGTCGACGGACACGTCGACGACCGGCGGACTTGCCGTTGCCGGTTCCGACCTATCATATCTGACCGACAACCTGTGGTTCGAACTGGACACCAATACCTCATACCACTATGTAGCAGGTACTAACCCGGACACGTGGGATCTCAGGGTGACATCCTATAACCTAGCGACTCCGACGGTCAAGCGCACCATCAAGGCGCAGATCAACCGCGGAGACATCACCCCGACTTCGAGCACCACGTTGGTGACGACGGAACAGGCAAATGGAAACTGGTCAGAGCGAGTGACGACGACCACGAAAACTGAACACACGTTCTCAGATTTCTCGGGTCTATACCACAGCAAGACCTATTTCGGCAAGTACGAAGTCACGCAGGGCATGATTCGCTCCGACTCGGACCTGTACATGGGCGGCTGGGCCAAGGATCCGGTCTTCGCGAGCGGCACTGTCACGGATATTGCAATCGATGACGGGAACAGGAGCGACGGACGATTCGGCGTCAACGCCAATGACCCGACCCAGCCGGGTGGAAACCTTGGCTGGGCAACGAGCCAGAGCCCGAAGTATGCTACCAGCGGCTACCCGGCCGCAGCGTGGGGGAACGGCACTGGTGCGCTGACAGGCACTTCGCCCGTGCGCAACCCTCTTGACTCTAATCCAGGCATGCAGGACGTCGCAGGAGATGCCTATTACTTCTCTGGAGACGTGACCATAGTATTTGGTGTGGACACCTCGGTGACACCGAATGTGGGCAGAGTCAGCTTCAACAACGGCGCATGGTTGCCCATGCCCGGCAACGGCATCATCTATGCGGGCGGCAGTGCCACAGTCTCGGGGACGGTCCTCGGGCGCGCCACCGTTGGTGCCGGTAACAACATCAACATTGGGGGCAACATAGTCTATAGCCAGCCCCCACGTACCGTCGAGAACACCGCTATCGTCGGCACCCCTGACTCGCTGGGCCTTGTCGCTAAGAACAACATCGTTATCCCAGCGTCGACATACAACGCAAACCGGACTCTACAGATTGACGCCGCCATGATGGCAGTCACCGGCTGGTTTGGCATCGACCAGAACGCTTCCTACCACAGCATCGATACGACTCATCCTTTCGTAGGCATCTGGAACGGGGCTCAGGCGGTCTACTCCGGCGGCTGGGCTCCGGCTATATCCAGCGGATCCCAGGTGATGGGTTACGAGGAGCAGCACACCGTGTTCGACTACAACTTGCTGGACTATGGATCTCCACCCATGTATCCCGTGAGCGATACATACTCTGGACTTACGACTGTGACGAGTCTCCAGGTTGTGACTGGCAGCACGCTCCAGGGGCAGCTGCACGGCCTAAACAAGACTGACCTGACGGTCGTCAATCCCGGCGATCCTGGCTATGACGCCTCGAGGGCGTGCTACAAGTACTACTATGGCGGCAAGTGGTACTACTACGGCCCCGACTTCGACGTCAAGACGGTGTACGAGAGTGCGGCCCAAGCCACATATAGCGGTCAGTCCGTTCCGTTGTATCGCGTGTCCTGGAAGGAACAGATTGCGCAGCCTGTCGTCCCATAGCAGGTGCCCCGTGGAACGGAAGGGATTCACTCTCATGGAGATGATGGTTGTCATGGCAATCGTTATCATCATGACGGGTGCGGCGGCTCCCTCGTTCTACCGGCTCATTGTCTCAAACAGGCTGCAGACCAACGCTGCGCAACTCGTTGGAGACTTGCGGATGGCCCGCGAGAGCGCGATTTTGTACCAGCAAAACCTGCGCTTCTATGTCCAGTCAGCTCCGTCAGGCGGCAAGACCACGTACTACTATGAGATGTTCCTCAAGGTATCGTCCTCGGGAACGCACTGGAGCACGGACGATGCGCCCGTGACATCGAAGTGGGTGCGCAGAACGCTCACCTCAAACATCCAGTTCGGAGCGGTGCCCGGGCAATTCGTCGATGTCGGAGCAAATGACTCGCTCGGCAGGAGGTTTTTCTACGTGGAGTTCTCTTCCGGCTCCGGAAGTAGCTTCAGGGGTCAGCCGACGAGTGTGAGCTCCAGGTCGACGATCACCCTGACGGATCCGTCTAGCGGGAAGAACTGGTACGTGATCTTAGAGTCGACCGGAAGTGCTCGTTCTTCCGGCAGTCCACCTTCGTAGCCGTCCGTCTGGGACGCTGGTCGTTGGAAGCTTTCGAATGATGTACCAATAGGAGACTGTGGTCATATGTCTCTTCAAAGCCCGGCTTGACGCCGGGCTTTTTTTTGTGCGGGCCTCGAAGAACATGGCCCGTCCTCATGGACATGGTACCATAGTCGCCTACGATTACGACACCGCAGCAGTGACACAGGGCTCAGGGCTGACCGCGTCCAAGACACG
Source organism: uncultured Caldisericota bacterium (assembly GCA_903871855.1). Taxonomy (GTDB): domain Bacteria; phylum Caldisericota; class Caldisericia; order Cryosericales; family Cryosericaceae; genus Cryosericum. Next base: position 294,825 of record CAIQIK010000020.1, read on the forward strand.
TCCAATCGCTGTGTCTTCTCAACGGTTCGATCAACCGATCAGGCTGTGGACTGCATGTGCAGCCTTGACATTTCCGGCAAGTGTGCAAGAATAGCTTGAGAAAAGGCAAGGAATCCAGCGGGGGAGGACATTGTGGTAGAAACGCGAGGCCGGAGTGATCTCGTATTCGGCGGTGAACGCGCCGGGTTCACGCTTGTCGAGAGTGTCATCGCCATTGTCTTGCTCATGGTTGTCATCGCGGGAACGTTTTCCGCAGTTTCCTTTGCCTACTCGGCAAGCGCAATCTCCGAGGGGCTAAACACTGCCAAGAACATCGCGACCTACGCACTTGAGTTCATCAGGTCACGCGATGTGACACTGCAAGATACGCACGGGTTCGCGTCCGGATGGTACGGTGGGTCCGGAGAGACCAGCGATGGACTTCCAGGGATCATCGACCTCACGGGCGAACCCCTGAGTATCAACAGTCATCCGCTGTGCCCCGGGAACTCGGGAACCAGCCTCACGTACGCCTACTCCTCGTTGCAGAGTTACGTATCGCTGCAAGACCCGACGACGATCCCGACCAACAAGGATGATCCCCTGGAGCCGAATGCGAACGTTAGGGTCGGAGGGTCCAAGCGTCGCTACGAGGATGCGGTGACGGGAGACCCGTACATCGTGAGGTTCCCGCTTGACAGTAATGTTGCCTGGCCCTCTCCCATCCGCGCGTTTACGGCCTGGGGCGACTACACGAGGCAGGGCAGTGGCAAGCAGCTCCCCACAATATGGGGCTCGTATATCCTGGCAGGAAGCCACATCGATGATCACTGTACAACGAGTGCTGGTCGTGCAGAGGCGTGTCGGTCCTACCGGGGCTACCGCGTCCTGACGCAGATTCTCGCCCGCTCGGGCGATGATGCGTACAAGCATGTACAGACGTATGACGTTCGCGTGACTGTGCTGTGGATGGTGGGCGCCAAGGAGCACAGGTATGCTCTTGCCACGAGGATCGCGGCGTACTAGTGTCCAGCGCGATGGCTTCACCCTCGTCGAGCTGGTGGTCGCCATGGCGCTTACAGTCGTTATCGTGTATGTTGCCTTTGGGACACTGTCCTATGCCCTCGGCGTAGCGAGGCGCGGGCAGGATCGGTCCGAGGTCCAGGCAGACCTGAGCGCGGTGATCGACCAGGTAACGAAGGAGCTGAGGCAGACGACCACGCAGAACGACGGCGTGGGTGGAGCCACCTGCTACGGGCTAACCGTGCCGGCACCGGCCACTGGTACCGGTGACGTCGTCCGTCATCTCAATGACGTGCTCAGCGGTTTCTCTCCGCATCCTCCGCTCAGTGGCACGCAACAGTACATACTCGATGCTTCCAAGTCATTGCTGGAATTCTACACCTACGACGTTGACCCGACGGACCCGACGCCGGCCACGCCGAGCCTGCCGCTGGTCAAGCACCGTATCCGATACGGGTTGAGCATCCCGTCCACTGCTGCGCTCGCAAGGAGGTACTGGCCGCTGGCGCAGTACCAGCCGCTGCAGGTGACATATACGAATGATACGTTCAAAGGCACATCCTGGTCCAGCATGATACGCCAGCCGATTACCGAACAGGTCGTGACCGATTTCATTGTGATCCGCCTCGCCAGGTCGCACGGCGCGGTCCAGCTGATCATCGAGGCAAGTGTGCCGAGTGCCTCGGGTGCGGACGTAAGCCCAATCCGCATGATGGCACAGGTGACAGTGCGGCAGTAGGCGCGGAAGCGCCGGGAGGGGAAGATGGACAAGGCGCAAAGACTGGCGGCACGCCGGCCAGGTGTGGCGCTACTGATCGTGCTGATGATCAGCTTACTTGCATTCGTTGCCGTGACGGGACTTCTGGGAGCGATTGCTCCGCGCCAGCGCATCGTGAGCGGCGAAGCGGTGTCGGACCGGGCGCTGTCGCTTGCGGACGGGTTCATTGACCAGTTGCTGGCGCAGATCAACGCGCAGGGGGAGCTGACCAAGAGTGCCCAGGGAGCTGCCACAGCTGAAGATCCTATCATCAAAGCATTGCTGGCCGACCTCAACGGTGGTGACCCACAAACTGGTACCCTGAGTACCATCCGACAGAATGTTCGCTCGTACGTGTTTGACACTTCGACGTCAGAGTACTACCGTGTCGATGAAGCCGTGTTCACAAAGGGTATCCTGACATCTGGATTGCTCGTGTCGGTAGAGGATGGTAATTCAGTTGGGACGATCGCATCAGTGGACTCCTCGTTCGCGTCCGACAATCGATGGTTTCAGATCGACACCAACTGTGACTATAGGTACAGCGCGGACAAGCCGGACGTGTGGACGCTTCGAGCCACGGCGTTCAACGTTTCTGTGCCCGAGCTTCGCCGTACAGTGCAGGCGGATGCAGGACGCGGAGAGATCGCCATCGGCGGCATTCAGAACTGGTACCGCTTGGTGAAAGGGCCGTCGATGGTGAAGTCGTTCTGTGAGTATGCGGGCTTCTACAATAACGGAGCTTCGTTCGGTTTGTACGAGGTCATCTCAGGGCCTATTCGCTCCAACGGCAGCATCAACATGAGCGGCTGGGCACTTGAGCCTGGCTACGCGGGCCAACAGGTCAGCGATGGGTTGAACCACACTGGGCGGTTTGGACCGACCAAATGGAAGCTGAGCAAGGCGATTAGCGGAGGCTATGCAGTTCAAAACTATCCCAAGGCGGTGTGGTCTAACGGTACGGATGCGCTCTTCGGGAGCAGTGCGGTGCGCAGTGCCAGTGACACCGGGATGCAGGACAAGTGCCTCGAGAGCTACTATGTCAACGGGGATGCTACCGTTGTTTTCACTGTGGAGAGTGGCGTAGGGAAGGTGACGATAACTCCAGCCGGGGACGTTGCCGTGAAACTTGACATGCCATCGAACGGTCTCATATTCGTGGAAGGGAATGCCCACGTGAGTGGAACGGTGCACGGACGCTGCACTGTGGGATGCAGGCACACCATCACCATTGAGGGCAATGTCATCTATTCTACACCTCCAAGAGTCAACAGAGCGGACCCGATGCCCAGCGACCCAGACACCCTTGGATTGGTGGCCGGAGAGCAGGTCTTTATCCCTGCTTTGGTCTATGCCTCTCATCACACGCTCCAGATAGACGCCGCGATGTTCTCGACAACCGGAGGCTTGCAGATTGACCCTGTAGCGTCGTCACACAGGGCAATTGCCACGCCGCACTATGAGGCATTTTGGAACGGCTCCCAGTCCATGTATGACGCCTCGAAGACGCCCTTGGTCGACTTCGGAAACGGGTATGTCCGCGGCTATGAGCTTCAGCACACCAATCTCGACTGGAACCTGAAGGATTATGGCGCTCCTCCCATGTTCCCGACCACAGGGACGCAGGCCGTTACCGGCGAGAAGGACTACATTTTGCTGAGGAGCCCGGAAGACGACGCAATCCTCAGCCAGCTCGCCGGGGTCACGCAGGCCCAGCTGAACAAGCTGACAGAGTCTGATGGCGACTATGATCCCCAAACTGCAACGTTCTACTATGTTGTCGGTGGAACAAGGTACTACACAAGGGGATCGGCGATGACAACGTACGCGATGTACAGCCCCGAGCAGAACTCACTTTCATGCTATCGCATCTCGTCGAGGGAGCAGATTGCGACACCTGTGCGCCAGCCCTGACAGACCAGCCATACGGGCGCGGTTCGGTTTCACGCTTGTCGAGCTGGCTGTCGTCATGGCAATTGTCATTATCATGACCGGGATGGCGGTGCCGGCGTTTGGACGCGCAGTGACGACGAGCCGGATGCAGGCAGCCGCGTACCAGCTGGCAGGCAACCTGAAGCTGATGCGTGAAAACGCCGTTCTGTATCAGGCAGATCTAACCATGTACTTCTGCACCAACCCCGCCGCTGATCGGACGTTCTACTGCTTTGAGCTTTTGCCGCGACTCGACAGTACGACAGGCCTGCCGCGGGGCACCCTTCACTATTATCCACCCGCTGACGGAGAAATGTGGCCCGATCCCGGCCGCTTTCTTCGGCGCGACTTCCCATATGCAGTGAAGCTTGCCTTGCCGAAACCGTTCACCTATGTCGGGTACATAGGGTCTCGAGAGTACTACAAGGTAACCTTTTTCTCGGGCAGCGGGGGGCATTTTCGGGGGCAGCCGTCGGCATATGGCAGCGTAAAACTAGTAGACCAGACCAGGACGCGCAGCTGGTATGTCATCATGGACAGCGTCGGCCGCGTCCGGGTAAGTGCAAGCTCCTCAGGATCGTAGCGACAGAACGGAGTACTGGCTGTCCTCTTGACAACGCCGCGGTCTTGAATATCATTTCATCGTTCGACACGCAGAGGTAGGAAGAGTGAAGGCCATGCGCGACGAGAGAAGCGCAGGGTCTTGACTTTTTATGCTTTCTGGCTAGCATGATAGTCCGTCGCCCCCACCCCACGGGTGTTCGTCGACAGCTCAGCACGCGCAGTTGGTACCTTGAAAACTAGACAGTGAAGAGAACGGGTTGAAAGACACAATAGGTGTGTTTTTTACCCGACAAG
>CAIQIK010000021.1 GCA_903871855.1 uncultured Caldisericota bacterium
AGCGTCCCAGTTCTTCCAGGTGATGCGGCAGGTAAGGTCGTCGATCTTCTGGATGTTGGTGACGAGGTCCATGGGTGAGCGGGACACGACCTGGATGTCGTCGCTCATGTACAGCTTGTGCGAGAAGATGTAGTCGTCGATGTTCAGCGGCTGCCCATCGGACCACCTGAGGCTGGACCGCAGTCTGACGGTGGTGACGACCGTTCCATCGAGGTTCCGCACCATATCGCCATTCTCCAGGGTGGGTACGGTCGCACAGAGATCGCCGTACAACTCACCACGCGGGGTCATCCCCACGGGACTTGCCATCAGGAAGTTGGAGGCAAACCATGTGTAGCCGGAATCGGAGATGAGCGGGAACAGACTCTCGGGGTAACCGTCACACGCTATCGTGACCGTATCTCTAATACCATTCTGGCTGAACACAGCGCCAACAATATGGTCTGAGGTCACACCTGTGATGACGTACGCAGCGGATGGTAGCGGGGAAACCGCGCGACCGTTGTCGGTCAGCGATACGAGGTGATAGCCTGTGGTGGGAGTAATTGTGAATGTCTGACTTGCGCCAGGGTTAACGGTTACAGTTCCCGAGGGCGAAATTGATCCACCAACACCTGCTGAAGCGGTAATCTTGAGAGGAGTATTCGTATTGATGGGAGTAGAAACTTGTGCAACATACTTAAAGAAGCCTTTTGCTGTCCCTAAAAAGAGATTGCCCTTTGAATCAATTGCAAGCGAGCGCAATGCGTCTTCGCCACTAGTATTGTCTTTGGTCATATTCGTTGGCAAGCCAGTCATGTCAGCATATGTGTTGCTTTTCCATCCATCTGATGTCTCCTCAATAACGCCAACTACGCCCCGAACAGTGTCTATGGCGTACATTGAGGCTGGGTTTACTGGACTAACTATGATAGTTTTGGCATTAGCGTAGATTAATGATGTTTGTACCCAATTCTTTCCTCCGTCAACTGACTTGAATACCCCCTGGCCGTCGGTTGATGCGTAAAGAACATTGGAGTCATTTGTGTCAACAGCAATGCCCATAACTGCACAGACATTCCCGTTGTTACTGACCTGCATTGTTGTCCAGTGATCGCCTTGATCCTCTGATTTGTTGATAACACCATATTGAACTATGTAAACTATGTTCGAATTCTTCGGATCGATGCTAATACAGGATATTTGAAGGAATACTGGGCTTAGATCCAGTTTCTTCCAATTGAGCCCTCCGTCATCTGATCTATAGAAGCCACTGGAGAGTGAGTACGCATAGATGACACTTGTATTGTTCGGGTTAATGGCAAGAGTATAGACTGGAAATTGTGGTGATTTCTCCAGCATTTTCCAAGTTAGCCCTGCATCTTCTGACTTGTAAATACGAGGTCTCCCGAGATTCCATAATCCTGCATAGACCGTATTCGTATTCTTTGGATCAATTACAAGCGAAAGAACGTTTGTCATTTCAAATACATTGCTACTCACTGCTTTCCAACTTGCACCTGCATCTTCCGACTTATATACACCATAGCAGTCAGTGCCTGCATAAATTACATTCGGGTTTTTGGGATCGATAGCAACGGCGCTTATTGCCATGTCTTTCATTAGACCATTAGACCCGGTACTTAATTCTTGCCACCCCGTCCCTGCTGCCTGTACAGTGGGGGTACTGACTAGTACACCCGAAAGGCTCAAAGCAAGACAAAGAACCAGTGCCAAGACAAAACGGACGGATAGTTTCATGGTCAGCGCCTCCCTAGGGCTCTTCCTCGTGCTATCAGTGGTATCACGTCTATACGTACGTTTACATCGGTTTCTGCGCTCATATCGCAGACTACTGCTTTCAACATACAAACAATTTACCCCCCCCCGAAAATACAAGCCCCGTCCTGCTCATCTGGTGAAATCGACTCGCGTCCTTCGACAAGAAGACTGGATTCCCGCCTACGCGGGAATGACGGATGTAAAGACAGGACTGGATTCCCGCATACGCGGGAATGACGGAAGGAAAAGGCGGGAGTGACGGATCAGTCCCCGCTTCCTGTCGTTTCCGCACCACTGCAGCACATATAGATCGATTCCCGACTGCCTGCATGTTGTCAGGCGTGGCATCGCTCATTGACCGAAAAGCGATTGTGACTATAACAGGGACTAGACGGTGACCCTGAGACTTTGCTGGTACAGATTGGGGATACTGCGGAGATCAGGCGTGGATTTGTGCAGGGGAGGTGAGAACGACGCACGAGTTGGAGTGGTAACTGTCTCAGTTGATCATGTCGGTTGGACAAACGTTGTCAGTATTGCTCAGAAAGCGCGAGTTTGTGACTCATTCAGGTTCTCTGGCAAACAGAGAAGAAGAGGAGGATACATGTTTGGCAACATGAAGAGAATTCTTGCAGTTGGTCTGGTAGTTCTCATGGTAGCAGCGCTTGTGACGGGTTGCGCGCCAAAGCCGAAGCCGGTGGTCGCACTGACTCTGTGGGGATCGCAGGACGACCAGGCGATGCTGCAGACGATGGCGAACTCATTCAAGGCAGCGCATACCGACAAAGATTACACCATCACGCTCGGTGTCTGCGGTGAGGATGTCGCCAAGGATACAGTTTTGAAGGACCTGGACGCCGCCGCTGACGTATTTGCCTTTGCCAGTGACCAGATTGCCGCATTGCAGGGCGCAGGAGCCCTGCTGCCGGTTACCGTCGATACGGATGCTATCAAGACTGCCAACTCGTCTGCCTCAGTCACCGCGGCGACGGTCGGCGGCCAGCTGATGGCCTATCCATCATCCGCCGACACGTATTTCCTGTACTATGACAAAAAGTACTTGTCCGACGCAGAGGCAGGTTCTCTCGAGACTATCATGGGTAAGTCCCTGCCGACTGGTGTCACCAATTTTGCTATGAACCTGAGCAACGGCTGGTACATCGCCTCGTTCTTCTTCGCCAGCGGTTGCAAGCTGTTTGGCGACACGGGAGTCGATCCGACGCAGTGCGACTTCAACAGTGCGAAGGGTCTGGCAGCCGGCCAGTACATGATCCAGCTTGCTGCAAACAAGAAGACGTTCGCCGACTACGGCGCCAACTATGACTCGACGATGTGCCAGAACTTCAAGGACCGCAAGCTTGCAGCGGCCGTTTCTGGAACCTGGAACGCCACGAAGGTTCAGGAAGCCCTGGGCACCGACTATGCTGCGACCAAGCTGCCGACCATCAAGATCAACGGTAGTGACGTCAACATGGGTTCCTTCGCCAACTTCAAGCTCTACGGCGTGAACTCACACACGAAGGCCGCTGCGGACGCCATGGCGCTGGCCGAGTGGGTGACCAACAAGGACAACCAGCTGTTGCGGTTCCAGACGAGGAGCTTCGCTCCGACAAATGTAACGATCGACGCGTCGACTCTTTCGTCGAACGTAGCTGTCGCCGCTGATGCGCTGCAGGGCAAGTACGCGACGCTTCAGGCCTCTATCAAGCAGATGAGCAACTACTGGACACCTGCTGCTGCTCTTGGAACAAGCATTGGCAATGGCAAGACGACCAACGCTACACTCCAGAAAGACCTGGACGCGATGGTCAAGCAGATTCTCGCAACACTCCAGTAAGTTCATCGACAAGAAACAATGACAGGCACAGCGGCACAGCGCGTGCGGACAATGCACAGCCGTGCCGCTGTGCGCTTGTTCCACCATGAGCACGTGTGGATCGCAGGAAAGGCAGGTGGAGCATGGAAGAGAACAGGATAAGATTGCGGTGGTCGGGGCTGCGCAGGTTCTTCGCTGCATTCGTCAACCAAGCGAATCTCCTGGGCCATACCTTCCGGGAGGGGGATGGCAGAACCCGCCTCTCGTTTGTCCTCATGGGCTTTGGAAATCTGGTGCGAGGGCAGGTGGCCAAGGGTCTCTACTACTTCCTGAGCGAGGCCGTGTTTGTCGTCTACATGGTGTTGTTCGGCGCGCGTTCACTGGTGGGCATCGTGACCCTTGGGACCAAGACGCAGTACATCGAGGCGATTCCTGGTCAAGTGCCGAAGGTGATCCGTGGTGACAACTCTATGCTTATGCTGCTCTACGGCGTCGCAACAGTCCTGCTGGTCGTCTGGTTCATAGCGACCTACTTCTGGAATATCTCTTCGGCAATGCAGACACAACGGGCCGTGGAGAACGGTGAGGTGCTGCCGGGTCTTAGGACCGAGGCGCGGGAGTACCTGGATGCGAAGTTCCACGTTACCCTGATGATCTTGCCCGTCATGGGCCTCCTCCTGTTCACGGTGCTGCCTCTGCTGTTCATGATCCTCATAGCGTTCACCAACTACGACAGCTCGCACCAGCCACCTGGATCTCTGTTTCATTGGACAGGACTGTACACGTTCAAGGCTCTGTTCTCCAACAGCGGGGTCTTAGGCGGCACGTTCTGGCCAGTGCTTGGCTGGACGATCACGTGGGCGGTCATTGCGACGGCGTCCAACTACGTGCTTGGCATGTTGCTTGCCATTCTCATTAACCGTAAGGGCGTAAGGTTCAAGGGTCTCTGGCGGACCGTGTTTGTGATGTCTATCGCCATACCGCAGTTCGTCTCCCTGCTCCTCATGAGGAATATGCTGGATGACTTCGGTCCTATCAATGGGGTCCTGCAGCACTGGGGGCTCACCAGCAAGTTCATCCCATTTCTGACGAATGCCACATTCGCAAGGATCAGCGTCCTGGTCGTCAACCTGTGGGTTGGCATCCCCTACAGCATGCTGATCACAAGCGGTATCCTGCTCAGCATCCCAAAGGAGCTGTACGAGGCAGCGGCTATCGACGGTGCTTCGCCGTTCCGCATGTGGACGAAGATCATTCTGCCGTATGTCGTATTCGTGACCGGCCCCTATCTTATCACGCAGTTCATCGGCAATATCAACAACTTCAATGTCATCTACCTGCTGACCGGCGGAGGGCCGAGCGGTCTCACCTACTACCAGGCGGGCAAAACCGACTTGCTGGTGACGTGGTTGTACAAGCTGACGGTGAACACGCGCGATTACAGCTACGCTTCGGCCATCGGTATTTGCGTCTTCATCATCTCGGCCATCCTGTCGCTGGTTGCATATCGCAACACGAAATCGTACAAGAAGGAGGAGACCTTCCAATGAGCAGCCGAGCGTATACCCACGCGAAAGGCCGCGTCATCGCGGGCAACACCCTGGCCTATGTCGTGCTCGCCGTGCTCTGCGTCATCTGGCTGGTCCCGGTCGCCTGGCTCATCATCATCTCCTTCAGTAAGGGCGTGGCCGGCATACCCAACTACTTCTGGCCCAAGTACGGTTTCACGCTGCAAAACTACGTCAAGCTGTTCAAGGATTCTGGCGCAGCATCCGGCTTCTACTTTCCCCGCTGGTTCCTGAACACGCTGTTCGTGGCCATCTGCTCGTGCGCGCTCACGGCCGTCATGACCCTCTCTGTCGCGTACGCGGTGTCGCGCATGCGCTTCCGTTTGCGCAAGCCGTACCTGAACGTAGCACTGGTGCTGGGCATGTTCCCAGGCTTCATGTCCATGATCGCCGTGTACTATATCCTCAAGGCGGTCGGCCTGACCAATACACTGGTGGCGCTCATCCTCGTGTACTCCGGGGGAGCCGGGCTGGGATTCTATGTCGCGAAGGGCTTCTTCGATGCGATCCCGAAGGAAATGGATGAAGCCGCGATGATTGACGGCGCGACGCGGTCACAGATCTTCTGGCAGATCACCGTGCCTCTGTCCAAGCCCGTCATCGTCTACACGATCCTGACCTCGTTCCTTGCTCCATGGGCGGACTTCATCTTCGTGAACATGATCATGGGACCGACGGCCTACAAAAACTACACCGTCGCCTTGGGTCTGTTCCGCATGATCGACCGGGAGCACATCACGACGTACTTCTCGATGTTCTGCGCTGGCGCCGTGCTCGTATCGATCCCAATCGTAGCCCTGTTCATCTCCATGCAGAGGTTCTACGTCGAGGGTATCACCGGCGGCTCGGTCAAGGGTTGACGCTATCTCATCTACACTGCCATAGGAGACGCTGTCATGCCTGTGTGGCTCAATGATGCTGTCTTCTACGAGGTCTACCCTCAATCGTTTTGCGATACCAATGGTGACGGGATCGGCGACATCGAGGGCATTGCCTCGAAGCTGGGGTATGTTCATGACCTTGGCTGCAATGCGATCTGGATCAACCCCTGCTTTGTCTCGCCGTTCAAAGACGGCGGCTATGACATCGCCGATTACCGGGTGGTAGCGCCCCGGTATGGGACAAACAAGGACCTGTGCCGACTGTTTGCAAAGGCGCATGCCGCAGGAATACACATCCTGCTCGACCTTGTACCAGGGCACACGTCGGACCAGCACCCATGGTTTGTGCAGAGTGCCCTGCCGTTCACGAACGAGTATACCAACCGTTACATCTGGACGGACAGCACCTGGACTGCACCACGGGACTTCCGGTGCGTCAGCGGCAGGTTTGACCGGAATGGTAACTACCTGGTGAACTTCTTCAGCACGCAGCCGGCGCTCAACTACGGCTTCGGCCGCGTCACGGAGAGCTGGCAGCTGCCCAGCACACACCCCGACTGTCTGGCAACGAGAGATGCCATGAAGGACGTCATGCGGTTTTGGCTCAACAAGGGGTGCGACGGGTTCCGGGTCGACATGGCCGATTCGCTGGTGAAGAACGATGACGACAAGAGAGCGACGGCCGACATCTGGCGCGACGTACGGACGATGCTCGACAGAGACTATCCCGAAGCTGTCCTGGTCTCGGAGTGGTCCGACCCCGGACGTGCGCTGAGGTGTGGGTTTCACGCCGACTTCTACCTGGACCATGAGGACAACGGCTACCATGCCCTGTTCAGACGCAGGGACCAGGCAACCGGCGAGCCACTGGGTTTCTTCAGCAGGCAGGGGAACGGGGACATCGGCCTGTTTGTCAGGGACTACCTGAGGCGGTACGAGGACTCCAAGGATTATGGGTACATCAGCTTCATCACGGGCAATCACGATACGCCGAGGATGCGCCGGACGTATGACGAGACCGAGCTGAAGCTCGCCTACGCGTTCATCTTCACCATGCCGGGCGTCCCGTTCCTCTACTACGGCGACGAGATCGGGATGCGCTACGCTGAAGGGCTTGTCAGCAAGGAGGGCGGATACGAGCGTACGGGGTCAAGGACGCCCATGCAATGGACCAGAGGACCCAACTGTGGGTTCTCCGATGCCCCCGCAGACCAGCTGTACCTGCCGGTGGACGTGAGCCCTGACGCTCCCACGGTCGAGCAGCAGGCACAGGACCCCCAATCACTGCTGAACACGGTGACCCAGGTGATCCGTCTGCGGCATGCGAACGCCGACCTGCAGGCAAACGGCTCGTTTGCCGTGCTGTACGCCCAGAAAGGGGCTTACCCCTTCGTCTACCGCAGGGGAGAACTCGTCATCGCCGTCAACCCCTCCGCTCACCAGGCCAGCGCCCCCGTAGACACAAGGGGAACGGTGCTGTTCTCGCTCGGAGAGTTGCCTGCCCGATCCGAACACGAGACGAGCATGGCCCCACAATCCTTTATCGTCGTCCAGCCATGACACTGTGCCCATGAAGAGGCTCTCAGGACTGATTGCCGTTGTCATGGCCTGCATGCTGCTCCTCCCGGGCTGCACAGGGTCTGCCCGGTACAGGTACGAGCAGCCGCTGAACATCGTGGACGACGCATACCGTACCTGGTACGAGGTCTTTGTTCCGTCGTTCTACGATGCGAATGGGGACGGAACGGGTGACCTGGCGGGGCTGACCTCCAACCTCGACTACCTGAACGACGGGAAGGGTGGCGGTCTGGGTGTGGGCGGCCTCTGGCTGATGCCCATCATGCCGTCCCCCTCTTACCACAAGTACGACGTCACCGACTATGAGAACGTCGACCCGGCCTATGGTACCCTGGGCGACCTCCAGCAACTGGCCGCCGGGTGTCACGCAAGGGGCATCCGCCTCATCATCGACTACGAGCTGAACCATACCTCCTCCCAGCACCCATGGTTCCTGTCGGCGACGGCTGCTCTTCAGCAGAATCCAGCGCATCCTGCGCCAAACCCATATCTCGGGTACTACAATTTCGTTCAGGGCAGACCATCCGTGGGCAGCTATGCCCAGGTCGGCACGACAGACTGGTACTACGAGGACCAGTTCGGTCCGTCGATGCCGGACCTCAACCTCGACAACGCCGCCCTGCGGGCGCAGATCCAGGAGTTCACGCGTTTCTGGCTGAACAAGGGCGTCGACGGGTTCCGCCTGGACGCAGTACTGTATTACTATGGCGGGAATGGGTCGGGAGACACGGACCGGAACGTGGCGTTCGTCGACTGGTTTACCGACTACTGCCGGACGATCGACCCTGACGCATACATCGTAGGCGAGGTCTGGAGCAATGCCACGACCATTGCCACATACTACGCGAGTCACGCGACGAGTTTCTTCGCATTCCCTTTTGCACAGGCGACGGGCGTGGTCGCGTCAACGCTGAACGGGGCGGGTGCAGATGCATCCGCTCAGGCATTCTGCAAAGCGACGGCGGCGTGGCAGCGGATGCTGCAGGAGTACAATGTGCAGGCAATCGACGCCCCCTTCATCGGCAATCACGATACGGCGCGACCTGCAGGATTCTTCTCGGGCGACCTCCAGAAGACCAAGATGGCCGGCGGCCTGTACCTGACGATGAGCGGAGGTCCGTTTGTCTACTACGGCGAGGAACTTGGGATGACCGGTTCACGCATTGACCAGGACAAGCGCGGGCCTATGCCGTGGTCGGACACAGTGACGACCGGCATGACCAAGGGGCCTCCGGGAATGGACTCACCCGTCCGCCTGTTCGTCGCCGAGGACGTCCAGGACAGGGATCCTAATTCGCTGCTCAACTACTACCGCCGCGCGATACGCCTGCGGAACGAGAACCCTGAGATTGCTCGTGGTACGGTGTCTATCGTGAGCGGGATGGCCGACCCGGAGGTCTGTGCCGTCGCGAAGACGTGGAACGGATCACGCATCATCCTGGTGATCAACACGTCAAAGGAGACAAAAGCGATCGAGTTCAGCAAGACGGCGAACCAGTATGTGGGCATCCGCGGATACCTGTCGACGACGGGTGCAGCGGTTACGCTGCGAGGGGACCGGCTCACCCTGCCTCCCATGTCCATCGTGGTATTGAAATGAACCAGATGTCCGAGCGCTTCGCGGACGTCGGGATCGTGCTCGACATCCTTCACAGCAGGAAGGGGGCATACGGAGCGGGCTGGTTTGTCCCGGAGCGCTGGAACCACTCCGCGTATGCTGACGGCACGACAGACCCCGGCAGGCCCGGCGAGCTGCGCGTAGACCCGTGCGACTTCTTCGCTGCATGCATCGAGAAGGCCCTACGGGAAGGCGGCGCTGCACAGAAGCCTGGCGGACGCAAACACCTTACCGAGAGCGTCATCTATGGCATGCTCGTGCGCTCGTTCACGGCCTGGCCGCATCATGATGCCGGCGACGTCTGCTCTGGCACATTCCTGAAGACGATGGCACTGCTCCCACTGCTTCGGCGGTACGGGGTCAACACCGTGTACCTGCTGCCGGTGTTCAGCTGCAGCGACCGATACAGGAAAGGCCGCCTGGGCAGTCCATATGCCATCAGGGACATCTACAGGGTCGACGCCGGGCTCCACGACCCCCTGCTGGGCGAGGACGCGGGTGGGCTCCTGGAGACGGAGTTCCGGGCCTTTGTCGAACTGTGCCACTGGCTGGGAATGAAAGTGGTCCTGGACTTTGCGTTCCGGACGACGTCGCGGGACAGCGTGCTCATCGCCGACCACCCGGACTGGTTCTGCTGGATCAGGAAAGAATGTGCAGCAGGATTCCGCGCTCCCTCGCTGGGTGACGGCACGACGATGCGGGACCTCGACGATGCGGCGCTGAGAGAGCTGTACACGTCGCCGCAGACGTCCGCCTATCTGGCTCAGTTCACGTGGTCTCCCGACCGCATCGACCCGGACCGCTGGGCGGCGGTGCGAGCGACCTCCGGCGGCGACCTCCTCGTCGCCATCGAGGACGAATTCGGCATCACGACGGTGCCCGGCTTCTCGGATGTCATCAACGACCAGCAGCCGCCATGGACCGATGCCACCTACCTTCGGTTTTACCACGACAATGCCGCTCAGGTCGGCATGTACGTCGCGGACGGCCAGGCTCCGTTTGTCATGCAGGATGGCGCGTCGCTGTGCAGGTACCCCGGCGGCAAACCCAACGAGGAGCTGTGGCGGTACGTCGAAGGCGTGATGCCATACTACAGGAGGCACTTCGGCATCGACGGAGCGCGCATCGACATGGCACACGCCATGCCTGCCGAACATAATGCGTCGATGGTCCGGCGCATCCGGGAGGTGGACCCCACATTCGTTCTCTGGTCCGAGGAGCTCGATTGCAGCAAGGGCGTGGAGGCACAGCAGCACGGCTTCGATTTGATCAGCGGCTATACGTACTACGGCTACAAGAGGGTCCACGACGCCGAGTTTGCCCGCTTCGTCCTGGACGGCGGGTTCCTTGCCTCGCCGATCCCCGTGGTCGCCTCGGTCGAAACGCCCGACACGCCGCGGTCGGCGCATGTGCACCCAGACACAGCATCTCTGCGGCTGGTGCTGACTCTCAACGCGCTCATGCCCAATGCTGTCCCGTTCATCAACAGCGGACAGGAACTGCTGGAAGTGCAGCCCATGAACCTAGGACTGGACAACAGCGAGGACGGCCGTTTTGTCCTGCCAGACGATGACCCGATGGCCGGCAGACTCGCCTTCTTCGACCCTTACTGTCTTCACTGGACAAGTCATGACACATGGGTGGATGCCGTCCTGCAGGAGACGCTGCGTCTGCGGCGGCACTACCTGTCCCTTCTCGGCGACCCGGCGAACTTCGTGAAGCAGGAGGGGCTTTTGCACCATGGGAACTTGACGATGCTCTGCTATCATAATTCAGCTCATACCGCCGGACTTGTCGTCGCAGCAAATCGCTCGCTGACGAGGGAGCTGTCGTTCAGGCTTGCGCAGGAGCTCCCTGCGGCGATGTCTGTCGAAGAAAGAGTCGATGTCGTGTATGATACGCATGGTCCATGCAGACGGTCGGTCTCTTCAGCCGACAACATGCTGCTCAGGCCGTGTGAAGTTGTTGTCATGGAAATCGGGAAGTAACGGAGGTCTGCAATGAACGAACCAATGCCCCGGGTTGCCTATTTCTGTATGGAATTCGGGTTGAATGCGAGTCTGCGCATTTACGCGGGAGGTCTGGGCATTCTGGCGGGCGACATCCTGAAAGCCGCCGGAGATGAAGGCCGCCCCATGGTCGGTATCGGCATCCTGTGGCGTCAGGACTACACGGCACAGTTTATCGACGAGAACGGACGCCCCTATGACACCTATCACGAATACCGGTACGATTTCCTGGAGGATACTGGGATCACCGTCAGTGTACCGATACGCGAGGATCAGGTGCGGGTGAAAGTGTGGAAGTGCACGGCCTTCGGCAACGCACCGCTGTACCTGCTGGATGCGTACGTTCCCGACAACCCAGGCTGGTACCTCACGGGACAGCTGTACGGCTGGTTCGAGGAAGAACGTCTGGCACAGGAGATGATCCTCGGCGTCGGCGGTGTCAGGGCCCTGCAGGCGCTGGGCATCAATGTGGACGTCTACCACTTCAACGACAGTCACGCCGTGTTTGCGGGCGTCGAGCTGATCCACCAGCAGATGAACGGTGGCGTGCGCTTTGAGGACGCGTTGAGGTCGGTGAAGCAGCATATCGTGTTTACGACGCATACGCCGGTCGTGGCGGGCAACGAAGTGCACGGGCACAGGCTGCTGCAGTACATGAGCTGCTACGATGGACTCACCTACGACCAGATCATCCGGCTCGGCGGCGATCCGTTCAGTATGACAGCGGCCGGCCTGCGCCTGTCCAAGCGGGCAAACGCCGTGTCCCAGCTGCACGGGCACACGGCGCGCGAGATGTGGAAGAGCGTGCCCGGAGGCTCCGACATCCTCTCCATCACGAACGGCGTCCACAATGGGACTTGGCAGGACAGCAACATGCGGGAAGTCTCTGCGTCCGGGGGCGACCTGTGGGTCACTCACCAGCAGCTCAAGCGGACGATGCTCGACGAGATTGCGCGCAGAAATGGCGTTCGGCTCGACGAAAACGTCCTGACGATAGGGTTTGCCCGTCGTGCGACACCGTACAAGCGCAGCGACCTCATCTTCTCGGACAGGGAGATCATCGGCGACCTCCTGCGAAACCACAAGGTGCAGATCGTCCTGTCGGGCAAGGCTCACCCCAACGATATGAATGGCAAGGCGACTATTACGAATATCGTGCGCATTGCCAAAGAGTTCCCCGACAGCGTCGTCTTCCTGCAGAACTACGACATGGAGGTTGGCAAGCTGCTGACGCGAGGGTGTGACGTGTGGCTCAACAACCCTGTGCGCCCGATGGAGGCAAGTGGCACATCCGGGATGAAGGCTGCCATGAACGGTGTCCTCAACCTCAGCACGCTCGATGGATGGTGGCCTGAGGCCTGCAAGCACGGCGTCAACGGCTGGCAGTTCGGCGGAGGGTACGAAGGCCGCGACTGCAACAGCGTCGATTGCGCCTCGCTCTACGACGTTCTGAGGGGCGACGTCATCCCCACCTATTATGACCGGCGATCCACGTGGGTCGACATGATGCGAAACAGCATCGAGATGTCTGCGTGGCAGTTCTCGGCGGCTCGCATGCTGAAGGAATACTACGACAAGATGTACGCCTGACGTCGTTCACCGCACACGCAGCACACAACTGGCTGGGAGGCGCCAATGAAGCGCCTCCCAGCTTGCGATCATGCAACGACGACCGTTGGGATCGGCTGCTGTCCGGAGAGTTCGAGGAAGACGGCGCTCCAGGCAATTTCGACGGTAGGGATGGCCCAGACCAGCCCGACGCCCAGGCACAGGGCTCCCAGGATGATGACACCTATGGAAGCCAGACCAAGACCAAACAACTGGCCCTTGTGCCCGTCCGTCGCCGTGGCGCTCTTCTGCAGTGCCTCGACGGGGCCTGCGCCCTCCATCACAATGTAGTAGCCAAACATGCTGTAGCGGAGTCCCCAGATGATGCCGGGGATGACTAGCAGAATTATACCGATGCCGACGATTAATCCGGACAGCAAGAGACCAACGGCATACCTTCCGACGTTCTCCCATGTGATGAAGAAGTCGCCTGCAACAATGTCCTCACCGCGCGCAGCCTTCACCGAACCATGGATGATGCCCATCTCAATCCACCGAGACACGACCCAGACGATGATACTCAGAACGACGGCCACGATGACCAGCCCCTGACCCAGCGATCCCAGGTTGTGCCACCAGAGGTGTACGCTGAACCTGCCATCAGCCTCCGTGCGCCACGTCACCGCGCTGTTCAGAACCCACTGCAGCAAAAGCGCAGGCAGAAAAGCCCTAACCACTGGCCAACGTGCCTTGCTCCACCCATACCGAATTGATTGCAATATCATTGTCGCTCCTCCTTGTTGTCATTTTCAGCGCGGTTTGCGCCCACGCTGCACCACATAGTCATAGCTGAGTCTACAGCTTAGTCTACGGTTGTCCACCCTCAGGGGTTACGCCCCGCGTTGAGCCCTGCCCCCTCTTGTCATTCCCGCGATGGTAGAACTGTACACTGTCGTCATTCCCGCGCAGGCGGGAATCCATCTTCCCGTCGCCGGGTGGGTCCTATCGTTCGTACCCCGTCAGCTCCACATAGGCAAAGCCATCCAGCACCTTACTGTCGAGGAAGTGAGTACCGTTCAGGTCGACTGGGGTCAGGATCTCCCCGTGGACAGAGCACAAACCTTCCCAGTAGTCCGGCGTGATCAACGACGAGAGATACTGCTCCTTGAGCATTGGCCTCACGTGTGCGGTCATGAAAGGGGTGGATGCTTCCGAGCTCTCGAAGATCCGTATCTCCCAATCGATGGGGTACGTGATGCCGTTCCGTGCCACGCAGACGTCCGACGCCTGTACTTCGAACCGTTCGACGCGCAGCGTCCGCCCATGCTGCTCCACGTTTCCGGTTCCGTACGTCGTGCCCCGGCGGTCGAAGTTGAACAGCATGACGTATAGGTCGTCGGCGTCGAACCGCAGGGAGAACCAGTCCCACTTGAGGTTGACTACGTTGAAGTTGCCCCATTGGTGGTCGTGCCACGTCAGCCCCGTGACAGGAAGGCTCTCACCGTTCACAACGATCGTGCCCTCGGTCCTCATGTTGGGCAGCGTGTAGTAGTAGGAGACGTCGCCTGGACTGTTCTGCATCTCCAGGACGCCCTCCGCTCCCTGCGCCATAACGTCTCGAATGGCACAGGAGAGGTTCACCTGCAGGCTCATCAGGTGTGTGTCAATGACAAGACTGTTGGTGTCGTCGTGAAACCCGACCCGATTGCCGAAGAACCCGATCACCGTCTGAGCATCGGAGGTGATGGGGATATGCACAGGCAGGACCATACCGGTAAAGGAAAACTTCCGGCCCTCGACGTCGGTAACGGCAGTGTGGACGATCACGCTGTCGACCAGCGTTCTCACCCTGAAGAACGTCACTTCGAGTCCGACAGGGGCCTTCTTCTTCGGTGTCGTCAGGACGCTGGTGAAGTACCACCACTCGACGCGCGCGCTTCGATGTGAAAAGTGGTCCCTGCCGGCGAAGGTGACCGAGGTGAGCGGGCGGCGTGACGTGCCCCGGACCATCCACTCATAGAGTTCGATGGGCAATTGGGTCAGCGCGCCTTTCAGGATCTTCCTGAGGGTCATCTGTGGTCACCTCTCATGATCACAGTATCGCTGAAACAAGCGGTTTGCCCAATTGTGGCAAGAAATGGATTCCCGCATGCGCGGGAATGACGACCAATGTGCACTAGAATGATGTTGCAGGAAACACGAATCTGCTTGTCCGCAAGAGATTGATTACAGGTAGTGGACAGCTGAAACGGGAGACACATATGAAGATCGGACTTGCACTGGGAAGCGGAGGCCCGCGAGGACTGGCACACGTCGGCGTCCTCAAGGTGCTGCTCAGTCACGGCATCCAGCCTGACATCATCGCCGGTACCAGCATTGGCGCTCTGATCGGCGGAGCATACGCGACGTTGGGCAGTATCGAGGAGGTGGAACTCCTGGCCTACTCCGCCGACATGAAGGCAGTGCTATCCGCACTGTTCGACCCGTCCTTGCGCACAGGAATCATCAAGGGACAGAAGGCTACCCAGTTCCTCCGCGAGAAGATCGGGGACGCCGACATCGCATCCCTGTCCCCTACGTTCTTTGCCGTCGCTACGGACATTTCAACGGGAGAGCCGGTCGTGTTTGATCGTGGCAGTCTCGTCGATGCCATTCGGGCAAGCGTCTCTATCCCGTTGATGTTCCAGCCGGTCAACGTAGGTGGCAGACTGCTGGCCGATGGTGGACTCACACAGGTCGTTCCGGTCAAGGTCGCCCATGAGCACGGAGCTGATGTCGTCATCGCTGTCAACCTCAACGCCCGGCTCGCGGAACCATTGTTACCTGATCAGCGCTGGCCCGGTGTCTTGCGCAGGGTGGCCGGTCAGTCCATCGCCGTCCTGCAGTACAACCTTGCCCGGGAGAATTGCAGGGATGCGGACATCGTCATTGCCCCGGACGTATATGGTATCGGCTGGGATAGTTTCTGGAAGCCGGCACCGGTCATCGAAGGCGGAGAGCAAGCCACCCTGGCGATGCTTCCGCGCATCCTGGAGAAGCTGGGGCGCTAGCGCCGCAGGACCTGTCATGCGCAATCATCTTGCTGGTTCCGTGTCGCGCTACCTGCTACAGCATGCGGACAACCCGGTCGAGTGGTATCCATGGGGTGAAGAAGCACTGGCCCGGGCCCGTGCCGAGGATAAGCCCATCTTCCTGAGCATCGGCTACGCGGCCTGCCACTGGTGCCACGTCATGGCCCACGAGTCCTTCGAAGACCCACAGATTGCCGCTATCATGAACACCCACTACATCTGCATCAAGGTTGACCGTGAAGAGCGACCCGACCTCGACAGCGTGTACATGGCCGCGGTCGCTGCACTGACCGGCCAGGGCGGTTGGCCACTGTCGGTTTTCCTGACGCCGGGCTTGCAGCCATTCTATGGTGGCACCTACTTTCGTCCCGAACCGCGTCACGGCATGCCAGGCTTCCCCCAGCTCCTGCGCGCGCTGGCTGATGCCTGGCGGGACCGACGAGCCGACATCACACGTGTTGGTGCGCAAGTCGCGGCGCAACTCGTCAGTCAGTCTGCTGCCGATACAGCGAAAGGGAGCTTCGACGTCGGCACACTGACGACTGCGGCACGCTTCCTGGTCGAGAACTACGACTGGCATGGCGGTGGCTGGGGAACGGCGCCCAAGTTTCCTCAGCCGATGGCCATCGAGTTCCTGCTGCGACGCCACCTGGCAGGCGACGAAACGGCGCTTGTTCCCGCCGCGCACGCCCTGCGGGCGATGACGCGGGGTGGCATGTGGGACGTGATCGGGGGCGGGTTTGCCCGTTACTCGACGGACGCCACATGGCACATTCCACACTTCGAGAAGATGCTGTACGACAACGCACAGCTGGCACGCGCATATCTGCACGCCTGGCAGGTGACCGGCGAGACGTCTTTTCGGCATGTCGCCGAGCAGACACTGGCGTTCGTCGCACGGGAGATGATGACCCCGGAGGGAGCCTTCCTGTCCAGCCTCGACGCGGACTCGGAGGGGGTGGAGGGCCGGTACTATGTCTGGAGCCTCGAAGAGATCCACGCGGCACTGGGGAAGGACGCCGACCTGTTCGCTGAAACATACGGCGTGACCGCAGAGGGGAACTGGGAGGGGATGAACGTGTTGCAGCGCTCTGTGGACGATGCGACGGTTGCAGTCCGTCACGGCATGAGCCAGAGCGAGGTCGACGCGCTGCTGGACAGGTGCCGTATACGACTCCTCGATGTCCGGGGTAAGCGGGTGCGCCCGGCCGCTGATGACACGGTGCTGACAGCCTGGAACGGCTTGATGCTGGCATCGTTCGCTGAAGCAGCGCGTGTCTTCGGGGACCGGACGTACCTGGATATCGCCACTCGCAACGCGGACTTCCTGCTCACCGCCCTGCGACCCAACGGACGGCTGCGGCGCACATGGCATGAAGGCACCAATGGACAGGAGGCCTATCTGGACGACTATGCGTCCCCGATTCTTGGACTACTGGAGCTGTACCAGACGGACTTCGACAACCGATGGTTTGTTGCAGCCCGACATCTCGCTGATGAGATGCTGGCCCGCTTCACTGACCCCGTGGGAGGGTTCTTCGACACGCCGGACGGGGCGGAGCAGCTCATCATACGCCCAAAGGACCTGCAGGACAATGCCATCCCGTCAGGGAACGCGCTGGCCACGGAGGCACTGCTGACACTTGCCGCACTCACCGGTCGCACGAAATGGCGCAGGCTGGCAGAGAAGAGCCTTGGTCTCGTGACCGATCTGGCCGTACGCTATCCAACCAGCTTCGGACGCTGGCTGTGCGTGGGCGACTTCGCGCTGGCGAAGGAGACACAGGTCGCTATTATCGGCGACCCTGCTGACAAGCGAACGGTGGGGCTAATCGCCGAGGTTCGTACGAAGTGGAGGCCTAACCTGGTCATAGCAGTCTCACCGGCACCCCTGCCCCCTGGAGCCCCTGACCTGCTCGCTGATCGCCCCATGATAAATGGCCAGCCGACCGCCTATATGTGCGAAGGGTCTGTCTGCCGGCAGCCAGTGACGCAGCCGGAGGACCTGAGAGCACAGCTGATCTGAAGAACGTCAGTGGAACAAGTCACAAAACCCCCTCTCCGCCGGAACGAAAACTGGGGAGCGTGACGTATCGAATTTGCCCTGCACGTCAAGTACAGTCGACTAAGGGTTGTTCTCCACTCGTCTGCTACTTCATCATCGACTTAGCGTCACCCATAGTGCAATAGTAGCCCCACTTCAAGCTCATCATCGTTGTCACGGGGCACTCACCACAGATACATCCCTTTTTCTCTGTGATGCATTTGCTCTTGCCTGTGAGGCAGAAACCGGCCGCTTCGCCACATTGAACCCAGCTTGGGCATTTTGCACAGATACAATTCTTGAGGACGTAGTCATGCTTCTCTTGATCGGTCATCGCTGATGGAATCATTTGTATCTCCTCTTCGTGCTGGATTTGGGCGTATGAGTTCTTCCTTCTTGCTCACAGCTCTTCTATTTTCAACGCTACCAGGACCACAAATATTGTCAAGGAGTAGCCGGAACTTCAGACTCAACTGAAACCCCGACACAGGGTAGGGCCTATCAGCTTCTCCCAAGAACCCGGCTCCTGTAGACCCATATAGCAGTGGAGTGCCTGCATCATGGTATCAATTGTGAATACCGAAAGTACCTGGTACAATGGAATTCACAATTCATGAAAGCAACCGTTGCGCAGTAGTCTCCACCCTGTAGACTGATGACATGAGCACACATGTCATCCTTATCACCGGTCCACGGGCTGCTGGCAAGTCAACGTTCGCCGCTGAGCTCCATCAGGACCTGGCGGGCTCGGTTCTCCTGTACGTGGACGACCTGTTCCACCAGGTGCTGGCGCAGGACCGCAGCCGCTGGAACGGACAGGAAGCGGACCTGTATGCGGTTGTCCTCCGCCACCAGCTGGCCCTCGCACGCGATCTCGGACTAGCGGGCAGCTGCGTCGTTGTCGACGCGACAGTCCTGCCCAACCAGCTTGGACCTCTTCGGGGGACACTGGTGTC
The DNA here is from genome assembly GCA_903871855.1 of uncultured Caldisericota bacterium. Taxonomy (GTDB): domain Bacteria; phylum Caldisericota; class Caldisericia; order Cryosericales; family Cryosericaceae; genus Cryosericum. The sequence continues at coordinate 18,851 of CAIQIK010000021.1, forward strand.
GAACGTGAGTATCATCGTTCTGCTACCCTCTCTTGAAGAGTGTCTAGCCAACGAACATCGTGCGATGCGCACGGTCCCGGTTCGAGAGGAAAAGGTGACCGCCACCTGGCAGGAGATGCAGGAATGGCGCACGGTGACAGGAGTCCCTGTCCGGATCGTCGACGGCTGTGAAGTCGAGCGAAGGAGAGCGTTGTCTGAGGTCGTGAGCCGGTTACAGCGGGTGCCCTAGTCCCAGTCCGAGCGGCTCCGGCGCAACAGCAGCACGAAGACGGGTGCACCAACGATCCCGGTCAGGATGCCCAGCGGGATCTCGGCCATCGTCAGGGTGCGCGCCACGTCGTCGATAATCATCATGTAGACTGCCCCCAGGGCGATGGAAGCCGGGATGAGCCTGCGCGCATCCGGTCCGACGATGCCGCGTGCCAGGTGTGGCACGACCAGCCCCACCCACCCGATGACGCCGGAGAGCGCCACGCTGACGGCGGTGGTCATGGTCGTCAGCCCGATGAGGACGACTCTCATTGCTGTAGGATTCTCGCCCAGCGAACGTGCCTCGTCGTCGCCCATGGACAGGATGTTAAGCTTCCAGCGCAGCACCGTGATCACCACCAGGCATGGTACGATCACCAGGGCAGCTCTCAGGAGGTCCGTCCACTGCACTGACGCCAGCGAGCCCATCAGCCAGAACACGATCTGGGGCAGCTTCGTCGACGGGTCGGCCACGTATTGTGCTCCAGCCACCAGCGATGAAAACAGGCTGCCGACGACGAAACCCGCAAGTACCAGGGTCACATGCGACCGGTCACGACCGGACCGGGCGACCAGCCATGTCAACGAGACCGCCACAGCCCCTGTCGCAAACGCTGAGGCCTGCGTGACCGCAGCGCCTGCACCCAGCAGGATAGCGACTGCGGCCCCGAGCCCGGCACCCGAGGAGACGCCAAGAACGTAAGGCGAGACCAGCGGGTTGTGAAACAGTCCCTGGAAGACCGCTCCGCCGGAAGCAAGCGCGGCGCCAACCAGGGTAGCCGCCAGCACACGGGGAAGACGCACCTGCCAGACCACCGTCTCAATGGTCGGGTCCCATGTGCGGGCAATTGGCACAAACCGGGAGATCAGCACCCGCAGGACCGTTTGCGGGGCCACCGGATAGCGGCCCAGGCAAAGCGACGCCAGGAGTACCACCAGCACACCCGTCCACATCAGGAGAAGGGTCGGCAGGAACCGCCCGCGCTTCATGAGGGGGTCCCCGCAACAATCACACGCCGCCTGCCGTCAGTCAGGACTTCGATGGGCATGCCGTACAACTGTCCCAGGTTGTCTGACGTCAGAACCTCCTGTGGAGTCCCGAGCGCGACCAGCCCCCCGTCGCTCACAAGTCCCACCCGGTCGGCGTACTGCATGGCATCGTTTGGGTCATGGACGGTCATGATGACTGTCAGCCCACGGCGGACAGCAAGATCGCGTATCCTGCCCATGACCAGGTGGCGGTTTCGAAAGTCCAGGTGCGCCGTCGGCTCGTCCAGCAGCAGGACCTGTGCCTCCTGCGCCAAGGCGCGCGCAAACAGGACCATCTGAAGCTGTCCACCGGAGAGCTGAGTGTAGGGGCGGGCGGAGATCGCACGTATGCCGAGTTCGCCCATGGCCTCCTGTGCCACCGCCACGTCGTGCGGACCAGGCTGAGCGGCGGCGCCCAGATGGGGATTGCGTCCCATCAATACGATATCCTGGACGGTATACGGGAACGCAGGAGCATGAGACTGTGGAACCGAAGCCGCACGTCTGCTCACGTCGCGTGCAGACAGCGTCTTCAGGTCACGACCGTCGATGAGGATCGTCCCTGTCCGGGGGGTCAGAATCCGTTCAATACAGCGGAGGAGTGTCGTCTTGCCGGCGGCGTTCGGTCCCACGATGGCGAAAACCTCGCGGGGACCAACGGCCATCGTGAGGTCGTGGAGCACGATGGCCTCACCATAGGCGAAGCCCAAGTCCTGTATCTCGACGACGGACGGACGGGGTTGGTCCATGTGCTACTGGGAGAGCGCTGCGAGGTCGGCGGCAGGAACCGTGAACCCGTAGAACTGCCGGTAGAACTGTGTGATCTCGGCAGCCATGTCGAACCGGACCTGATCCGGATAGAGCTTATGCGCCAGCCACATCGTGCCCAGGAACGACTCGGGCACCGGCATGTCCCACGAAACGACGTACTTCGGCATCACGTAGACCCTGTGGTCCCGCACGGCTGCCACATTCTGCAGCTTGGGATTGGCGAGGACGTCACTCACCGTGTCCTTCGTGTAGGACGTGAGGATGATGACATCCGGGTTCCAGACGAGCACCTGTTCGGGAGAAACGTCCACCTTGCCACCGGTCAGCTGCTCAGAAACGCTCACGCCACCAGCGTTTCGGACCATAAACGTCTGGAAGAAGTCCCCAGCAAACGTCTTGAAGATGCCCGTTCCGGCGACGTAGACCTTGAGGCGTTTCGCGGACTCCACAGCCCCGACCGCGTCTGTGATCTCCTTCATCTTCGTGGTCAGCAGGTCAAGCGAGACAGTCGCCTCTGCGACGTGTCCGGTCAACACCCCCATCCGCTTGATGGCATCGGTGAGCTGCCCCGGCTGCTCGGCCGAGAACGCGTACGCCGGCAGTCCAACCGCCTTCATCTGCTCCAGCGCGGGGCCCTCCTCTGTGAGAACGATGTCGGGACGAGCCGCAAGCAGGGTCTCGATGTTCGCCGCATTCTGGTCACCGGCCCCGGGGACCTCGTTTATCCGCGGGTAGATCAAAGCCATGGCTTTCCCTTTGACGGCGGGGCCAAAAGTCGCGACGACCAGCTGATCCTGTGCTCCGACGGCAAAGACAAGCTGTGTGGCAGTCGCAGAAATGGTCGCGATGCGTACGACCCGGCGTGGCACGGTCACGGTGTGCCCCATCATGTCGGTGACCTGCTCCATCTGTTTGGGCAGGGTAAGTGTGATCGTCCTGCTCTGGACACTCCAGGTAGCAAGTCCCCCGAGCGACTCCGCTGCAAAGCGGACGGGGACCATCACGTGACCGAGAACGATGGTCGGCGCGACCCGGTGGTCTGTGTCGATCCATACCATGCGCCCGTCGACCTTTGCCCTGGTATTCCCGACCGTCAGTACTACCACGTGGGACTCCAGCGACAGGCTCACCGCTTTGGCAGCAGGCGCCCACGCCACGTCGCCACCAGTCAGCTCCACGACGTTACGAATCGGCACAAGGGCCCTGTCCCAAGTGGCCTCGACAACAGGAACGACCTTTAAGTTGGCAGCATCGATCGGGAAGCTGAAACCGTTCACGGTCATCGTCGGACTCCCAACGGTGAGAACGACCGACGACACCGGTCGGTAGGCGGCTCGTACGATTGCGGACGGGAAACTGCCGACAAACATGGCGGTGGCGATCAGGACAAGACAGATGGAACGATGAATTCTCGTGTGCATGGCGCAATCCTCCCAGAAAGTGGCAAATAGGGGTGACTCGCACCCCATTTCACCGGAGGCACAGCGCACAACGGCGCAGAACCTGAAGCCACGAACACGACGGCACGCAGCTACAGCGACAGTCCACGACGGAACTGAAGCCGGTTTATTCTTGACCAAGAACAGTATAGACCCTGTGGGTCTGGTGTCAAAAAAACCTGCAGTGCGTGAGCACAAACTACCCTTGCCTGTGGGTTACAGGTCGCGGTCGTACCTCCCTGCGACCGTGCAGCTCATAAGGAAACGGTAGAGCTCAGTCGGCTCATCCGAGGCGTACGAAAGCTCACGGCCGCCGGAACGAAGGGAACCGGGGATCCATGCGGCAATGTCGCAAGCGCTGGTCGTCAGGAAACGCACCATCCAGGTGGATGGTGACGTCGCCAGTACCTCATGCTGGAGCGTCCCTTGAAGCTGTTCGTCAGCGAGATTCGTGCGACCCCGGTTCATCAATTGGTGCGTCGCCTCAGCGGCTCCGTTGCGGATCAAGGTCTTCGACATCTCGGGCATCAACATTCGCTGGGAGTAGCGGCCGGTCGCCCACTTGGTGGTGACAAAGACGGCGTGGGGAAAGAATTGTCGCGAGAACTCGCAGTACTGCTCATCACCACTGCCGAAGATGAACGGGATGCCCAGGCGGGCCAGCAAGACCATGTTGAGTTCTGTCTCACCCACGACGTGCCCGTTGGCCAGGACCTCGTAGATGGCCGATGAGGAGTAGGTATGGTCCATGGACGCATACAGTGTTCCGACGGGAGCATGGTAGCCGACAAACAGGGCTGCGTCACAGGCCTCATCTGCTCCTTCGACCATATACAGCGGGCGCGGGTAGCCCCGTACGACCTGCACGTCCTGGGGGAGCCTTTCGAGCAGCAGGTTCTGTCCGCGGCTGTGACTATCGGCGATCACGATTGCAGCTGTTTTGTCGACACTCCGGATACCTTCGATGGCGGCGCATGTCTCGCCCGTCATGAGCTCTCGCTGCTCCTGGCTGGTTTCTGACCATGACGCAAGACCGGCGACGCCCTCCATGTCCAGACTAATGAAGTACTTCATCTCAGACACCTCCTGGCGGCAACCGCCGCGGCAATCCACAATCTCTCAAGCGATACAAGTATACCCGCGTTTTGCCTTGCATATCGCAAACAGCTGCGTTGCGCAGATTCATCGGAGACTTCTGCCGCGCCGGCGCCATTTTGCAGACCCGATGAAGGACATGGGGTATGGCAGCCTGCAGCACCCAGCATACCCGTCACCGCCTGAGCGCTTGCACCACAGCGCTCTTGTGGGTATGCTTGTCTCATCGATTCTGAGGAGGTCGGAGCATGGAGAACCTGCCTGTCATCATGAGTGGAACCAAGGTCGTCCTGACACCTGCGTGTCGAGAGGACGTCCCGGCGTACTTGCGCTGGATCACGGACCCCGAACTGAACGTCTTTCTGCTCGACTACGGCAGAGTGTTTACATTGGAGCAGGAGTATGCGTGGTACGACGACGTCGTCGCAAAGGCCGGCAGCCACCACATGGTCCACCTGGACATCCGGCTGACCGGCGACCAGAAGCTCATCGGCGACTGCAGTCTGTTTGACATCAACTATAGGGAAGGTACCGCCGAGGTCGGCATCCTCGTTGGTGACAAGGAGTATCACAGCAAGGGATACGGCAGTGAAGCACTGTACCTGCTGTGCCGCTACGGGTTCGACAAACTGAACCTGCACAGCATCCTCCTGCGCCATCTGTCCATCAATGCACGCGGCGACAAGGCCTACCGCAAGATCGGCTTTCGGGAGTTCGGCTGCTTTCGCGAGTCCATCGTCCGCGACGGCACGCGGTATGATATGGTGTACATGGACTTGCTCGAGTCTGAGCTGCGCAACCCGACCACCGGGGCAGGATGACCATCCGCGAAGACCTGCTCAGGGAGTTCTGCCCACAGAACGCGCTGGAGCTGGAGCGCGACCTTGCCCTCCTGCATCGTTCGAGGGGCGGGCAGGGATTCGAGGGCGCCATCGCCAGATTGCAGGAGTTCGTGGGAACAGGCACGGTGCGCCGCTACCCATGTGCCACTACCTGCCAGGGGTATGTCGTGCCACGCCCCTGGAACCTCAAGGGCGGCTTCCTGCGTGTGTCTACCGGCGAGTGGCTGGTCCCCGACCTGAGGATGGTCCCCATCGGCGGCATCTTTCTGTCTGGGTCAAGTCATGACGTCGAGCGTCTCCGCGTCGTCGACGTCAGGGCCGGAATGGACGCTGCCGAGTACACTCAGCCGGTCGAGGGCTGCGCCGTCCTTGCCACAGGCAGGCCTCCGATCGTCTACCGCGAAGCCGTCGTGACCCGCGGGGCGCGCTGTGTCATTACCGACTTCATGGTGGGGCAGGACACCCACATCGGCCGGACGCCCGAGGAGCTGCCCGATACCGTAAACTATACCTCCTTCGGCCCCGAGGCGCAGGGTGAGGGTTTCGGTTTCAACGTCAGCCACCGTACGTTCAGGCGTCTGCAGGACATGGTCAGGAAGGAAGTTGTCGAAGTCGACGCCTTCTTCGATGCTGACGCCGGCACGGGCGACCTGCAGGTGCTGGAAGTACACGTCGGCACTCCAGGAACCAGGAAGCCCATCCTCCTGCTGGCGCACCTGTGCCACCCGCGGCCGGGCGCAAATGACAACGCCAGCGGAGCCGCCCTGCTGGCCGAACTTGTACGGGTCCTCCGTACCGTGCCGCTGGAGCGCGAGATCATCGCCCTGTGGATGCCCGAGTTTTACGGAACGATCGCGTGGCTTGCGGATCAGAAGCCCGATCTGGCATGTGCCATCAACTTGGATATGGTCGGCGAAGACCAGAAGAAAACCGCCTCCACCCTGGAAGTCACTGCAACGCCGTGGTCACTGCCATCGTTTGTTCCAGACCTCATGGCCATCAACCTGACCAGTCACGACTTCCGTCTGATGCTCACTGGGTTCACGTGGGGCTCCGACCACGCTATCCTCAACGATGCAAGCGTCCACGTCCCCGCCCTGTTGCTCAACCAGTGGCCCGACCGCTACTACCATTCCAGTGATGACACGCCGGACAAGTCCAGCGTCCAGTCCTTCGAATGGGTGGGCCGCGGCGTTCTGGATACTCTTGCAGATCTGACATCCGGCATCCCGGATGAGCGCGCAGCCATCGTCGCATCTCGCATACATGCACAGGGACTGGCAGACAGTGTGCGGCACGACGACCCGTTGATACGGGATTGGGTGGCCCGGCGTACCCGTGCAGCACTTCTCGCGCTGCAGGAAACCGCCGATACCCCGGTCGTCCGCGCTGAACTGGCCGCAACGGGTACGGCCGCTCCCATGCCGGCATTCCAGCGAAAGGTCCCGGTCATCGGTCCCATCGAAGAAGTATGGATGACCCCGGACGACCTGCAGTGGAATGACCGCCTGATGTGCGACTTCCCCTGCTGGTACAACATCAAGGCAGAAGTCGTCAATTTCATCCAGCTGGGCGTGGAACGCGAGGACGCCCTGAAACTGGCCGCCGCGGAATTCGACGCGCCGGTTGCCGTCGCCCCCGAAGCACGGCACTACCTCGACCTTCTGACAGCAAGGGGGTACCTCCTTCCATGACCACGCAACTCACAGAGCCCAGCATCGTGCAGGGAGCGCTCGTCGTCCTCATCGGCCCGTCCGGGTCGGGCAAATCAACATTTGCACAGCAACATTTCAAGCCGACCCAGATCGTGTCATCCGATGCCTGCCGCGCCATGGTTGCGGACAACGAAGCGGACCAGGCCGCGACAACAGCTGCATTTGCTGTCCTCCACTGTATCGTCGAACAACGTCTGCACGCCGGCCGCCTCACGGTCGTCGATGCGACGAACGTACAGGCAAAGGCCCGCCGGCCGCTGCTGGAGCTCGCAGTCCGTTATCACCGTCCGTGTGTGGCTATCCTGTTCGAACTTCCACCGCAGGTGTGCAAGGAGCGCAATCGGCAGCGGCTGGACCGCGTCGTAGGGGATTTCGTCGTGGACCGCCAGTGCGCCCAGGCGCCTGTCAGCGCCGATGTGCTGAAGCATGAGGGATTCGACCCCGTCATCGCCCTGCATTCCGCGGAAGAGGCAGACGCCTTTGGAGCACCCTCTCATGCCTCACCTTCCATGTGGCGCGACAGAGCCGGTTCCTTTGACGTGATTGGTGACCTCCACGGATGCTGCGACGAACTCCTGTCACTGCTCAAAATCATGGGCTACAAGGTCGAAAACCCGGGCTCCCTCATCCCCCACATCGCGGCCCCTGAAGACAGGACAGCGGTCTTCGTCGGCGACTTCGTGGACCGCGGGCCCGACAACGTTCGCACGCTCCTCATCGTCATGGCGATGGTTCGCTCGGGCGCTGCCCTCGCTGTGCCCGGCAATCACGACGACAAGTTGCTCAGGGCGTTGCAGGGAGCACCGGTCAAGATCAGCAATGGGCTCGATCATACACTGCAGGAGTTGGACACGGCGGGCGAGGAGATGCAGGCGCTTGTTCGCGAGTTTTTGGACGGATTGCCATCACACCTCGTCCTGGACGGCGGCAACCTGGTGGTCGCGCATGCGGGTCTACCGCAGGACCTCCACGGCGTGGACTCGCCGCGGGCACGTGACATCGCCTTGTTTGGCACACCGACCGGCCAACGGGATGAGTTCGGCCTCAAGATCCTTGTGGACTGGACCCACACATACCAAGGCGACGCGGTCGTCGTCTGGGGACACCTGCCCGTCGCCGAAGCGGTATGGGTCGGGAATACCATCAACATCGACACCGGCTGCGTTCACGGCGGCAGCCTGACGGCACTGCGCTATCCCGAACGCGAGCTGGTCAGCGTGCCCGCCGCGCGCGTTTATTCCACCCCCATCAAGCCTCTCTAACGGACATGAAACCAACATGACGACCTGTAACAAACTTGGAACCGTCCCGAGAATGTTACAAGGCAGGGTATGCCTGGTGACCGGCGCTACGCGCGGTATCGGCGCAGCTACGACAGAGGCTCTTGCACGCATGGGGGCAACCGTCATTGCCACAGGACGAAGCGCGGAGCGCGGACAGGACCTCATATCGGGCATCACTCGACGCACGGGGAACACAGGCGTGCACTTCCTGTGCGCCGACCTGGCGTCGATGACCGAGGTACACAGTCTTGCCCGCGCATTCATGGACCGCTGGGACTGCCTGCACGTTCTGGTTGACAACGCCGGAACGGTATTCCCGACACGGCATGTTACTGTTGATGGGTACGAAGAGGTCTTCGCCGTTAACCACCTGGCACCCTTCCTGCTTACCAGTCTTCTGCTTCCCGTCCTGCGAAGCAGCACACCGTCGCGCGTCATCGTGACTTCCTCCTACGAACACCGGCGTGCCAGCATGCACTGGGACAACCTGCAGGGCGAACGCTTCTACTTCTCACAGCAGGCGTATGCACAGTCTAAGCTGGCAAACCTGCTGTTCGTCTACGAACTCGCGAGGCGACTGGAAGGAAGCGGGGTTACTGCCAACGCGGTCAACCCGGGCCTGGTGCACACCAATATCTGTATGGACAGTGGCTGGCTGATCCGGACGGTCAAACGGATGATGGACCGGTTCTCCGCTGTGAGCCCGGAAGAGGGTGCGGATACCGGCATCTGGCTGGCATCGTCACCCGATGTCGAAGGAGTGAGCGGCCGCTACTTCCAGCGCAGGAGCGCGGTCCGGTCCTCGCGTGCCTCGTATGACGTTGCAGCGCAGCAGCGCCTCTGGCACATCAGCGAGGAGTTGACGGGCCTGTCCGAGAGATTCGGCGCGTAACTAGCAGCCGAACAGGAGCTCAGGGGCCGTAGGGATCCTCGGCAGCTCCAGCAGTTCGTAGTCGGTTGCGTTGACGGTCGTGAAACCACAGCGCTGGTACAGCGAGAGGGCATTCCGGTTGTCGGTTTCGACCTCGATGGTGATCCACTTGCTGCCGCTGTTCAACAGGCCGCGCACGATAGCCATCAGCATCTGCTGCCCGATGCCCTGGCCCTGCATCTCGGGTCGTACAGCGAAGTGGACGATGAACGCGCGCCCGTCGCTCACGGCCGACTGGATGACGCCGACAGGTCGCCCGTCCCGCGCCGCAAGGTAGGTCGTACGCGTGAGATCCTTCATCAGACGCACAAGGGCCTGTTCCTCTTCCTCGACTGGTCCTGCAAATGCCGACGCGACAATCGCCGCCATGACGGGCACATCCTCGGCGCCTGCGGGCCGCAACTCCACCGGGTCAGGCATGGTCTCAAACAAGGGAATCCGCGTCGCGTCGAGGTCCATCGTGTACTCGCTGTGCGAGTGGCGCGTCCCCATCGCACGGGCAAATGCGGCACCCTCTCGCGATTCCTGTGGCACGACGAGCAGGAGCTGCCTTACTCCGCGCTTCTGGCATGCGCTCACTACGGCACGTGCTAAGGCATGCCCCATGCCCCTCCTGCGGAAATCGGGATGCACGAGGATGCTTATCTCGACCTCCGAGGGATCACTATAACTGTTCAGGCCCGCGAACCCGGCAAGCTGGCCGTTCTCGTACCAGAGCACATCGCTGACCGAACCCTCCGGCCGTGTCTCCAGCGTACCAAAGTCTAGCCGCGCCTCCAGCGAGTAGCCGTCTCCCGCCTCGCACGAGCCCGCAAGAGCCCGGACCTGGCCGACCTGCTGCGTCGAAAGCTTGTCCAGTACCATCATGCCATTGCCGTCAGTCAACACGAGAGCCTCCTCCGGCCTACTATGTTCTCGCCTCTCTCTGCCAGTCTGCTGGAAGTGCACCCGGGTGCACTGTGCAGGGACCGGATCCTCGAAATCGCGAACGAACGGAACAGCCCGCCTGTTGCCCCGAGCATGGCCAGCCACCACGCGGCGCTGGCTTCAACGCAGACATAAACGACAACGAACCGGACGCTCATATCGCTCCGCGTCCGGTTCGTTCAAACTTCATGTATGTCATGAACCCGCCGAGTGCCCCGCAATGGTGCAGAGCCGTAGCCCCCGGCTGACTACTTCGCTCTCAGGCCGTCCAGAGTGGGTTTCGCGTCAGGGCACATCCCAAAGAACCCGTTGATAGTCTTGCACCCGTTGTAATCGTCGCACTCGGCGCAGGTCGTGTAGCCCTTGCCATGAACACACGCCCGTACGTCGCAAGTCAGACAGTGCGAGAACACTCGCGACCCGGTCGACTGACACCCATCGCAGACAACGTCCTCAGGCTTAACCTCCATCCCGAAGGCTGCCGTCCACTCAGCGGCCGTCTTCTCCTGCAATGCCCTGTCAGCCGTTTTTCCGGCCACGTATGCCGGACAAGTCGTACAAACGAGACCACACGCTGCAATCATGTCCATATTTCTCTCCTTTGTGTGTGAAGCTCTTGTGGTAGTGCGACCTGCGCAAGTTTCTAACCCAGCATACTGTCCTATGACGGAAATGCAAGCTTATGCAACCAGCGTTCAACAATGTCATGTACGAGATTGGTAATTCATGCCCCTTAAGTGGAGCCAGGTCCCTGAAGCTTCCGGCGAACGTTTCACTCAGGGCTGTGATTGCCAGCTGTCCCTGAAGTTCAGTGCGGTTGGGCGATCTGTCGTTCCTGTAGCTGAGAGCGTATGGTGGTTGCACCCTCCGACGAGCGCAGGTCCTCCTGCTCAAACTCGGACGACTCTGCTTGCTGCTCGTAGTCAGCCATGCCCAGCGTCGGCAGCGCTTCTCCCTGGTGCTGGAGCACACTGCGCAGATACAAGGGGATCATGTGCTCCATCTCCCACTTCACCTCCATGCCCGGCAGGATGCGGTCGTGATACAGCAGCGCTGTGCTGAGCGGTGCCAGCGAACACGCGATGCTCCATGCCTGCGTTAGGATGTCATGGGGTTCGTAGACGGTCCACGGCTCGAGGTACGCGTCCCGCAACTGGTTCGGCGCGTCGGGAGCATCTCCGAGATATGGGCGCATCTCCTCCATATTAGAAAAGAACTCCATCGAGAAGAATGGATGCGTAAGGGATGCGTCAGACCAATCGATGAACACGGGGTTTGTATTGCCAGCGACAATCTGACCTGCCCACAGATCACCATGGTCCAGACTGACCGGCAGGCGCAGTGTGCCCAAGCGATGAGCAGCAATCTTCAGGGCACGCGCACGATAGTGCAGTGCGTGGATCTGCTTCATCGAAAGCCCATCAGGCTCGCCGGGTTTCATGACCACGGTGTCCATCAGTAGGCGGTCTATGGACTCCACGAGCTGCAGCAGTCCCCTGTTGGGGCAACCTGCGATGGAAAACCTGTGAGCCGCGTCTACCCAGTCCACCTGGAGCTGAGCGTAGGCATGTACTGCTGCCTTCCACTGCTTGAGGTCCGGTACACTGTCCAGGGTCTTCGCACCCATGTCCCGCATCAGCAGCCACCGCCTGTCGGTGTCGACCGCCATCACCTCAGCCACCATGCCATGGTACTCGTGGTCCAGCAGGACGCTGACGTCGAGTTCACTGCCCAGCGCCGCGGGGATAGCTTTGAAGTATGCCGCCCCATGTGTCGTCGGCAATCTCATGACACATGAACGCTGCCAGGAGCAGACCTGCTCTACCGGTCCGGTCGGTTTGCTGTCGAGCCTGGCCAACTGCTGCACCATCCATGCGCCCGCCGCGTTCATCCATTCGGCTTCGTACCATGGGACCCGCAGTGATTTGTCTGCAGCGTTGACCCAGTCAAACCACTCCTCGAGGACTCTTGCCATGCCAGGCGTGGCTATTGAAAGCACAGCGAGGTCCCCAGCGTCCACCCAGCGGGCGGTCGGAGGCGGCGCCCAAGCCGTAGAATGGTTCTCCATGACGTAGGCAATCTCCTGAACAGGAGAACCGGGGTCCATGTCGGGACTGGCGCAGCGACGCGTGGTCGCACGGAACGCGAGTGTCTCGTTGGCAGCCTTGTTGACATGTGCTGACGACTGCCACTTGTATGTACCGGCAAGAGTCGTGTGGGGCAGCGTCCAGGCGTTGCTCTCGGGCACGAGGAGAACGTGTGCGTCATTCGCGTCCGGGACGATGAAGTAGTACTCGCGAATCGGGCCGCTCATTTGGGGAAAACGGGCTAATGTTCTCTCAGGCTCGCCAGCGTCGGTCCTACGGATGGAGTCTCTGTGATGAACTTCTGGATAATTGCGCACTCGTCAAACTTGTCGCACTCAGCGCAAGTAACATAACCATTGCCGTGAGCGCATTTGCGGATGGCACAGGTGTGGCAATATGGGGACAGTCTTTCCTCGCCAACGAGCTTACACCCGTCACAGGGAACATCCTCAGGTTTGATCTCCTGATGCAACTGGGCTGACCACTCCGCCGCAACCGTTTCCAGTAGTCCTCGGTCAGTCGTGTTCCTGTCGAGATAGGCAGGACAGGATGAACAATCGAGTCCGCAAGCAGCAATCATTCCCATCGTTCCCCCTCATGTTTACATATGGAAACACCGAATCGTGCCCCACGAGGGTAGTATACCGTTCACAGTACGAAATGCTACGCAGAGTGTTACGTCTGGTTTGTCTGTGGCTGTGACATCCGAGCTGTCGTTCTGCGATGGTAGTACGGTGACATGGCCAGCAGCTTCCGACGGATGAATGGCCGTGCTATGGGCACGAACAGCTTCTTCCATCCCAGCGTCTTCCGCTGCAGCTCCAGCGTTTCCTCAAAGCTGTGGTGCTGGTAGTGCAGCAGCCGTTCGCTCTCCTCGGTGTCCATGAAGTCACAATGGAACGGCGTCTGCGAGAACGCCGACTCGGGAAGCATCCCAATGCCCAGTGCTTCGAACGAGCGCTGCATGAATTGTCGCCCGGTCACTTGGCAGGACGGGCCGCCCGCGACCATCAGCGTTGTTCCTTCCAGTCCAGGCAGCATCGCTGCCGCAGCGACCGCAGCGCCGGCGTCCATGGGCGCCAGGTACTCCATGCGATCGTCCATTCGGACCTCGAACATGAGGGGGTCCAGCTCACCGAATTCGATGGGTGGAACGGCACCGAACCGAAGGATGACCCAGGGCAGCCCAGAAGCATGCAACATCTGTTCGCACGTCAGCTTGTGGTAGGCGTAGTCCTGGTACGGGTGCAGCTGTTCGTCAGCTTTTCGAGGTGGTGCGAGGTGCTGGGTGCGACCGTACAGAGCAATGGAGGAACTGAAAACGATGCGCGGCCTGTGCCCCGAAGCGAGTGCAGCCTGGAGGAGATTCCACGTGCCGCCGACGTTGATCGTCTCAGCCCACGCAGGGCGTTGCTCGCTCTTCGGTGGGATGATAAAGGCCAGGTGGACGATGGCATCGATACCCTGCATGGCCCGCGCCACGACCTCCGTGTTGCGGATGTCACCCCAAAGGATCTCGACCTTGCCGGCATAGGGCCGGGCTTTCCGCTTCGAGATGGGCGACGGGATGTCCAGACACCGGATAGTCGCTCCGCGGTGGAGCAACTCATCGATGGCGTACGTCCCAACGTTTCCAAATGCGCCCGTTATGAGGACTTTCATGATTTCCTCCCGCCCATGGAGTCCATGAGCATGGCCAGTACGCGCTGCATAAGCGCCCCCCAGTCCTGGCCTTCGGGGTCCAGGATGCCCTGGAGCAGCAGCCCCAGCACGACGCTGAGCATGAGGGTCGCTGCCAGGTTCGAATCCTTCACCTGCAGGCTCCCTTCGGACACGCCACGTTCCAGCACCTGCTGGAAGAACCCCTGGTATCTGCGAATCATATCGATGGTGCTGTGCGCCACTTCGGGATCTGCCTTGGACTTGGCCCAGAATTCGAGCAGGATGTTCCACTTGGTACCGGCGACGTGGTAAATCTCATTCACTCCTGCCGCCATCGCCGCAACCTGCCGTGGCACCGATCCATCGCCGGTCTGCACCGCAGTGAACTGCCGGTCGAGCTCTGCCAGCCAGGCGTTGAGCAATGCCACAAACACTGATCCCTTGCTGGGAAAATGATGATAGAATGCGCCCTTGCTGACACCTGCACCGTGACAGATGCTGTCAACACTGGTCACATCGTAGCCGTGTTCAGCAAAACTCTGCTCAGCAACCGCAAGGATGCGGCTTCGTGTCTCCTGCGAACGTTCTTCCTGTGTCATCTGCATGCTCCTTGTCCCATTTCATCGTCATAAACCGACTGGTTGGTATTAGTTTGAGTCAGATTGATCCCGCGTCAAGCAGGGAAATGTGGAACCGGTGGAGTCACGGAAAATAGTTACACCATTGGGAAAATAGTCCGATCATATGGAAAATAGCGGATTATTTGCGGTAGAAAACAGTACATCCTTTTCGCTCGCACAGTAGATTACATCAGAGTTTGAGCGTCAGTGTCGCAGTCGTCGTGAAATGGGGAGTGTATCCCACGCTGTCTCGCCTCCCTTGTTTGGCCTTCTCCCGTGGCTACAATTCGTCGATGATGCTACACTAGTATTGGAAAGCACGGCGCGGCTGCCTTGATAACTGACGCCGAAGGGGGCAACATGGCACGCGAGAAGACAAGGAACAGCAGGACAGTCGAATCAAGCAGCGGGGCTTTGTTGACCATGAAGACCGCCTGGGCTGACAACATGCTTTGCGAACGATATAGCCTAACTCGGGAAGTCATAGACTTCTTTGAATCAAAAATCCGTTGAACGGAGGCGAACAATGAGCGATGAGCATGCGCTGGCAGTCTTTGAGAACTTCAAGATCCGAAGGGCATACGACGAAAAGTCAGAAACGTGGTATTTTTCCGTGGTGGACATTATCGCGGCATTGCTTCAGCAGGCGGATTATCAGACTGCCAGGAACTACTGGAAAGTCCTGAAAAACCGCCTTAAGAAAGAGGGAAGCCAAACGGTTACAGATTGTAACCGGTTGAGAATGATCGCCGAAGATGGCAAAATGCGGGAGACCGACGTTGCCTCGCCAAAAACGCTCTTGCGAATCATTCAGTCGGTGCCCAGCCTCAAAGCAGAACCTATTAAATTATGGCTCGCGAAGGTGGGTTATGAACGAATTCAGGACATGAGCGACCCGGCCCGTTCTCTTGACCGCGCCCGGGAATACTGGCAACAGCATGGCCGGAGCGAGAAATGGATTCAGCAAAGGATGATGGGGCAGGAAACCCGCAACAAACTCACTGATTACTGGAAAGACCACGAGATTAAAGATGAAGAGGAATACGCCATTTTGACCAATATCATTCATCAAGAATGGAGCGGCGTTTCGGTCAAACAGCACAAGCAGATCAAGGGCATCAAAACCCAGAACCTGCGCGATCACATGAGCGAAGCGGAATTGATTTTTACTGCCCTTGCGGAGCTTTCCACCCGCCAGATTGCCCAGAGCGTCGAGGCGTCTGGCATGACTGAAAATGCCAAAGCGGGAAAGAAAGGCGGAAAGATCGCCCGAGGAGCGCGCCTTGAACTCGAGCAGGAAACCGGCAAGAGCGTGGTTACAAGTGAGAATTTTCTGCCACCGGGCGCCCCGCGGAAGAAACTTAAGGGAGATTCGAACGAGCGTAGATAGGTTTTTCCCGCCCAAAACGGAATCGAAGCCTACGATCTATGCCTGCAAACTACGCCTACGAAGCTCTGCCAAAGCGCCGCACGAATATGGTGCGCTGACGAGAGTGGGAGCAAAATGCCTGCACAGGAAAGAAGTAACAAGTTAGTTGCGAAGGAGAGGGCATGAACAACGAAGACGGACGTACGTCGAGGATTGGCAGATGGCTTCTTGGGATATTTCTCTTTTGGCCCATCATTGTGCTGATGGTGAGTCTTCTCGAAAGGATGCTGGTTCATGGTCAGTTTGAAGGCTATGTGGCATATTTGGGGTCTCCTGTGCTCGTGGCAATACTCGTAGGGATAGCTCTGCGTCACTATCCTGCCACGCGGACGTTCCTGAAGGTTCTGGTCACCGTGGTTCTGGTCGTCACCCTCCTGGGAGGAGGATTCTACCACTGTGCGACCCTGGCGCAAAGCCAGAGCCTGCATAGAACCATGGTCGAATACTGGTCCGAGCTTTCCGACGCGAAGGTGTCCATATCTATCCCCAGTCGCGTAGCGAGTACCCTTCAGTACATGACTTCCCCCCTCTCGGACCGGCTGAGCGCAGTCCTGTCTCGACTTCCCATTGCTGGGGGATATCTACTGTTGTATGTGGCGATGCCTGCTCCCTATTACCTCCTGCTCCTGCTCATTACTCCTCCTTTTCTCGCCTTTCCATTGTTCTGGCTGTGGATGCTCCTGAGTGTCCTGTACGTCTTTGTGCCGCAGCAGGACTGGGGATGGACCAGAGACAGAGCAAGGCTGCTGTGTAAGAGGATCTTCGCTGGCAAGAGCTGAGGGACTTCCAGAGCAAGCTGCCTATACCAGAAACCTACCTCCCTGTATTCTCGCGCTTTCTCAGCCATTCGCGACCTTGGTGCTGGTTGCCAGAAATTGAACCCCTGTTTTGAAAATTGAACCCTCATTTGGGGAATTAGATCCAATTGGCGATGACGCCGTTTGCCAACTGGCTGTTCTGGTGTTTTGGCGTTGAAGATGCATTGACCAGGGGCGACAATCAGGGAAGAGAGATCAAGAACGAGAAGTACTGATATTTGAGACCCCCACGAAATCATGCAGGTTCCGAGACATGGAATACCAGGGGTTTCTTGTATCAGTCCAGCAGGAAAATGTGGAACCGGATTATACTTTGAAGGGAACCCTGGATGTCTGCGAAAGCCAGCGGGGGGCAGAGACTGACTAGGGGAAACAGCGGTTGCCGAGAAAGTCGGATACCGTGCCAACGTAGCGATATGACGAGTATCTGCGTTGCGCATACCGATGGTGATCCTGTTCAAGGAGGAATAATCGTGTTGCAGATCGTATTGTATGCCCTGCCGGTTGTCATAGGATACCTGCTCGGATCGTTTCTTCCGGCCTATTTTCTGGTGCTCTGGGCAAAGCACATCGATATACGGACACTTGGAGATGGCAATCCTGGCGCAATAAACGTCAAGAGATCGATCGGCTATTCTCTTGCCGCCGTGGTTGCAGCCTACGACCTCACAAAAGGTCTTGTAGCGATGCTTATCGCGTATGGATTGTTCAAGGCACCCACCAACGTTGTCGTCCTTGCGGGTTTTGCAGCCATCCTGGGGCACAAGTTCCCCTTTTATCTCAAGTTCAAGGGTGGCAGAGGCATCGCTGCCACGGTCGGTATTTTTGTTTTTCTCCTCGGCAAGGTGACGACACAGTCCATGTCAATCCATGATGTCGCTGCTGCTCTCTGCTTTCTCGGGATCTATGCGATCCTGATTATGGCGGCCACGCACGATGAGGATTTTCTTGCCACGACCTTGCTGCCGATCGTCGGAGGGATCCTTGCTTTCTATGTGCGGTCCTTTAGCGAACTGACACTCGTGTTGGTCCTGATCGCGATGATCTCGTACGAAAGCTCAAAGAATTTGAGGCGAGAGATGTTTGTGGTAGCCAGCGACAGAGCCACGTTGTGGAGGATCTTTGCGCGCCCGCTCGCCATTCTTGCCATCGTGCTTGGCATGTTCATCAGCCGAAGAGACGTGCTGCTGGTTGTCGGGAGCGTATTGTCCGCGCTCCTTGTGCTTGAGCTCCTCAGGTCGGCGCTCCCCAGGCTGGAAAAGGTCTTGCATCGGGAAATGTTCTCGAATACGCGACTCCTGCGGGAAACGGAACGGGAAACAATATCCTCGTTTACCCTGTTCCTGCTCGGCATCTTTCTCACCATGCTGCTCTCCCGGGCGCACGTCGCGTATGCAAGTCTTGGTTTTCTCTCGATCGGAGGAATGGCTGCGAGGATCGTCGAGACCAACTATGGCAAGTCGCGCCTCTTCAAGGGGAGCAGAACATCGATGCAGGCAGTATTGGCCTTTCTGGCGGTCTCTGTCAGCGTTGCGTATTTCCTGTGGATAGCGAACGCCCTGCCCCTGTGGATCGGGCTTGTTGGGGCAGGCACTGCGACGCTTACTGAGATGCTCCCCGCGCGCGTGAATGACAACGTCAGCGTTCCCGTCGTCTCCGGTGCAATTATGGAAGGTATTCTCAGGATTGTTGCCTAACGTGTGGGAGGGTACCGCAATGACTTCTTCTTCTCGTAGGGAAGAGAGGCCATGTAGATCCAGCTGCACAGCTGCCGCACCCATCCGTTTTGCTGAAATCTTCTTGTCGACGAAAAGACACTCCTGGTCTTCAAATAGAAGTGTCGAGCACGGCGCTTGGATTCCTTGAGCATTCTTGTGTCCTCTCCAAACGTCAGACTCTCATCATACCGGAGGTCATTCAGCAGGTCCCGGCGTATGCACTGGATGGATCTCGTCGTTACTGCCAGGAAATTTGCGATATTGTAAAAACGATACCATCCTCGAGCGGTCCTCGAATCAGGCACGGGAAGGAGTGACGCCATGCCACTGCCAAGGTTCTGCCCGGCGTGCCGCGCGAGAAACGCATTCAGTTCGCGGAGGAAAGGTGGTGCAAAATACGTGTCGGCATCAAGGAAGATCACCCAGTCACTTGTCTTGGAAAGCAAATCTATGCCCTGATTCTTTGCACGGGAAACCCCGGATTCTGCAATCTTGAGGATTTTGGACGATGCAGGCGCTTCTGCTGCGATGACACTGCTTGTCTGGTCCGTTGAGCCATTTTCTACGATAATGACCTCGAACTTGTCCGGCGGGTAGTCCAGTCCTTTCAGTGCAACGAGCGTCTTGCCGATATAGTTTTCCTCATTGTGAGCAGGAATGATGATCGAAAAGAACAAGAACTCATTACTCATTTTCAACTCCTTTCTCTTTGTTGTCGAAGTCGATTTCTTATCATAAGGCCAAACTATTCCAGAGCAACGGGTTGCCCTGGGCGAGTCCTCAGTGAGGGCGCAGGAAGAGGTACCAGCCGGCGATGACCATGATCTGAACAACGACGATCAGCCAGAACCGTTCCAAGAAACTTCCTTTGCTGGTCTTGTGGTGAAACAGCCGCATGCCTGTTATTGCTCCAAGGGTACCACCGGCAAACGCCAAGTCAAGTCCATAATGTTGGTGTAAATTCTCCTTTCGGTATGGATCGGGTCAGGCAGTCAATTGGTCAGTGTGGTTCAGTTCGTTACTGTCGAGTTGCACAGCTTTCCTGGCTTCTTCCTTGTCAGCTTCGTAGCGTTCCA
>CAIQIK010000022.1 GCA_903871855.1 uncultured Caldisericota bacterium
AGCGTCCCAGTTCTTCCAGGTGATGCGGCAGGTAAGGTCGTCGATCTTCTGGATGTTGGTGACGAGGTCCATGGGTGAGCGGGACACGACCTGGATGTCGTCGCTCATGTACAGCTTGTGCGAGAAGATGTAGTCGTCGATCGTGACAGGCTGGCCATCGGACCACTTCAGACCCTTACGGAGAGCGACGTCCGAGATGACCGTGCCGTCCGCGTTGCGGATGATGTGTCCGTTCGCGAGGGACGGGACATACTTTCCCATCTCCGGGTAAAGGATGCCATACGGAGTCTCCGAGACGACACCACTGGCCAGGAAGGTCACAGCATTGATGGTGTAGGCGGAGTCGGAGGTGAGTGGAAACAGACTCTCAGGGGCATTCTCATCAGCTATCTCAACACTCTTCTTGCCGGTAGTTGGAGGCACGATGGTGTTGTAGATCGCGAACGCGCAATCGCCACGGGTGGCGGACACCGTGGGGTTGATATTACGGAACTTGTCCCATGTCAGGACTTGAACGCGCGGGCGAACGGCGATGGTGACCGCGCCGATGGCGTAGGCGCCGATCATGGGCTCGTCGTTGGCAAAAGCGACAGGCTCATTGATGGTTTGGGACTCAGCTTCCTTGCCAAGGACACGGACCAGCAGGATAGCCATGTCCTGGCGCTTGATCTGGGAAGCGGGGGCGAACTTGCCACCACCGATGCCCTTGATGTAGCCGGCCTTGACGGCGGCTTCGACATAGCCATATGACCAGCGGGACGTCGCAACATCGGTGAATGTCGCCGTGGCGGGCTTCACCAAGGCGAGACCCTTGGCGAGAACGATCATCTTGGCGAACTCTTCGCGGGTGACCTTGCCCTCGGGCTTAAAGGTGCCATCGGCATAGCCGGCGACGACGTTCTTCGCGGCCAGCGCGGTGATTTCGTCATACGCCCAGTACGACGCAGCGACATCCTTGAAGCCGGCGGCACGCGCGGTGAGGACTGGAGAGCAGACAGCAAGCAGCATAACGACTGCAACAACAATAGACAGGAATCTCCTCATGTAATTCTCCTTCCTTAACAGAGTAGTTGCTGACGACAATTCAGGTGGAACGGTGGTTGGCAAGCACCTCCTTCCTCGCAGGCAGTCATAGTATTCATTAACCTCAGTTACTCAGTCACGGTTACCGATTCGCACAGATTCGCTACCAGACTCCACATGGTCCACGTTCCTGTTACACCACGACGCACGACAAGGTACGCCAACAGCTATCTGAACATTACACGAATGGATTTTTTTGTCAAGCAGGGGCAGGTCGTAACGTCGATGTTGCAAAGGATTTGCTTGGACTTGCCTGGAGAAGTCTCCAGAACTCGTTCTCCTCACCTACGACATCAACAGGCGGTACCGACACATAGCAAATGGCGACGTCGCGATTCCGGCGCTGGAACTGGGCCATGGCTCACTATGCGGAACAACCCGGAATGGTCGCCTGCGAACTCAGCTTCCGGGGACAGAAACGTCCCCGACGACCTCGCCGGAGACATCCTTGTGAAAACGGGGGCTCTCTCACGAAAGCCCCCGACAACTTGCTGGACAGAAAACGGTCAATCAGACCTTGTTCTCCTGCTGTTCCTTGCGCCACTTGAAGAAGTCGAGTGCCACCTGAGGGAAGATGGCATAGGACAGGACGTCTTCTTCCTGTTGCACGTATTCTTTGATCTCATCACGGAATTTGGCCATCTGAGGTTCGATCAGGTCGGCGGGACGGCAGTCGATGGTCGGTTCGTCGCCGATGATCAGCTGCTTGATCTCATCGGAGATGGGCACTGAGGCGCGACCATACTCCCCTTTGACGAGTGCTTTGGTCTCCTTGGTGCACTGGACGTAGCGACCCATCATCACGTTGAACACGGCCTGTGTGCCGACGATCTGCGACGTGGGGGTGACGAGGGGAGGATAGCCCAGATCCGCACGCACCTGCGGCACTTCCTTGAGAACCTCCTGGTATCGGTCGAGCATGTTGGCCTGTTTGAGTTGGCTGACCATGTTGGAGATCATGCCGCCGGGCAGTTGGTAGATGAGTGCGTTCACGTCCACCCCCATGACCTTGGCGTCCAGCAGACCTGACTCGAGCGCCTTCTCGCGGACCGGCATGAAGACCTGCGCCACGGCGTTCAGGGCTTCGAGGTTGATACCCGTGTCATACGGCGTACCTTTGAGCGCAGCCACCATCGTCTCCGTGCATGGCTGCGAAGTCGCCATCGCAAAAGGTGATATCGCGCAGTCGACGACGTCGGCACCCGCCTCGATCCCTTTGAGGTACGACTGCCCGGCCAGACCGGTCGTGTAGTGACTGTGGATCTGGATAGGCAGGTTGGTCATCTTCTTGAGGGCAGCTACCAGGTCATAGGTCTCATAGGGGGTCAGCAGGCCGGCCATGTCCTTAATGGCGATGCTGTCCACACCCATCTGCTCAAGTTCGCGGGCGATACCAACGTACTTGTCGACCGTATACGTCGGGGCAATGGTAAAGACGATGCAGCCCTGAGCGTTCCCGCCCAGCTTCTTGGTCGTGTGGATGGCGCGTTCAACGTTACGCATGTCGTTGAGGGCGTCGAAGACGCGTATGATGTCGATGCCATTTTTGAGCGACTTCTCGACAAATGCGTCCACGACGTCGTCCGCGTAGTTCTTGTAGCCGAGAACGTTCTGGCCGCGCAGCAGCATTTGCAGCTTGGTATGCTTCATGGCCCGGCGGATTGTACGAATTCGCTCCCAGGGGTCTTCGTGGAGGAACCGGAGGCAGGAGTCGAAGGTGGCTCCGCCCCACATCTCGATGCAGCGATACCCTACCGCGTCGATCGCCTCGAACGCAGGCTCCATCTCCTTCGTGGTCATACGAGTGGCAATCAGCGACTGCTGTGCATCCCGGAGGACCGTCTCCATGATGCCGACCTTGTGAGCCGGAGCCATACAGGAGGATAGAGATGCCACATCTGGCCTGCTTCCTGCACCGATTTCCTCAATCTCGACGTCGAACGACTTGCCGCCGACGTTCATACTGAACCTGTTTGACACGTCAACCCCCTCTGCAGCGATTTCTCCACGAACCCGGCAGGACGACAGTACGCTCTGCCGCCTGTGCTCTGATAGTATACCCTATTGTGTCCCGATGCGACACACTTCTCCCGTTCGCACGCGTCACGGTGAGGAGGACGGATTCCCTATCTCTAACTCCCGTGCATGCAGGAATCCATCCTTGCATGATCGCATGGGTTCCCGCCTCTGCGGGAACGACGAAAAGAAACGCCAGCGTGCTTCCCTGCCGTCATGCCCGCGAAGGCGGGCATCCAGTCCGTTTAATTGCATGGGTTCCCACCTGCGCGGGAAAACACCGCTCAGATTGAACCAAAGTCCTCGCGGGCAGGGACCAAAGTGCTCGCGGGAACGACAAGAAACAGTCAACGCCAGCGTACCTCCCTTCTGTCATGCCCGCGCATGCGGGCATCCATCCTTGCATGAAATGTGCGACCCCCGCCGAAGCGGGGGTCGACTCACATCCTAAGAGAAAGAGCGTACTACGTATTGGATGGTGTCGAGGAGTCCGACGAGGATCCTGGGGCCATCATACCGCCACGGAACCCGCGACCGATACCCTGTCTATCGCCCTTGTCACCACGCGGGCCACAGCCGCCGAATCCCTTGCCGCCAAGCGTCACGGTCTTGCCGTCTGCTCCGGTAAACGAAGTAGCCATGATAGTATTCGCGTCCACCGACGTCTTGAAACCTTCAACCTTGACCTCATCGCCGACCTTCACGGTGATACTGCTCGCATCACGTCCGAGGAGCACCGTGAGCACAGTGCCGTCGACCTGTTTAACCTTGATCGTCGCCATCGTTTCTAGAGATGGCTTCGCTGTGTCACCAGTAGAAGGGTTCGTGGTGGTTGCCGGGGTGACCTCAGTCACCGTGCCCGACACGCTCACGCTCTCACCCTGTATGCCGCGGTCACCATCCATGCCATCCAGGCCACGAAGGGTAACCGTCTTGCCGTCAGCGCCGGTAAACGAGGTAGCCATGATCGTATTCGCATCCATCGGGGTTTTGAAGCCTTCAACCTTGATCTCATCGCCGACCTTCACGGTGATGCTGCTTTCGTCATGTCCGAGGACCACTGTCACGATGGTACCGTCAGCCTGCTTGACCTTGATCGTCGCCATTGCCTTCGGGACCGGCTTCGCCCTCACACCAGTTGAGGGGGTCGTCGTCGGCACGTTGACCTCTGTAACCGTTCCCGCGACGCTCACCGTCTCGATGTTGGGCGTCCCGTCGGCTTTGCGCAGAGTTACGGTCTTACCGTCAGCGCCAGTGAACGTCCAGATCTGCAGTTCGTTGACACTGTTTCGCGTTTCTGACGTCCCTTCGACGGTGACGGTGTCACCGACCTTCATTGTAATGCCCGCGGCTTCTTCGCGGCCAAGTTCAAGCGTGTAGATCGTTCCGTCCGTGCTGTCCTTGATCTTCGCATAGCCTGCATGACCACGGCGGAACATACCCATGATACCCTGACCGGGCTCAGCCGTGCCCGCTGTCGAGACTTCCGTAACTGTGCCCGTCACCGAGATGACATCGACAGTGGTTCCTTGCGGCGTCGTCACGGTCCGTACCTTGGTCGCTGCTGATACTATGGCGATGCCGCCTGTAAGGAGCCCGGCGATGACAACTGCCAGGACTACCTTTCCCAACGATTTCCTCATGTGGTCTCCTCTGTTACGGGGTCACCCCCGGAGTGCGGCACCCATGGATGCTGCCACCTCTAGTACAGGGAGGGGAGGGGTTTCGTACGCGCTATCCTGTGAAGAAGGGAAACCACAATACGGATAGATGACAAGGAGTGGCAGCAATATACAGCAGAAGCCCGGTCATGCGGCTGGGTCCTCGGGACTATGTGACGATGTCAACGAACCTACGGCTGCTGATACGTAATCGTGATGGTTTTCGTGGCCTGTTCCCACTGCACGTCGGCGCCCAACTGCTCGGCGACGAAGCGGACGGGCAGCATCGTGCGACCACTCACGATCACCGGTACGACCTTGCCATTCGTGGTATCGATGGCGACAAGTGCGCCGTTGACGCGAGCTTGACTCTTGCCCACCCAGAGCTCCAGGATCATTCCATTCAATGAAATCGTAACCTTGCGGTCCACCGCGTTCCAGGACACATCAGCGCCCAACGGCTCTGCGACCCACTTGATGGGCAGCAGCGAGCGACCCTCGATGATCTGCGGTGCCACATCGATCGTTACTGAGGTCCCGTTGACCGACATCTGCGTGCTCGCCACGTGCAACACTAGGATAGTCTGACGCGGCTGGGCTGCCCGGACAGTGAAGGATTGGACCGTGGACCACGCTGAGACAAGGACAGCGCTGACTGCCCGGACCCTCCAGTAGGTCGTCCCGGTATCAGCAACTTCCGCAGCGCTCAGCGTGACTGACGTCCCGGACACGCCATGCTTCTCGATGGTCACCTTGCTGAAGTCCGCTGTCGTAGTGGTCTGCACGTCATATGTCACTGCTCCGGGCGTGACTGACCAGACGAGCGTGACCGATCCCGCGTCCACTGTAGCGCCCGGGAGTGGTTGTACTGGCGCAGGGGATGCCGGCGCGACCAGGTCGGACGTCCACATGGTCGTGTCGCTGCTGCCGACGGCAACAAACGTGCTGCCTCGCGCCGCACAGCCATAGAGAATCTCCTTGGTCGGCGTGGCACTGACACTCCAATGGATCGCATCTGTCGAGGTCACAACGGTTCCCTTGTCGCCGACAGCAACGAGGACGCCGTTCTGCGAAGTCACACTAAACAGAGACGCTGTAGTCCCTGCCTTCTGGGGCGTCCACGTCGTACCATTGCCTGACGTCAGGATGGTCCCTCCACCGCCCACCGCAACAAACTCTCCCTCCAAGAAAGCGACGTCGTTGAGGTCTGCTGTCACGCCAATCGTGACTGTGTTCCATGCCCGGCCACCAACCGATGTCGCCAGCGTGCCAGCCTGCCCGACTCCCACGAAGAAGCCTGCGCCAAAGGCGACGGCGCTCATATCGACCGGAAGACCCGTTTCCCCCGCCGTCCAGATCCGACCGTCGTCGGAGCTAACGACAGTACCATTGTCTCCGACTGCAACCAGGTGTCCACCTCCCGCAGCTACGCTTGTCAGCGTCTCCGACGTGACTGGTTCCAGTACGTGCCAGGTGACCAGATCAGGCGAGCTCATGATGAGGCCAAATTCCCCGACCGCCACGACACCGGTCGGCGTCGTAGCCACACCCCAGATCCATCCAGAAGCATCCGTCGCACATTGCTGCCAGACAATGCCATCCCTCGACACGCGGACGCACCCGAGTTCGCCGACAGCGACCAGCCCATTGGGCGTATCAGCCACCGCAGTCAGCATCGCGTCCTCGTTGTCGTTATCCCCGGTCCCCGCCCACCGTTCCCCACCGTCGTACGATACCGCGACGGAGCTCCAGGACGACGTTACAAGCAGTCGTTGGGCGTCTCCATAGGCGCAGATGTAGTCTTCGTGAAGCAGATTAGTCTTCTGCTCCGCCGGGTTCAACCCTGCGTTGCCCGAACTCCGGGCTGTCCACGAGACGCCGTCTGGAGACGTCGCTATGGCGTTCGCGTCACCGACAGCCACGAATGTCCCTTGGGCAAAGGCAATTGCGCGGACTGGATATAGGAATGTGGGTGCAGCCGCCTGCCACTTCACGGCGTCGTCGGAGTACCAGCTTGCACCGTTGCCATCGGCTACGGCGACAAAACGGTTGTTGCCATACGTCAGCTGGGCCAGCCAAGAGGTCCCGGCGACTCCACCGATCGGGACAAGCGGGCTGGCTGGAATCATTGCATTTCCACGGAGATCGGAAACGGGAAGCGAGGTGACCAGAGTCCTCGAGTCCTTCTTGCCCAGGTCCGCCCCCATGACGACCAGCGTGTCACGCCCGACTACCATGCTCCAGAACAACAGGTTCGTTTGAACCGGCAGTCGACTTGTCCACACGTGGCCATCCGGCGATGTCAGAAGGGTCCCGTTGTTGCCGACCGCTGCAAACAGGTCGCCGACCCGTGTAATCGCGAGCAGGGAGTCCTGCGTGCCGCTTTGTTCGACCGTCCACGCATGCCCGTCTCCAGAGCGCAGAATGACACCGTGGCTGCCGACGGCCACGAAAACACCGTCTCCATAGGCAGCACCGTACAGGTCGTCCTGCCACTGTTCATAGATGTCGTTTGAACGCGGAACCTGTGGATTGACCTCGTGCTGCCACGTCAGGCCATCGGTTGAGCTATACACAGCTCCATTGAACGCGTCCTCCGTGCCGACGCCCACGTACGTCCCTGCGCCACTCGCTATGCCCACGATGACCGCGTTTCCTGCAGACGTGCGATTGGTCCATCGCATGCCGTCCGGCGACGTCTGGGCCGAGCCGTTGTCGCCGAAAGAAACCAGCAGCGAGCCCATCCACAGCATGCCCCGTACCCAGCTGGAACGTTTCCAGACATAGGCCTCCTGCCATTTCAAGTCCTGCCAGGACGTCCCGTCCGTCGAGCGGAAGTAGAAGACCGCCCACCGCGTCGGTACGGTCATACTCTCACGCATCGCGTCATAGTTAGCCGCGAGGACAAATGCGTCGCCAGCATATGTCACAGCGGCAAAGGTCAGATCTTCGTAGGCGGCCGTCTGATGTGTCCAGACTGCGCCGTCTGGAGAGGTAAGGATCAGCGATGCCCCGCCCGCAGCAACGTATCTGTCCTTTCCCCATGCCACGCCGTACAGGTCGGCATCAGAGGCGACTGTTCTGTCCTCCCACGTCAGACCGTCGATGGACGTCACGATGGCGCCGTCTTGTCCCACAGCGACGAAACGACCGCCACCGAAGGTAACGTCATAGAGGCTCTTGTCCACAGGTGCCGTCATGAGCGTCCATTCCGCGCCGTCGCTCGACCGTATGATGCCTCCGCCGAGACCGACTGCGACATAGACTCCATTCCCGAAGGCAACAGACGCAAGGCTGATGTCCCCGGGAACCAGGTGCTCCGCCCACGAACGCCCATCCGTCGACGTAAAGAGGGTACCCTCATCGCCGACGGCAACGTACATACCGTTTCCACGACAGATGCCATACAGGTCCTTGCTGGTGAACTGCTCGATGGGCTCCCAGTGCACCAGATCGCTGGTCAGTGCGACGGCACCCCGTGTGCCGACATTGACTACGGCTTTTCCGTCGGTCGCGGCATCGGTGTAGGAAATGTTGCGAGCCTTCTGGCTGAGCAGGTGCCACACGGAACTCGTGTCGGCAGCGCTCACGCTCCCTGACGGCGCCGCCGCCTGAAATACCAGCATGACAATGAGCAGAACAGCAAGGCCGATGTCAGCAAACGGTTCATGATGTCTGTGAAGAACCATGGTCGCCTCCCCTTTAAGGATGCAATTGCCCGTGCTCCTGCCAGTATATGCGAGATCGAGATTGGCTCCAGAAAGCGAGTTGCATCACGTTAAATCATCGCGAACTCTCTTCGTTGCATCACGAAGAAATCATCGTGAAACGAGAGGAGGTAACCATGCTGCTGACATCCTTGTGTGAACAGGAGGGAAAGGAGCAGCATCATGGCGTTATCCA
>CAIQIK010000023.1 GCA_903871855.1 uncultured Caldisericota bacterium
AACATCCTGCAAGCACGGCTCCTCGGGAAGATCAGCCAGGATATCTCCCTCGGAGCCGTGACATACCGGACCATTTCGGTATGATTCTTGATGATGCAATGATTCACACGTTCACGATGATTTCTTGGTGATGCAATACGGCCGGCCTTTCTTGTTGTCCCCGCGAAGGCCGGGAAAGTGTAACATTCTCGGGACGGTTCCGTTTTCTCAGAGATTGTTACACTTTCGCTGCACCCCTCAATAGGAAGACTGGACTCCCA
Organism: uncultured Caldisericota bacterium; assembly: GCA_903871855.1. Taxonomy (GTDB): domain Bacteria; phylum Caldisericota; class Caldisericia; order Cryosericales; family Cryosericaceae; genus Cryosericum. Next base: position 261 of record CAIQIK010000023.1, read on the forward strand.
TACGCGCGGACATGACGGATTGGCTCGCAGCACGGGGAGCCTGTGAACCAGGCGCACATTCACACTGGACCTGCCTCTTCCACTCTTGCAATATCACTTCACTGTGGCACCATGTCACCAGGACAAAAGAAGACTGTTTGCCAAGGAGAAGACCATCGTGCGACGCAGCAGTGCTAGACGCATACCAGATCCAATCGCCGTGAACAGTTCGACGCTCGGGCTGGACATGATGCAGGAGATTCGGCGCGCAAGCCGCGGACTCGCATTTGCACTTGCGGGCTATGCCGCCATCTTCATCGTTCAGCTGACTAGCTACTTCATCACTCACATGCTGGCCGTCCTTGCTCAGGCGTTTGCGACGCTCGCCAACGCCGTGGTCGCTGTCGTCGTCCTCCTCGCCCTGGCTTGGTCGCAGAAGCCGGTCGACATGTACCGAAGGTGGAGCCGAGGCCGCAGCCGCAATGCTGTTGCGCTCATTACTGCAGCGTTCATCATCCTGTTCCTGAGCGCAGGCACCCTCTGGAAAGCCTTGGCCACCCTGATTCGCGGAGGAGCGTTCAGGACGGTTGATCCTGCTCTCGCCATAGCGGTGCTGGCGGTTGGTATGCTGCTGGTCAACTTCCCTCTGTTCGACATCGTTCGAAGCGCTAAAGAAGGCTCATCGATACGTCTGCGCCTCCTCTCACTCATCAAGGACGAGGTCTGCTACGCTGTCGGTATCGTGGGCATTGCCCTCGCAGCTGCGGGTCATACATGGGCCGACCCAGCTGCGTCGTTACTGATCGGGGCTGCGATGAGCGTCGGTGCGGTCTTGCTGATTCGTGACTGCATCCTGCTACTCAGGAGTCGTCCCGCCCGACCCTCCACCGCCGGCTGACGCCGGCAATTGCTGGCAAGCCCATCAGTCGTTCCCGCATGCGCGGGAGTAATGGATGAGAGCCCCTTTCTGTCGTTCCAGTGAAAGCGAAAATGGCAGTTCAGCGGGTGATCGGCGTTGTGCCTCAGCGCACTTGACAAGAGTATTGTTCTGCTCCAGTATTATGAAAGAATTTTAATAATTATGGAGCAGAACATGACTGGCACTCGTACGCTGGAAGCAATTGCCACTATGCCTGTCGTCACAAAGCAAAACCTTGGCGTCCTCCTTGGTGCCTCTCCTGCCACGCTCGACTATCGCGTCCGATGCATGCAGGCCACCAAGGATCTCCTCAGGCTGCGCAGCGGGCTCTACGCGCCGAGAGCTGCATGGAAGGCGGCGCAGTCCAGCCCCGAGCAAGCAAGCCAGTACCTGGAATACCTGTCGGGCATCATGCGCTCTCCATCCTACGTGTCGCTCGAGTACGTCCTGGAGAAGGCAGGCATGATCCCCGAATCGCCATTTGCCTTGACCTGTATCACGACCAAGACTCCTCGCACCTATGTAACCCCTCTCGGGAGGTTTGTCTACCGCAGCATCCGAAGCGATCTGTTCACGGGATACCATCTTGGTGCATATCGCGGCCTCGAAATCCGCATCGCTTCTCCCGCCAAGGCGTTGTTCGACATGCTCTATCTGCGACCGTTCAACACGCTGCGCGCGATGCGCACCTACCTGCTCGAGGCCGGGCGGCTGAACTGGCATGCGCTGCGTCCACCGGAGAAGAGAAGGTTCGTCGTCTATATCCACGCCAGTGATGTCCCGAAGATGAAGCGTGTCCTGTCAATTCTGACCGCGGAGGGGATTGTATGATCGAGGAACGACTTGCATCCATCGTCGCTCAGCCAGGCAAGAGTCTCAACCCTCTCTTCCTGCGCACGAGGCTAAAAGAGGTTCTACAGGACGAGGTTCTGGCCTTCGTGTACAGCCATCCGCAGTATCGAAGCTACCTGTTCACCGGGGGCACATGTCTGCGCAAGCTGTACGGACTCCCCCGGATGTCCGAAGACCTGGACTTCGACGTCCCTGGGCAGCCGGACCCCGTGTCGTTCGCGGCGAGCATCCGAGAATACGTCACCCGAGTGCTCCAGTATCGTCATATGACCACGAGAGTCAGTGGAAACGGCACATCGGTCACTCTGGTCTTCCCTGTCCTGCGGCAGCTGGGGCTGGTCCACTCGTCTGCCGACACCCCCAACCTACTTCTCCGCTGTGACGTTGCAACCGAGCCAACCGGTATCTATGGCACACAGGTGAGTCCTCTCAGCACAGCCCAGGCGATGTTCTTCGTCCGGGCATACGATCTCCCTACATTGTTCGGCAGCAAGCTGGCCGCGTTCCTTGGAAGAGACTACACAAGAGGATCCTCCCAGGCGCAGCCATTCAAGGGGCGCGATGTTTTCGACCTTATCTGGTTTCTTCAGAAAGCGCAACAGCAGGAGTGGAAACTGCAGCCGCTTTGGCCGCGAGTTCTTGCCCTGCTTGGAGCAGACAGCGCAGTCAGCGTCGTCCGGCGCGCAGCAGACAAGGCGGCATCCCTCGACACGGAGCAGATAGCTGCAGACCTGCGGCCTTTCGTTGAAACTGAACAGGCACTGGAAGTCTTTACCACGAACGTGGGTGAGGTTCTCCCTGCACAGCTGAAGGCACTCGAGGAAGTACTGGTTACAAGGTAAGACGGCCAGCCCAGGTGACATGCCTTCTGAGTACGTGCGCCTTTCTCTCCATCATTCCCCCGAGTCCTTTTGTCCAAGGCGAGGGGTGCTTCTCCGCGAAGGCGGGAATCTGGTCCTGCCAGGGGGCTTTCCCATGGTCCGGGAGCTTGACCCACCCCCAAGATAGGCTACAGTGCAAGCATGGCACTCGTTTCATGGAGGGTTCTGTGGAGGCGATTGTATGGACGAGATGAGACTGTACACACTTGACGAAGCACATGGTGAGTTCGCCAGGAAGCTGAACGGCGAGGTCTGGGAACTGCTGGAAACCACAGACCGTTCGAGCGTGGATGACGAACGGATGTTGTATGCCGCGTGGGCGTCGGCATATCACTGGCTTCGGGTGGGCACTGCCGTCCACCACCAGCGCGCCGAGTGGCTGCTCTCGCGTGTGTACGCCGTGCTGGGAGATGCACCGGCGGCAATCACGCACGCCAGGCGCTGCCTGGAGCTTACGGAGACCTCTCCGGGCGAGATGGAGCCGTTTGACCTCGCCTACGCCTCCGAAGCCATCGCCCGAGCAAGTGCTCTGGCAGGCGACGAGCACGAGGCCACTCGCTATCTCAAGCTTGCACGCGAGGCTGGAACGCGCATTGTCAATGCAGAAGACCGGCAGATCTTCGAGGGAGATCTGAACGGCGGCAACTGGTACGGCATTGCCTGATTTCAGGCCCGTACTCTGGCCAGGTGCTATGGGCGACTGTCGGCTCACGCATCATAGATGAAGCGGCCGTCTTGAGCCTATGCTGTCACCAGAGATGGGGGAGGCAGACACGTGGCAATAGTCATCGGCACAAGCGGTGCATGGAAGAATGTGCTGGTCATGGTGCGAAAGGCTGGTATCGTCGTGAACGAGCCGTCTGACGTCGGCATCCAGCTGGCGCGCGCCCAGAAGGTCCTGTATCAGCAGGAAACGCTGGCGCGCGACGACCTGACACTCCAGGAAACCGCCCTCGAACACAAGCTGGCAGAGCAGCGCTCCGCCTGTGCCGCGGACATCGAGCGTATCCATGCCCGCTCTGGACAGGACATGGCACGTCTGTCCGCCCGCTTTGACAGCCCAGGCCCGCAGCGTACGGTGACTCACCTATGGATAGGGTTACTCCGTCTGAATCGGCAGACCCAGGAACGAGCACAGGTACGTGCACGGTCACGTGCCGTCCTTCCCGCTGAACGCGCCCTCCAGGACCTCATCGCCGGCCGCGACACCGAGGTGGCAAGGCGTGTCGCAGGTGCCCACCGCGTCGTCGAGGGCGTCGAAGCGATCGCCCACTCCGCCGTCCTGGCCAACGCCGTCGCGGAACGTGCGGTCATCAGGGTGCTCGGCACCCTTCCGGACGAATTCATTCTGATCAACGACCTCCATCTCAGCTACGACCGGGAAATCCCGTTCGAGGACAGCTACCTGAAGACAGCACAGCTGGACCACCTTCTCATCGGCCCTACGGGCATCTATGCCATTGAGACCAGAAACTGGAGTCGCACTCTAGCCGCAGACAGTGACGAAGCGGACCCAGTGCTGCAGGTGACGCGGGCATCCTTCCTCTGCTCCCGCACCCTGAGAGATGCGGGCTGCGACCAGATCGTGCGCTCTGTCGTTGCCTGCGGGGGTGCCCCACCCACCCGCTCTGGCGGAGCACATGTCGCCATTATGCCCACTGCGCGCCTGCTCGCATACATCCAGTACGGTCCCCCGTTGATGTCGGTCCAGGAGATCGCCGACGTCTGCAGGATCCTGACCTAGGCTTGCCAGAGCAGGCAATTCTGATGAAGCCACAGTGCAGGATGTCGGGGTCTTCATTCGTCAATTGTCTGCCAATCTCTGCATCAAAGATGTGCCAGAATACCAGCAGCGGACTGCCGTAGCGGTTCTGTGAGTAAGCTCGTCATTGTCAGTCGCATTACCTTCACAATCAAGTGCACGGAACCTCTGTATGCTGCGTATAGAACATACAGGGACGCGAAGGCGCCCCACAGAAAGGAGAAGCGATATCTATGATGGGAGTTGCGAGATATGGTGGCTTTGCACGCGGGGGTTTGGGCATTGGAGCTCTGTTTATGGGCCTGCTGTGCCTGGTGTTCTTCATTGCGCTTATTGTCTGGATCGTTCGGATGGTGACGTGGAGACGACACGGTATGGGTTGCGGCATGCGCCACATGCACGGTATGCACGGTGATTGGGACATGATGGAGGGCAAGCAGGACGATGCCCTGGACATTCTCAGAAAGAGGTTCGCCTCAGGCGACATCACCAAGGAAGAGTATGACGAGCGATTTAAGGTCCTGACCGGCCAGAAGTAGCCGTCCGAAAGAACCAACTGCCCCTGTGCTGTGAACGGCACAGGGGTTTTTGCATGCCATAGTCAGGACCGCACCAGCCCCGCGTTCCTAGACGCCTGACAGCTCGCCCAGTTCGACGTGCTGATCGGGCCGCTGTTCCTCTATGAGGCCAAAGCTGTTGCCTTCTGTGTCCTTGCAGGTCACTATGCGCCCGACCCCAGGGATAGCATGGATGTCCCCCACGATCGTCCCTTTGGCAGCGGTGACGGCTACAACAGCCTCTTCCAGCGACGCGACACCCAGGGTCAGGTTCGTGTCGACGCCCTCGTCCTTGGACGGTGCAAGACCACCGTCAATGCCGGGCTCGCCGGGAGCCCCGGTCATGATCAGGTAGTACTCGTACGGACCGTTCCACTTTTCCACGGTCCAGCCAAACGCCGCCTTGTAGAATGCGATCGCACGCGCCGGGTCTGTCGCCCCCAGGTCAAAGTGAATCGGTCGTGGCATAGTACGCCTCCTGTGGTTGTCAGGCTTCTTGGGCCTCTGCCCCAACCATACTCTATGCACCGCGCTATGCAAGGGCATCCTTGACATTCCTGTCACAATGGACGAAGTTGTGGTGCGGAGGGTGCCGGACAGTACAAGGGGCCTCTCCGTGACGCTTGAACGGACGGGACGTCTCTGGACACGTGACCGACATGCGCTCTTCTGTGATGACGCGCGGGAACCAGAATCCGCCGACTGTCGTCCAACTGGAAGGAGGACAGCACCCTGCAGCAGGTCGCCAGATGGAGGTGACACCGATGAAGAGATTACTGATCGTACTTCTGATAGCCGCGCTGGCAGTCACACTGAGCGTGCGTTCGGTGAACGCGGTCGGCCCGCCTGTCGGTATTCGTTATGCACCGCCAACAGTAACACTGACAACAGACAAGCTGTTGTACGTGCCGGGTGAGACTATCGACTGGCGCTACACTCTGTACAATGGCAACGACCACCCGCTGGAACTGACCTTTACGTCAGCCCAGGTCTACGACCTCATTCTGCGACAGGGCAGCAAGATCATTGCCCAGTGGTCGACCGGCAAGATGTTCGCAGACGTCATGAGCAGCCGCATCGTCATGATGGGCGAGACTATGGAGCTCAAGGGCTCGTGGCAAGTGCCCAAGGTGCTTGCCCTCGGCACGTATGACCTGGAGTTTGTACTAACCAGCACGACCACCGAACCGACCGGAGCGACGACGCAGTTCGCAGTCGCCAAGGCGGGTATCCCTGACCTGAACGTCAGTTTTACGACGGACAAACTCATCTACCGCGTAGGAACGACGATCACCGTCAAGTACACGCTCACAAACCTGGCCGACAAACCACTCGTCCTGACCTTCCCCACGACACAGCAGTACGACTGGACCGTCACCGACGCCGAGGGCAACCTCGTCTACCGGTGGTCAGGTGGTAGGGCGTTCGCCCAGCTCGTTACCCAGCTGACGATCCCTGTTGGGACCAGCGACGGCTTCGAGAGTTCCTGGTTTATCCCACGTGACCTCAAGCCCAATGGTTTCTACATTCATTTCACAGTATTGGACGACAGCCTCGGCGTCCTGAAGACGCAGCGATGTGCCGTCCTCATGGGCAGCACGCCCCCAACACACTGAACGCAGGCGCCCTCTCATCTGAGAGGGCGCCTTACTTTCTACCCTTGTTTCGCAATATCCGCTCATATAGATCCCTTAATCTGTGATTCCCGCATACGTGGAAATCCAGTCTTACCCTTGTCTGCGAACTGTGCTTGTAGTAGACCACGAGAAATGAAGGGGGTCTGTTTTTTTATTGTTGTTGCCGCCATATATATACACGTTACCTCCTGTCCCCTATTGCCTCACGGATAAACCTACTCGAACGGGGAATCGTTGCCTCACATCAGAATCTACTCAAAACCGGATGAAGTTGCCAGCCCCTTGCTTTCCTGGGAATGATGTGGAGTTGGTCGTGTTTCTTGGCGAGAACCAGGTCTTGCAGACACCGTTGATCCTGAAGGATCGTATCATGGAGAGCGACGGGGTCAAGCTTCTGGTACTGAGCCCTGAGTGCCTCCTTTGCTTGCTCCGAGATGCAGGGTGAAGCCAAGACACGATCGAACGGAGTACAAGGCGTGTCATACGCACGCGTGACCTTGGCTCCCTGCCGTATCTTGTGGGTGAGTTGCATCACGGGGAGGAAGAAGTTGGTGAACAGCCGGAGTGACTGGTAGATCTTGTTCATGAGCAAGACTTCCTCCTCGGTGTCATACCGGAGATACCAGACTGTCTTGCGGACAATGCTCCAGTTCTTCTGCTCCACGAAGCAGTTGTCGTTCTTCCGGTACGGGCGTGACCGTGTCAGGGTGATGTGCTCGTGCTGACAGTACCGGATCAGGTGGCCGTTCATGAACTCGCTTCCGTTATCTGAATGGATACCCAGGAGGGGGAATGGGAGGTTACTGCGTATGCTGCTCAGTGCAGCAAAGACATGCTCTTGACTCTTGTTCCGCACGGCCCTGGTCTCGGTCCAGCCTGTTGCCACGTCGGTGACGTCCAGCGTGCAGGCATACTCTCCTCCGGCAACACTGCCTTCATGGGTCACCAGGTCCACAGCGACGAACCCCGGCCGGGTACGGTTCCACTCCGCAGCAGTCTGGACAGGAACCTGCCGCAGGAGGAGCATGCCGGGACGGGGGTGTGGGTGTTCCCAGGGTTCCCCCTTCCGTCGTACTTCGGAAAGCAACCGGTCGCAGGTGGCAGGACTCATATGGAGGAGGAGACCGCGGACAGCAGGAGCAAGGTTCAGTTGCCCCCGGGTCTCGAGGAAGGGGATCATGCGCCGGAGGAACGGGATGAGACGCTTGCCACAGAGTCTGTCCGACAAATGCCAGAACTCCGTGAGTGCAGGGAGGACTGCTGCTGTGTACATGGATGCCCGGGGACGATGGACGGGACCCCTGCTGCCCTGCGCTACCTTCGCCCTCAGAGTGCTGCGTGCGTACGAGCGGTTGAGATGCGTCAGGTCCACGAACCCATCCAGGATTCTCGACTTTTCCTTCTTCGACGCGTGGTGGTATTGTTTCCGCAGCTCCTGCATCACCGCTTGCCGTTGCTTCACTGTCAGTGCCATCTCTTCACCTCTCATCTGCCTACCCTCTTCCACGGTTCCTCCTCAGTCACCTGAATTGGAGTAGATTCATCCGTGAGGCAACGATACGATTTGGAGTAGATAATAGGTGAGGCAATACGTGTCCTTGACGCGCTCGGCGTTCTCTATAAGCTGGGGGTAGTTTGTGGTGGGTATGCTTGGATGTTCTGCCTGGCTGAGGTGACCAATGAGCAACGGCTCATTCATAGCGCTCGTCAGCAACGTCTCCCTGCTGGTCGCCATGGTCTTCATCTACGATCTCGCGGGCGCCCACCCGCTCAACCTGGAAACTAGGCTGCGCCAAGTAATGATCGGCGCAGGGCTCAGCATCATTGCGGTCGCCGTCATGGCCACACCGTGGGTACTTGAGCCAGGCATCGTCTTCGACACACGTTCCGTACTCATCGGTCTCAGCGGCCTGTTCTTCGGGGCCGTTCCCACCGTCATCGTGATGATCGTAACATCGACATACCGCATCTTTGAGGGCGGCGCAGCAGCCTTCACCGGCGTCTGCGTCATCATCGCATCGGGCGTCATCGGTCTGGTCTGGCACCGAGTGCTCAAGCGCCCCCTCATCACCCTCACCTGGCGCAACCTGCTCGGCCTTGGGTACGCCGTCCATCTCGTCATGCTGGCGCTCATGTTCACGCTGCCGTGGCAGACTGCTCTGTATGTGCTCGGCTACATCGCGCTGCCTGTGCTGACCATCTATCCCTTGGTCATGGCGGCCATCGGCGCACTTATGGTCAACCGGCTCAAGCACGAGCAGGCTAATGAGGCACTGAAACAGAGCGAGATGCACTTCCGTGCACTCTCCGAGCAGGCCGCCATCGGCGTGACCAAGGCTGAAACGGAGTCCGGTAGGTACGTCTTTGTCAACCAGCGCTTTGCGGACATCGTCGGGTACACGCGGGACGAATTACTGAAGATGGACTTCCACGCACTGACCTACCCCGACGACTTGACCGACGACCTGAACAACGTCGACCACCTCGTCAAGGGCGAACTGCATGAATACTCCATGGAGAAACGCTACCTGCGCAAGGATGGTACTGCTATCTGGGTCAACCTTACGGTCTCGCCGCTATGGCAGGCGAGCGAGCCTCCCCAGTACCTCATCGGTCTTGTCGAGGATATCTCCGAACGCAAGAGGACCGAGGAGGCACTGACCCGCCTGAATCGTGAGCTGCAGGCCATCAGCAGCTGCAACCAGATTCTGTTGAGAGCCATTGACGAGCAGACCCTACTCAATGACATCTGCCGTATCGTTTGTGACCAGGCAGGTTACTGCTTGGCGTGGGTAGGATATGCCGAGCATGACGACGCCAAGACCGTGCGTCCTGTAGCTTGGGCTGGGTCCGATAGCGGGTATGTTGCAAACGCCGACATCACCTGGGCCGACACCGAGCGTGGACGCGGCCCCAGCGGAACCGCCATCCGGAGTGGAGAGACCGTCTGCATCCATGATTTCACCACTGTCTCCCAAACCGCCCGTTGGCGCGACCGTGCCCTGCAGCACGGATATCGTTCCGCTATCGTCTTGCCTCTCAAGGACGAAAGTGCGAACGTATTCGGTGTTTTCCTGATCTATTCCTCGGAACCCACCGCCATCACCCCGGACGAAATCCGGCTCTTGGAGGAACTGTCGCGCGACCTGGCGTTTGGCATCATGGTCCTGCGTGGCCGCACCGAGCGCAAGCGGGCGGAGGAAGCGCTGCGTGCGAGTGAAGAGCGCTATCGCCTGCTGGTGGAGAACCAGACTGACCTGATCATCAAGACTGACCCGGACGGACGGCTCATCTATGCCAGCCCCTCCTACTGCGCGCTCTTTGGCAAGAGCCTGCAAGAGCTGACAGGCTTCAACTTCATACTCTCGATGCATCCCGATGACCTCACAGCCATCAAGCAAGCGATTGCACGTTTGTTCCAGCCACCTTACTTTTGCCGCTGCGAGGGACGTGCCATGACCCCCCGTGGATGGCGATGGATCGATTGGACGGCCCGCGCCGAACTGGACGGTCAGGGACGTGTCGTCGGCTTCGTGGGCTCCGGTCGCGACATCACTGACCGCAAGCAGGCCGAGGAGGAGACTCAGCGGGAACGAGCGTTTTTCGACCGACTGGTGGAGACAGTCCCAGAAGGCATTGCGATCACCGATGCCCAGGGCATGGTTTTGCGGGTGAACGCCGAGTTCGTTCGCATGTTTGGTTATGAGGTTGATGAAGCCGTCGGACAGAGTATCGACGACCTGCTGGCACCTCTCACACGCGAGGAAGAAGCCAGGGCGATTACAAGGGCTACCGGTCAGGGGGAAACAATCCTTCTGGAAACGGTGCGGCGCAGGAAGGACGGTACGCTCGTTGATGTATCCCTTATCGGCGCACCCATTTTGATCGCTGGGAAGCAGGAAGCGACGTACGCCATCTACCGCGACATCACCGAGCGCAAGCAGGCAGAGGAGGCGCGCGAAAAGGCCGAGTCTCAACTCCGTCAGGCCCAGAAGATGGAAGCCATCGGGGCACTGGCGGGAGGGGTGGCACACGATTTCAACAACCTGCTGACCGGCATCCTGGGCAACATCTCTATCATGCGCAGCAGCCTGCCCACAGCCGACCCGATGCAGGAGAACCTGAACGCAGCCGAAACCTCTGCCCGCCAAGCAGCAAACCTCACGAGAGGACTGCTGACTTTCAGCCGCAGTGCCGTCGTGTTACCAGTACCCATGAATATGACAGCCGCCCTCGACGTAACCTTGGCGCTGCTGAAGCAGTCACTGCCAGCTACCATGGAAATCGTCCGCGACGACGTGCAGACAGCGTGGAACGTACTGGTGGACCAGTCACAGATCACGCAGATCCTGCTCAACCTTGCAGTGAACGCACGCGATGCCATGAAAGGCAAGGGAACGCTGACGATACGCACCAGGAACGAAATCGTGGGAGAAGCATACGTCCAGATCCATCCGATTGCACGGACAGGGGAGTTTGTCCACCTGAGCGTCACAGACACCGGCACGGGGATCCCACCAGAAATCGGTGAGCACCTCTTCGAGCCCTTCCATACCACCAAGCCGATAGGGTCTGGCACGGGGTTGGGGCTCTCCATCGTCTACGGTGCCGTCAAGCAGGCCGGCGGCTGGATCACGGCAGCATCCACGGAAGGTATAGGGAAAACCGCCCCTCAGAAGCACCCCTCGGATTGGGAGAACATCCGCGGGGGCATTGGACAAACATGTTCAGGGGCAACCTTCGACATCTACCTGCCACGCTGCCTGGAAGAGGCCACACCCTTCCTTGCTCCCGTATCTACCCCTGTGAATACAGGCAGCGGCACGGTCCTGGTGGTTGAGGACGAGCCGGTCGTGTGCGCCGTCGCACAAGCGTTCCTGAGCAAGAGTGGGTATGTGGTTCTGGCAGCGCCAGACGGGGCATCGGCCTTGAACACCCTGCGCGAGCACCCGACAGACATCGGGCTCATCCTGCTGGACATGACCATGCCTGGCATGACAACCGACGAGATTGTACCGGCGATGCGGGCCCTGAGCCTCAGAATCCCCATCCTGCTGACTTCTGGTTATACCTCCAACGACACCGTCACGCGGATGCTCGAGGAGGGCAGTGTTCAAGGGTTTGTAGCCAAGCCGTATGACCTGCACCAGCTGCTGGACAAGGTGCAAAGGTTATTCCGCAGAGGTTGAGCGGGCTGCTGACCCAAACAACAGACTCTGAAAACAACGCTGGATTCCCGCCTTCGCGGGAAGGACGAATGTACGAACGGGAATGGGTCCCGTATGCGCGGGAAGGATACGCCGGGGTGTAACATTCTTGCGTCAAATGGAACCGTCCCGAGAATGTTACACGAGAATGTTACAGCTGCGAGGGAACGACAAAAACAACCCCGGCTTTTATGACCGGGGTTGACGATGCTATACCTTAGATCAATATCTCTGTAAACTCAGACAACTTCCTAGGTGATTACCGCCCCAGTGAACTGGCTGTTGTAGAGATCGGCGTAGAATCCATGCTTTGCGAGCAACTCTTTGTGGTTACCCTGTTCCACGATCGAACCGTGGTTCATGACAAGGATGTGGTGCGCGTCTCTGATGGTCGAGAGACGGTGGGCAATGACGAAGCTGGTCCTACCGGCCATCAGGTTTGCCATCGCCTTCTGGATGCGGACTTCCGTTCGCGTATCGACACTGCTGGTGGCTTCGTCGAGGATCAGGACGGTTGGATCTGCCAGGACCACACGAGCAATCGTCAGCAGCTGCTTCTGACCAGCCGAGATGTTGGAGGCCTCCTCGTTAAGAACAGTGTCATACCCTTCGGGCAGGCTCCTGATGAAGTGATCAGCATGCGCAGCCTTAGCGGCAGCCACGATCTCCTCCTCCGTAGCATCGTCGCGCCCGTAAGCGATGTTCTCGCGGATCGTTCCGTTGAACAACCACGTGTCCTGGAGCACCATGCCGAACATGGTGCGCAGGCTACCTCGACGCATCCTTCGTGTCTCGACGCCGTCGAAGGTGATCGCGCCGTCTTGAATGTCATAGAACCGCATGAGTAGATTGACAAGGGTCGTCTTGCCTGCTCCGGTCGGTCCGACGATGGCGACAGTATCGCCTTGCTTGACGTCAAGATTCATGTCTCCGATCAGGGGTTCTGTCGGCCGGTAGCTGAATGCGACATGATCAAACTTGATGGCGCCGCGAGGCTGAGTGATCACAATTGCATCCTCGGCGTCGAGCTGTTCCTCGGGCTCGTCAAGCACGGTGAACACACGCTCGGCACACGCCATCGTCGACTGAATGACGTTGGCGATGCTCGCCGTCTGGATGATCGGCATTGAGAAGGACCTCGAATACTGGATGAATGCCGTGATGTCGCCCAGGTTGAGGAGATTCCTGGTGACATAGACACCTCCAAGGACCGCGATGAAGACATAGCCAAGGTTGCTGATGAAGTTCATCAGGGGGAACATGACGCCTGACATGAACTGAGCCTTCCATCCGGCCTGATACAGGTCATTGTTGACCGCCTCGAAGGTAGCGATTGATTCCTGTTCATGGCCAAACGCCTTGACCACATTGTGGCCAGTGTACATCTCCTCTGCATGACTGCTGAGGCGACCAAGGTGCAGCTGCTGTGCACGGTAGAACTTCTGCGATTTTCGTGCGATGAGTGCAGTTGTGAGGACGTACAGCGGCAGCGTGGCAAGCGTCACGATGGTCAGCTTCCCGCTGATCGTAAGCATCATGTAGATGTAGCCGAGAATCTGGAACACGGAAACGATGACCTGTGTGAGGCCCTGCTGAAGGGTGGTCGAGATCGTGTCCATGTCGTTCGTCATGCGGCTCAGGATCTCGCCGTTGGAGTGCATGTCGTAGTAGCGGAGGGGCAGTGCCGCCAGCTTGTAGTCGAGTTCCTTTCGCATGTCATAGGTCGTCTTCTGGGCAACATCCGACATGATGTACTGCATGACAAAGGTGAGCAGTGCACTCAGCACGTAGACAAGGAGAAGGAAGAGCAAGGTCTTCCCGATCGCGGGCAACGGAATGGTGCCGCCGTTGGCCCTGATGTCTGCAATGCCCTTATCGAGGTCCGTCTGTGAGACATTGATCGTTTGTTGCTGACCGGTCATCGGCAGTGTCTTGCCGAGATTGATAATGGTCTGAATGGTATCGGCCTTCTTGTTGTAATCTGTGATGCTGCTGACAAGGGGCAGTGCAACAAACTGCTGCATTGCCGTGAGCTGCGTCGGTGTCAGCTTGGCCGCGTCCAGGAAAGTCTTTTCCACCGTACTTCTCGCAGTGTCCGCAGCCTTTGCCTGAGCACCAGCAAGCGCTGCAGTGTATCCTGGTATGTTCTCCAGCGGCACGCCTGGGAACTTCGCCGAAAACTGCTGATCGATTCCTTGCTTGGCGGCCGCCTGGGCCTGCGTCACCGCTGCGTCCTGAGCGGTTTGCATCCCCTGCAGGACCTTCTGGATCTGAGGAACACCCTGTTCCTGGGCCTTCGAAATTCCGCTCACCATGCTCTTGGCAACAAACCCGTTCATGAGCTGGTTGACTGCATTTCCACTGATCTTGGGCCCGTACACTGCAAACGCGGTACTGGCGATGGCAAGCGCAAAGACAATCATTAGTTTGGCAGTTTGAGGCTTGAGGTACTGTACAAGACGCCTGGTTGTGCCCCAGAAGTCCTTCGGCTTCTCTACGACCCCACGCAGACCGCGGGGGCCTCCACCTATAGGTCCGGGTCCACCGGCAGCAATCCGTGGTTCTCTTGTCGTGTCACTGCTCATGCCAGTTCCTCCTCGGAGAGCTGCGAGTAAACGATCTCGCGGTAGACCTCACAGGTCTTCATCAGTTCCTTATGCGTGCCGATACCGGCGAGCTTGCCGTCATCCAGCACAATGATGCGGTCGGCATTCATGATGCTGCCCACTCGCTGGGCGACAATGATGACCGTCGCGTCACGGGTTTCCTTCTTGAGAGCTGCCCTGAGATTGGCATCCGTCTTGAAGTCGAGGGCCGAGAAGCTGTCGTCGAAGATGTAGATCTCCGGCCTTCGGACAAGAGCGCGAGCCATGGCAAGCCGCTGCTTCTGTCCTCCGGAAAGGTTCAGCCCGCCTTCGGAGAGCATCGTCATGTACCCGTCCGGCATTGTGGTGATGAACTCGGCCGCCTGTGCCACGTCGGCAGCGTGTGCCACCTCCATGTCCGTCGCATCGTCCTTGCCATAGCGGATGTTGTCAGCCACCGTACCCGTGAACAGGATGGCCTTCTGGGGCACAAAGCCGATCCTGTGTCTCAGATCCTCCTGCGCAAGCTCTCGTACATCCACGCCGTCGACAAGGACCTTGCCACTGCCCACGTCGTAAAATCGGGGAATGAGGCTGACCAGCGTAGTCTTTCCACTGCCGGTGCTGCCAATGATGGCGGTCGTCTCACCGGGCTTTGCGTCGAAGCTGATGTTGCACAAGGCAGCCTCTTCGCCTCCGTCATAGCTGAAGCCGACGTCCTGGAAAGCCACATGACCCCGTTCTGAATCGGTCTGCCGTGTCTCAGCAGCGTCCGTTATCTCGGGGCGCGTCTCGAGCACCGCCATGATTCGGTCGCTTGCCGCGACACTGCGTGGCAACTGGATGAACAGCATTGTCAGCATGAGGATCGCTATCAGGATCTGAAGAGCGTACTGCATAAAGGCGAGCATCGGGCCCAGCGTCAGACCGCCGGCGTCGATGCGCTTGCTACCAAACCAGATAATCGCGATCGTGACGCCGTTCATTACGAGCATCATGAGCGGCATCAGTCCTGCCATAATGCGGTTTACACTGATGTACGTATTGGTGACATCGGCATTGGCCTGGTCGAAACGGGCCTTCTCGTGGTCGATCCGATTGAACGCACGGATGACGCGGATACCCGTTAGATTCTCACGAACAACCTTCGTGATCTTGTCGATCTCAATCTGAACTATGCCGAAGAGCGGTATGACCAGTCTCATCACCACCACAATTACCACGGCGATGATCGGCAGAGCGACATACAGGATCCGCGTCAGCCGCGGGTCTGCGGCATAAGCAAGGAATGCAGCGCCAACACTGGTGAAGAGTGCGTTTGCGATCATGGTCAGGAATAGCACCGTGCTGGTCTGGATTTGGACAACATCATTGGTGGTTCTTGTGAGCAGTGTCGAAGCGCCGAACTTGTCAAATTCGTGAAGGGAGAAGTTCTCAACGTGCGTGAAGATCTTGGCACGCAGGACCTTGCCCAGACCCAGGGCTGACCGGGAAGCCATCAGGCTTGCCAGCACAGCACAGATCCCACCCGCTGCTGAAACCAGCAGCATGATGCCCCCTTCCTTCCAGATGTAGCCGCTATCGCCAGCAATGATGCCCTTGTCGACTATGTTTGACATCAACGTGGGCAGCTCAAGGTTGGCCCTGACCGACAGGTACATGAGTGCCACACCAACAATGATGAGAATAGTGAACTGCTTCAGGTTCCGGTATATTTTGAACAGATTACGCACGTTTCCACCTCAATGTCAGGTTGTCGTCAGTGATGCAGGCTGGAATATTCGCATGAGTATTTCGGGGTCGGGCATTGTTTCTATAGTTCCGGAGACTTTCAGTGATGCGAGACCAAGGATTGCTGAAAAAAACGTCTGAACAAGCTGCACAGGATCTCCCTGCGCTATCTGGCCCTTGTGCTGTCCCTGTTTGATCACGTAGACCAGCATGTCGAATGGTCTTTCCGAACCATGCCGATGCTCGATTGCTTGAGCAGGGTACATCCCGCTCGTCATGGCCTCCATCATAAGGACAAAGTAATATCCTATCGATTGGTCCTGCCCAACGCTCTTGAAAATCCGCGCGACCAAGGTTCGCATCTTGTCGATCGGCTCCATATCGTCTGCTCTCACTTGTTCAATTACGCACTTCGAGGAATCGACGGCATCCCTGACCAGCTCGGCGTAAATCTCTTCCTTCGATTGGAAGTAGTGATACATGAGCCCGTAGCTCATTCCTGCCTCCGTTGCGATGTCGCTGATCTTCGCAGCCGCGAAGCCTTTGTGGATGAAAACCTTCAGAGCAGAAGAGAGGATCTGCTTCTGTCGATCATCTTTGATGTGTATGTTTGCTTCTTCACTGCGAGGCATGATCCACTCGATCTCCTTTGATTGACTTGTCAGTCAACAATTGGTCAGTGTACGCCGTATCGCACGAGAAACAACAGGTCAGCTTCACAGTTGGAATACAGACGTCATCCCCGCGACGGCGGGAATCTACGGGGTTGACGCTGTAATGCCGATCGGATACGGCTACGTTTCGGAAACTTCGGCCCGCTTGTGGACGGTGTGGAACCAGGTCTGGTTGTTGCGCGTGAAGAGGGCGATGAAGTCGAGCGGAACCCATGTCAACCCATACACGGCGAACATAAACACACCCCACCAGTATTTCGGCTTCACCTTCTCTAGCAACAGGGAGGCGACAAGCATCGGAGGGGCAAACCACTCAAGCGCAAACAGGGCGACCCAGACCCATGGTGTGACGATGCCGGCTGACGCCCACACTGGTACCGCCATATGTGCAAAGTGAACAACGATGTTGACGAGCATCAGGAGATAGGAGAATATCATCCAGATCGGCTGCCCGATGTAGACCAGGATGTCGAAGGCCGCCATGTCGAATCGCGTGAAAAACCGCTTCCAGAGAGGCCACGTGTAGCGGAAGCCCAACTGAAAGTGGCCGCGCATCCAGCGCATGCGCTGGTTCCAGGAAGCGCGCATGGTGAGAGGCTTCTCGTCGTAAACGTGCGCATCCCACGCCCAGGTCGGGCGAACGCCCTGCAGGACGCACTTCATCGTGAATTCCAGATCCTCGGTGATGGAATGGGGATTCCAGCCGATCTCGTCGATCAGCGACATCGCCATGCAGGAACCCGTACCACCCAGCATGGAGGCAAGACCGATGTTGCTGCGGGCAAGGTCCCAGAAACGGTTGGTGTACCAGTATCCGATGGCATACGACAGCGAGATCCACGTGTCCCCCGGGTTCTTCATGTCGAGATACCCCTGGACAGCGCGATGGCCGGCCTGTGCGTAGCGGTCGACCTCGCGCAGGAAGTTGGCACTGACCAGGTTGTCCGCGTCGAACATGGCCATCATGTCATACGGCTGGCCCGTAGACTTGATGCGCGCGAGGAGCCAGCCGATGGCATGCCCCTTGCCGGTGAGAACCGCGTCCGTGCGTTCATAGACGATGGCGCCGTGCTGCTGCGCCACGCGGGCGGTATCGTCCGTGCAGTTGTCCGCGACGACGTAGACGTCGAAAAGCTCACGGGGATACTCCTGTCGTGCCAGCGAATCCAGCACGTCGCTGATGACGTGTGCCTCGTTGTGTGCCGCGACGACAACAGCGAACCGCGTGACGGGGTTCCGCAACGGCGGCTTGCGCCTCTGGTAGAACCCGAACAGCGACATGACAGACTGGTATGCCGACAGAACGAAGACACTGTCCTGCAAGACAGCCAGCAACAAGTAGCCAAGCCGTCGTATAAACTCTGGTCCTGGGTGCATTCCATCATCTCCCACGCAGACACGATGCCAGCACGCTCCTGCCGTAGCAATCGAAGATGATAAGCCGACAGTGCCTGATGTAAAGCAGGAAGAAGATGAATGTGCCCAGCTCATTCGCAAGCGGAGGCAGCAATCGGTACAAACAGGTCTTCATGACCCGGCCGACAAGATGGCAACTTATCTTGTCATACAGTCGCGGCAAGCGACGATCATGGTTGTTACTCGGTCGTGCTCATTGCACAAAGGAGATCCGCTGTGAGCGCTCCACGCATGGCGAAGATTGTGCAAAAGCATGTACAATGAGAGCGCCCACGACGCATGGAAGAAGCACGTTCCAATTGGCATTGAATCACAATACGGACTATGAACAGGAGGTTGCCATGATAAGGGATCTGGTTTTGAAGAATAGGAGTTACCGAAGGTTCTATGAGGATGCCCCGGTGGACTGTCAGACGTTGAGGGAGCTTGTTGACCTTGCAAGGCTGTCCGCTTCTGCCGCAAACAAGCAGCCTCTGCGGTACATGCTTTCCTGCACGAAGGAGAAGAATGCGCTGATTTTCCCCACGCTTGCCTGGGCTGCATATCTGAAAGACTGGAACGGACCGCCCGCCGGAGAGCGTCCTTCAGCGTACATCGTCATTCTTGCTGACAAGGAGATTTCTGCGAATTACAACTGGGACGCCGGCATCTGCTCGCAGAGCATCCTGCTTGGAGCGGTGGAGAGGGGTCTTGGTGGCTGTATCATTGCTTCGGTCAACAAACCCAGTCTCAAACAGGCACTCAGTATCCCTGACAAGTATGAGATCGTCTTCGTTCTGGCGCTTGGCAAACCGAAGGAGAACGTCGTCATTGAGTCTGTCCCTCCGAACGGAAACATCAGGTACTGGAGAGATGCCGAGGAAACCCACCATGTCCCAAAGCGGTTGCTCGAGGACCTGATTATTGGGTGACACCCATGCCTAGTGTTGTCCCACGACCTTCCCAATGATCAGGAGAAGCGATGTCAGCCCGAAGCAGACGCCGAGCCATGCAATCCATGAGCGTTCATGCTGGCGCAGGATTGCCATCAGACCGACGATGCCGGCTCCCAGGCCACATGCCAGCATCACAATGGCATAGGGGGGCACTACCGCGCTCCTCCATGGGGCATTGTCTGCCAGTTGCATGAGCACCGCTATATCGACCACGTAGAGAACCAGATACGCGACGGCCAGGGCGACAGACCACCGCCCAAGCCATGTACTGGGCCGCCTGAGAAGACCATGCCATCCAGTCGGTGGCGTGTCTGGTGAAATTCTGGGATCGGTATTCATGTCACCACCTCCTCTTTTTTGTATTATACAGCAATCCGCTGAAACCCGCCAGCCAGTCCTGCAGCACCTTCGTTCGATATCCTCTCCTCTGGTACAGTGACCGCTTGCGCGCACCGGCCAGCCCGCTATCATGCTGGTGCGTTTGCCACGACGGCGGGCACGGGAGCGAGGTGCGTACATGATTGAGAAGTCGAGAAAAGTTGACCGGCTGTCGCTGGAGCTTGGGGATATCACCCGCTTCATGGGCGATGCCATCGTGAATGCCGCCAACGAGTCGCTGCTGGGCGGGGGCGGCGTCGATGGCGCCATCCACGCAACCGCCGGGCCTGACTTGCTGGCCGAATGCCGGGCTCTGCACGGATGCGCGACTGGTCAGGCCAAGTTGACCGGAGGGTACCACCTGTCCGCACGACATGTGATCCACGCGGTCGGGCCGGTGTGGTATGGCGGCACGCGCGGTGAAGAGGCGCTGCTGGCCAGTGCCTACCGGTCCTGCCTCGAGCTGGCCGAGCAGTATGATCTACGGACCGTCGCTTTCCCTGCAATCAGCACCGGCGTATACGGGTACCCCCTGGAAGAGGCGACACGCGTCGCTCTGAGGACCATCCTCGCATGGCTGGGCGACCACCTCCTGCCTGAGCACGTGACCTGCATGTGCTACAACCAGCGCACCCTAGAGATGTACGAAAGCGTGCTCGCGTCGCTGATCAAGGAGGGACGTAACGCCTGACTGCAACACCAGTCTGGGTCGTGACGCCAGGCGTTCGCTCTGGATTGTCAAGATATCGCATTGACTTCATCTGTTGCGCACGGTGCGAGAACACAGTATCATGGTCGCGATATCCCAGTGAGGTGAGCCGTGGAAACAACCCACAAGCACAGAGACGGAATCAGCAAACTGACACTCTTGATCGCGGTCCTGGTCATCATCCTCGTCGCCGTCATCGTCGTCTCGGCTCTGCAGAACGCCAAGAAGGCAACGCCTGGCACGGGAACGACAACGGGACCTAGCACACTGGCTACCGGATACGTAGTCCGACCCTTCAGCGCGAGCGACCTGAACGGGCGCATCGTCGACAACAGCTTCTTTGCAAAACAGCGCCTGACCATGGTCAACATCTGGGGGACCTTCTGCGGTCCATGTATCCGCGAGATGCCCGACCTGGCGCAGCTCCCAGCGGCGTTCTCCGCCACTGATTTTGCCATCCTGGGAATCATCGCCGATACGCCGGACGCGGCGAACGAGACCACCGCACGCCAGCTGACGGCGTCAGCAGGTGTCACCTACACGAACGTCATCCCAGACCACTCCATTATGTACGACATGCTTGCTGACGTGAGTGTCGTGCCGACGACCTTCTTCGTCGACCACACGGGGACTGTCGTGGGCAGCGTGCTGACCGGCTCGCACACCAAGGCCGAGTGGATGAGTATCATTCAGGGCGTGTTTGCAGCCCTTCCCACCGGGCCGTAGCACGGTGAGCGCACGCCTCAGGCTGCTTCGGGTCGCCCTGCTGGTCCTGGCCATCCTTGGCATCATCCTCGGCGCCATGAACGGCGAAGTCCGCACGGTCGTCACCAAGGCCATCAACGTGTGCCTTCAGTGTATCGGCATCGGGTAGGCGCATGAGCTCGCACAGGACAGCGTTTCAGGCTGTCACCGTCGTCCTCCAAAACTCATGGTTTGCCGGGTTCCTGCGTGGCCGCGTCTGGCGCGGTTCCAGCAAGGCTGTCTGTGTCCCGGGACTCAACTGCTATTCCTGCCCGGGCGCCTGGGGCTCGTGCCCCATCGGCTCACTGCAGGCAGTCTTCAACCGCGCGAGCAACCGCATCTCGCTGTATGTCGCCGGGATCATCGGGCTTTTCGGCGTCATGCTAGGACGCCTCGTGTGTGGATGGCTGTGCCCCTTCGGTCTGATCCAGGAACTGCTGTACCGCATCCGTTCGCGCAAGGTGCGTATCGGCCCCACACGCCTGCGCTATCTGAAGTATGCTGTCCTAGCTGTTCTCGTCATCCTCATCCCCCTGCTGGTGCGAGACAGGTTTGGCGTGGGGGACCCATGGTTCTGCAAACTGGTGTGTCCCGCAGGAACGCTGGAGGCTGCCCTGCCCCTGATGGCTCTGAACGCGTCGTTACGGGGTGCCGCAGGTTGGCTGTTTGTCTGGAAAGCAAGCATTCTTGTTGCGACGGTGGCCGCATCGGTCGTCGCATACCGCCCCTTCTGCCGATTCGTCTGCCCCCTGGGTGCCATCTATGGGCTGTTCAACCGCGTCAGCTTCGTACAGCTGACGCTGAACAAAGGTACCTGCACGCACTGCGGCGCATGTGCGGCCGTCTGCAAGATGGGCGTCGATCCGTCGCGCGACCCAGGCAGCATCGAGTGTATCCGCTGCAGCGACTGCGTTGCCGTCTGCCCGGTGCACACGTTGTCCCTAGGGCTGCAGTCCGGTCAGCGGAAGCGGCGTACCGTCACTAACTGAACCAGCTCAACTGCTCCGGCGCCGCAACACCCGCGTCCTGCCCGTGACAGCGAGCCCAGCCGCCGGCGTAGGGATACGCCGGCGGCTGGGAAGATGGTCAGGTCTAGCGGCCAACGGTTACCCGAATCGCAGCTGGTGCCGATGGATGCTTGTTGCCAACCATGAGCGGCTGCAGCCTCGCTCTGGCGCGCGACGACACTGTGGCGCGCATTTCCCCTGCTATACTGCTGTGGCAACATCGCCATCGACTCACTTTGATAAGGGGGACCCATGAATGTTCTGATCGTGTACTACAGCAACGAAGGCTCGACTGCCAAGGTCGCCGAGGGTTTGGCACAAGCGACCGGGGGGACTGTTCGTCAGCTCATCGACAAGAGAGCCGCAGGACCCTGGTCCATAATTGCAGCATTGCTCGGCCTGGGGACCCGGCTGGTCGGCGCCGACTATGATGTCAGCGGCCGGGATGTCGTCGTCGTCATGACACCCGTGTGGGCAGGTAGTCCCACGCCTGCCATCAATACCTTTATCGCACGTGCTCAGCTGCGCGACAAGCGCGCCTTCTTCGTCAGCGTTGGCGCCAGCCCCACGAATCCCCGCACCGTCGCGCTCATGGAGCGCCGACTCAAGGCTCGCGGTGCTCTAGTCGTCGGCCACCAGGAGATCCTGGGCAAGCAGCCAAGGATGAGCGCCCCCGCCAAGGGCAAGGAACCCCAGGTTCCCGCGCAGCCTGACCCTACCGACGAGGAGCTGATCGAGGATGGAACCGCTATCGCCCATACCCTCGAGGCAGCCCTTGCACCAGGCACGAGCGAGGCCGACTTGTAGGGCGGCTATCCAAACCAGACGTTGGCGTGTGTCACGCTGCCACCGCTTAACTTCGCGAACGTTGCGGATGAAGTGTACGAAGGCAGTGTCACGATTCTGCACGTCGCTCCAAAACTGCGAGTCACAGTGGTCGCAAACTTGTACAGGCACCGCTGGCATGTTGACAGCAATGTCGAGGCCAGATGTTCAGAAGTAGCCTGTCTTGTGCAGGCATCGGATACGATCGGCTAGCTCGTGCCGTCGGTCGTTCCACCCACAACTCTAACCCCCGCCCCCGCCCGGCGTCCAGTCACCGCACATGAATAATATAACTTGCGAGTGAATAGGTTCTGTGGACACAAACTGTGTGCTAACGCCAGTCATTCTATAACACTGAATGGATTCACGTTTTCTTCACTATCTTACGACTGACCTCTTGACATTCACTAACGCATTAATATTATTGAAGTGCAATCAAACAAAATTCTACCAGGAGGCACGAGATGACTGACATGACGACGAGACTGATGGACATGGTGCATGGTGGCCGACTAGACAAGGCAACGGCGGCGATGCTTTTCAGCGTCGTCTGGACGGTTAGCGGCAAGCGCGAGTACATCATCAAAGACTAAACACATACATCCGATACCAGGAGGAGAACATGTCTCAAGAACATGAGAAGATCGAACGCATGGTCCAGCAGGGCAAGCTGTCACGTACCGAGGCAGACGAACTACTCGCGGCCCTCGAGCCGCAGGAATCCGGGCAGTCACGTCCACCCATCCAAGGGACTCAACCTCGTTCACGTCGGACGTTTCGGATCCACGTCGACAAGGCTGACGGTAAACACGTCGACCTGGGTTTTCCAATAGGACTTGTGGGCGTCGGCCTGAACATCCTTACCCGCAGAGGAACAACGACGATCGATGTCGACGGCAAGGAAGTCCCGATCGATGTCGAGGGGATCAAGCGTTTGGTTGCGGATCCTGCCTTCGTCGGCGAACTGATGAACGTTCATACGGGCGACGGAGACAACGTCGTCCTCAGCGTCGAGTGAGCCTGCCATGAAGCGTCTGCCGACGACGTGCCCGTCGTGCGGGTCACAGCTGGAGATTGCCGAGCTGCACTGCCCCGCCTGTGACACGACTGTGCGAGGAGCGTACCTGCTCGACCGGTTTGTCGCACTGTCTGCCGAGGACGAGCAGTTCCTGCTGACCTTCCTGGCAGCCCGCGGGAATCTCAAAGAAGTCCAGTGCCGTTTGGACCAGTCCTACCCGACCGTACGGGGCCGTCTGGACAAGGTGTTGGCGGCACTGGGACTGGCCGGCGACGACAAGTCTGCCGAGAGAGCCGCGCGCAAACCCGACGTCATGGAACTGCTGGACAAGCTGGAAGCTGGCGACCTGAGCGTCGATGCGGTTTTGAAGACCATCAAAGGAGGAAGTGATGAGCCAGGCGAAGGAACGACTGCTTGAACTGAAAGACAAAGGGCTTCTCACACAGGAGCAATACGACGAACTGCTCGCAGCTCTCGGCACCGTCGAGAACGAGCTGCCGACAGCCCTGCAGGCACCATGTCTGCCGGCCGAGCCTGTCGTACCGACGACCCCCACGCTGCCGGTGACTCCCACATCCGCACCCATGACCACGGGCCGCCGTCTGACCGTACGCCTGATCTCCGAGGACCTGGAGGTGCGCGGCATCCAGGGGCTCCCTGCCGTCCGGGTCGTTCGCGGAGGGTCCAGCGTCTGTACCAGTCAGGACGGTGACATTATCGCGGTCGAATCGAGACTGACGGCCGGTGAATTCCACGGCTTCTCGTTCAGTCTCGGGTTTGGTGGCGATGGCCAACCGGTGGAGCTCGAAGTACCTGTCAACATGCCGTGCGAACTAAAGACGGTCTCAGGCGACATCACCGTCAGCGATCTCAGGGGCGAAACGGTCGTGCGCAGCGTGTCCGGCGAAATCGACGCCAGCTCTCTGGCACATCTCGCTTCCGCACAGTCGACGTCGGGCGACGTGGACCTGGTCGAGTGCCTCGTGGATGGCGACGTCATCAGTAAGTCGGGCGACGTCGACATCCGCAACTCCACCGTCCGTGGCATGCTCAAGTCGTATTCGGGTGATGTCTCCGTCCTCAACACGGTCCTGAACGACACCGACGTCCTCAGCTTCAGTGGGGACGTGAGCCTGGAAGGCGTGACCGTCCAGAGCGGCGCACGCCTGAAGACGACCAGCGGCGACGTACGGGTAGAACTTGACCAGCATGACGTCATGGTCGACGTCGACACGCGGTCAGGCGAAGCAACCGTCAGGGGACCAGGCGTCGACGTCGAAGTCCAGCGGCAGCGCATTCCCGTGGGCCTGGCGACCGTCGAACTCTCGGTCCACACGGGCAGTGGTGACATCGAAGTCAGACTGACGTAGTTCTCCTTCCGAAAACAGCATCACGCCCCCCGGTCATCGCAGCCGGGGGGTCGCATTTTGAAGAAGGTGTAACATTCTCGGAACCGTCCCGAAGTGTAACATTCTCACGAGTCGCCGTGGTGCAACGCATCACCTTCATCCTTCCGGTTCTCAGATATACTATCGGTACCCTGAGGGGTGGAGGAACCGATGCTAGCCGATGGCAACTACCTGAGCGTTTGTGCGTATGACTGTCCCGACTCGTGTGGCATGGTCGCAACCTGCAGGGAAGGGCAACTCGTGGAGTTAGAAGGACGGAACGACAACCCATACACGCGCGGCTTCATCTGCCACAAGGGGCGTCGATGGGTCCGTGATCTGCGGGGTCAGGACCGTCTGATGTCACCGCTGGCACGCCGGAACGGCAAGTTTGTCCCCATCGGCTGGGATGAGGCTCTGGACATGACGGCACAGGCGATCCGGTCAGCCACCCTGCGTCACGGTCACCAGTCCTTCCTCTTCTATGAGGGTTCCGGCAACCTGCTCATGGGTAACAGCGTCCAGCGCCTGCTTCCCCTGATGCTGGGGGGTGGCACGATGGCCACAGGGTCGCTGTGCGGCTCCGAGGGCAAGGTTGGCCTGGCCCGCAGCTATGGCACGATCGGTCGCGACAAGCCGCTCGCAGCACTGGACAGTAAGTCAATCCTGCTGTGGGGTCGCAACCCGGCCGAGAACAGTGTCCACTTCCTCGCCATTCTGCATGACGCCCGCCGAACGGGTGCCCGCCTGGGGACTATTGATGTCCGCGCCACACCCACGACGGCCGCCAGCGACTCTGCGTGGGTCGTGCGTCCAGGATCGGACCTGACGCTCGCCCTGTACCTGTGCCACGAGGCAATCAACCTCCGCGGCGAACCGGAGGCGCCCCACGAGGGATACGACGTGTTCAGCCAGGCGTGTCTGTTGGTGTCCGCCGAGGATGCGCAGGAGGCCACCGGCCTCTCCGCCGCAGCCTTGCATGCGCTTGTCGGCTTCGCCCTCGACCAGCCGCCCCTCAGTATCTGGACCGGCTACGGCCTGCAGAGGACGCGCTGGGGCGCCGACCTGATCCACATCATCGACACCCTCGGCTTCCTGCTGGGTAATCACGGCATCCTCGGCGGCGGTGTCTGGTTCGACCAAGGCGACGATGACCTGCTGCCAGACGACTTCGCGACCGTGCCTGGCGCTCCGACTCGCTTCGTGCTGCGCCCCAGCCTGGGAGCATCCCTGCTGGAAGCCGATCCACCCATCGAGGCGGCGATGTTCGTGAGGGGCAACCCCGCCTCGCAGTGCCCCGATGCCGGCAAAGTGCTGCAATTCCTGAAGCAGTGTCCCTTCTCGGTTTGCCTGGACTGGCATATGAGCGCGACCGCCCGTGCCTGCACACTCGTTCTGCCCACGACCGTGTTCCTGGAACGCGGCAACGATTACGTCATGAGCTACTTCCATGACCTCCTGCAGAAAACGAACAAGGCGGCGGAACCGCCCGATGGCGTCCGCGACGAGCTGGACACCGTCCGGGAGGTCGCGCTACGGCTCGGACTGCCCGACCGGTTCACAACCGAGAGGACGCGGTTGGTGGACGTCGAGAACGATCCACGGCTGACGCCTGCGGGGCCCGGCATGTGGCGTCTCAAGGACGCGCCGCGCATCCAGAACACGTTCCATTTCCCTTCCGTTGTTCCCGACGTCGCTGTCCAAACGGGCATGCTGCATTTCATCACTGTGCATGTGCGCGACTACATCAACGGCATCGACCCGGGTCAGGCACGAGCACGCGTCCTGCCTCCCGTGGTATCGGTGTCGACGCAGCTTGCGCACGAACGCTGCCTCATCGAGGGTCAGAAGGTGACCTTGCGCAACACGCTGGGTTCGCTGGACGTACGCATCCACCTGGACAAGAGCATCGCCGCCCAGACCGTCGTGTTGCCACAGGGGGTGGAGGGCGTTAATCTGCTCGTCACTCCCGGACTCACGCCGAACGGCAACTCCTGCATCAACGACAGCTGGGTCCTGCTCGAGCCCGTACAACAATGAGACGGCAGGACAAGCCACAGCAGAAATCTTTGACTACCACGCCCACGACAGAGGGCGCCGTTCCCCACAAGGAACGGGCCGACCCTTCGCTGGAAGCTATCTCTTACGCCGTCGCGGCCCTGGCGAATGCCTACGCCGAAGCATACGATAAGGCAAAACTGTTGCCCCGGCTGACGGCCGCCTCCATCCGTGTTGCAGCCCTGGCAGGGCGGGATGAAGCCGAAGAATACTTCACACGCCTTGCACGCATGCAGAAGGAAGCCACACGCCTCGCGACCGAGCACCTGGAGCGCAAGAAGCAGCTCTCGTCGGCAGCCGTGGCATTGGCCCCGTCCACAGACTGGAAGAATGCACGGTCGACGCTGGACCAGCTGATGCACGAGTGGCGCCTGACGGGCTGGTCTGACGACGCGGCGACGGCTCTCTTCCGCAAGGCGTTCAACGACGCCGTGGCGACCTTCACGAGGAGGCAGGAGCAGTGGTTTGATGAACAGCGCATGCGCGGCGCTCCCATCCACGAGTACCGCGAGTACCTCTGCACGCGCGCCGAGCAATTACTTGATGAGACAGACGACACGATGTGGGCAGCCTCGAGCGAGCGCCTGAAGCAGCTGGCCCAGCTGTGGAAGAAGACGGCCCAGCACGAGGAGGACACCGCCCTGTCGGCGCGATTCACCGCCGCAGAGCGCGCTTTCGAAGCACATAGAAACGCATGGTACGACGCCAATCACGCGCGCAAGGAGAACCTACTGCGCCGCGTCGAGAACCTGACGGACATCACGAACGGACTCGCATGGGAAGCTGCTCGGCGCGAAGTGGCGGACATCGAGGAGCACGACTGGCACGAAGCGGGACAACTGCCCCACGACCAGCACGAGGTCATGGAACGCGAATTCCGGACCGTGCTCGCCGCCTTCCACATCCGTCAGCGCGAGGCGGAACACGAGGCCCTGAAGCAGAAGGAGAAGGTCGTTGCCCGCATTCAGGCGCTGAGCCGGCGCCCTCTGGATAACTGGAAAGCGACGCGCGCTGTTCTGCTCGAGCTGCAACAGGCATATGCGGACGTCGGACCGGTCGCCGCAGCAAGCGAAGCCGACCTGCTGCAGGCATACCGTGCTGCCTGCCAGGCCGTCGTGTGCAAGCTGGGAACTCTCCGTGGCAACAGTACCGAGAAGCGGAGCGACGTCATCCGGCTCATCCGCGAGCTGACCGACAAGGCCGGGAAGGGTGTTTCATGGCGCGACGCACGCGACAAGGTGTTGATGCTCCAGAAACAGTATATGGGAGCGGGACCCGTGGCACGTGCCGAGGGTGAGGCACTGTGGCAGGAATATCGATCCGTCTGCGACTGTTTTTTCGAACTCTACCGCTCGTGGACAGGCGAGAACGTCGAGGTCAAGGAACAGCTGTGCACTGAAGCGGAGGCTCTCCTGGACGAGCGGAACCCGTTCGAGTCCAAGGAACAGGCCAAGAAACTCCAGCAGCGATGGAAGTTCTCGGGACCGGTCCCGCCGGAGGAGAACGAAGCGTTGTGGACTCGCTTCAGCAAGGCGGTCGACAAGGTCTTCGAGCGAGCCCGCGCCGAGTGGGAGGACATCCACGGCACATGACCAAATTGTGAATCCCCAAAGTACCAGGTACTTTGGGGATTCACAATTAGTGAGTGTAGGGTTGCTTACAGGCCGTACGCCTGGCGTGCCAGTAGAAGCAGTGTCTTCGTGTAGCTGGACATACGGTCCAGCGAAACACTGAGCTCCTGGTCGTACGCTGCCTGCACGGTACCAGGATCAGCGACATGGAGCGTGCTTTCGTCGAACAGCCAGCTGTCCTTGCCGTCGATGCTGTCCCCAAAGAACGTAGTTTCCAATGGCCACAGCTTGCGGACCTCGGGTCTGCCGAGATAAGCACCATGACGGCATAGCCAGTCTGCCGAGGTCACGGTCGCAATGTCCAGCGGAGCGGCATTTCGCAACGCGCCAACGAACACCGAGCTGCTGCGTGCAACCATCGCACTCTGATACTCCTCCAGGTTGTAGTGATGGTTGGTCGCCGATGCCAGGAGTGCGCCGAAGTTGCCGATACCCTTGAAAATGAGTCCTGCCGGGGCAGGAGCACCGTGATAGGGCTGCGTGGTGTCCTGCACGTAGTGGATGGCCCGAGCAAGGTACCGGAAGGTCCAGTACAAGTCGCCCTTCGCCTTGGCCTTGCCTGCCAGGTCGAAGAAGTACTGCGCCCGCGACGGCGCGACGCCCAAGCGCAGCCAGCCCAAGCCATAGTACTGGTGACGCCATCCCTGGGAACCGCCCGTCAACACCTGGAACGGGCTGAGATTGAGGTCCTGGTCCATCTTCCAGTCCGGTTCGTCTGCATAGTTGGTCAGGATGGCGGCGGCGCTGGTCACAGTGCCCGGCTTGCCCTCGATGTATTGTAGGACGAAGTTGGGTCCGACTGCAGCTGTATCCACGTCCTGATAGGTCCACGGCGTCACAGTGATCATGTCGTAGGCCTTCAACCACTCCTGGTCACTGATAATGAGTTTCGTGCAGGCACCGTGGCTGTTCCAGGCGTCTACCGGACTGACCAGGCAGAACAGCACAAGAACAGCGACAAGCCCAACACACAGCAGTTTCCGATTCCTCTTCATGACTCCCCCTTTGTCGAGTGTTTCCATCATTCGTGTATCCATGCAAACCTGCTACGGCCGCGCGTTCGACGTCAGGGCGGTGACGATACAGTCGAGCCCGGCCACGATCGTATCCAGCGACATGGAAGGCGTCCCCGGTTTACCCGTCACCTGCTCGGGCAGGAACGGCACGTGGACGAACCCGGCCTGCGTCTCCAGATTGTGTGTGACAATGTGGTGCAGGACGCCGTAGAACAGGTGGTTGCACACAAACAGGCCCGCCGTGTTGCTGACGACAGCCGGGTACCTGGCACTGCGAAGTCCAGCGACGATTTGCTTGATGGGCAGCGTGGCCAGGTACGCGATTGGGCCCTGTGAAACGATGGGCGCATCCTCGTGAAGGACGCCGGCATTGTCTGGAGTTTTCTCATCATCGCAGTTGATCGCGACGCGTTCGATGCTGAGCTCCGCTCGTCCTCCCGCCTGACCAACCATCACGACAG
The DNA here is from genome assembly GCA_903871855.1 of uncultured Caldisericota bacterium. GTDB lineage: Bacteria > Caldisericota > Caldisericia > Cryosericales > Cryosericaceae > Cryosericum. The sequence continues at coordinate 30,631 of CAIQIK010000023.1, forward strand.
CGGCTGGACGAAGCCGGTCAATGACTTCTGTCACCGTTCGGATACTGTCTGCATAGGTAGTCGGTACCAGCAGACGTTCAATATGGGTATCTCCCCTATCGCCGTTTAGCCGCCTGACGGCTTCCCATGACGGGTTGATGGCTTCGCCGCCAAAGGGTTCAAATCCGGTCACGAGTATCGTTATCACGTGTTCCTCCCTAAGATGGAGACAGTATACGCAGACATGGCTTCCGACCAAGCGTCCTTGACGCGGCGTGAGGCATCGGTACTATGGCACCAGGCTGGAAAACAAGACAACTGAATGTGGAGGAAACGACGATGTATCGGCCTACCGTAGCAGAGATCGATCTGGCAGCAATCCGCGACAACCTGCGGGCCATCCGGGCATGCACGCCGCCCATGACGCAGGTCATCGGCGTCGTGAAGGGTGATGCCTACGGCCACGGCGCAGCGCGCATCGCGGCGGTGCTGGAACAGGAACAGGTTCGGCTGCTGGCAGTGGCGACGCCCGACGAGGCTGTCGAACTCCGTGAGAGCGGCATTACGGCGGAAATCCTTGTCCTGGGGCACTCGCCTGCCGACTTCGTCCCATATGCCGTCATGAACAATGTCGCCCTCACGACGGTCAACCAGGCGACGACGGCGATGTATGGAGCGGTGGCAGGCACACATACGGTGCGCCTGCACTACAACGTCGACACCGGTATGGGGCGCGCGGGCGTCCTGGCAGACAATGCGACAGAGCAGATCCTGCGTAGTGCCACGGTCCCGCACGTGGGTATCGTCGGTCTGTACTCGCACTTTGCGTGCGCCGAATCCGACCCGAAGTTCACGGTGCTGCAAGCAGCACGGTTTGCGGTGGTGGTGCAAGAGCTCCGTGCACGCGGCCTCCAGCCGGCAATGGTGCACCTGGCCAACTCGGCGGGCATGTTTACGTCTCCCGGCGTCATGCTGGACGGGGTACGTCCCGGCATCCTGCTGTACGGCTGTCCACCCGTCCCGACCCCGACCTGTTCCGTACGGCCGGTCCTCTCACTGCGAACAGAACTGGAAATGGTGAAGGAGCTGCCGGAAGGCCACGGCATCGGTTATGGGAGGACGTTTATCACCGACCGGCCGACCCGCATGGCGCTCATCCCCATCGGGTACGCCGACGGCTATCTGCGCGCACTATCCAACACGGCGCGTGTCATCCTCCGGGGGCGGTTCGCACCCGTCGTGGGTCGTATCAGCATGGATGTCTGCGCCATCGACGTCACCGATATCCCCGCCGCAAGAGCTGGCGACCCCGTGACCCTGATCGGCAAGCAGGACGGTCTTTCGATCACCGTGGGCGAACTCGCGGAACTCATGGGGACTATCTCCTACGAGGTCTTGACTGGAATCTCGAAGCGCGTGCCGCGTATCTACATAGACCGGCGTACCTGAAGTTCTGTATCAAGATATGACAAAACCCCCGCCAGCTGGCGGGGGTTTTGTCATCGTACCACGGCTATCGCGTCATGGCGGTCCGGGATGAGGCACCTCCCCCATGTTCCTGAAGGGCGGCCCGGATGGCCACACAAGGAAACCAGCGCCCGGGGCACGCCGTGAAGCCGGGAATGCCAGTCCTCTCGTCCGGGACCTCGCGGTGCAACATAATATGGGAGAGCGGAATGTTATAGTGTGCATACAGTGAACTCAGCAGTTGCACTCCCGCCGAGTACTGCGCCGCAGGCATACGCGCCACCTGGAAGTTGCCCAGAAAGCATACGGCGATACTCACAGCGTTGAGCCGTGCATTGCCACAGTTAAACGCGACCATTGCAGGCGGTTGACCCGCGAACACGATGCCGGTTGGCCCGACACCGAAATGGTAGTCGCAGATATAGCCAGGGACGGCCTTCGCCCAGTGCCTCTGATGATTGTGTTTGATCGCGGCCCACAATGCAGCGCCCTCGGGGTCGCCGTTCCCGAGGGTCGCATCCGTCGCACTGTGGTGCAGGACCATGTGGGTGAGGGGCCTCATCACGGTGTGACTACCGAGCCATTGATGTGCAGAGCGCTCTCGATGAGGTCTGCCAGCCGGTCCAAACTCGCCTGCATCCGGTCCAGCTTGCCTCCGAATATGGTCAGCAGGTATACAGAGACGGCGATCGGGAAGCCAATGTTGCTGATTAGCTTGACAAGTTCGTCCATGTCGTGCCTCCTTGGCAGGGGGTTGCCCTGCTCTCCTGTTATGGAGGGGCACGCACGGTGCACGGGCTTGGGTGTCTTCCGAGGCGGAAGAGACGGTGTCAGACGAGCTTCAGGGCGTGGAAAAGAAGCGCATACAGGATGGCGAAGATCAGGCCGGGAAGGAGGTTGGCCAGCTTGATCTTCTTCAGTCCCAGCAGGTTGATGCCGATGGCCATGACGATGAGGCCGCCCGTGGCGATCAGCTCATTGAGAATATAGGGCTGCATCAGGAAGCCCAGCACCGAACCCAGCAGGGTCAGACTTCCCTGGATGATGAATACAGGGATGGCGCTGAACGCCACACCGCTGCCCAGTGCGGCGGCGAGCGATATGCTGATGACCAGATCGAGGATAGACTTCGTATAGATGAGCGTGCCACCCCCCGTCATCCCTTCCTGGATGGAACCTATGATGGTCATGGGGCCGATGCAGTAGATGAGGGTGGCAGTGACAAGTCCCTCTGCCCACAAGCTGCCGGAGGCGACATGAAGCCGCTTCTGGAAGCGGTCGGCCGCTGCGTTGAGCCGGTCCTCGAGCCGCAAGAGCTCTCCCACAATGACGCCGCTCACGATGGCCATGACCATGATGACGGCATTGCCCGTCTTGAGAGCCATGCCGACCCCGATGGAAACCACCGCCAGTCCATTCGCGATGAAGATGGCGGTGCGGGTGTCTTCCTTGAGAGACTTACCGATGAGCATGCCAAGCACACTGCCGATCACGACTGCAACGGCGTTGACCGTCGCGCCCAGAGGAAACCTGAGCACAAAACCCCCTGCCGCCCCTTCAGGGGCGGCAGCCAACGTCGCAACGGCCGAAAGAATACTCATGAACAGATAATGTCGCTAGTCCTTAAGCCCCATGATCTCATACATCGAGAGATACGCCTCGGCGTCGCCAAGTTCCTCGATGGCGGCGATGATGGCATCCTTCGTGCCCGCAGGCAGTGCGCGGAATCCGTCCGTGTCGGTGAGTTCGACACCGGCCATCGAAATGGATACCGTACCGATGTAATCGTCGTCCATCAGTTCGCCTGCCAGTACACGAGCCTGATCCCCAGCCGGTACGAACAGGGCCTGACCAAGATAGATGGCCTCGGACTCCTCGTCCTCGCCATCATCCTCGTCGTCTTCGACTTCCTCGTCTTCGTCATCTGCGGTGCCATCTTCGCCCTTGCAGCAGCAGGACCCGTCTTCGGCGTGTTCGTTGCCTTCCTTGCAGTGGTCGCCGCTGTTGCACTCGCAGTTGTCGTCGTCGCCACCACAGGAGCACTCTTCATCATCCTCTTCCATCTCATCAGCCCACGGATGGAACCCCGAGATGCGAACGGTAGCGCCATCCACGTCACGCTCTACTACGACGCGAGACTGGTCCTCGTCAAGGTGGTAGTGCCACTTTTTGAGGATCTCTTCGCCTTGCTCAACACTTTCGATATTGTTGATAGCCACCTGGATCAGCACGGGGAAACCTCCAATAGAATAGTATGGAATTCATTGTACACGCGTTTGTCTGGGGCGCAAAAGCCTATACACTTTCATTATGAAGAGTGGATTCGTATCGATTTTCGGCAAGCCCAGCGTCGGGAAGTCGTCACTGATGAACACCATCCTTGGCACCAAACTGTCTATCGTGTCGCCCAAACAGCAGACTACGTGGTACAACATTCTTGGCGTCCTCAACAAGAAGGATGCCCAGGTCTGTTTCGTCGACACGCCCGGATATCACAAGGTGAGCAAGAGCAAGCTCAACAAGTACCTTGTGGACACGTCTTTGCAGTCGCTGGAGGACATCGAGGTTGTCTATTTCGTCATCGACCAGTCGGCCTATCCTGACGCTGAGTATGAAGAGATGATCGCCATCGTCACGAAGCTCGCCAAGCCCATCTTCCTCGTCGTCAACAAGCTGGACCTGGACACCGCCAAGCGCCATGAGATGGTAGCCGCTCCCTTCGTGGAGAAGCTCCATCCGACCGCCGTCTTCCATGTTTCGGCAGCGACGGGCGAAGGCGTCACGCCGCTGGTGAAGGCGACCATCGATGCAATGCCGGTCGGCGAGCCCTATTTCGACGACAAGACCCTGACATCTCACCCCATCGAGCTCATCGTTGCGGATACCGTGCGCGAACAGCTATTCTCCCGTCTGCAGGACGAGCTCCCCTATTCGACGGCCGTCGTCACGGACGACATCTCCGAGTCCGCCAAGGGTATCCGTGCCATGGTCAGCGTCTATGTCGCCAAGGACTCTCAGAAGGGCATGGTCATCGGCAAGGGCGGTGAGCTCATCGCAACCATCAAGGATGTCGCCCGCAAGAACCTTGTCCATTTCCTGGGTGAGCGGGTCGAGCTCGACCTCCGTGTCAAGGTCGAGAAGAACTGGAACCGCAAACTGGTGACCATGAAGCATTTCGGGTTGGTGGTCAACAAGAAGTAGCCTGTCCATTCTCTATCAAATGCACAAGCGCCGGGCTCACGCCCAGCGCTTTTCCATACGCCTATCTTCAAGGTGTCGACCCCTTACCAGAACACCTGAAAAAAACGGCCTGTCTATTACTAGCCGGGGCTGGTGATGATGGCCTCGCCCTCAATAAGGTCTGCAGGCTCCATAACAACGGTCCCTCCGGTCACGTACTTGACCGTTCCCTTGCGCGCGACCAGTTCCTTGAGTTCCCATGGGAAGTTGAGTTCAATGGCGCTGGCACCTCGGAGGAAATCCGAGTGCATGCTGAATCGGATCTTGTCGCCTAGACGCTGCATACGCACGGACAGTTCGCCGAATGTAGACTGCAGGCCGTGGGCGTCAATGCCGTCTCCGGCAAACAGCTCGGGCGTCGGCACCGGCATGATGCTCAGGTAGGTGCCGCGTTCGACGAAGATGAGGCTGGTCAGCAATTCGATAGCGAGCGCCGTAGCGACGGCGCTGTGTCGCGAGCCGGCAAGAGATCTCCTGGTATGCAGGTCGACGTAGTCGGGGAGAGAGTCGGACACACCAAGCTGCTCGAGACCCTCCTGCATCAGGCCGTGCTCTCCACCCTCGCGGCGCAGAATCAGAGCTTTGGCATACAGCAGTGACAGACGGATGTCGCCGAGCGACCCGAGGAAGGGGTTCGCGATAATGCCGTTATGCAACCAGCGCTCGGCGATCCAGCTCATGCTGCTGGTCAGGACAGCGTCTTCCGTACCGTGTGCGCCGAACAGAGCGTAGGCCGCGACCGGTGCAATGTCCGCAAACGTCGGTTTGCCGGGACCGACATGGCTGCCGGCGGCATCCGCTTGCTTGAGCAGCCGCAGCTGGAGGTCATCACACAGTCTGAGCCGTACGTCGTCCTTCTCGGAGAGCATGCTCTGGTAACTCTCGATAGCCTTGCCCAGCACCAGGTGCAGCACAGGGCCGGAACGCTTCAATGGTCCCAGCAGACTGATGGCGATAGGTTCTACAGTCGTCTGCGACTGACCGAGCCAGGTGATGAACTGTTCCACAACGGGAAACAGTTGCCTGCGCAGCTGCACCTGGCGCGCCACCTTCAGATGCCAGCCCAGGGTGATGACGAAGCTCGCGTACGCAAACGCCGCATCCGCCGAGAGAGCGGGTCCTGGGAGTAATTGTGCTGCATAGGTTCGCAAGAGGCTGGAAGCCGTGTCGACCTGGCCAACTCGGTCGTACGCCTCGACGAGCGCCGGCAAGGCAACGGCATCCACGCCGCCCTCGAACGTTGAGACAGCGCTGGCTTCCAGAGAAGACAGGTGCAGTAGCTGGTTAGCGGCAAAACGGTTGAGGCGTTCGTCGCCCGTACGATATCCTACGTGCTTCTCCTGCGTCACGACGAGCCGATGCTCCTGCTCAAGGATCCCGGCGCTCTGCCCAAGAAGGAGCGTGAGCTCCTCCTGTTTGCAGGTGCGGTCCCTGTCGAGGAGGAAGAAGAACGTGATCTCAGTATCGCCCCCGGGCTCGAGCTGATGATCGAACGCAAGCCGCAGCTGCATGAGCCCCGTCGGCGAAACGACTTCGCCGCCGGCATCGGCGTCCACCATGCTCCCAGTTCGGGGGTCGTAGACGGTGACTGTCGTCCTGCTCGGTCGTTCACGAGCAAAGGCGACGCGCTGTCCATTGAGCGTGATGAGGTTATCCCGGGAGAAACTGAACCGTTCCAGACTGGTGATGCCCACCTCGTCGAACGGCTTGATGAGAAGGACAAGCGTCACGGCGTGAAACTGGTCGCTGGTGTTGTGCAGTCGGAACGTCACTTGAACGAAGGACAGGTCCATCAGTCCATGGGGAAACGCACTCCTGGTCACGGCAAGCTCGGATGTCGTCATAACGATGCGGTGGATGCCGTCTTCGAAAGAAGCCATCGTCGCCCTCGGATCATACATTGCGGAGGAGCAGACTTCGCGCCCTTCCACCTGCGCCACGTAATCGATGGTGGCAGGCACCAACGTCAAGATGAGTGTCCCGCATTCGTCGGCCCGAACGCCCCCTGGGTGACGTGGCAGGCCTAGATGTGTCAGGTGCTCACCGGTCAGATTATTCCACGAGGGGATACTCCCGGCATTGCCAGCAAGCTGTACCTGCAGGTAGCGTGGCAGTTCCTCGGGTTTGAACAGTGCCGAGGCCGTCTGCGTCAGCACTGTTCGCAGGTTCACCTCGGATTCGGCGCGCACCTGTCCCGCGTCACCGATGACCTGCAGTCGGTCTAGCACGTCGCCCGCCGCCTGACTGAGAGTGACCGTGCGAACCTGTGTTCTACCCTTCATGTGCCAACATGGCCTTCACAAACGCCACGAACAGGGGACCGGGCTGGAGCGGCTTGGACGAGAGCTCAGGGTGGAACTGGACGCCGACAAAGAACGGATGACCCTTGAGTTCGAGGGACTCGACCAGGTCCTCCTCTGGGTAGACAGCAGCGACGCGCATGCCATGTTCTTCGAAGGCTGCACGGTAGTCGTTGTTGAACTCGTAACGATGACGATGGCGTTCGGAAAGCGTAGATGTCCCATAGGCCTCTTCCACCTTGCTCCCCGGTGTGATAGCATTCTCGTAGACGCCGAGCCGCATGGTCCCACCGAGCTTTTGCACGCCCCTCTGCGACGGCATGAGGTAAATGACGAGGTCCTTGGCCTCCGGCATGAACTCCTGGGAGTTCGCCTCCGCCAAGCCGAGCACATTCCGCGCGAACTCGATGCTGGCAACTTGCATGCCCAAGCAAATGCCCAAGTAGGGAAGGCTGTGGGTACGTGCGTATCCTGCAGCCAGGATCATGCCTTCGATTCCGCGTTTTCCGAAGCCCCCGGGGACCAGAATGCCATCGTACCTGCCAGCGTCCAGCAGGCACGTCCCCTGCTTCTCGACGTCTTCGCTGTCAATCAGGTCGATGTGCAGGTCACATCCGGTCGCCCACGCGCCATGGTGAAGCGCTTCGCGGAGAGACAAGTAGGCATCATTCAGCTGAACGTACTTGCCGACAATGGCCAGCCTGCGCGGCGTCTTCGCCTGGTCGATGGTCCTTGTGAATCGTACCCAAGGCGTCTCGGTCTCGGCCGTACGGGGAGCCATGCCGAACGTCGACAGGACAAGGTGGCCAACATGTTGTTCCTGCAGGTAGTTTGGGACCTTGTACACCGAGGTCAGGTTCGGCAGCGAGATGACGTGACCCTCGGGAACACCGCAGAACAGGGCCACTTTGCGCTTCTGGTCGGTCGGCAGTTCCTTTACCCCGCGTGCCACGACCAGTGTGGGCTGGATGCCGATCTTGCGCAGTTCGCCGACGCTGTGCTGGGTGGGCTTGGTTTTGAGCTCGTCCGTCGTCTCGAGATAGGGAACATATGTCAGGTGAGCAAATATCGAACCCCCAGGATCCTCAGTCCAGAACTCGCGGATGGCTTCAAGAAACGGCAGGCCTTCGATATCGCCGACCGTTCCGCCGACCTCGACGATCACGAAGTCGGCCTCCGATGCCTCGGCGACCTTCGTGACACGGCTGCGGATCTCGCCCGTAAGGTGTGGGATGATCTGCACGGTGTGCCCTAGGTACTCGCCCTTGCGCTCTCTTTCAATGACGGACAGGTAAACTTGTCCGCTGGTGACATTGTTCATGCGGTGCAGGTTCTGGTTGAGGAAGCGCTCGTAGTGTCCCACGTCCAAGTCGGTCTCCGCCCCGTCCTCGGTCACGAAGACCTCACCATGCTCAAACGGGTTCTGCACGCCAGCGTCGACGTTGAGATACGGGTCCATCTTGAGAATGGTCACGGAGAAACCCTCGTCGAGAAGGATGCGTCCCAGAGAAGCGGAGAAGATCCCTTTGCCCAACGACGACATGACGCCGCCGGTAACGAAGATGAATTTGCTCATGCCGCCTCCGCGATTGACTGGGATGTGAAAGTGTGCACCAAGGTCACAGGTGCTCCATATGAACGCTGCAATTGACGCACCAGCACCTGAGCCGGCGCAGGGTTGGAGGGGACCTGGGAAACCCTTCCCGAGGAGATGCCGACAGTGGCAGCCGGCTCGCACCGGCTCCAGTGGCGTCTTGACAGCAGTGTCTCGCCGTTCTCTTTCAACCCCATGGTTGCTCCTCATTCATTGTACATACAAACAGCCGGTCGCCAACCGCTGGCCGGCGTTGTATGCTGCCGATCTGCCCTAAGCAGTGCTACTTCTGAGCAGAGAGCACTTTCAGGACCTCGCGCATGAAATCTGGCAAGTCGGCTGGCGACCGCGACGTGACGAGGTTGCTGTCCACAACAACCACCCGGTCAACCCAGATTGCTCCGGCGTTCGACAGGTCGTCCCTGATGGCGCTGGTGCTGGTAAGCGTGCGCCCTTTGACGATCCCCGCGCTGATGCCCACCCACCCGGCATGACAAATCATCGCCACCAGCTTGCCCTTGTCATTCATCTCGCTAACCAGAGAAAGCACAGCCCTCGTCCGACGCAGGAAGTCCGGTGCATATCCGCCGGGTACGACTACTCCGTCGAACTCACTAGGTGTGACGTCTCCAATAAGCATGTCCGGCGTGAACGGCACGCCATATTTGCCTTTGTAGACCCGCTTTTCCGTCGCAACGCTGACCGATTCGAATCCTGCTTCCTTGATGCGATAGTAGGGATAGATGAACTCCTGCTCATTCACCATCTCATCCAGCAGAACAGCAATCTTCTTCGCCATACCGGCCTCCTTTGGCATGCTTGACTTCTGTCAATATTCTAGCCAGGCGGAGACATAATGAAATGCGGATGTGGGGCGTCGGCCAGCCCACATGAGCGGGTCTTCTGAACCGATTCACGGTGAGAACAGCGCCGTCCGCGTCTTTGCTGCTATACTGAGATAATGAAACAACTCGGCGTGGACATAGTGGCCGTAGCGCGCATCCGGACTCTGGGAGAACGGTATGGAGAACGCTTTCTGAACCGCGTCTACTCCGCTTCCGAACTCTCGACATGTGACCGCCCGGACCGCTGGCAGTGTCTGGCAGGCCGCTGGGCCGCCAAAGAGGCCGTCATCAAGTTGCTGCCTCTCACGGATCTTCCGACGCTGCGCGAAGTCGAGATCGCTCCAGGCGTGGAAGGCGCACCGATTGCCGTCATCCGCGGGATACCCTGGTTCAACTGTTCCCTCAGCATCAGCCACGAACGCGAATACGCGATTGCCGTGGCCATGGTGACCCTGGGAGAATACGGGAGCATGTATGAGAGTGGCAATTCGTAGTCAGATCCGCAGTATCGAGAAACACACTTTCAACGAATACGGCATGCCGTCGATTGTGCTCATGGAGCGTGCCGGCCAGGCTGTCGCGGATGCCGCTCTGAACATCGCGGACGAAGACGCTGACAAGGGACTGCGGCCGCACTTTGTCGTTCTGTGTGGAACGGGCGGCAATGGAGGTGACGGCTTCGTCGCGGCGCGCGACCTCCTGTTTGCGGGCTTCCCCGTTGCGGTATTCGCGGTCCCTGTCAAAGGACGTCCCAGCGACGATGCGGAGACGGAACGCGCATTTCTGGAGCGGATCGCCCCCGAAAACACAGTAATCAATGTCACGGACGAAGAGGTCCTGAACAAGATCGAGGAATCGATCGACGAAGACGCCATTGTCATCGACGCCTTGTTTGGCATCGGTCTCGACCGCGCCGTTTCAGGAGTAGCCGTGGATATCATCGAGATCGTCAACGCAAGCCTCGCGCACGCTGTCGTTGCAGTGGACATCCCATCCGGCATCGACTGCGACACCGGTATGGCGTTGGGGACTCCTATCTTTGCCAGCGATACCGTCACGTTTGGTCTTCCAAAGCTTGGTCTGTACATAGGGACGGGCGCAGAAGCAGCGGGTGAAATTCACGTCGAACAGCTCATCTACCCCGACATCCTGCTGGAACAGAGCGCGATCCGTGCTCAGCTGACCGAACCTCCCGAGTTCCCGGAACGCATGCGGACCATGCACAAAGCCACCTATGGCAAGGTATCCATCATCGCCGGCTCTCCCGACTACACGGGCGCCCCCGTCTTCGCCGCCGAGGCTGCGCTCACCACTGGGACAGGCACGGTCCACTTGATCGTACCTCAGAGCATTGCGGACGTCGTCCGTGTCAAGGTTGACGGGCCGATCGTTCATGCTTTCGCCGGCGACGTCCTTACCGTCGAGGCGATTCCCCATATTCTGGAACTACTGGAAGGTATGACCGCGGTAGTGATAGGCCCAGGTGTAGGGCGTGACCCCCGGACGCTGGAGGCTGTCCTGCTTCTTGCCGGCGCCTTCAAGGGAACGCTCATCCTGGACGGCGACGCGCTGTTCGCCTGCGCGGGTCATCTCGACGTCCTGTGGAAACGCGACGCTCCGACGATCCTGACCCCGCACGTCGGCGAATTCGCCCGCCTGGTGGGTCTGACACCAGAGGACGTCGAGAAGAGCGGAACACTGAGTCCGGCACAGACACTTGCCGCCCAGGCAAGCGCTGTCGTGCATCTCAAGGGACACCACTCGCTCACGGTCCTGCCCGACGGCTCGCTGTACATCAACACAACCGGCAATCCCGGCATGGCCAAACCCGGCATGGGCGACGCTCTCGCGGGTATCATCCTGTCGCTGGTCGCACGCGGAGTAGCGCCTGACCTGGCAACGGCTCAGGGAGCATACATTCATGGGCTTGCCGGAGACGCGGCGGCCGAGGTCATGGGTGAGGAGTCGATGGGGACGCCGGAGCTTATCATGGCTCTGGCCGCTACGATCAAGGAACTGAAGGCCGGGTAGCATCACCGGCAGACCACCCAAGGGGGAGGTCAGCGTCACCCTCCGGGTATGACCCGGCAGACCGCACGCAGCGGTCAGAAAGGGCTCTGTCACATGAACAGCGAAAACGAATCAGTCACGTCGGAAGACCGCGAGGAATGCCTGGAGGCGCTTTGCCGTCTGGAGCAGGCGCACCACTCCTCGACAGTCGCGGACCTGGCCGCGGAACAGGACCTCGCCGGCAGGCGGCTCGCTGATCTGCTGCTTGACCTTGCAATGTCCGGCGATATCACGACTGAGGGGTCCTCATTCGCTCTCACGAAGAAAGGGCGAGCGATTGGCAGGCGCATCGTGCGCCGGCACCAGCTGGCCGAGCGTATGCTGTGCATGCTTGGACTGCGGAAGGACACGGCCCATAGAGAAGCGTGTAAGCTGGAACACGTCCTGACCGACACTGACGCCGAGGACCTCGAGAGGCGTATGGCAATGGTGGTCAGCATGGTCGACCTCGGAGCTGTCACACTGGACCAGGCAGTGACGGGCAAGCCCTACCGGGTACGCTGGATACGCGGAGGCCAGGCAGTCCGGAGGCGGCTGGAAGACCTGGGACTTGGACAAGATTCGACCGTGAAGGTTTGCAATCGACAATCGGGGGGACCCGTCGAAGTCGAAGCTCACGGAGCGTGCACAGCCCTCGGACGCGGTGTCGCCCAAAAGGTTATCGTCACACCAGAGGAGCGGTGATGGAGTGCTGTGATCTCAAACCGCGCACCTTCCATGGGGAGCTCTTCGACCTGACGATCGCGCTGGCCGGCAACGCCAATGTCGGCAAGTCCGTCATCTTCAACGCCCTGACCGGTATGAACCAGATCATCGGCAACTGGCCGGGCAAGACCGTTGAACTGGCGGAGGGTTCCTTCGACTACAAAGGGAAACACATCCGCGTCGTCGACCTGCCGGGTATCTACTCCCTGTCGACCTACTCACAGGAAGAGGTGGTCAGCCGCGAGTTTATTGCCGAGGCTCGGCCGGACGTGGTCGTCAACGTGGTTGACTCGACAGTGCTGGAACGCAACCTGTATTTCACGCTCCAGCTCAGGGAACTGGGTGCCCCGCTCGTCACGGCACTTAACCTCATCGACCTCGCAGTCAAAGAGGGTTTGGTTATTGACGAATCAAAGCTGTCGTCACTCCTGGGTGTGCCTGTCGTCCGCACGTCGGGTGCTGCAGGCAAGGGGCTGAACGCCTTGGTCGACGCGTGCCTGGCGACGGCGGGAAGACCCCCCGTCGCGCCGGTCACCTATGGCAAGGAGGTCGAGGGCGCCATCCAAGCGCTGCAGACGGAACTCAAGGCGGTCACCCTGCCTGACAGTCTGACTCACTACAACTCACGTTTCCTGGCCATCAAACTGCTGGAGGGAGATGCCGAGATCATAGGCCGCTGCAGCGCGTGCGATTCCGTGACGAAGGTGGCAGCTGGACTTGCACATGACCTGGAGCAGATCCACGGAGAATCAGGCGCCAGCATCATGTCTGCGGAACGGTACAGCGCCTGTGTCCGTATTGTTGCCGCATCGATTCGGCGACCCGAGCGCCGCGACAACGCGCCAGGTGATCGACTGGACAAGCTCCTGCTCCATCGCGTTTTCGGGTGGGTGACCCTGGTCGTCGTCATGTTTGCCGTTTTTGGCCTCATCTTCGTCCTGGGGAGCCGGCTCTCCTCTGCTCTGGACACTCTCTTCGGCTCTCTGCAGAAGACCTTTCTGGCTCTCCCAATTGTCCCATGGTTGCGGGATTTCCTGTGGGGCGGCGTCTTGCAGGGTATCCTGGCGGGCGTCTCCGTCGCCCTCCCGTACATCGTCCCGTTTTACATCATCCTGTCATTCCTCGAGAACTCGGGATACCTTGCACGCATGGCTTTCCTGACCGACGCCATCATGCACCGGATGGGCCTGCATGGCAAGGCATTCATCCCCATCATCCTGGGTTTTGGGTGCAACGTCCCCGCCGTCCTGGGGACGCGCATCATGGAACGCGACCGGGACCGCTTCATCGCCGGTGTGCTTGCGACGCTCGTCCCATGTTCAGCACGCACCGTCGTCATCCTGGGACTTGTGGGCGCCTTCATGGGTTTCTGGCCCGCGCTGTCACTCTACGTTATCAGCCTCCTCATCGTCTTCGTCGTGGGGCGCGCACTGAACCGGTTTATCCCCGGGACCAATCCCGGACTCATCATGGAGATGCCCAGGCTGAAGTGGCCGCCCCTGCGCATCACACTCAAGCAGACCTGGTTCAGGCTCAAGGACTTCGTGGTCTTCGCATTCCCCATCATTGCAGGTGGCTCGGTTGTCCTCTATGTTGTTGACAAGCTGGGGTGGCTGACTCCTCTCACGACATGGGCGGCGCCCTTCACGCAAGGTGTCCTGGGGCTTCCTCCCGTGGCGCTGGTCGTCCTCATCTTCGGCGTCCTGCGCAAGGAACTTGCCCTCATCATGCTGACCACGTTGATGCACACGTCCCAGCTAGGAACTGTGATGACCCCTCAGCAGATGTACGTTTTCGCCCTGATCGTCATGCTCTATGTCCCCTGTGTCAGCACCATCGCGGCGCTGAGACATGAGTTCGGCAATCGCCGCGCGGCACTCGTCAGTGCGGGGGAGGTCGTGCTGGCGCTCGTTCTCGGCGCTCTGGTCAACTGGGGTTGGAACCTGGTGTCACTCATTCGCTAGGTGGAAGTGACGACATGCTGTCATTCTGCAGGACATTCCTGCTCCACAATACTTTGACAAAACAACTCCGAGGGCAATAATGAGCGAGGAGAGGTGACGCCATGACACAGGAAAACCTGAGTGAACGGCTGAATCTGTACGAAGCGATGTTCGAGCGCAACCCACGTGATGGGCTGGTCAGCGTCGGCAAGACCTATCTGTACATCCTCTCTGATCGGCCGCAGGATGCACTCAAGTCCGCCCTGGAAGCGTCGCTGTCGGTTTCCTCCAAGAGCCTGCGCGTCCAGTTGGCTATTGCACTTGGGTACTACCTTCGCAACAAGCCTGGCGAAGCGCACATCGAAAGTCGGTACGCGCTCAACATCGATCCTGCCGGCCCCCTCTGCCATCTGGTTCATGCAAGCATCCTGCTGGCCCTCCAGCGTACCAACGAAGCTAGGCTCGCGTTCCTGAAGTGTCTCTCACTCTCCTCCGACAACACCTTCCTCACCGACCTCAGACTCCGCAACCGCAGTGCTATCTGTGCCGCCCAGCTCCAGAACCCGCTTCTCGCAGCATACAGCAACCTCAGACTGCGCGCCCCAGATATGACTGAGGCCGACGTGCAGCAACTGGTCGAGCAGAACCCAGCCGACCCCGTACTGAAGGCTCTGTTTGCTTCCCTGCTGCGGCGCGGCGGCAAGATCCGTGAGGCCCTCGCTCTGCTCGAGGGCAGCCTTGCAAGTTACGAATCATTTCCAGAGAGACTCTACCTGCTGTGGAAGACATATGACGACCAGCTCGGGAACCATCAGAAAGGAGAGCTCTTCGCCCAGCGCCTGCTCGAGGTCGATCCGCTCAACGACCGGGCCACCGGCCTGGGCTACTCCAACCTCGATGAGGAGGCATTGCGTCATATCAACTTCATCAAGTCTCTTGAGGACCTTCCCGACTCTATTTTCGCCAGGGTATTACCTGTACGGGAGCTGGAGAGCCTCATTGGAACGACGAAAGCAGATGCCCAGGGCGTCACTGCCCCGCCGCCAGGCGAGGAAAGGCAAGCTGTCTCGCTCGAGAAAACCTCCACCCTGCCGGGCGTTCGCCAGCAGCCACAGGTTTCCGAACCAGAGGCGCCTCCCCAGGCCTCCCCGACAGTCGCGTCTTTGACGAACGAACGGCCGGCAGGGCCCTCACAGCCCGCCATGGATCGTATGGCGGGCATGCTGGAACAGGCACAATTCATTGCACGCGACTTGCGGCCGACACCCGCACCGGTCCCAATGTCCAGCGTGCCTTCACCGATCTCCGCTACCAACCTGAAGCAAGGATTTGTGGCCGAAGCCGCCGCCAAGTTCACTGCTTCTAAACGACCGTCGCAACCGGCCGAACCCACGTATGTGACGATGCGACATGCCAACAGTCTCCTGGCAGATTCTCGATTTGAGGAAGCACTGCAAGCCTTCCTGGAGCTTAGCCATACGAGCTAGCCCCAGTCTGAGCGGGACTGCGCCCGCTCTGTGAACAATGCTGGAGCATTGGCCGTCTAATGACCGGTGATGTGATGAGAAGACTGAGACTGATTTCCTGCGTGATCGTGACTATGCTGTTTTGTCCACTCCTGGCTCCAGTCGCCGGTGCGGCGTCGACATTCGCGGCAGACCTGAACCTCTATGAGACTAACAACAAGACGACTTCAGACGCCGCGCGTGAGCTGACTGCCTATGTAACCGGTGAACTGCTCTTTGCACGCTCGCTGGGGAGCATTGCCCGGCAGTACCTCCTGCTCGTCCGCGACTACCGGGTAGCGCTCAACCAAGTGAACAGCGCAACCCGGCGTATTGTCCGCGACCAGCGTGCCAGCGACCGCCTGCTCACCGACGTCCGCGCACTGGTTGGCGAGAGGCATGCGGAAGCCGCATGGATAATCCTGAAGAGAGGCGCTTCGGGACAGGGCCGCTTTCTGACAACCATCGCGAAGGCCCGCCTTCTTGTGACTAGGTGCAATCTCCTGCATGCCGAACTGACGCAGATGGGAGGGTAAGGAGAGTAGATGTTCGGCATCATCCCGGGCCTCATAACGGCTCGACTCACCGGACTGCTTGCCGGCACCGTGGTCGCACCATTCGTCATGCTGTTCATGGTGCACTACGACCAGTACCGTCTGCCCGTCAGGCTCTCTTGGTCAAAGGCATTCTTGGTGTCTGCCGTCTCGTTTTTTCTGCTGTTTGGGCCGCTGATCCTGCCGCGCACGACAGCGTTGCTGCGGTTCTCGTTCGTCCGAGGAACGCTGTTCCAGGTGCTGCCATGGGCATTCCTCTGGTTCGTCGTCGCCTTTGTGCTTGCATGCCTGATTGTATCGGCGGTGCTGGAACTGTCCTTCACGCAGGCCGTGTCATGGTGGGGCGTCGCTCTCGCGGCAACACTGGTTGTCAGCTGGATTGGGGCATTGGGCGTCGTCCTGCTGTACCGATATTTCATCCTGCCGAGCCTGACTGACTTCTTCTAGCATCGATGGTCCTGGATTTCGAGACGTTCATGAACAACTGTGCAGATGAGATCTACACATACCTGGTCGCACGAATGGGCAACCGGTTCGACGCGGACGACGTCTTCCAGTCAACCTTCTTCAAGGCGCGCCATTCCCTCGCATCCTTTCGCGGCGATTCCAGCCCAGCGACGTGGGTCATGAGGATTGCCATGAATGAAGCAAGTAGCTTTCGCCAGCGCAAAGGGCGAGAGCTTCCCCTACTGACCCCGGGAGACGCCCTGCCGCAGCCGGGTTCGGATGAGACAGGGTATGATCCGGTGCACGCCGAGACTGTACAGGACATAGCAGCAGGTATGCGGAACCTTCCGGGCGACCTGAGAGACGTGTTGTACTTCTACTACTTCAAGGAAATGCCCTACGAGAAGATTGCAGAGCTCATCGGGAAGCCCGTGGGAACTGTCAAATCACGCCTCTTCCGCGCGAAGGAAGAGCTGAAGGCGTTTCTGGAGGCACATCGTGACCATCGAACACAGTGACGACGACCTTGACCAGTTGCTTCGGACGCACTACCACACAGCCGTCGACGGCGTGACGGCACCGGAGCACCTGCTGCGTCGAGTCTTGATAGGGGTCGAACCGGAGCATGGGCGCGCGGCACGCTGGATGCCGATCATGGCCTTCGCTTTGGCCAGTGCCTCATTCCTCATCATCCTCGTCTCTTCGCGCGTCGTCGAGGTTCTGCTCAACCTTTAGACTGCTGTCTCGTTGACATATTCTCCCCGGCTCTCGTCCAGACCTGTCAGCGAGTGGCCTGTGTTAGGGTTTGCATTTCCCATGTGCATGTTATAGTTTCTCCATGGAGAGAGTTTGCAGACAGTGAAATCTGGCGAACGCAACACAGCCAGAATACTCATTCTGTCCCGGTATGCCATCATTGCTGGGGGTAGTATCTGGTGGCTTTTTGCCACGCAACGCCAGCTCTCTGGGCACATTAGCTTTGTATTTCTGCCTGGACTCCTTGTCATCGGAATCGCCTTCAACATCTGGCTTGACCTCATGGAACGTTTCGCGCCTCGCAGCGGCATCGTGCACATCATCCTCCGCCACCAGATCCTATTCGACGGTATCGCCATGAATCTCTTTCTGGGTGCGATGGCTAGTCCCCTGCTGATGGGTCGGCCCGTGTATTATGGCGGAACACACATCCTGCCGTTTGACGTCAGCTTTGTTGTCAGTGGTACCTTCGTCGTCATTGCGTCCATTGTCCTGCAGAACGGGCACTTTCCCGTGTACTTGACTGCAGCCCTGACCAGTCTTGTGGCAAGCCAGGGATTGTCGATTGCTCAGCAGAAAGGCAGTGGTTTCATACAGGCGCTCCGGTCAGCCAACTGGGCGGACATCGGTGTAGGAATACTTGCTGTCGCGGGTGTGGGGATCCTGTCGTACGCTGCCGAAGAACGTATCCAACGCAGTCTTCGTGCCATGGATACCCGCATCGCCGATGTCAGCCGTGACAAGGAGCGCATGCAGACCGCCTTCCACAAGTTGTCCTTCCTTACTGCCATCATCCGGGATATGGCCGCGTCTCAGGTCTATCATCAGGTCCTGGAGGCCATCACGGATCGCGCAGCACTGTTTTTCTCGGCCGACGACGCCATCATAGCGACCATCGACACGGACTTGGAGCACCTGTCGGTCGCCGCCGCAAAAAGCGAGTACCGAGAAGCCTTGTCACATCTACGCATCCGCAGAGGTGAGGGCATCCTTGGAAAGGTATTTGATGGAGATACCCCGGAACTGATCAAGAACGCCCTGCTGGATCCGCGCGCCATGCAGATCTACGGAACCCCTGAAGAACCAGAATCGATGATGGTCGCCCCGCTGCGCAAGGGCAGCCAGAAGTACGGGCTGGTCTCTGTCAGCCGAGTTGGTGTCGAGAATCCGTTCAACGAAGACGACCTGGCCCTGTTCACGTCGTTTGCGAACATTGCGGCGTCGGTATTGGACAATGCCACGATGATGGAGGCTCTCAAACGCAAGAACTTCACGCTGACCGTCACGAACCAGCTGTCCTCCGCTATTGTTTCCTTGCTGCCTTTCGAGGAGGAGATCAACAGCTTCCTCTCTATCATGAACAACGCGTTCCGGCTGTCGCGCATTGACCTGCTGATGGTGGAAAACGACCGCTTCACCCGGCTCTTTGCGGTGCCGCCGCCCAAGTTCCCTGTCCCACCTCAGGAGATCATTGCCAGTATGAACGCAGGGGCAGGTGTCCTTGGACAGGCGCTGCGCGAGCGAACCATCGTCAATGTCCCCAACATCACCGATCATGCCAACTACATCATCGCTGATGACGCCACGCGCAGTGAGCTGGCCATCCCGATGAAGAATGCGGAAGGGCGAGTCATCGCCATGCTTAACCTGGAAAGTGGCCAGCGCGATTACTTCACCAGCGACGTCTCCGCAGACGTCTTGGCGATAGCCAGAGAGGTACAGGAATTCCTCCAGGGAAGGCTGATCTGGGAAGAAGTCAAAGAGCAGCGCAATATCCGCGAAGCTATCAACAGCGCGGAGCTCGAAAACATCAACGTCTCGACGACCGAGGAAGCAACAGCGCATCTCAGTCGCCTCCTGTGGCGCATTTTGCCCGGGCCGGAAAGCGTCATCCTGCTGGAAAACTCAGGCGATATGGCGCACCCTTGGACTGCCGTCCGGACTGCCAGTATGGAAGAGGCGGAACCTGTCCGTTTCTTTGAAAGTGATCTGCGGGCTCGACTGGATGTGACACACTCACTGTCGCGCTCGGTCACCGGCCTGCTGCAGGGTCGCGATTTGCTGGTGCGCCAGCTCGACTTCGAGCAGCGCCTCGTGGGCTTCGTCATCGTGGGCATCGGGGAGCACAAACTGCTGACTGTCAGCGAGACCAGTGCATTTGACCTCTTCATGGCCTATGCGGAGTCCATCGTACAAAAGGTTTTCGTGAAGCAGCGCTCCGCCCTGCTCACAAAGTATCGACTCGCGGCAAAGGAACTGTTCGACACCTCCTTCAAGCGCACAGACCTTAGGCAGTTCCTGGCTGCCATAGCTCACAAGCTGCGGGATGTCATGGACGCGGACGGATCGGCATACGTTCCTTTCGAAGCCGAGTCCAGACGACTGGTCGCCAGCCAGGCTGACATCTTCGGGTTTGCTCTGGAACCCGGAGTCGAGCCGGATATCCTGAGCGAAGCATTCAGCAATCCCAACCTTGCTGTGGTTGTCCACTCTGAAGTCTCGAATACGATGGTTCCGCTTGCCCCAGGAGCCATGACCGAGCTGACACTCCGCATGACACTCGAAGGCACCTTGTACGGTGTCCTGTACGTGTCATTCAAACGCCCCATACTCCTGACGGACGAAGAACAGCACATGGTGGAGACTTTTGTCTCGGATTGCAGCCTGGTCGCAGAGAACATCCTGTACGTTCATCGCATCGATGAGCTTTCAGTGACCGACGAGCTAACGGGCTTGGGCAACTACCGCGCGTTCGTGACACACTCCATCGAACAATCGGAGCGCACCGCCCGGTTTGGTGAGGTATTCTCGCTCCTGTTCTTCGATATCGACGACTTCAAGAAGTACAACGACACCTACTCCCACCTGGACGGCAACCTCGCCCTCCAGGGCATCGCGGATATTCTGCGCCACAGCATCCGGAGTGTCGATTCAGCGTACAGGTATGGTGGCGAGGAGTTCGTCATTCTGATGCCGGGATCCTCTCCCGCCGACGCGCGCAAAGCTGCCGAACGTATCCGCGCATCCGTCGAACGCAATAGCGCGCATGACCAGCGTCACTTCCGTTCGGTCGTGACGCTGAGCGGCGGTATGGTAAGTTTCGAGGACCGCGTGTCCGACCCCAAGAACCTGCTCCTCCTCGCTGATCTTGCCATGTATCAGGCCAAGAAGAGCGGCAAGAACGCCATCTACGTTTTGGAGAGTCTCGCTGACCAGAAGCGGACAGCGCCGGGCTTACAGGAATAAGCGGTTGCCACCTCCCCATTCGTTGCAACTGAGAAGCTTTCCCGTATACTTGATACGTTCGTGTTCCTACCATGCGGAGAGGTGGCTGAGCGGCTGAAAGCACTCGCCTGGAGAGCGAGTAGGTGGGTAACCCCTGCCTCGTGGGTTCAAATCCCACCCTCTCCGCCAGTCTGGAACCGCTCACAGCTGTGTTCAAATTCTTACGTCGAATCAATCCAGGCCACCCATACACAGATATGATGCTGTCCTCTCTGACGTCGCCAAGTCGTTGTCGCACACTCGGATGTTCCTGCTGCACGCAGGAGATCTTCTTGTCGAGAGAGGGCAACTGGATCGTCGCGACGACGTCCTGCTCCTCAAACGCGAGGAATTAGTATAGGAGGGGGATCTCAGGGCGATTACCGCTGAACGCGCAGCCGTCGTCCAGAGCAACATGACACCAACCGCGCCAAAAGTCATCATCGCCGAGTAATTCTTCCGGGCAGTCAGTGCCTGTTTGTTGCCTTCCACGCAAGAAGGCCGGGGGCATGGCTGGTCTTCTCTTCTCCTGAGAGAGAATCAGTCGCGCTTGAAGGGTAGTTTAGGAACCAGGTAGTTCACGAAAGCGCCGAAGTTGCGTGTTTGCATGTAGATTGTTCCTGGCCCGGTGAGATCCACGACAAGACCTTCGCCTGAGAACAGTGTCTGCTTGATCCCGCCGACAGGCCGTACGTGATAGCCCATCGTCGCATCGAACGCTACCATGTGGCCGGTGTCCATGACCAGCTGCTCTCCCGGAGCTAGTGTTACAGCATGGATGGCGCCATAGCTGGACATGAAAAACATGCCCACGCCGGTCACCTTGAGGACAAACAGCCCTTCTCTGGAGAAGAACGTCTGGGCCCCACCCCACTTGGTGTCGAGCTCAATCGTCGGAGACGACGCAAGAAATGAGCCTGACTGGACGAACAGGCTCTCGCCTCTCATCTCGCGGGCCGCAATGTCACCCACCATGGTTGGAGCGAACGTCACGGCGCCAGTCCCGTCCTGAGCCGTGAACGTGTTCTGGAACATACTCTCTCCACCGACAGCGCGCTTCAGAGTGCCAAAAAGACCCCCTTTGGCCCCCGTGTCCATCCTGACATTCGGTGTCATGCTTACCATGGCGTCTGATTCGGCGACGACTGACTCAGACGGGTCGAGTTGCAGTTCGGGCAAGGAGTAGGACGGCTGATACATGATCTTGTATTGCATGGATACCTCCTGTCAATTGGGTGCAGCTTCACGTATGCTGTCCCTGACTGAAGGGTATCGGGGGTCAGCTTGTTGTCAAGCGGCCTGCGGCGGGGAGACGTACAGTATAGTAAGCGCGGGAAGAGCATGAACACTGAACATCCGGCCGCGGAAAACATCAGAGCCGGACACCCACTAGATGTAGCACGACATGCGCATCTGGAGCAATTGGACCTCGTTGGAGGCCACGGACCAGGCCAGTTTCCCGGTGACCAAAACGCTTCCGTGAAAACTCGTTGCTGAGACTGCGTCTGACGCTACAATGCCTGTGGAGGTGACGCCATGCAGCTGGAGCTAGTAGCAGTCACGAAGGACGAGGACCTGAACGTCATCATTGGACAGACACACTTCATCAAGAGTGTCGAGGATATCTACGAGGCAGTCGTGAATGCCGTGCCCGGCGTGAAGTTCGGGCTGGCATTCAACGAAGCATCGGGGGTCTGCCTGGTGCGGTGCGCCGGGACGGACCAGCGCCTGGTCGACCTCGCACGGGACAACGCCCTGGCCATTGGCGCTGGACATATCTTCGTCCTGTTGCTTGGTAACGCCTTCCCCGTCAATGTCCTGAATGCTGTCAAAACCGTGCCGGAAGTCTGCAGTATCTTTGCTGCTACGGCGAACGCACTCCAGGTGATCGTTGCGGACAACGGAACCGGTCGAGGCATCTTAGGCGTCATTGACGGGGAGAAACCAAAAGGCGTCGAGAGCGAGGATGATGCAGCCGACAGAAAGGCCCTGCTGCGGCGATTTGGCTACAAGTTCTGAGGTAGCCCGTTACACCCGTGAAATCCACCGGCATTCTTGTTGCAGACCCCTGCCGTGTTGTCTGGCGTGCCAGGAATACAGCGGCGTGAACGCAACATCATGCTAGAATCCGTGGGATGTCAGGACAACAATGAGTACGATTGTCCCGATCAACCAGACTCCTGTCATCGTGCCTCCGATCACAAGAGCCTTGTGCGCCCGGCGCTTGTCGAAGTCAGCCCCCCCGACAAGTTCGAACATGTCTTGCGCCTCGCGCGCAAACAGGACTGCAAGAAGACCGAGGACAATGCCCGCCACCGGTGCGAACAGAGACGCGACAGCGAAGTGCCACGCGAGTGTCGACAGCTCGGATTGACGTCGCATGACGCTGTTCAGACGTATATGCGCGGGATCGAAGAACGTGTCGAGAACATGATCATGAGGGGTGTCTGCCATCGTGGCTCTCGGCACAGCAGAATCCTTCTTGCTCGACCCGGCGACCGGCGCTCCGACGGAAGGCTGATCGTGGTGTCTGTTTCTGTGTCTTCTCACCCTCATATTTGTATCATAGCAAATCATGGTGCAGAGTAAAGCAGCGTGTTGCAGATAGCATCATGACAGCTAGCCGCCGCACCATGTGGCGAGAGTCAAAACGCAGATTGCCGGCGCGGTCAGACGACCTCGCCGGTTTCCTCGCCTGTGCCGCGGATAATATGATACTTGTGAACCAGGACAACACCTGGCGTCAATGTCCCACCGACGGAGCAGTACTTCTCAGTGGACAGTCGGATCGCCTTGACAACATCGTCTGTAAGCATACTGTCGCTCGTCAGGTAATAGTCGACGTAGATGCGGGTGAACCGATGAGGATACTCCTCCGCTCGTTCGCCGGACAACTCGACGCGGAAGTCTGCATACGGCTCTTTCATCTTGGCGAGGATCGACACGACGTCCATCCCCGTACATCCACCAAGCGCCATCAGGAGCAGTTCCATGGGGTTGGACCCGGCCCCGTGACCGCCACCCGATTCGGACGTGTCCAGAACAACCCAGTGATTAGACGGACCACGCGCCACAAATGTGAGTCCTTCAGTCTGACGAACTTCGGCGTGCATCATGTTGTCTCCGACCATGGACCACCCCCTGTCGACAAGTCGGCCACCATGGGCCGTGAGTCTTAGTGTAACCCTGCAGGCGACAGGGGCAAGAAGAGTTCTTCAGGAAGCCGGAAGGGACGCGTCGCGTACGACGACAGACCGCGGGTAGGAGACAGTCACACGCGTGCCAACGCCTACCGTGCTCCTGATGTCGAGGCGACCACCTTCGATCTCTACCAGATCCCTGGCGATGGGAAGACCGAGGCCCAAGCCTCCGCTCCTCCTGTTGCGCGAACGGTCGCCCCTGAAGAAGCGCTCGAACACGTGAGTCAGATCCTCTTTGGGGATTCCGGACCCGGTATCCTCGACAACGATGCTGACCCGGTGCGACTCGTCGACTGCGCTGGAGAGAGTCACGGAGCGTCCCGACGGCGTTGCAGTGATAGCATTGCTCAGCAGATTGGCCACTGCCCTGTCCAGAAGCTGACGGTCGAGATGAACCTTTACGTGAGCCTCGAACTGGTGCGACAACAAGACCCCACGTGCCACGGCGATGGGAGCGAACCTTCGCCAGATGTATCCCAGCACTTCATCAACGTCGAAGTCCGATTCCTCGGGCTTGACGGCATTGTTGTCGATCTGGGCAAGTTGCCGCAATTCGTTGATCATGATCTCGAGATTGGCCGTCTCCTGGGAAATCGCCTCTGCTGCCGAATGCAGCTCCTGAGGGTTGGAAATCAGCTCGGCATCGAGAGCTTCCATGTAGCCCTTGATGACTGTCACGGGAGTGCGAAGCTCGTGAGAAAGGTTGGAGAACAGCTCCTGCTCCACTTCATCACGACACTTCAGCTCATGCGCCATGTGATTGAGCGAGTCGGACAACTCGGCAAACTCACGCAGTCCCTGGTTGTTTGAGATCTGCGCGTCGTAGTCGCCATGGCCGATGCGATCGGCGAAGCTGGCAAACCCCGAGATAGGCTGAGAGAAGCGACGCGTGAACCAGCTTGCCACGCCGAGTGCGATCAGCATGACGGCACATCCGCCGATCCACACCGAAAGACGCATCATGTCATGGAATTTGAGATACGTAGTGGTCAGCAGGTAGCTGTCCGGCTCGATGACCATCGACTTGATGCCGAAGGGTGATCCATACCCACCGGCAAGGAACGTTCTAAATGCCCGGATGAAGAAGGCGTCCGCCACCGAGATCGACAGCACAATGACCAGCACGAGAAGTGCCGCATAGCTGAGGATCAGCCTGGTATAGAAACTGGACGTCCTCTTCAACAGGCCACGTTACACCAGGATGCGGTATCCGACGCCGTAGATGGACTCGATGTAGGTCGGGTTCCCGGGGTCGTCCTGGATCTTCTTGCGGATATTCTTGATGTAAGCGTCAATGGTACGGTCGAAGACCTCGTCATCGCTGCCGCCGTAGATCTCCTTGATGAGGCTGGAACGCGAGACAGGTTCGCCATTGGCCTTGACCAGCAGCGTGAACACCTCGAATTCCTTTGGGGTGAGCATGATGTCCTTGCCTGCCTTGACAACACGGTGCTTGCCTGGATAGACGACGATGTCCTTGAAGACCAGCTTCTCCACAGGGGCCGTGTCAGCCAGACGCTCCCAGTCATACCGCCTCAGCGCCGCTTTGATGCGGGCCATGAGTTCGCGTGGGCTGAAGGGCTTGGTCACGTAGTCATCTGCGCCGATCTCCAGACCTTCCAGCTTCTGGATCTCATCACTCTTGGCAGTTACCATGATGATCGGCACGGTCGACTTCTTGCGGATCTCGCGGCAGACCTCCTCACCGCTCAGCTCAGGCAGCATGAGGTCCAGGATCACAAGGTCGGGTTTCTGTTCGTCGAACAGGCGCAACGCCTCACGCCCGGTCGCAGCCAGAACGGGTTCATAGCCTTCCTTTTGCAGATAGAGCTTCTCGAGCGTGCGGATGTTCTCTTCATCTTCGACTACTAGTATCTTCTTCATGGCTGTATTCTACCCTCGATGGATGATTGTGTTGCCGTCGTGTGTGAACAGACAGTGAACCGCAAGTCAGCATGAATAGCACATGTGGTTCAGTCACACCAAGAAGTGGCATTCGACCGGATTCCGGTTCCCAATTGTGAAGAACATGAAATCATACTACCATCCTGCCGCAGGTATGCAACACCGGCAACGTGGTTTCGCCCCGCCGAGATTCGTCGACGGGGCGAAAGAAACAGATACTGTTCGAGAAGAACGTTCAGTCGAGCTCGAAACTAACCGAGACCGAGACCGACAGAACGTTGGTACCGGTTTCCACAGGGACGTAACCTGCATTGCCCCCGAGTCCTTCTGCACCACCATAGACCACGGAAGGCCCGGACCAGTCTGCCGCTATCGAAACAACGTCACCCAAGGTATGAGTCGTGCCTTCCAGCGTCCCCAGGGCTTTCGCCCGCGCGTTTGCCACGGCCTCCTTCATCAGCCCTGCCTTCAGCTCCTCACGATTGCTGATATCGAAGCTGATACTGTTGAAGATGTTTGCCCCGGCCTTCGACGCTGCGTCGATGACGGCCGAAACGAGTTCCGGCTTGACGCGGACGGTCACAGTATTGCTGACCCGCCACCCTGTCGGTATGGACTGTCCTTTCACATTTGAGTAGTCGAAGTTCTGGTTAACGTAGAAACTGCTGGTCTGGATATCTTCGCTCTTGACGCCGGCAGCCTTCAAGGCAGCGAGGATGTTGTTCATGACGGTCGAGTTATCCTGCTGAGCCTTCTGCACTTCCGGGGCGTCTGTTTGGACACCTAGATCCAGATCGGCGGTATCTGGTACAAACGACTTCTGGGCCGTGCCAGTGGCGGCAACAACCCTGAGCTGGCGTGCGGGGCGTGCGATGCCCAGCGCAAGCGTCGCTGCAGAACAGGCGACCGCGACGACCAGCAAACCAACGATGAGTCCCTCATGCTTCATGATGCACACTCCTCTGATTGATCAATACTGGATTCATGGCTTCGGATAGGTGATGTCGATACCCTGAGTGGGAGCATTCCACACCACATCTGCGTTGAATGCCTCCGAGATGAAACGGATTGGAACCATCGTCGTACCCTTGATGATGGAGGGTAGACCCTGAAGCACGATCTTCTTTCCATTCACCGACGCATAGTTGGATCCCACCTGAAGGTAGATGGTCGTGGACGCCAACTGAAGTCGGACGATCGTGAACACAGGTTCCCACTCCACTGTCGCCCCAAATGCCTCTCCGATGAACCGGAGTGGGACCATGACGACACCCTTGACATTAACGGGAGCAGCCTGAAGCGTCTTGGCTGCGTCGTTGATCATTGCAGTCTTATTGCCAACCTGCAGCCGAATAAGCGTACGCGCTACATAGGTGACAGGGATGTTGGCCTTCGCAACGTTCCCTGCCGCATCTGTCGCTGTTACGTCGACGACGTTCAGCCCTTCCTTCGGAAACATGTACATGATGCTGAACGAACCGTCCGCTGCCACGCTCACCTGTGTGCCTGCGACAGTTACGGTCGCGCCAGCCTCGGTCTTGCCACTGACTGCTACCTGCTGTGTCATCACCGTCGCGTAGACCTTCGGTGACGTCACGGTGAGCACGGGCGGCTTGGTGTCGAGGGTCACGTTCAAACGTGCCTGGCCGACGTTACCTGCAACATCTGTGGCAACAATCTGAATAGCGTTTGCGCCTTCGCTGAGTGAAACAGAACCACCAAACTCTCCAGTTGGTTGTACGGCGACTGACGCGCCATTGATGCTCACGGACGCTCCGGCTTCGGTACGGCCGGTAATGGCGAGGGCTCCCGTTGATGTGACGGTACCTTCCTGTGGACTCAGAATCGTCACAACAGGAGCGGTTGTATCGACCTTGAACGTCAGCTGCTGTGCCTGTTCCTGGTTGTTCTGCGAGTCCTTGGCATAGTACGTGAAGGTCACTGTGCCATCGGGGATCTGCACTGGTCCGCCGTACAGCGTGTCAGCCCCTGTGTTAATACGGTAGTAGATGGAGACTGGGTATCCCGACGGGCTGCTGGCTGTTATGGAGACTACAGGACGCGTCCTGTAGTACCCGTTCAGACCATCCGGCGCAGCCGGGGCCGTCACTGCAGTGCTGGTTGGCAGGTTGACGATAGAGTACTGAGCACTGTTAACCAGCGTCTGCTCGGCCGACGTGTACACGGTCAGTGTGTAGTTGGTAGCCGGCGTCGAGGGGTTGACGATGTTGGCAGCCACGTCGAGGACGACCGAGACCTGTGAAGACGCCGGTACCGCGACGAGTGTTGTGATATCAACGCGCCGATTGCCGGGAGACGTGACAACGCTGAGGGCCGCCGTGCCATTAACCCGAACATACTGCCCAGCTATAGTCGTTGGAACACTCGTTCCACTGGGAAAAACAATATAGATGCGCCCGATTCCGGCCGTGAGCGCTCCGCCAGCTCCCACTTGGAATGCAACGGTGTACCCCGACGGCTTGCCGACGCCGCTGGTCGTCAGCGTCACTTGAGGTTGACTGATTTGTGAGGTTGTCGTGGTATATGAGATACTCCGCGTGCCGACGTCTTCAGATGTTGAGACGTCGAAGCTCAGCGTTGTCCCTATTGTCGAAGGGTTACTAATGCCAGAGGTCGCGGCGATGATGACAGTGACCTGCTGGTAGTTGCCGACAGACATAGGCATGCGAATGGACAGTTTGCCGGAACCATCGCGACTGACCGATGATACCTGGACGCTGTTCACTGTCACGGAGAAAGCGGGTACCGACAAAGGCACAGTCATTGCCGTTGGAAGCTGGATGTAGACGTAGTCGCTCGTCGAGAGCGCCCCGGTGCTGGACGTCGTGAAGGTGAATGTGAGTTGGGGATACGCACTCTGCGCTGTGGGGTTGGCGGCAACAGTCAAGCTGTTGATGGACGTGCCGACCAGCGTGTATTGGCTGGACGTTACCTGTGTCGTATCAAGGCTAGTGGAGACCTTCAGTGAGTAGCTGCCCGACGTCGAGGGGTTGATGATGCTCGCTGTCGTGCCAATGGCCAAGTAAACGTACTGGGTGGCGGTCGGTAGCGTCGTCGGAACCGCAATCGTGACGATGTTGTTGCTGCGCGTTGGTGTCGCCTGGACCGCCTGTCCATTGATGACAAAGCAGGAAGGGCAAAACGACCCGGACGGAAACTGCGTGCCGGCAGGGAACTCGACGCTAATTGTATCGCCGTATTTGATGCCAGTCGCGGACGAACTTGTGTAGAAGGAGATGGCAAACTGCGCGACACTGCTAGGGGTCAAAGGAGAGACACTGACGCTCTGAATGGCGACCGAACCGCCCTGAGTGGCGAAGGTGAACGACTGGGGTCCCTGGTCTCCCGTCGTCCATAGCTGTAACACATTCGACGTACTCACGGTCGTTGTGTGTCTGATCTGGAACGTGACTGGAATGACAATCTGATAAGATGCCGCGCCAGTCACTCCGGTAGGTACAGTAATGTCGACTCTTGTCCCCACAATAGAGACGAAGGTCACAGGGATCCCCGCAAACGTGAAACCCGTGTAGTTGTATGCAGGTGATGGCATAGAAGTCCCCACTGGGAACTGGACGCTTACCGTTGTTCCAGGCGCTGGCTGCGTCGATACAGAGCTCGGAGCGAACGTGATATAGTGAGAGGCTGCACTGCCTGCTATCCAGGTATCCGAAAAATAGTACAAGTATGCCGGCTGCGTGCCACTGGTGACTGTGAATGAACCCCACCCCGAGGTCTCGCTACTGGTCGTGACGATAACATAAGCCGACCCCGCATATGCTGGATTTGTGATTCCAGATCCTGTCAGGAACCGAATCACGTGGCTCGTGGGAGACATCGTCGCGTTGAGAGTTATGCTAACACTGTTTGACGTTGCCGTGGCGCCAGAAATGGCAATAGCACCGGCGTCAATCGTGACAAGTCCTGTCTTGGAGCCCGCGACAATAGTCTGCCCTGAGAACTGTACCTGAATCGTCTGAGTTGCGTACAGAGTAACCGCCGTCGTGAGTGTGAATGACATGTCAGTAACCACTGCTCCCACCGTCGGTGGTGTGACTGTAATACTCGTCACTGACACACTGCTGGCCAACGCTCGCCCTGGACTTACCGTGAGTGGTGCGACGAGCAGTGCCACAACGATCAGCACCGTCAATATTCTCTTGATCATGAGTACCTCCGTGTATGCCAAATTGCTGCCGGCCATCGGACTAGCCGCAGACCATGAATCCTGATATGACCACCATCTCATAAGACGTCTCTCCGAATGTGTAAGTTCCCATTTGTGTTCTCATTCATCCATCATCGGATGCAGGAGTCGATAGACACGCTCGGGTGTCGCGGGCAACTGGCGCACCCAGACACCCGTGGCATCATGGATTGCCAAGGCAACAGCAGGAATGACGGGGACCATTACCACTTCACCAATACCCCGGACCCCGAGAGCACTGGTTCCCTCAGGATTCTCCAGGATGATGTATTCATGCTCGGGCACATCCTGGGCGGTCGGGATGATGTAGGTGGAGAAGTTCTTCGTGCGCACCTGCCCCTTGGCGATCAACGTGTCTTCGAACAGGGCGAATCCCTCACCCTGCGCAACGCCGCCATCGATCTGCCCTTCGACCTGCTGTTGGTTGACCGTATGTCCTGTATCCAGGGCGGTCGTGACCCTGAGCAGGTGAGTCTCGCCAGTTAAGGTGTTCACTTCGACCAGCGCCGCCTGGGCGGCGAAACTGTAGATCCAGTGCGGCAGCCCGGCAGCCCCGGGGATCTCCCTGTCGGCGGTCGGCCACACGAAGTAACCTTCGCCTCGCAATGGCGATTCCTGGGCAAACTCCTGAGCCAGTTCCTCATATGTCCGAAAGCCCATCGGCGTCGTCATGCCGCTCTCCTTCGCCTCGCAGACCGCATCCAATCCAGTATGATACTTCGCATCCAGCGCGTCAATCACCTTGACACCGAGGTTGCGGAACGCCGCCGCAATGGCATTGGAAGCCGTGTACATCGAGCGGGAAGCGGTCGCGGGTCCCGCGTCGACCGAACCTTCGGTCTGGCCCGCTACGATGCGGACCCGTGACGGGTCGACCCGCAGCAGTCCCGCAGCCATCTGGGTGAAGCCGGTATGCGTGCCCTGTCCGTATTCCACGAGACCAATACGCAGAGTGAAGTTGCCATCCCTGTCGAGATCGATGTACGCACCACCATAATCGGGGATACCGAGCCCAAGTCCGGCTCCCTGTGGAGCCAGCGCCAGGGCCACCCCGCGCCTCAGCCATGGCTTGTCTGTTTTCTTGTACTCCTCGCGGTGCTGCCACAAATTGGATTTCTCGATAGCGTCCAGAACTAGGTCCATGGAAACACTTGTGCGCAGGGTATGGCCGATAGGGGAGACCTCGCCCTGGTGCAGGACGTTTTTTCGCCGTATCGTGACCGGATCCAGCCCCAGCTTCTCTGCCGCCTCGTCTATGTTGGATTCCAGCGCAAACAGAACCTGCGGCACGCCGAAACCACGGAACGCGCCACAAACACCGTTGTTGGTGAACACGGCCCAGCCCTCGTGGCGTGTATTGGGGACGCGGTACAGGGACGAAGCATGTTCGAGCGCCAGGTTGAGGACGGGGCCACCGAGCGAGGTGTAGGCACCCTTGTCTTCGTAGCAGACGACGTCGTTGGCAAGCATTGTCCCGTCACTCTTGAAACCAGTCCTCATGCGCACAATGAATGGATGGCGTTTCCAGCCGGAAACCATCGACTCCTCGCGCGAGAGGAAGGCCTTGACGGGTTTACCCGTCTTCATGGCAAGCAGGGCAATGCCACCCTGGATGGTCAGCTCGTCCTTGCCTCCAAAACCGCCACCCACAGGGTTGCTGGTGACATGGATCATCCGAGGATTCATCCCCAGGATTCGGGCGAGCTGCAGCTGGTCCCGAAACGCATACTGAGACCCTGCATACATGGACAGCGAGCCATCGGCCTCCGGAACAGCCACGCCGGATTCGGTCTCGAGCGGCGTATGGGCTTGACGCGGCGTCCGGTATTCGTGTTCGATGACGACGTCCGCTTCACGGAATCCCTGTTCCACATCGCCCTTGGTGATCAGGGTGTGCAGGCACACGTTGCCCTTGTCATGGACCTTGGGGGCATCGGGCTTCAGCGCCTCGACGGGGTCGTCGACGACCGGCAGGACCTCGTAGTCCACGTCGACCAGAGCCGCCGCCTGCTCCGCGATGCGTTCGGTCGTGGCAGCTACCAGTGCAACGGTGTCTCCCATATACCGTACCTTGTCACCGCAGATAACTGGCATGTCGGGATCGACGATCCCGAACCCGTTGAACCCGGTCACGTCTGCCGCCGTCAGCACCGTGACGACGCCGTCCAGCGCCATCGCCCTGCTTACGTCGATGCTTCTGACCAGGGCATGCGGGTACTTGCTCCGCACAAACCATGCATACAGCATCCCTGGAAACGAGAGGTCGGACATGTACTGCGTGGTGCCGCACGCCTTGTCCTGCGCGTCGATCCTGTTGATCTGCTCGAAATGGATGTCGTCCATCACGTTGCTCCTTTCACACTCAGCCACCACCAATAGGAGCTGCAAACACAAGCTCGTCGCCGTCCTGAAGGACATACTCGTCGTACACGCGCTTGCCCTTCAGAATGAGGATGAGGTACGCCAGTTCAGGCCCCTTGATGCCAAGCTGTCTCACGATCTCCCCGGCTGTCGTTCCTGTCGGGAGTTCCAGCTCGTATTCGGGCGTGTCGTGATATTGTTTGTAGTCCTGAAAGAGCTTGATCTTAACGTTCATGCCAGCAGGAGGCAAGCGCTTCGTAGGCGGCCTCGGCAAGAAGTCCGCAGGCGGCTTCCTTGCGATAGACGGCAGTTGCTCTCAGGTCATCGATGGGCGCTACTTCCTTCCAGGCCATCTGCGCGGCACTGCGAATGGCGTCCCATGACAGAAGTGGAGGAAGCTGGCAGAACAGCTGCTCGGTCTTGTGCACGCGGATCACGGTCGGGCCCACCGAGCCGAAGGCGATGCGAGCTTCCACGATGCGCCGGTCGCCGCCGATCCTGAAGGTGAAGGCGACGTTGGCGGTTGAGATCGTCATTGCCTGCCGTGAACCCAGCTTGCCAAAACCGGTCAGTTCACCCGGACCAGTCGCAGGGAAATGGAACTCCGTCACGAGTTCCTCCGCGGCAAGCACCGATCTTCCCGGCCCCGTGAAGAAGTCGATGATGGGGACTTCCCGGGTGCCTGAACGGCTGGCGATGGATACGACGGCATCGAGAACGATGAGCGCCGGGATCGTGTCACCCGCAGGAGATGCGTTGGCCACGTTGCCACCGACCGTCCCCATGTTGCGAATCTGGGGACCGCCGACCTGCGAAGCCGCCATGGCCAAAGCGCGGCCGTGCCGGCGCACGATGGGCGAAGCACTGAGGTCCGCATGGGTGGCACAGGCGCCGACATGGACGACGCCTGACTCCTCACGCACAAAGCGGAGCTCCGCCACCCGGGAAAGGTCGACGATAACGTCTTCCTTGACGAGCCCTTCCTTGAGGCGTACCGTCACGTCCGTGCCGCCGGATAGGAAGCGCTTGCGTGGCCCAAACTGTTCCGCCAGTTCCAGCGCTCCCTTCAAATCGCGTGCTATGTGATACTCAAGTTCCTTGATCATGGTTTGCTCTCCAGAAGCCCAATGATGTTCGCCCTGTTCTTCATCGAATCGGTCAGGACACGATCGTGGCGTGTGGCCACAAGTTCAGCACAGATGGCAAGTGCTATCTCCTCGGCAGTCTGGCCGCCGTGGTCTATTCCAACTGGGGAAAACACATGTGCAAGGTCTTCCCTGCCTATCCCTGCGGCTTCAAGGCGGCGGAAGACCTCAAGCGTCTTCGACCGGGAACCGATCATCCCGATGTAACGGTTGTCCAGCTTGCGCTCCAGAAGTGCCTTCAGCACTCGCTCATCGCTCACGTGCTTGTCTGTGAGAATGACATGGTACCCTTGCGGACCATAGGTGGTCGTCTGAACCAGTTCGACAAAATCGCCGATCAGGAAGTGATGTGCGTCCGGGATACGACCGGGGGTGGCAAACTCCGGCCGATCGTCCATCACCGTCACTTCGAAACCGACAAGAGAGGCGAATGTCGCCAGAAAACGCCCGACATGCCCGGCGCCATAGATATACAGAAGCGGACGACTGCCGATGTACTCGATGTACAGCGTGACCTGACCGCCGCACAGCATTCCGAGGCTATCCTTGCCATTCTGGCTGAGATCGTAGGTGACGACGCGCGACTTCGCTTCGGCAATGGCGTCACGAGCGGCTCCCAGGACGGTCAGCTCTAGTTTGCCGCCACCGACGGTTCCATGCTGGGCGCCGTCGGGCAGAACGACCATCTTGAAGCTGGTGCGCCCAGGAGAAGAGCCCTGGGCGTCGATGACCGTGCAGATGGCAAACTCACGACCCTCCTGTTCGAGCTTCGCGACGTATTGATAGATGGAATCCATCAGACCTCCTTAGTGGACGTTCCCAAAGACCTGAGATACTCGAGGACACGGTCATACTCGTCAGGAGTATCCATGTCCAGCAACATCCCCCAGTCATCGACGGGAACCAGCTTCGTGGTGGACGCATGCACAGCCATGAACTGCCGCAACGTGGAGCGCTCCGACATAGCAAGCAGTTTCGGGACACACTGTGCACTGATGGCAACAGGATGACCTCGCCGTCCTCCGCACGACGGCACGGCTACGTCAGCCAGGCCCGCCGACACAGCATCTCTCACGGCAATGGCGGTTTCAGGCAGGATGAGTGGGGTATCCCCGGGGAAAACAAGGACGACATTGGCGCCCGCGACCCGTCGCAGCCCCGCCTGAACCGAAATGAACATGCCTGGATCGTAGGGTACGCCCTCCGCCACTTCGACTCGTTCTTCGGCGCCAAGAGCTCTTGCTGCCTGTTCCACAGCAGTCCTCGTCCCCTGATCGTGCAGCCCGATGACCACAATCACGCTGTCACAGGTGGCAAGAGCAGTTGCAACAACGCGGCCGACAACCGTCCCAGGGCCAAGCGGCAATGCCAACTTGTTTGAACCCATTCTGTCGGCATGTCCAGCGGCCAGAACGATTGCTGCCGTCATTCGCGGCTTTGACTTGCCTTTTGCACCGCGGCAACGATCTTCCTGTAGCCCGTGCAACGACAGAGATTTCCCTCCAAGGCAGTCTTTATCTCTGCTTCCGATGGATGCGGGTTCAGGGCGAGCAGCGCCTCTGCGGACATGACCATGCCCGGTGTGCAGAAACCGCACTGGACAGCTCCCTCTTCGACGAATGCCTGCTCGAGCGCCGACGGCTTGCCACTCTTCGCCAACCCCTCGATCGTCGTGATCGTCGCTCCTTCCGCTTGTACCGCCAGCACAAGGCAGCTGGTGACCGACCGACCGTTCATGATGACTGTGCATGCACCACACTCACCCTTGTTGCAGCCGATCTTGGTGCCAAGAAGCCTAAGGTCCTCCCGCAGGACTTCGGCAAGCGTCCTGTTGGTTCGTGTCGTGACATGGTATTCCGTACCGTTAACCTTCACGACAACACGTATCTCACTGGTCATTGTGGCTGCCCCCTGAACAGGCTCAATAGTAGTAATGCAGGCGTCGCTTCAACGAAAACTCCCGACTGTCGATGGTCTCGGACGTGTGTCATGGCATAAGCTCGGCGATGAACGCAACCTCGACGGGCGCATTCATGGGGAGGGATGCAACCCCGACCGCAAAGCGCGCGTGGCGACCGGCATCGCCAAAAAGTGCGACAAGCAGGTCAGAAGCCCCGTTGATGACCTTGGGCACTTCCGCATAGTCTGGAGCTCCCTGCACGAATCCCTGCACCATCGCGATGCTCTTGACGCGATCCAGCATGCCAATGGCGCTCTTCAGGGCAGCGAGACCGTTGATAACGCAGATGCGGGCAAGATCATAGGCTTCCCGGGTCGTGACGCCCTCTCCAACGCGCCCTGTCTGTTTGACTTGACCATTCACAACAGGCAGCATGCCCGACACGAACGCAAGGTTGCCGGTGAGCTTGACCGGAACGTAACTGCCAACGGGTGCTGCCGCCTCTGGCAATACGACACCCAGCTCTGCAAGCTTCTCGTCTATCGCCATACATACCTCCCGATACGATGTGGACAAGTTCTCATGCATAGTATACACACAACATGGTACTTGCCATGTCCAGCTTTTCGGTCGGACTGTCAGCATGCCAGGAAGCGCCGTCCAGCTGCGGTGGGCGGGCGGAGCTCCCATGTGTGGTGACTATGTCCTCGCCCTCATTCCGTCATCACGCACGAACAACCTTGAAAGGTACCAAGGTTGACACGACACGACCAATTTCAGCACGTCTGACCTCCTACTCTTTCGACTTTCTTCGGTCAGTCTTGACAAATTCGGCGAGAGATCCGACTTATCCAGCATGAGGGGCAAGTTTCCTGTCCAATCCACCAACTGCTGTCCAGGACTGCGTATCACCGCGCGGTGATGTCCCATCCCGGGCGCGTTTCGCTGTCA
Source organism: uncultured Caldisericota bacterium (assembly GCA_903871855.1). Lineage (GTDB taxonomy): Bacteria > Caldisericota > Caldisericia > Cryosericales > Cryosericaceae > Cryosericum. The sequence continues at coordinate 66,990 of CAIQIK010000023.1, forward strand.
TCTCACATGAGGAGCGGTTATAACGCTACCACATTTTGTCGAATTGTGCTATAATACGCGTGTAACTTCCCAGTCGTGGGGAAAAGCGCGACAAAAAACAGGAAAGGAGATCGCATGAACAAGGGAGAACTTGTAGCCAGAATCGCCGACATGACCAAGATGACCAAGAAGGAGTCCGAAGTCATGGTCAATGCGTTCATGGATGCTGTCAAGGAAGCCATGAAGAAGAACGACAAGGTCGCACTCGTCGGGTTTGGCACATTCGGTGTCAAAGAGCGCAAGGCTCGCAAGGGCGTCAACCCCAAGACTCTCAAGGCCATCACCATTCCGAAAAAGAAGGCCCCCTTCTTCAAGCCCGGCAAAGCTCTGAAGGACGCCATCGCCAAGAAGTAGTATTTTCTGGCATAGAAAACGGAAGCGGCGCTCACGCGCCGCTTTATTGTTGTCAGGGCACCCGCTTCTTTCAGGAAACGGCTGGCGCGATTCCGATCCAGACAGTTCTGCTGCGTGTGAGATCGACGCGCCCCGGTCCTTTCTCAACACGAAGGAAGAACCCTTGAGGGTGCGCGCCCGTCAATGCAGCGTCGAATGTCAGACTGACCGTTGCCCCGTTATGACTGACGTTCGCAGTCACCTGTTTCGCGGTCGGATGCTCGAGATCTGAGACCTCTGCGCTCGCCGCGCCTCCGCGATAGACGACGTGGAGCTTTGGCGCGGAGCCAAAGTTGCCGCTCGCCGGGAGTGGAAACACGAACAGCTCCAGTTCTTCGAGGCGGCTCAGCGATCGGCCCAGTTCCAGCGAGAGTTGGAGGCTGCCACTACTCTCCATAGCGGAGAACCTCCGGATGACGGGCCGCTGCTCATCACTCACGCGGCTGACCGGGAAGAAAAACTGGGCTACCCGGACTGCATCCGTGCTTTCACTCAAGTCGGCCGGAGCCAGGAACACCTCAGTCCGGCGGGCAAATGTGATCAGAGTTGCTAGCGGAAGTAGCTCCGAGGCGTGCGCTTGGATCGCGCGCGTCTTGATCCAGACCTCCTGAGGAGTGAGATGGATGACCTCCTCACGGAGACCAAGGACCCGTGCGGCAGGAGGGGCATAGGCATCAACAAACGGCACATATCGGAGAGGTCTTGGCCATCCCTTGACGTGAACGACATACTCCAGACGCCTGGGAGACAGATGCAGGTCGGCAAGAGCGGCGGTGACGAACAACCCGGTCGCCTGGTGGTCAGGATGGTCGTCGATCAGGTTCGGATAGGCGACAATCGTTGGCTGAAACGACGTCATGACCTGCTCCACATCAGTCAGGAGGTTCATGGCCGTCTGTGGCTGGCCGGCGACTGCTGATTCTGCATAGGGGACCGATGTCGCATTTGTGAGACCACTCCGATACGGCTTCGACGTCCATACATTCATGAAGATATCTGATAGTCCTCCGTCAGGATACCCGAGGAAGATCAGGTCCTCTGGGCTCAGGCCGAGCACTCGTGCGGCGGCCATCGCCTCCTGCATCCTTTTGTGGCCGATGTCCCGAAACTGCGCGGGTGTGACTGGCGCCTTCCTCCAGAACAACGGTGGACCTACGATATTGTGATCTCCCGCCGTCATCCACAGTACACGCACCTGTGCTCCTGCCTCGAGAGCATGCTGGATGAGACCGGAACATGCTATGGACTCGTCGTCTGGATGCGGAGACACGACGAGCACCCGATCCGTATTCGTTATCATTATCTCTGTCTGAACAGCCGGCGCAGCTGCCGGCAGAAGACGTGCCATGATAAACGCCGAGACGAACATGGCGCCGCTGAGGACAACGGCAGCTACCACCGTCGCAATATGCCGGTTGCGAGGACTTCCGTACGATACCGTGTCAGCCCGTCTCCTCATTGCAGTTCATTCTAGTGCGGCGGGGGGCGTGGTCAAGCCGTCCCGCGAAGCCGGCTTTGACGTTCCGTTCGTTTGCCATACAATAGTCTGGTCACAGGAAAGGAGACAAACATGTACAAGCTCGTAGAGCAGTTGACAAGCGCCTATGCGGTTTCAGGAGACGAACGCCGCCTCCATGACATCCTGCACGGCGCACTGGGCGGCATTGCCGACGAGATTCACGACACACCCCTTGGCAATCTCATCGCCATCCGCAGGGGTTGCTCGAGTAAACACTCCATCCTCTTCGCGGCACATCTTGATGAGGTCGGCGCCTGGGTGACAAGGATCAACGACAAGGGTTTTCTCGGCATCCATTGCCGCTCGATCGACGAGCGCGTCTGGCCCGGCCTGCAAGTTGTTGTTCATGGAACAGAGCCCTTGCCCGGCATTATCGGACTCAAACCGGTCCATGTCATGTCGCACGACGAAATGGACAAGCCGGTCGGTCCAGATGAACTCTGGATCGATGTCGGCCTTCCACGTGAGCAGGTCCTCACGATGGTCCCCATCGGTTCCACCGTCACGTTCGCGGCCGGCATCAGCAAGCTTCTGAACGAGCGTTTCGCCGGGAAAACTCTGGACGACCGCCTCTGCATCGTTGCCTTGGTGGAGGCTCTCAAATTACTCAAGGATATGACACTTCCATATGACGTCGTCGTGGCCTTCACCGTCCAGGAGGAAATCACCGGGAACGGCGCTTGGACGAGCGGCTATTTCGCTCACCCCGACGTTGCTATCGCCGTCGATGTCACACATGCCGACACCGACGGCGTCCCTGAGTACAAGACCATCCCGCTCGGCGGGGGGTCGGGCGTTGTTGTCGGTCCTGTCGTTAATGACCACGTCCTCGATCTCATTCGCAGGAGAGCCAAGGCGGTCGAGATCCCCACCAGTGAAGAGTCCTGCATGTCATATTCGGGGACCGATGCGGACGAGCTGCAGCTTGTCGGCTCCGGCATCGCCGCCGGCGTCCTGAGCATTCCACTGCGCTATATGCACTCTCCCGTCGAGACCGCCGATCAGGTTGATGTCGACAGGACAGCAAGACTCATTGCTGAGGTTGCGAAGGGCTTTGACGCGGCATTCATAGGAGAGTTGTATGGAACAGATACGCATTGAGCTGCTGAAAAAGCTCACCGAAGCTCGCGGTATCTCGGGGCACGAAGACGAGGTTGCAGTTATCCTGAAAACAGAGCTTGAGGGGTATGTCGACCGGTTCGAGCGCGACGCTATCAAGAACTTGTTTGCGCTCAAGGGCATGGACAGGCCGGGGCCCAGCGTCATGCTCAACGCGCACATGGACGAAGTAGGGCTGTACGTGATACATATCACCAAGGAAGGGTATCTCCGCATCGGCAAGGCTGGCGGCATTGACGACCGGCTGCTGCTGGGCAAGAAGGTGCTGGTCGGCAACGACCGCCTTCCCGGCGTGACAGCAATCAAGGCGGTGCATCTGTCCACCCACGAGGAAATCGAAAACACCGTTGTCAAGGTCGATGACATCGTTGTCGATATTGGCGCCAAGTCGGATAAGGAGCTGGCGGGCAAGGTGGCCGTCGGTGATCAGATCACGTTCGACACGGCGTTTGGAACATTCGGCGACGGGTATCTTGTTGGCAAGGCATTTGACGACCGCGTCGGCTGCGCTGTCGTGGTCGAGCTGCTCAAGATGGATTGGCCCTTCCCCGTCATCGGGATGTTCTCGACACAGGAAGAAGTTGGGACCAAGGGCGCCAGAGTCGGAGCGTGGCGATACACGCCCAGTATCAGCATCACCGTTGAAGGAACTATCGCCGCCGACATTGGCGAGGTCAAGGACTACCAGGAAGTCACCAACCTGGGCGCCGGCACCGTCCTCACTATCAAGGACGGCGGCATGATCACGGACCACCGGCTTCGCAACCAGCTGATCGAGGTCGCGAAAAAGAACGGGCTTCCCTGGCAATTCAAGCGCATGCCGGCAGGCGGCACCGACGCTCGCAGCATCCAGCTTGCCAAAACAGGCGTGCGAGCCCTGGCAGTCGCCGTTCCTGCGCGCTACATCCACTCTCCTGTGTCACTCATCAAGGTCTGTGACTACGAGAACACAGTATCGCTTCTTTCGAAGTTCCTGGCACAACTTGCCACCATGGAGGCATAGATGAACGAATTACTCCACACACTGACACAAACCTGGGGGCCTACCAGCTACGAAGAGGGCATTCGCGGCGTTATCACGCACGAACTCGATTCCCTGCACATGGACTCCCGGGTAGACGCACTGGGGAACCTGATCTACTACATTCCCGCTCCAGGAAAGCCGAAGTTACTGCTGTCCGCCCATATGGACCAGATCGGTATCATAATCACTCACATCGACAAGGATGGTTTCCTTCGTTTCGGCGCAGTCGGAGGGCTTGACCCGTACAAAGTCCTGGGGCACCGCTTCGTCTTTGCAAACGGAACAGTCGGCGTTGCTGCTGTCGAAAGCAAGGAACACAAAACGCTCGAGCATCTGACATTGGACAAGTTGTTCCTTGACATCGGTGCAGCATCGAAGGATGACGCCCTCCTGCATGTTGCCGTTGGCGATTTCGCAGTGTACGCAGGCGACTGTGTGCAGGTAGGCAACCGCGTGACCTCTGCTGCACTCGATGATCGTATCGGCTGCTACGTCCTCATCGAGGCTCTCAAGGCCGCCTCGGGTAAGGAGTTGAGTTACGAGACATATGCCATGTTCAGTGTGCAGGAAGAGATCGGCATCAAGGGCGCTAAGGTCGGTGCGTGGGGCGTTCAACCGGACCTCGCTATCGCTCTCGATGTCACGGCCTGGGGGGATACCCCGGAAAGCTATGTCCTGGACATCAGTCTGGGCAAGGGACCCGCTATCAAGGTCAAGGACGCCGGGATGGTCGCGACGCCTGTCGTTCGTGACCTGCTCATCGAGACGGCAAGAAAACATGACATCCCGTTCCAGCTCGAAGTCCTTCAGGGTGGCACGACCGACGCAGCTGCCATCCAGATGAACGCCACCGGCGTCCCTACCGGTGTCATCAGCATTCCCGACCGCTATATCCACAGCGCCAGCGAAATGGTCGACCTCGGCGACGTCGAAGGCTGCATCAAACTCCTGGTCGCCGTCCTTCTCAAGTAGCAGCCAGGCGCCTCCGTGGCACGTTCTCGAACGTCCATCGTCATCGCAGCGGCAATCCTCGTGATTGCCGCCGGCGTTCTGGCGGCCCTCCTGCTCGCCCCCTCCCTTTCGACCCTGTTTGCGCCACGTGTCCAGTGCTCTCTCCAGCTGGACCGCCCTGCACCGCTGCCGTCCCAGACGCCGTTCACGCTGACGTTCGTAACACGTGGTATCAGTGGCTCATACGACTATCAGGTTTCTGTCGACAACGACATCGTCGGCCAGGGGACTGCATCCACCGACCGGTTCACCGTTCCGGTCACATTCGGGGTTTCCGGGATGTCCATGATCTCGGTCACCCTGACCGTGGAAAACAAGCCCCTGACCTTCCTGTTTACGCTGGCAATATCCTGACGCTCGTCCCTGGATGAATCAAACCGGCAGTCGCAATAAGCTGCCGGTTTGCACGTATTATTGTGACCCCCAGATTCAGAGGCGCCCCTACTTCTCTTCGCGTGCGTAGGGTATCCCCAGTTCCTTTGGCGTCCCGACGTGACGCACACGGACGATGACCGTTGCTACGATGATGACCACGAACGTCGTTATGTAGGGCAGCATCGACAGCAGAGCACTGTTGATGTAGGTTCCCGCCGCCTGGAGTTGAAGCTGCAGAGCCTCGATACTTCCAAATAGAAAGCCTCCGACGAGAGCGTTGAAGGGGTTCCACATGGCGAAGACTACGAGAGCAACGGCAATCCACCCCTTGCCCGACGTGATGCCATTGAGCCAGTACGGGTGGATGCAGCACGTGATGTATGCGCCTCCCGCACCGGCAAGTGCTCCCCCGAGGATGGTCCAGAAGTAGCGTGTGCCCACGACGTTGACGCCCATGGCGTCTGCAGCCTTGGCATTCTCGCCGACCGCTCTCAGGTTGACGCCGACCTTCGTCTTGAACAGCAGGAACCAGAAAATGGCCACCAGGATGTAGGCAGCATAAACGATCAGGTCCTGGCTGAAAAAAATCGGGCCGAGGACCGGGATTTGAGACAGGACGGGGACAGCCATGGGCTTGATGGCGATCGTAAGACGCTGAGAGACCCAGCTGTCACCGTAGAAACTCGTGAGGCCCGCCCCGAAGATGGAGAGTGCCAGGCCTGTGACCGTCTGGTTGCCCCGGAGAGTCACACAGATGAAGGCGTGGATCGCCGCCGCTGCTGCTGCCGCCACCATGCCCAGCAGCAGACCGACATAGGGATTGCCGGTCTTCATTGCTCCAAGGAATCCAAAGAACGCTCCAATCAGCATGAGTCCCTCGAGTCCGAGGTTCAGGACACCACTGCGTTCTGTCAGGACTTCCCCCAGCGTGGGAAGCAGAAGAATCGTTCCGGACTCGACGGCCCCTGCGAAGACTTTGATCAGGATGCTGCCAAAGGTAGGATTCATGCGGTCAGCCTCCTCGTCAGGGATACACGGTAGTGAGTAACGATCTCTCCTGCCAGCAGGCAGAAGAGGATAGCACTCTCGATCACCCCGACGATGCCAAAGGGCACCCGCATGACGATCTGGATCTGGTAGCCACCGGCTTCGAGAGCCGCCAGGAGCACCGAGACACCGACAGCGACCAGTGGGTCGAGCCCTGCCAGCCACGCCGCGATGATAGCGGTATACCCGTAGTCTGAGTTGATCTCAAGTTGCAGGATGCGCAGCACGGCTGAGGTGTGCGCGATGCCAGCCAGGCCGGCAAGCCCTCCTGAGATAGCCGCGGCGATGATGATCGTCTTGAACACATTGATGCCAGCGTATCTGGCTGCGCGCTCGTTCTCGCCCAGAACTCTGCCCTCATACCCGAAGCGCGTCTTCCGGATAATAATCCAGACGATGCCCGCCGCAACCAGCCCAAAAAACAGCCCGATGTGGAGCCGGGACGGAGCTGGGAGGATGCGAGGGAGCTGAGCATTGAGCGCGAAACTCTTGGACAGCGGGAACCCGTGGCTGCGCTGGTCGCGCCATGTCCCATACATGAGATACCACAGAATGTACGACGCGATGTAGTTGAGCAGCAGTGTCGCAATGACCTCGTTGACGTTCCAGTACGCTTTGAGAAGTGCAGGGATGATAGCCCAGAGCGCCCCTCCGATGGTACCAAGCACCATCATCAGCGTCAGCAGCAGCGGCCGGGGCATTGTCGCAGGGCCAAACAGTGCCAGGTAGGACCCGCAGATCGCCCCCATAATGTATTGACCCTTTGCTCCAATGTTAAAGAACTTCATGCGGTATACCAGGCAAAGCCCGGCGGAGATGAGGATAAGGGGAACCGCGATGACCAGGGTCTCCGAGAATGTGTAGGCCGACCCGAACGCTCCTTTGACGACGGCCCCATAGACTCTCAGTGGGTTGACACGAGCGAACAGCATGACGACAGATCCCACAAAGAGACCAAGAAGGACTGAACAGATGGGTACCAGGACGCGAAGCCGTACCGGCGTCTTGTCGCGTTTCTCGAATCGCAGCATCTCAGACCCCTTTTCCGGTCAAGTTTTTGCGCCCACAGCGCCTGCCATCATCAAACCGATCTGTGCAATGTCCGCGTGGTGCGCATCGACGATACCAACAATACGCCCCTCATACATCACAGCAATGCGGTCTGCAACCATGAGGATCTCATCCAGATCCTCGCTGATGAGGAGCACGGCCACTCCATGGTCACGCTGTTCCAACAGCGTCTTGCGTACGAACTCGGTGGCGCCCACATCGAGGCCGCGCGTCGGGTGTTCTGCAATCAAAAGCCTCGGGTTCTCATCGATCTCGCGGGCAAGCAACAACTTTTGCATGTTCCCGCCGGAAAGGACTTTGACCGGTGCGTTTTTGAGCGGCACGGCGATGTCGAATTTCTCGATAAGTCCGTCAGCATACGCGCAGGCTGCACCGTAGTCGATGAATGTTCCCCTGCGCATCGATTTCTGCTTATACTTCCGCAGCATGGCGTTCTCGACCGTGGAGAGATTGGGCACGAGACCAACGCCAAGTCGATCGGCCGGGATGTAGTTCACCCCCGCGGATACCAGTGTGCACGGACTCGCATTGGTCACATCGATGCCCTCGACGGTGATATGTCCGCCGACAAGGTGGCGCAGTCCCGTGATACATTCCGCCAACTCGACCTGACCGTTGCCGGCGACACCGGCCACACCCACGATCTCGCCGCCGTGAACAGCGATGCTGAGCTTGTCGAGAGCCATGATACCACGGTCGTTGTAAGCCTGAGCGTCTTCGACCCTGAGGACCTCCCTACCCTGCTCGATGTCCCCCCGCTCCAGGCGGAAGAGGACGTCACGCCCAATCATCATCTTTGCGAGCTCGCGCTCCGTGATGGAGGCCGTATCGACTGTACCCATGAGTCGCCCCTTCCTCAACACCGTGATGCGGTCGGAAACAGACATGACCTCGCCCAGCTTGTGACTGATGAAGATGATGGATTTTCCCTCCGACTTCATCTCCCGGAGGATGCCGAACAGCTCCTCGGACTCCTGTGGCGTCAGTACGGAAGTCGGCTCATCCAGGATCAGGATGCGAGCACCTTTGAACAGTGTCTTGATGATCTCGACACGTTGCTGTTCTCCCACGGACAGCTGCCAGATCTTGGCATAGGGGTCGACGCGAAAATTATACTTTGTTGCTATGGCCTTGATCCGACCAGCCACGGACTTCTTGTTTATGTAGAAACCCTGAGACTCCAATCCCAGGATGACATTCTCGATGACAGAGAGAGAATCGACCAGCATGAAATGCTGGTGGATCATCCCAATACCGTGTTTCATGGAATCGAGTGGTGAGCGCAGGTCGACGCGGTCCCCCTCGATGACGATCTCGCCCTCGTCGGGATAGTAAATACCATCGAGAACGTTCATAAGCGTCGATTTGCCGGCTCCATTCTCGCCCAGCAACGCGTGGATCTCGCCCTTCCGCAATGCGAAGTTCACGTGATTATTGGCCATGATGCCCGGGAAGCGTTTGGTGATATTGTTCATGACGAGCATCAGCTGTTCCTGGCCTTCCATCTTTTCCTCCATAGAAGAAGAAAGGCTCCCCGGCATTTCGCCGGGGAGCCTTGGCTGTTGCCTATGAACCGCTTTTTGGAATCTCGCCGATGACACCCTGCACGAACCACTGCAGGTTCAGCTGGTCAGCGTCGGACATAGTCGTGCCGGCGGGAACCACGGTCTCACCCTTCTGGTTGATCATGGGTCCGTCGAACGGCGTGTACTTGCCGTCAAGGATGAGCTGCTTACGGGTGTTCACATAGTCGATGACGCTCTGCGGAACGGCCGAGCTGATAGGGGCGATGTCGACGATGCCGTCGGCCATGCCTCCCCAGTAGTCACCGCTGGTCCACGTTCCGTCTTCGACGGCCTTGGCGACCTTGAGATAGTAGGGGCCCCAGTGCCAGATGCGGGACGTGAGCACGGATTTGGCTTCGTCTGCCGTCTTCATACCGGCAGCCATGTCCATATCGTAGCCGATGCCATACTTGCCGGCCTTGAATGCCTCATCGAGAGGCGCAGGGGAATCGACGCCGGACGCAATAACATCGCAGCCCTTGTTCAGCAGCGACTTGGCTGCGTCGCCTTCCTTGGCCGGGTCATACCATGAGTTGGTGTAGACGACGGTGACAGTGGCCGTAGGGTTGACTTCGCGCAGGCCGACCGTGAAGGAGTCGACTTCGCGGATGCACTCGGGGATGGAGAAGGGCAGGACAAACCCGATCTTGTTGGTCTTGGTCATCTTGCCCGCGACAAGGCCGGCAAGGTAGTCGGGCTGCTCCATGCGACCGAAGTATGTTCCAAGATTGTCGGAGCGCTTGTATCCGGACGCGTGCATGAATTTGACGGTAGGATTATCCTTGGCAGCGTTCACCATGGCATCCATGAAGCCGAAGCTGGTGCCGAAGATGAGCTTGTAGCCCGCGGCTGCATAGTCACGGAAAGTCTTCTCGGACTGAGCACCTTCGGGTATGCTTTCCGAATACGTGGTCTCGACGTTCGGGTCATTTTGCTGCAGGTATAAGCGGCCGTCTTCATGCGCCTGTGAGTATCCACCGTCGTTGTGCGGTCCAACGTAGACAAAGGCAACTTTCAGTTTCTCGACGGCAGGAGTCGGTGGTGCCGCCTTCTTGCAGCCGGTCGAACCTACGACGAACGCGATGGCAAGCAGTACAATCAGTGAGACTTTCAGAAACTTCATACTCTCTAGCCTCCCATGACAAGACTGACGTTCTGAATCGCGGTCTTCCACATGTTCCCTTCGTCCGGGCATCTCCACGTTTCTGCAATAGAACCAACACGCCCGGCATTGTCCCATTCCTTGGTTCACACGCCATTGTATCAATATCACTCTGCAAGTAAAGCCGGACCCCCGACCTGCCACCCGCCGCTCTATCAGCCGTGAAAACCCGTGTACGACACAAACCGTTGACTCAAGATGATCAGGCATTATGCTTCTGTGGGGTGCCCACAAGGGCTGAGAGAGTCATGCGGCTCAACTCGTTGAACCTGACCTGGATAATGCCAGCGTAGGGAGACAGAGCAGTTTCACGACGCCCCGCAATCTATCTGTAGATTCGGGAGGTATCTGTGGAACATTCAGCAGCACGAAGGAGCACGACAACGCAGGAAATGGCCGAGATGGGACTTGCCGTAGCACTCGGTGTTGCACTCAACTATCTTTCAAAAGCAATCTGGTCCATGCCAATGGGAGGAACGCTCGAACTAGGTATTATTCCAGTTCTCTACATCGCACTCAAGTGGGGATGGCGTGATGGGCTTATCGCCGGTCTTGCTCTTGGTTTCGTAACTATGGCTACTGACTGGTATTTTGTTCATCCCATGCAAATTGTCCTGGACTATCCACTCCCGGGACTTGTCATCGGGGTGGCAGGTCTTCCGGTCTTTCGTCGTGGGCACAACTGGTGGATCGGCGTCCTCACGGGAGGGGTTCTGCGATACGCATGTCATGTTGTATCGGGCGTTATATTTTTCGCATCTTATGCAAAAGACTGGCATATGACACCACTCATTTACTCTCTTGCTTATAATGCAGCATACGTCGCTCCGAGTATTGCCATCGGAATTCTTGTGCTTGTCCCGCTCCGGAGAGTGAAGGCACTCTGGGGTTCGCAGACAAATTGATGCGCAATCGACAGGCAGCGCTGGTCAATCTCAGCCTGGTCGGACTGTTCGTCGTCTGGGCGAATGCCTTCGCGTTCATACGTATCGCGACACGCTCACTGACGCCCGCCAACCTGGCAATTCTCCGATTTGCCCTGGTGTGGCCTTTCCTGTTCCTCTTTCCAGGCTTGTACCGGCTGCGTAAGCTTGAACCACGCGACTGGCCACGCTTGCTTCTTGTCAGCTTCCTCATGGTGGCAGGCTACCATCTTGCCCTCAATGCCGCCGAAACACGCGTGGCAGCCAGCGTGGCAGCGCTGACGGCTGGCTTCACGCCCATTCTCACCGGCGTTCTGTCGGCTCTCATCCTTCGTGAACGATTGCCACACCGACGCATCGGCGGCCTTGTCGTCTCTCTTGCCGGCCTCGTCGTGCTGGTCCTGGGAATCCATGGGCACATCGAGCTGACGAGCTTGGTTGGAACTTGTCTCGCCTTTCTCGCGCCCCTTTGCTGGTCCCTCTCCACGGTGCTCGGCAAACCACTTGTTACCAAATATCGCGGTCTTGATGTCACTGTCTGGGGTCTCTTCATTGGGACGCTGTTCCTGTTGCCGTGGCTTCGCCCCACCTCGCTGGTGTCACAAGTCGTGACCATGCCGTTGATAGCTTGGGCGAGCGTTGCCTATCTCGCGTACCTGTCGATCTTGCTGGGGTATCCCGTGTGGTTCAAGGCGCTGGAGACGAAGGGGGCCTCCGAGACCGGCATGTTCGTTTATCTCAACCCTCTTATCGGAACGGCGTCAGGCATCTTGATTCTTCATGAATCACTCACGCCGCTGATGATGCTCGGAGCAGCCGGGATTCTTGCCGGACTTGTCATCGCGAACCCGCTCTCAGACAGGTGAAGCTCTGTATCACTTATGATGCGCGGTCGCTTTGACAACCGCGGTCTTTTCGGTATGATAGTAAGGAGTTTCATCAGTGGAGGTATCGACATATGAGGACTACCTATTCACCCAAGAATCGCAAGCGCAACCGTACCCTTGGTTTCCTAAGCCGCATGAGGAGCCATGGTGGACGCAACGTTCTCGCCCGCAGGAGACTTAAGGGGCGCAAGAAGCTCATCGTCGCATAGGCGTCCGTCCGCTCCGCGGATGGTTGACCTGTTGGTGCAGTAGCAGTTGGCAAGACTGTGGAAACGAATCCCAGGCAGCGTATACAAGAAGGCCTTCGAGAACTCGAAGGCCTATCATGGTACGTTGATGGTGGTTTTTGTGTCTCCCGCCCTTACTCATATGGTGGGATTTACGGCTTCCCGCAAGGTAGGAGAATCCGTTGAGCGCAACCACGCTAGACGTCTCATGAAGGAGGCTTTTCGCTCGATTTCGTCTGATCTCATGCCTGATTTTGCCTATGTCCTGGTGGCTCGCAAGCCCATCGTCGCCTCTTCTGTGGGCGAAGTTCGGTGTGAGCTGGCACGACTTACAGCCCAGTACCACCAGCAATGAAGAAGGCCATTACGTTCCTGCTGCGCTTCTATCGTCGATTCGTTAGCCCCCTCAAGGGCCCGACGTGCATCTACTACCCAACGTGTTCGGAATACACGCTCGAGGCTGTCGAGCGGTACGGTGTCCTGACCGGGCTGTGGCTCGGCCTCAAGCGTATTCTTCGGTGTCATCCATATCATCGGGGGGGATTCGACCCTGTGCCCGATCTGCACCGTGATTGCGCGCATTCTACTCACACACTGGAGGTTTCCATTGATTCAGAAAAGCTTGCGTAAGAGCACATACAGACTGCTGCTCGTTATTACACTGCTTCTTGGCATCCTGACGCTGTCCGGCTGTGTCGCCGCTGCGCCCGCCACGACGTCCGACCCCGTTGGCATCGGCCTCTCGGCCGTGGCACGCCCTCTCGAGAACGTCCCGATCATCATCACTATCAAAAACAACATGGCGAAGTTTGTGAGCGACGTAAAGGTCCAGATTGTTGCCATCGACGGCAATGCGGGTATTACTCCATTCGCTCTCTGGCAGACTCCCGATGCTTCAGTGTCGCTAAGTGCTCCCCTCCTGCCCGGCAAGACCGCGCAGGTGAAGTTGCTCTTGCAGCAGAAGACTGCGGCAGCCATCAAGTCCTACGCCGTCGACGTCAGCGTTTCCTACAGGGATGGTGACGGTGTTGCGGTCACCAAGACCATCACGAATGCCGGCATCATCAGGGTCGGTAACATCAACTTCCTCTCCAACGGCATCCGATGGATCATCGAGCTGCTATACACGCTGGTCCACAACTACGCCCTCGCCATCATCCTGCTGACCCTCGGGCTGAAGCTCATCACTGAGCCGCTTACGCGCATGCAGTTCAAATCGACTGTCGACATGCAGAAGCTGCAGCCGCAGCTCGCCAAGCTCAAGGCGAAGTATCCGAGCAAGGATGATGCCACAAAACTCAACCAGGAGACGATGAAGCTGTACAAGGACAACAACGTCAACCTGTTCAGCGGGTGCCTGCCTCTGCTCGTACAGTGGCCGGTCTTCCTTGCTCTCTTTACGGCCATTAACAACTACTCGCCGTTCAACAGTGCGCCGTTCCTTTGGGCCCCCGCCCTTTCCATGGCGTCGAGCGGGCTTCCGCTGGCTACCAGGTTCATTATGCCCATCATCGTTGCGGCTTCGACCTATGTGCAATCCATCACGTCCTTCATACCGGGACAGGATCGGTCTCAGACAGCAATGCTGACATACTTCATGCCGATCCTCCTTGGATACTGGGCGTATGGCTTCAGTATCGCCCTCGCGCTGTACTGGTCGCTCTTCTCCCTGTTCTCCGCGGGTCAGCAGTACTTGGTCATCAGGCGCCTCACCAAGGGCATGGCCCTCCCGGAACCAGTCGTCAAGAAGTCGGCGAAGAAGTAGGAGGCACGATCATGAGGCTTTCCAAACACGCTGAGCAACTGATCACGGAGTTCCTTGTCGACTTCTTCAAGGCACTCGACGAGAATCCTGAGATTCAGGTAGCATATACGGACGGCGACCCGTACATCAACATCACCGGGCTCACGGGAAGCGGCACATTCCTTACCAGAGACCAGATGTGCCTGTCCGCCTTGCAGCACATCATCAACGTCGTCGTGCACAAGGACCGCGAGGGTGCTCCCGGCATCGTCACCGTCGACGTCGACGGATATGTCATGCGCCAGCGCGAGATGCTGAAGCGCTTGGCCATCGACGCCGCTCTGCGCGTCAAGCGTGAGAAACAGGCAGTCATCCTCCAGCCCATGAGTGCCAAGGCGCGACGCATCATCCATATGACCCTCAAGGACTACCCGGGTATCATGACGCACAGCGAAGGTAGAGACCCACAGCGCAGGGTCATCGTCGAGCTCACGAGGTAACGGGGCGGCACATGCCGCACGTCCCCACCATTGCCGCTCTTGCCACAGCCCATGGCAACGGCGGCATTGGCATTATACGACTCAGCGGCCCGGACTCCTGGGCAATCGCCGAACAGTTGACCGCAGGGCAGCCCGCACTTGTAGACCATATGGCCAATCTGCGACGCATCTGTCACCCCGCTACCGGGGAAGCCCTGGACCAGGGGATCGTCCTCCCGATGCGCGGTCCTCGCTCGTATACAGGCGAGGATACCGTCGAACTGCAGCTGCATGGGAGCCCTCTTCTGCTGGACAGTGTTCTGGGGGTCTGCCTGGAACTTGGAGCACAGTCTGCTCGCCCGGGGGAGTTCACGTTCCGGGCACTGCTGGCAGGCAAGCTGTCTCTCCTGCAGGCCGAAGCGGTGCGCGACCTCGTGAATGCAGGGTCCGACGAAGAACTCTCTCTTGCCAGGAAGTCCCTCTTCACCGATACGTCTCAGCCCTTTCGCGAGGTCTTGAGCCTGATCACGAAATCCCTTGCGTCCGTGGAAGGGCCTGTCGATTTCCCCGACCAGTTCACGGAGGAGGACGAGGCAAGCGCCTTGCATGGAGCCACGAGTCTTGCTGTGGAGGCGCGCGCAGAGATCCAGAAGCTGCTCGCGGACGCGCAGGCAACTGCGCGGCTGCAGCATGGCGTCACCGTCGTGATTGCCGGTGCGCCCAACGTTGGCAAGTCCTCTCTGATGAACGCTCTGCTCAAGTATCCGAGGGTCATCGTGTCAGACATCCCCGGAACCACCCGTGACTCGGTGTCGGAAGATATCCTCCTGGGGAGACACCGGGTAACCCTCGTCGACACAGCCGGCATAGGCACGGCCCCTGCTGACCTCCTCGATGGTCTGGCGGGCGAACGGGCTCGCCAGTCTCTCGAATGTGCGGACGTCGTCCTGGTCGTGCTCGATGCCGAAACGGGACTCCAGCCACATGAACGCGACCTTCTTGACCACGCCCGGCGGCAGCCCCATCTCGTGGCCGTAAACAAGATCGACGCCGGCCCCGTTCCCCGGGGTCTCGAAGTAGAGGTCGGGGAACAAGTGCTGGGTATCTCCGCCACCGAAGGGATCGAGCTCGACGCGCTTACCGACCGTCTGACCAAGCTGGTCGAGACAGTTGCCGAGACGGTTGCAGCAAAGCAGATGGTGACACACCGGCAAGCAGCAGAGCTCATGACCTCCGACCGCGCTCTGGTCGATTTCATGAACTCAGCGGGGGCAGCGCCGGCAGATGTTCTCGCGTATTATCTCGGCGAAGCCCGCGAGGCGATGCAGCGGCTCCTGGGCGAGCACATTGCCCCCGACGAGATCCTCGCGACCGTCTTCAACACCTTCTGCATCGGTAAGTAACCGGAGCCTCCACCGATCATCGGGCGACAAGACCAGCACTCGCCTGGTAGGACTTCGTGCCCACCCTGCCTCACTGCTAGCCCCCGGCCATATGGCTGGGGGCTAGCATCCAGCAACGCGTCATGCAGAGCTATGGCAGAAGAGACCGTTCCCAATCGAATACGAAGACTGCCTGTGCCTTGGCGATAAGGGCAGGGTCGGTGACTATGATGCCGACCTCGCGCTGCTGCTGCATAGGGTTGCCGTCCGTGAGCGGTGGGTCCGAGTAGTTCTGCGAGCCCACGAACATTTGCGTTCCATCGACAATCATCATCTTGACGTGGTAATACGGCGTCATCGAGACGCGAACGGTATCGCCCCCGATGAGTGTCCTTGCATCAGCAGCGGCCGTTCGGGAATCGGCATAGGTGCCATCGGTGATGGCCTGTACGCTGACACCGCGCGTGGCGGCCGCGGCCAGCGCCTGATTCACCATGTTATTCTCAAGGTACTGCGTTGCAACGATGATACTGGTCTTCGCTCCGTCGATCATCGCCTTAATGCGAGCGCCCGCGTTGAGCGGAGACACGATGAGACGATCGCTGGTCAACTGCTGAAGCGTGAACGGCTTCCTCTGCCAGTCAGCCCAGAAGATTGTTGTGAGGTCTGCCACGACCTTTGGATCAGTTGTGATAATTGCAAATGCACGGTTCTTCTTGCCGTCGGCATACGTGAAGTTGTTGCCGGAGATATAGGCCTGGCTGCCATCCACGATAAAATACTTGGCATGCGTGATGCGGAAGGCTGGGTTGGTACTCCGCACCGTAATCCCCGCCCGTGCCAGGTCGGCGATGATACCCTTCGAGTCCGTGAGAGCGAGGCGCTCGCCTGGATCGACCATAACCTTGACGGCCACCCCTCTGGCAGCGGCGTCTGCAAGGTAGTCCTCGATGCGTGGATCGCTGAAATCGTAGATAGTGAACAGGATAGACGCTGTAGCTGATTCTATGAGCCGACAGGCATCCATGTGTGCCTCGTCGGGGAATGTCACGATGCGATCCACCGTGTCGGCACGAGCAGAAGAACGGACAGGTGCTCCGACGAGAACGGCAAGGAGCATGAGCAGCAAACCGATGGAAACGATCCTCTTCATTCCGATTCCTCCTATGGCCGATACGTCAGGGTCACGGTTCGCGTCGCTGGGTCCCAGTTCACTTCACAACCCAGGCTCTCGCCAACGAAACGGAACGGCAGATAGGTGCGACCGGCTTGGATGATGGGTGTGACGTTCGCATTCGTATGGTCGATCTGCACGGTTGTTCCATCCAGACGAGCACCCGGCTTCCCTATCCACAGCGAGAGAGTGTGCGTTCCCAGAGCAATGTCGACTCTACCCTTGCCATCCGTGGCATCAAACAGAATTGTGCCGCCGATAGCCTCGACAATGGCGCGGATGGGGACCAGCGTCCTGCCGCCTGTGATCATCGGAGCGGCGTCCAGCTCGCGCGCTGCACCGTTTACTCTCATCGTCGTGCTGCCAATAACCAGACTGACCGTTGTCGCCGCAGCCTTCGCGAACCGATAGGTCGTGAATACTCCACCGTTGGTCAGGCCGACATAGACGACACCGTCGGTGCTGAAGGAGGGTGATATGTCCAGGGCGTTGCCCCAGTACTTGCCACTCACGAGCGGAATTCCCGTACCCATGCTCCCGAAAGTCAGGCCTCGGTTTGTCGTCACATCCAGACCGCCGCCCCACGAGACGGCGAGCAGGGTACCGTCAGCTTCGTACGCGTCGCTGATGCGGATGGCGTCATACCAGACATAATTGGCGACCTGCGTCCAGGTAGCTCCCCTGTTCGACGACCTGTAGACCCCGCCCTCCTTGGTGCTCCCGGTCCCGTAGTCCGTGCACATGTAGATTGTGCCATCCTTAGCGAAGTTGGGCGATATGCGCAAATCTCTCATGGCATATGCCGCGAGTCCGTTCGCGGCGAGATACGTGAACGATCCTCCTCCATCTGTGCTCTGGTACATGCGTCCCGAGTGTGTTCCAACATAGAGGGTGTGATCAGTGGCAAAGGCGGGGGACACCGCTACACAATCGACGACCGTGTCCACCAGATTCAAGCCAGCGATGAGCGGCACACATTGTGTCGCAGTCGCAAAGGCATCTGTCGTACGCCAGAGTCCTTTACCCTCGACCGAGATAAATGCTACGCCAGACGTGTGGTAGTCAGGCGCAAAGGCGACCCATGGAACAGCATACCCCATGAATCCCCCAGCCGCCTTCCAGGTTGTCCCCCTGTCCCGTGTGACGAACAGGCCACCGCCGTCGCTACCTGCGGCAACGGTCCCGTCGGTTCCAAATGCAGGAGAGATCGAGACCTGAACGATGCTGAGATCAGTCAAACCATCGTTGCAATATGACACGGTCTGCCCTGCATCAAACGTGCGCGCAACGCCCTGATACGCAGTGCCGAAGAACACCGTCTTGTCAGTGGTGAATGCCGGCGACACTGCCACAGCATTCACGCGCGAGTTAGTGATGCCGGTGCTGCTGTCGGCAAGGGTCTTTCCACCATCCTTCGACACGAGCAGCCCGATGCGGCTGGTTCCGACAAACAACGTGCTGTCTGTTGCGAATGCCGGACTGGCCGCAAGAGCCGTGATGGCAAAAGATTGCGCGGACGGAGACACCATCGCCGCCGATAGGGCACCCGTAGTGGTATTCATTGCGTAGAGTCCCTTGCCCGATGTCCCGATAAACAACTCGTGCGTTGTGGCATAGAGAGGCGAGAACAGCAGAGAGGTGACTGTGCCGCTGTAAATTTTCCTGAACGTGGCACCGGCATCCGCCGTGACAAACACTCCATCCGCCCCGACCCCGACCGCAAACGTGTGGTCAATCGCAAATACTGGCGAGAACGCCAGAGCGTCTCCCGTGTTCTCGCTGGGAATACTGAGAGCCCGTGCCGAAACGCCACCGTTGGTCGAGATCCATGCCCCGCTAATGTCGGCCGCCGTTTCCACACCGAACAGCACCGTGTGGTCGGTATTGAATAAAGGTGACACCGCAATCCTTGCGACATTCTGGTTCGCCAGCTCCGGGGCGCACGCCGACCATGAATGACCGATGTCTGTGCTCACCCAGACGCCGCCCAGGTAGGTCGACGCAAAGACCGTCTTGTCGTCCTTCAGGGCCGGCGAAGGAACGACAGCGTTGACATAGCCGTCCCCTCCCAGGCCCTTGTCGGAGTAATTGAACTTGGACCCGGCGTCGTCAGACCGGTACAAGCCGTCTTCCGTGCAAGCCAGCAACAGGTGGTCACCCGCGAAGTTGGGCGAATACGCTGCTCCGGTAATGCTCTGGCTGTGAGCCTGCAAACCACTGCGCACGACGCTGAATGTGGCTCCCCGGTCAAGCGAAACAAACAGCCCGTTGCCTGTACCGACCGCGATCCGTCCGTCGTCGGCAAACGCCGGCGAAACCGCAATGGCCCGAATAGAACCCCCGTAGGGTCCGCCCACGAGAGTAAACTCATAGGACGCCGCACGTGCCCCGCCTGCGGGCGGCACAATAATGAACGCGACACCTGCCAGCAGAAGCAAAACCAAAAGCACCGCACACACCTGATTTCTTCGGATCACGTTGACCCCCTTCGTTATGGTGTCATCACAAGCGTGATGGGACACAGCGTGCTGTGTCCCATCACGCTTGCCTCAATAGAACGAACCTTCCGATACTACTTGTGGATAATCGCCTGAACGTCCTGAGCCATCTTCAAGAGACCGTCAGCAACACTCATCTTGCCAAGATAGATTGCCTGCAAGTCGGAAGCAATCTTGGAGCGAGAAGCACTCCAGCCGGCAACTGGAGGTTCAATAACTAAGTCGTTGAGCTGATCAAGACCAGCCCTCTTCTCTGGATTGTCTGCGTACGCTGCAACCAGGACAGGATCCTTGAGGGAACTCTGGCGAGCCGGCAGATATCCAGTCTGCGCTGCCCAGACAGCCTGCGGATGAGGCGACGTGAACCACTTGATGAACGCCCAGCCGGCATCTTTCTGGCGCTGCGTGTACTTGGGGGCATTGCCAAACATGACGACATTTCCACCCATGAGTGCTGTGGCTTTGCCGGCAGGTCCTGCTGGCAGGGGCGCTTCCCCCAGGGCAAACTTGCCCAGATCAACATAGGTGCGACTGACTACCGTGGCCAAATACATGGCAGCTTTGCCAGCATTAAAGTCCGCCTCGTCAGCATACGATCCTGGGGCATAGTGCATGTATTTCTTGGTTTCCAGATCAAGAAACAGTTGGGTAGCAGCCTTGGCGGCGTTGCTGCTGCCGAACAGCACGTCGTCATACGTGTCGTTCAGGACGCGGCCGCCATAAGCATAGACCATCGATACCCATAGATCCTGGGGGGATGAGGAGCCAAACGAGGCCCCCCACTGGATCTGGTTGCCCTTGTCGTCGGTCTTGGTCAGTTTGGCACAATCGTCTGCAAATTCCTGCCACGTGGCTGGTGGACGCGTGATACCAGCGGCCGTGAACATGTCCTTGTTGTACCACATAACGATGTCGGACTTGACGGCCGGCATCATGTAGCGCTTGCCGTCGGCCAACTTGCCGTCTTCCCACAACACTGGGAAGAAATCTGCTATCTCAGCTTTCGACAGTCCATTGGGTCCATTGATGTAGCTGTCCAACGTACTGAGTTGAAATCCCGTTCCATACTGAGCAGCATCGTTTTCATACGCCTGTGCGAGGAGAGGTGGATCCTTGGCCGCGAGCGCACCGATGATCTTCGTCGATAAAGCGCCATAGCTGGCTACAGGAAGCAGCTGGACCTCCATGCTCGGATGCGTAGCGTTAAACTCCTTGGTCAGATCGGCCATGGACTTCCCAAGCGCAGCGTTCATTGCTTCCCAGAACGGGACAACGGCCTTGTTCGTCAGCCAGTCCATGGAGAACTGGACGGTTACCTTCTTGAGTGTAGCGTCCCATGCGGTTGTTGCACCCATGGACTCGGCAACGAAGCGCACAGGCACGACGGTCTTGCCATTGATGATCGTGGCAGGAGCATCCAGCGCGACGTCGTAGTCATTGACCTTGGCGACGGCGTTGTCAATCGTCAGGGCAATCTTGTTGTCCGCCAGCGTGATGTTGGCGGTCTTGGTCGCGGCGTCCCACGCCAAGGTAGCCCCCATAGCGTCAGTGATGAAGCGCAGTGGAACCATCGTACGGCCATTCTTGATCACAGCACCCTGTTCGAGCGTTGTGG
Organism: uncultured Caldisericota bacterium; assembly: GCA_903871855.1. Taxonomy (GTDB): domain Bacteria; phylum Caldisericota; class Caldisericia; order Cryosericales; family Cryosericaceae; genus Cryosericum. The sequence continues at coordinate 88,244 of CAIQIK010000023.1, forward strand.
TCTTTCCGTTGACCGTCCCGGTGTTCTTGCCGATATAGACCTCGATCGTTGTTATTGATTCGGCCTTGGCACCCGGAACAGCGGCGAGCACCGAGGTGAATGCAACGAGCAACGCCAATACAACAGCCAGTAACCTACGCGCGTTGAGCATACTTCCTCCCCTGGAAAATTGGATGGTAACGTGCAACTCTATCAGGGCGGCTACCCCTTGATACCGCCTCCGCCAATACCTTCAATAAACTGCCTCTGCACAAAGAAGAACAGAATGACGATGGGGATCGTCGTGAAAACCGATGCTGCAGCCAGCTGGGCCCACTGTTGACTATTATCACCCAGAAAGGTGTTTAGGGCAACTTCGATCAGCTGCTTGTTCTGCGACTGGGTCACGACCGTGGGCCACAGGAATGACGTCCACGAACCCAGAAACGAGTTGATGGCGATGGTCACGATCGCGGGCTTCGCAAGCGGCAAGGCGATACTCCTGAAATAGCGCAGACGCGACGCGCCGTCGATCTGGGCCGCCTCCCACAGTTCCTTGGGCATCGACATGAAATACTGTCGCAACAGGAAAATACCGAACACGCTTGCCGCGAAGGGGATGATGAGTGCGTAAAACGTGTCATACCATCCGAGCGTCCGGATGATGAGGAAGTTCGGGATCAGCGTCGTCGCCGCCGGGATCATCATGACGCTGAGGACCAGGTTGAACAGCGCCTCCTTCCCTTTGAAGTCGATGCAGGCAAAGGCAAACGCGGCGAGAGACGACGTCGCCAAGGAGATCAAAGTCGAGGCGACTGCCACGAAGAGCGTATTGCTGAAGTAGCGCAGCCATGGCGCGAACTTCCAGGCGTCGATGTAGTTCTGGAACGTCGCGTGCCTGGGCCACAACTCAGGCGGAACGTTCATGACGACGTCCTGAGGCTGCAGTGACGTGACGATCATCCAGTAGAACGGGAATACGACCACGGTGAAGAGGATCGCTATGACAAGATAGAGAAGGACCCTGTTGACCTTGTTCCAGAAGACAGATTGTCGCATCGTCGTCATGTCACGCCGTCACCCGTAGAAGACCTTACGTCCGGTCACCTTGCGCTGGAGCATCGTCAGGAGGAAGATGATGACAAACAGCCCTATGGACACAGCACTGGCGTAGCCGAAACGCATCTGCCCAAAGGCTTGCTGATAAAGGTAGTAACCCGTCGTCGTCGTCGAGTCCACCGGCCCCCCCTGTGTCAGGACAGCCACCTGGGTGTACATCTTGAACGCGCTGATCGTGTAGATGATCACGACGAAGTAGGTGGAGGGGGAGATCATGGGCCACGTGACATGCCAGAAGGTCCTCCATCCGCTGGCTCCATCGATCTGTGCAGCCTCGAGGAGTTCCGTCGGTACCTTGGACAGCGCGGCCATGAAGATGATGACGGCGAACCCGATGTCATGCCACGTCGAATAGAGGATCATTGCGGGCATCGCCGACACTGTGTCGCTCAGCCATCTGCTGGGTGGCAGACCCACAAAATGCAGCGCCGCGTTGAGCATGCCGAAGCTGGGGTTGAAGATATAGAGCCAGATGATGGACGTAGCAACCAGCGGTGTGATATAGGGGATGAAGAACCCCATACGCCAGAACGTCCGCCCCCGGACTTTCGCATTGAGGAGCACGGCGATCAGCAGCGAGACGGCGACCGCAACTGGGACGCTGCCTGCCGCAAAATAGAGTGTTCGCAGGACCGAACCCCAGAAATCACCTGAGGCGAGCAACTCCCTGAAATTGCCGAGGCCCACGAAGTCCATTTTCCCGACGAGGTTCGTGTCGAACAGGCTGAGACCAACGACGATGAACGCCGGAAGGAAGGTGAAAACGAAGAGCACCAGTGTCGAAGGGAACGTAAAGAGCCAGCCGGCGACGTTATCGCGGATGACCTTCTTTCGTTGTGCCGGCGTGAGCTTGCTGTCCATACCGCAAACACCTCGAAACCGCAGTTTCAAGTCCATTAACGACTTGGCCAAGTAAACTTAGCTGTTCAGTATACCACCCGCAACATGCAAGTCAAAAGAGCCGAGTTGCATCACGTTAAATCATCGCGAACTCCCTTCGTTGCATCACGAAGAAATCATCGTGAAACGAGAGGAGGTAGCCATGCTGCTGACATCCTTGTGTGAACAGGGGGAAAGGAGCAGCATCATGGCGTTATCAATG
>CAIQIK010000024.1 GCA_903871855.1 uncultured Caldisericota bacterium
CAAATACTACCCGAACGGCAATCAAGCCTTGTACTCGTACGCTTGTGCCGGCTGGGTTGCTGCTGAAGTCTTCACCGAGGCCGTGCGCAGGGCAGGACAGTATCCGACGCGCGATGCTCTGGTCTGGGCGCTTGAGACTTTTGATGGCTGGTCAGGGTATCTTGCCAAGGACATCAGCTACAGTCCGACGGCGCATTCGGGTAAGTACTCCTTGTTCTTCATGCAAGTTCAGAAGGGAGCACTGGTCAAGGTCAGCGACTGGATCAACGTTCTGAAGCCGTAGTACTGTTGCAACACAAATCGAGGACGTCATGCCGACAACTGACAACACTACTGACACCCTACCTACGCCTGCGCGGGTTCCCGTGGATGAGAACCCTATGAGCCCCCGGGAGGAAGGAACGTGACGATGCTGTTGCGCCTGACCTGCGTTGCCGGCCCACTGAAGGGGAGGGTGGTGGATGTCAGTACGCCGAGCTTCGTGGTCGGGCGGCTGCCCTCGAGCAACCTTGTTATCCCTCCTGCTGACGCACTGGCATCAAGAGTGCATGCGAGGATCGAACCCAGGGGCGGCAGCTACGTCGTGATCGACCAAAACAGCACCAATGGCACCTATCTCAATGGCATCAGGCTGGAACCCTTCAAGGCATGCAGGGTAACCAATAGCGACATCCTGAGAATCGGCTCTTCGACGTTTCAGGTTTCGTCCTATGCAGGTAGTGGACGCCGGGACCAGCTGCCGGATGCCAGGGGACCTCAACGGCAGTTCCTGCCTCCGCCCGTACCGGCTGTACATGCGACGAACATCGCCTCCGGTGACAAGTCCGCACGGCGTGCGACCTCCCAACAGGTCACGCTGTTGGAGAGGATCGCCACTGGTGGGATGTCTGTCATCTACACGGCACGGTTTGCCGATACCAAGCAGGTTGTCGTGATGAAGGTGCCGGATGAGGAATCCGCAAGCAGCCCAGAGGTACTGAGGCTATTTGAGCGCGAGATTGCCACGGGACTGCACCTCAGACACCCCAACGTCATCCAGGTCCTGATGAGAATCGAGTATGAAGGGGTACCGGCCATGATCATGGAGTACTTCCCCTCCAACCCCCTCAATATTCTCGTCTCCAACAACAGTCTGAATGCTGCACAGAAACTCGGGGTCTTCGCACAGATAAGTGATGGTCTCTCCTATGTTCACGGAAGGGGCATCGTTCACAACGACGTCAAGCCTGGCAACGTGCTCGTGGGGAGTGGAGGCCTGACCAAGATCACCGACTTCGGGACCGCGGGGACGCCGGCATCGTTGAAGACGGCCAAGGACCAGTGGAAGCTGCTGGGTACGACGCTGTACATGTCACCCGAACAGATCCAGGGCAGGGACATCGACAGCCGAGCGGACATCTACGGATTGGGAATCGTAGCGTATGAGCTGCTTACCGGGGTGAACCCATTCTTCAAAGAGGGAAAGAACAGTGCCGCTGAGATCATGGAACGCCAACTGAGCCTGACGCCTCCTCCGCCGTCCGCTGTCCTGGAGGGCATCCCTAGGGCAGTCGATGAACCCGTCATGCAGGCGCTCGACAAGGACCCGAGAAACCGAACCCAGACCGCACAGGAGTTCAAGAACGCAATGCAGAAAGCATGGAGGCAGACATGAGACATGGACGGATCCAAACCGTTGTGGCGGTGTTGCTTGGTGCGCTCCTCTTGATGAGTTGGGTGCCGTTCCAGAGGACCGCTGCACAGGCCGTTCTCGATGCTGCCAAGCCTAGTGGCGTTGTGTACGCATTCTGGCCGAATTGGATCGATCCCCTTGTGGCAGGCTCGAAGTTCAAAGATTACCAACCAGATTGGGGCGCCTTGGATTATGTCTCCTTCTTCGATCTCGGTCTGCAGAGCGACGGAACGCTCACACTCGGCAACCACGAGGCTTTGTTTGAGAGCGTGTACCGTGCCGCAAAGAAGAACAATGTCAAGGCTACCATCACCATCGGCTGCCCGAACGACGATGTCCTTGCTACCCAGAAACTCCAGGACAGCGTCCTGGCAAACCATATCGACGATCTTGCTAGGAACATCAGGCAGGAATTGGACAACGTCGCGGCTGCTGGATTTCCCCTTGACGGTGTCTGCATCGATCTTGAGAACATGAACGACACCAATCAGTTCACCCACACTGCGAACAAGGGTTTGATGGAGGAGTTCCTTAAGACACTGCAGAGCGCGCTGAACCCATCCTTTCCCGCCAAGTACCATGTTGCCATGTGCGTCCAGGGGGCTCTCGGGAGCGTCTACAGCAACAGGAACCTCGCCCAGTATGTTGATGCCGCGATCCTGATGGGATATGATTACCATTGCCAATCTAGCCCTACGACAGGACCCATGTCTCCCCTCAAGGGGTCCAACTGGACCGATAACTCAATCGCTCGGTCGCTTACGTCGATGATGACGTATTACCCGAAAGGCAAGACGATTCTGGCATTGCCGTTCTATGGCTGGGACTTTGAATGCGACTCCAGCAGACAGGGAGCCAAGGTACTGCTGCGGAAGGATCAAGAAGGGACTGTGACCAGTCCAAAATCACTACGTGTGACCGACGTCTTGACACAACGGGATTCCGGCACTCTTCTCAACCTGACTCTCCACCCCTCGTCAGAGAGTGCCAGCTCCTTCTTTTCTCCGTGGTACAGCTATGCAGACACGCAGGGTCAGTGGCATCAGTGCTGGTATGAGGATGACGAATCTCTGACCCAGAAGATCACCTATGCGGCCGATCAGGGTCTCTTGGGAGTTGGTTTCTGGGCTCTGGGCTTTGAAGGTGGAACAAAGGCCAAGCCCGCGACCATCTGGAGTGTGGTGAGGACGGCGTTTCCTTCGTCAGGCAACTCCTCTTCCTCGAACACCGTCCTTATCCTCGACAGATCCGCCTCGATGGGGAACACATGGAAGGGAGAGACGAAGATCGACGCTGCAAAGAAGGCAGCAACGGACTTCCTCACCATGGTCGGGCAGGAGAACAGCATTGGTGGCAAGCACAATGCCGGGCTAGTCATCTTCAACGAGGGACCCGAGCTCCTCTCCACGCTGGGCAGCGACATCGCGGGCATGAAGGCATTGCTGGATGGAATTGCACCTACCGGACAAACGAGTGTTGGCGACGCGTTGAACATAGCTCTGCCACAACTAAAAGGCACGGAAAACCCTGTGGTGGTCCTTCTTACGGATGGCGTGACCAATACAGGGCCTTCAAGAGATGAGATACTGACGACCATTGTCCAGCAGTTCATCGACTCTGGTATCAAGCTCTACACAGTCGGGTTTGGCGAGGCTGGCGACCTCGACGAGGACTTCCTGAAACAACTGGCAGACAAGACCGGCGGACAGTACTTCTATGCCGACAGCGCCTGGAACCTCGAGAGCATCTTCATCAAGGCACGGCACCAGTCGCTCGGGACGATGAAAGGGGAGTTCACGGGGACAGTCTCGCAAGGAGAGACCAAAGCGGCAGGGACGCTGGACGTGACGGAGAAGAACGCAGAGCTCTTCGTGTCTCTCAACTGGCCAGGCAGCACCATCGACCTGATCCTCGAGGATCCGCAGGGGAGAAAGGTAGACGCAGGGTATCCGGGTGCGCAGCTCTTCGCTGTCGCCAAACCTGCTTATGTCATCATCAACAACCCCGTCAGTGGAACGTGGAAGCTGTCCGTGTTCGGAAGGGACGTGCCACAGGACACCGAGGCGTTCGACATCCTGGCCTCCATCCGGACTTCACCCATCGTACCGTTCAACTGGACGCCGGTGGTCCTTGCAGTGGTCATCGCCGCCCTCCTGGCAGGCGCAGTGGTGCTTGTCCTGCTCCTGACGAAGGGGAGTACCGCCATACACACAGCTCTGTACTATGTCCTGGTCACCTCCGGCAACGCACAGCGGGCAATCCCCGTGAGGAAGACGACAGTTCACGTTGGCCGCGCCCAGGGCAATGACATCATCCTCCCGGATCCGCTTGTAAGCAACAGGCATTGTGACATTATGTTGGAACAGCAATCGTGGATCGTGCGAGACCTCGGCAGCACAAATGGGACCTTTGTTGACGGCAAGAAGATCAGCGCCGCACGAGTCTCGCCGGACAACAGCATCAGGATAGGGACCAGTATCCTGCGTCTGGCGTCGACGCTGCCGATCGCCGGCAAGAACAAACAACCAGTGAAATAGGGTCGGGGGGTCATGGAGAAGCTGCTGAAGGGGAGATATGAGGTCTTGAAGTCCGTCGGTCTTGGCGGCATGTCCGAGGTATGGCTTGCACTGGACACGCAGACAAGGCAGACCGTGGCGGTGAAGGTTCTGGACAAGAGGTTGACTCAGGACCTCTCCTTCTCCCATCGCTTCTCTCAAGAACTCGCCATCGCCCGTCTCCTTACCCACCCCGGCATCCCCCGTCTCATTGATGACGGAGAGACAGAAGAAGGGGTTCCCTTCATTGTCATGGAGTACGTCCAGGGCATCACCCTCACGGAGTAC
>CAIQIK010000025.1 GCA_903871855.1 uncultured Caldisericota bacterium
AATCAAGGACAAAGGGACTTTCGACGATATCCCGAACGTGAGCTGGAAAGACAGGGATGGAGCGCCGCATCACAATCCACTGTCGTGGGTGCTGCCAGACCTGAACGGTATTCCTTTGGACTATGCCTATCCGGTCAAGTCTGTGATCCGGTACCGGTCTCTTTCGGGCATGCTGCCTTTCAACAACTGGCTGGACTATCCGGTCACTGCTGTCTTCACCTGCCGCGGCTGCACCCTTAACTGCCACTCTTGTGGTGGATCGCGCTCCGCTTTCAAGAGCATGTGCCACCGCGACGAGCTGGCTTACCGCAGTCCGGCGCTGCTGGCCGATGACATCCACAGCATACAGCGCTATCTGCGGGGCCCGGTATTCATCATCGGAGACATCCGCCAGGCTGGCAATGGGTACGATGACGAGCTTCTCCAGGCTATGAGTCGCCGCGGCGTGAACGGGCCGGTGGTGCTGGAGCTGTTTTCTCCCGCTGGAGACGACTTCTTCAAGAAGGTCAGCCGAGTCATTCCCCATTACAATATACAGATGTCCACGGAGTCACACGACGAAGGAGTGCGGCGCGCTTTTGGCAAGGGCTGGCGCAATGTCGATGTCGAGGAGACTATCCGGGCAGCGATCACCAACAATTGCCGGAGGTTTGACCTCTTCTACATGATCGGTTTGCCGAAGCAGGATCGTAACTCGGTGATGGGCACCGTCGACTATATGGGAGCACTGCTAAGAGAGTACGGCAAAGGCAACGTCGTGCATCCTCACATATCCCCACTGGCGCCGTTCATTGATCCGGGGAGCCAGGTTTTCGATCGGCCGGAGGAGTTCGGCTATCGCCTGTTCTACCGTACACTCGAGCAGCATCGTCAGGCGCTGATTTCCCCAGCCTGGAGTCACATGTTGAGCTACGAGACGAATTGGATGACTCGCCAAGATATCGTGGACGCCACCTATGAGGCAGCGATAGGTTTCAACCAAGCCAAGGCGCAGTTTGGGGTCATCAGGACCGAGGAGGCCAACCAGGTCGAGGCCAGGATCAAGAAGGACCTGGGGTTGATCGCGACACTCGATCGCCGAGTTGCGGAACATGGGGACTCATCATCGGCTCAGGACGAGGACGAACTGGCTTTGGCAGCGACATGCTTGAAGCGAGAACTCCAGTGGCCGGCAAGGTCATTCATTCGCAGCATGCCTCGCATATTGTGGAGTCTCTGCAGACCGTAGTCTACTAACATGTTCCCTGTTCGACGGCGTGTTGGCTCTGTATTGAAAGGTGCTATAATCTCAACTGGAGAACCAGCCGTGCGGAGAAACAAACACCTCTTAGTCATTCTTCTGCTCATCATGAGCCTTCTGGTGTCAAGTGCCGGCTGCACCTTCTTCAAGACAAGCCATGAAACCAAGGCGTCGGCCGAGCCCATCAATCCCGACTGGGAACCCGCATACGTACAGCATGAGGCGCTGGCTCCACTGAACACTGACAACCTGGTGGCCATGCTCGCCCCCACCGTGGTCTCCATCATCAGTGAACATATTTCCTATGACCGTTTCTTCAGGGCGGTTCCGGAGAGGGGAGCGGGGAGCGGAATCATCATCGATTCCCAGGGTTACATCGTGACCAACGCCCATGTGGTGGAGGATGCTGACAGCTTGACCGTGGTTCTTTACGATGGGCGCACGTTTGATGCAGTTGCCTGGGTCATGGATACGCAGACGGACCTGGCCGTGGTAGAGATCGAGGCGCGCGAGGAGCTTCCTTACGCCCATTTTCTCAGCGACTCTCTGCAGAAACTGAAGGTACTTGAAAGGGTGGTGGCCGTCGGCAATGCCCTGGCTCTGCCGGGGGGTCCCACTTGGACCGATGGTACTATCAGTTGCGCCGGGGGACGTTCTATCACGGAACCAAACGGTGTGGTGCTCTACGACATGATCCAGACGAGTGCAGCCATCAACCCGGGTAATAGCGGAGGGCCACTGGTGAATGCGGCCGGCCAAGTCGTCGGCATAAATACGGCCATAGCATCGAATGCTGAGAACATCGGTTTCGCCGTAAGCACGGACACGGCTGTTCCCGT
>CAIQIK010000026.1 GCA_903871855.1 uncultured Caldisericota bacterium
CCGCCAACCCTAAGGTGGTGCCTCTCATCCTCAACAGCAGGACCTTCCTTCCTCTCCGGTTCATTGCCGAGAACCTGGGTCTCGACCTTGCCTGGGATGCACTGACCCGCACCATTTCCTTCACCTACTGGCCGTAACATCAGGCTCAGTACCATCGGCACTGTCTCCGCCCCCGGCAACTCGCCGGGGGCGGACTTGTATCGTGACAAGACACTGTGGACTTCGACTTCTCGTACTCGGTCAAAGGACTGGCGCGTTCAGTGTGAACGTGATCCGGCACCAGGGCACGAGGGCCGTGACCATGTGGCGCATCCCGTTCACCGTCCCCGACATAGATTCACTCGGGTGCCACAGACGGCGGACCCCACCAAGTTGGAGAGGGGCTTCGTGCTACTGACGAGGGCGACCGGTCATGGCAAGAGGACGACACTTGCGGTGATGATCGACAAGATCAACCAGAAACGCGACGCGCATGCGGTCACCGTTAAGGACCCCGTTGGTTTCCTGTTCCAGCACCACAGAGCATTGTGGTCTGGCGAAACCTAGGGACGATTACGGCAGCTCTGACGGCAGCCGAGACTGGACACCTGGTGTTCGGGACCCTGCACACCAATTCGGCTCGGCAATCCATAGACCGTTTGATCGACGCCTCTCCCGCTGCTCAGCAGGGGCAGACCCTGGTCCAGCTGGCCAATGTCTTGTCAGCCATCGTGACGCAACAACTTCTGACGCACAAGACGGCAACGGGCTGGCCGTAGCCACGGAAGTGCTGATAGCGACCCCGACCCCCGGAAGCTCATCCGTGAGAGCTAGTCCCAGCAGATCGTCTCGACGATGCCCACGAGTGGCGTCAGGGCAAAGATGGCGATGGCAAAGTGTGTAAAGGAGCTTGTAGCCAGGGGGGTCGTTGCGTCTGATGTGATCCTGCGGGCGGGAGTCGACGTCAAGGAGTAGGTCTTATGCTGGAAATGCAAAAGGGGCGCAGCCGTGGCTGCGCCCCTTTCTTGTGATGCCCTGACGAACGAGCGGTTGCTACGAGATGACGCCCGTCACCTGACGGGTGACAATGCCGGCGCTTTCGATGCTGACGAGCATGCCGTTCTTGCCGCTGATCAGCTGACCGTCGATGAACTGCTGCATCACCGGACGGATCAGTGCCTCCGTGAGGTCGGGTCTCGGGCTGTTGAATTCCATTGCGTAGGTCTTGCCGGGCGTGTCTGTGCTGAACACGAGACGAAGGACAGTGGTCTGAGAGTCAGCCATGGGTTACCTCCTTACTCCACGAATGCGGCCCGCCTGTTGCGTACGATGGCGGCCGTCTGCTCAGTGAGCAGAGTCATAAGCTGTCCGGCGCACGCGTATGCGACGGCGTCTGTAGCAAGCGGGTTGACGTTGGCGATGGTTTCGCCCTTCTTGCTGACGAACGTGATGCGGATCGTTCCTGCCTGGTTCTGGACGGTCATCTGTGCCTCCTGTATTCTGGATTTCGGGTACCCGTTACTATTATTGGGCATCCGTCGACAGAAGGGTCCAGGATGAGCCTGTGGTGCTGTTCGCGCCCGGTGTCACCCCGTGGGCGAGGTCGGTTCAGCCGGTTATCTCACGCAGTCCGGCAATGACCTCATTTGCCTTTTCGGCGCCGACGAGATTCTGGAACGCGGATCGGAAGGCAGGTAGTGCTCGTGCCCATTCGGAAACGGGCGTGCCCGGCCGGAAGTACTGGTTGAAGATGTCGACGCCTGCCTGTCCACCGACATACTCGGCAAGAGAGACGATGCCAGCGTATGTCATCTGGTTGACGATTGCCACGGCGGGGCCGGCGACAAGGAGCCCTCGTTCCGTAAGCTGCCGGACAATGCGCATCGAATCTACGGTCGGAGCAGTGTTCGCTGCGATAAGGTCGCTCAGGGTCATCCCGTCGCGTGTGACAGCCAGCAGGCGGAACTCCTCGATACTGATGTGGACCGTGTCACCGGCAGGGACGGCGTGACTAAATGTTATGTTGGTGGCAGGGAAAACTGCGCCCAGGGATTTCATCTCGCCCCGCGCCTCGTTGATGGTCGCCAGCGCCACGTCCATGGCAATCGGGACGGTCTCGTCCTGAGGGGACAGTATACTGTCAACGGGGAACTCGAACGAACCTTCCACACATATGGCTGCCTCACGCAAGGCGTCAAGGCCGCGGAGAGAGCCACACTGGACCGACGCTATCTCGCCGCCAACAATGGACAGGTCGACCTGACGCGCCACCCCCAGCGGTGTCGTGACTGCAAGACGCAGTGTGCCTGTCTTGTCCCCGTCCCGAATCAGGCCAAGAATGGCCTCGAGCGAAAAATCCGTGAGCGTTCCACGTAGCTCCATATCGTGCTCCCCTTGCGGTCGCCCGTGATTGTCGGCAGCTGCGTTCCACGTGAGTGCTGGGCGAGCCTATAACTTCATGGTAGGCCGCCTCGTCCCTTTTGCAACAGTGTTGTTGCAGGGTGAGAGGCGTAGACGGCATTCTGACAGGGAACACCTATTGAAGTCTGGTCTGCAGCGCGTCTTGCAACATCTTGTACAGATTGTGAACGATTGTATGCGAACGCCGCCCTTGTGCTCCGCGACGAATCCGTTAAGATAACGAGCGCGTTAGATAAGAAGGTTCCGACTTTCTTTCTCCAACCAATGTACCGCAACGGCGAGAGGCGTAAGCCTTTCGCCTTCTTTGTTTTCACTCAGCAGCGACGTCTCACAGCCGCTCCGCCCCTCTTCCCTGCCGGACACCCAGTTTTCTTCCGCAGCCTTTTGGGACAACTATGCCTACAGATTCCCACGGGCCGAAGACGTCCCACGTGAACGAGGTCGCTTCGCTTGAACCCTGCCAGACGATCGAATACCGGATGGCCCCCGATCTCGTCCTCGTAGACGTGCCGACACTGGGGCAGACGATTCGCGAATGGCACACCGGAACAGGTGCAAGCCGCGGGGAAAAAGCGAGGGGCCCCAGACGGGGCCCCTGCGAAGGAGGGCATGTGATAACGTTTGGCGCTATCACATTTGTATTATATCACTTCTGTGCAAACGGTGTCAAGAGGTCCGGATATTGGCCGGTCTTCTTGTTGCTGACCGATGATTCAAACTCTTTGGCGGATTCACGCTGTTTTCACGATGCTTCGGCGCTGAAGCGGACTGACCGTCACGGCCGGTCGGACGCTGAGGGCGGCTGGAACCCCTGCCGGGTCTGGCGTCCCAAGCAAACTCGGTTTCGCGCCTTGGAGCCGGGGCCTTGTAGTCGAAGCCGGAGAGGGTGCGCCGTTCGATGGGCGTTCCCAGAACCTTCTCAATATCGCGAACCAGGATCGTATCTTCCTCAGTGATCAGGGTGAACGCATCTCCCGAACGGAGAGCTCGGCCGGTACGTCCGATGCGATGCGTGTAGGCGTCCGTCGTGTCCGGGATGTCGTAGTTGATGACGTGCGAGATCTGTGTCACATCGATGCCGCGAGCCGCAATATCGGTAGCGACCAGTACCTTATAGCTGCCGTCACGAAAGCCGCCCAGTGCTGCCTGGCGTGCGCGCTGTGACAGATTTCCCTGCAGCGACGTTGCACGGTAGCCTTCACCCGCCAGCTTCTCGCCGAGCTTCTTGGCACGGTGCTTGGTGCGGGTGAAGATCAGGACCGACTCCGTGTCGGTGTGCTTGAGCAACTCGATGAGCAGCGGTGTCTTGAGGTGCTGCGGCACCGGGTAGAGAGCATGTGAAACCGTTTCTACCGGAGCGGAGTGGCCGATCTGGATCGTCACTGGGTCATGCAGGATGGCGTCGGCCAGATGGCGGATGTCCTCCGGCATGGTGGCGCTGAACAACAGGTTCTGGCGCTGAGCGGGGAGGTTCTTGATGATGCGGCGGACGTCGGGCAGGAAGCCCATGTCCAGCATCATGTCCGCTTCGTCGAGGACGAGGACTTGAATCTTGGTGAGGTCGACGGTGCCTTGATTAATATGGTCCAGCAAACGGCCGGGACAGGCAACAACAATGTCGACGCCGCGCCGGAGCGCATCGATCTGTGGATTGATGCCGACGCCACCGTAAACGGTGAGAACGGTGAGGCGAACCTTGCGGCCCAGGTCGCGGAAGTCCTCGGCGATCTGCTCCGCCAATTCGCGGGTCGGGGCGACGACAAGGGCGCGCAGCGAACCGCGTGGACCTGTCAGCAGGCGCTCCATGATCGGGAGCGCATAGGCGGCCGTCTTGCCTGTGCCGGTCTGGGCAAGGCCCATGACGTCACGTCCTTCCATGACAGGGGGGATGCCCTTCTCCTGGATGGGTGTCGGTGTGGTGTAGCCGCATGAAACAATTCCCGCGGTAAGGCGGGAGTCGAGATGGAATGAATCAAATATCACGTGAGCTCCTTGTGCCGGCGCTCGACAGGATGACGCTCTCAGACAGTCAGCAGGCGGCTCTTTCTTATGTCGGATGTCGCCACACGGGTGCAGCGAGTGCTATTGGACCCATGCTGCGAGACATCGACAGTGAGCGTTCGACCGGGTTTCCCGATCGTCTGTTTCCCTGTGCACGGACCTGTAAAACAAGCATAGTATGCGGTCGAACCAAGCATTGTCAACGAAGGTTATGTGGTGATCCTGAGTGCAGGCGTTCCAGCACTTCATCGAGGGGCATTGCTCCATTGGCAAGTCAGGCCCCATATCCTGCGTACGTATTCTCCTGTGACCATCTTCCTGTTCCATCGAGCGTGATGAAGTGCTGACCGACGGCTTCTGCAAGTGCCACATCGTGTGTCACCATGACCAGGGCTCCGGGGAAGACGGACAAGGCCTGTTCCAGCTGTGTCACGGCATCGATGGCGAGGTTGCCCTCGAGCTCGTCGATGACCAGGAGGTCGGGTTTGGCAGCAACCAGCCGGGCAATGAATACGCGTTTCTGCTGTCCCGCAGACAGCTGGTACATGGGTTGGAAGACCTGGTTGTCTTCGATCCCGAGTGTCCCGAGCAGGATGCGCGCCTCCTGGCTGCCGATGCCGCTCGTCTGCCGCACGAGGTCAATGGGAAGGTCCTCACTATGGTCCAGTATAATCTGCTGGGGGACAAAGCCGACCTTGACTGATGGCGACAGCATTACGTCTCCGGCATCCGGTCGCCGCTGTCCGATCATCATCTGGAGCAATGTAGACTTGCCTGCCCCGTTTGGCCCCAGCACACACCAGTGTTCACCCCCGCGGATGGTCAGCGACAGGTCGCGGAACAAGGTACGGTCCCCGGCTGAAGCCGTGACACGCACCAGCGAGACCAGGATGCCGCCGCGGGTCGAACCCTCCAGAGCGTAGTTCCTCGTCTTCTCGATGAAAGGTTTCGCCGTGCGCGCCTCGGCAAGGGACCGTTCCAGTTGTGTGCGCATAGCTTTGGCGCGTTTCTCCATCTTGGCGGCCTTGTGGCTGAAGAAACCCGAGCTCGACTTGTACGCCAGTGCTTCGATACTGCCAGCCTGCTCCTTGACCCTGCCGATAGCCCTTCTCAGTTGCTTGACTTTGCGTGTCTGCACAGCGTAGATATCATGATCGTGCTCCTCTTCAGCCTTGACAGTCGCCATGTACGTCGTGTAGCCGCCGGCGTACAGACGCGCGCGACCATGCGTCAGCTCCAGGACCTGCGTGCTGACCAGGTCCAGGAAGTGCCGGTCGTGCGACACGACGACATACGGTCGGTCGAGGTCCTGGAGCATCGCGGCCAGCTCTGCGCGCTTCTGGATGTCGAGATGCGAGGTGGGCTCGTCGAGGATCAGGAGGTTGGATGACGCGAGCAGCGCTTCCGCGACGCGGAGCCACAGGCGCTCCCCGACCGACAGCGACGCGACTGTATGGCCCCAGAGCTCTTCCGGCAGCCCGGCGCCTGCCAGGGCGCGCTGGACGTCAGCCAGAACCGCGTAGCCACCCTGCGCTGCAAATTCGGCAGCCGCTTCTGTTGCGCTGTCGGCATCGGAATCCGGTTGTATGATGCTCCAGGCAGTGCCGAGGAGTGGGTTGCAAACGGCGAGGGCGCTTGTCATGACCAGCCGGCTGTCGCCCGTGTCCATCTCGATGAGAGCGATGCGAGGGGACGGGCGCGAACGTGTGACAGCACCTGCACTAGGATGCAGACGGCCTGTCAGCAGACCGAGCAAGGTCGACTTGCCGCTGCCATTCGGACCGATGATGCCGAGCCGTGACGCATCGGAGACAGCGAAGGTGACTCCCTCGAAGAGGGGCGTGGCTTGTTCAGAATATGAAAAGGAAAGGTCGGTGCACGTGATCTGCATATGTTCCTCCGTGGTCGTCGCCACAGTGCCGGAGGCGTGTGGCGGAGTTGGTGCTACGGTATGACGGAACTATGCAATTCGCACTCGGGCAACCTCCATGGGCACCAGGCAATGCCTGGTCGTGGAGACAGTGTATACCAGTGTATCTTCCTGGCAAGAAGTGGTTCGTCTAAGCATTCCTGACAGGCAGAACGGCTCGTGGTCGTTCCTACTGTGGTTTGTCCTCGCGCCTGCGGAATGGGTTTCGCGACTTTCTGGCTGCAGCTACCGGTTCCAGCTCGACAGGTGCCACGGCAGCAGGCACTTGCGCTGGTGGCTCCGGGGGCATCTGAACGGGCTGTGTAATGGCGGGTGCCTCCATCATCGGCCTGGGCGTCGTCTCGGGAGGCGTTTCAATCGTCTGGGAAAGAGTCTCCTTAGGCTGGGGGACGGTTACCTTCGGCTCGGCAGGCAAAGGCTCCTGAGCCTGGGAGGCGTTGGCTGGTGTCTGGGCAACGGATGGTTGTGGAGCAGGGGTTTCAGAGACAACTGGTGCCGGCCATCCGGAGACGACCGGAGCGGACACTACCGTCGTGGGAGTGCTCGTACTCTTGACCTCACCTTCTGGAGACCAGTGGCTGGCAAGGACCGTCGGTATCTCGGTAATGTCGCGGATGCAGACGTCTGCGAGCGCAAGTTCCTCCGGGGCCCAGCCATAGAAGGCGCCTATCGCAAAGAAGCCTCCTGCATGGGCCGCCTGCATGTCATCGGCCCGGTCACCCACCATGGCGCACTGTTCCGGACGAAACTCATTCCACACCTCACAGAGCATCATTGTCTTCGTCTGGTCGGTGCGGCTGGGTACGCGGATCACCGTAAACAGATCGCGGACACCTGCCTGGGTCAGGATGGTCTCGGGATACCACCCGGGGGCATTACTGCACACACCCAGCTTCCATCCGTCCTGTGCCAGGGCCCTGAGGACATCTGCCGTACCAGGGTACAGCTCGCCCTGTGTTTTCACGTATTTCTGTTCCAGGAGGTCGAACTCAGAAGCAAGCTCATCGGTTGATGTGCCGAGTTGCAGCTGTTCCAGCCACGCTCGCCATTCGCTGCCACTCTGGCCGATGAAGCTTCGAAGGAACTCCCCATCGGGCGCCGGGAAGCCATGACGACTGGCAAACTCTCGTACAGAAGGGAAGAAGGACGTCTCTGTCTGAAAGAGCGTACCATCCATGTCGAACATGATCAGTTTCATCGTTGGCCTCCTGCCAGCGTTGCGCCTGCTCTTGCGGGTATTGCAACACATGTATTGTAGGGCCGTGGGCCGTGTCGTGCAAGACGGCGGCTACGAGTTGCAGTGTAATGGACCACACAGCGGGTTGACACGCTCCGCACGTGGAGCAAACGCTCCTGAGAACAGGTCTCGGCAACAGCAGCTGTTCGCAGGTTCTGTGAAGACCTCTGCGGAACGCATGCCCGAACGTTGCTACAATATGAAGACGAGTGGTGACGACAGGTCGGCAGACTGCATCCTGCAACTCGACCAAACGGGAGGCACGGCCATCGACATGAGGCATTCAGAAGGCAGGCATGGCGGCGAAAAGACCGCGGCGCTCAGGGGACCGGCTGTCATCATGCTGTGTCTGGCCCTACTAGCCTCTCTTATGATAAGTCCATTCTCAGCTCTTGCCGACACACTCACCGTCGGGTCTACCGTTGAAGTCACTGGCACGGGGGGAGACGGCCTCAATGTGCGATCGTCGGCCTCCAGTTCCGCAACCGTCATCGGCGTCGAGAAGGACGGGGCTCACGGGGTCGTCCAGGAGGGTCCTGTTGCCGGTGGCAGCTTCACCTGGTGGCGCGTCCAGTGGGAAAGTGGCGTCATGGGCTGGTCTGTCGACAACTATCTCAAGGTGGCTGCTCCCAGCCCAATTCCCAGTGCGCCGACGGCCCTTGGGGCCACAGCTGGGATCGAGTCTGCCATACTCTCATGGAGCCTTCCAGAGGAACTCGGAACTGCGCCGATCACTGCCTGGCGCATCTACCGTGACCGTCACGCGGATCCGTCGACTCTTGTTGCCACACTGAATATCGGTGATCAGGGCTTCGACACGCGGACCTGGACGGACGGTCCCATGCTTATTGGAGGCAGGCCCTACTGGTATGCCGTCAGTGCTGTCAACGTGAACGGAGCGAGCGATCTGTGTGCAGATGTCCAGGTGGTTCCGCAGTTGGCACCGACGCCGACCGGCGTCTTCTTTCTTCCTCCGGAACTCGACTTCGGAGGAGAACAGACGTCGCTCGTCTTGACCCTCCAGAACACGGGGAGCACGCCGGTGACGTTTGGTATCATTCCCGGTGGGTCATGGCTGGTCGGCGTCTCACCTATGGCTGGGAGCGTGCCAGTCAGCGGAAGCCAGCATATCAGCATCGGGGTGGAGCGGACAGGTATGCCCGCCGGGACCTATGAAAGCCTCGTCCGCGTCACCTGTTCCACGAGCAGCATCAATATCCCCGTACAGATGCGGGTCGGGATGATCCAGGGGATCGACGTTTCGCGGTGGCAGTGTGGCGGCGATCATGCGGGAAACCCTATCAACTGGGCTGCGGTGCGTTTGGCAGGCTACCAGTTTGCCTTCATCAAGGCGACCGAGGGATCGAACATCACCGATCCCTTCCTGGACGTTCTGCCCCCCGGCGCCCGGTCGGCAGGCTTGCTGACGGGTGTCTATCACATCTGCTGGCCGGTTGACAACACTGCCGCAGTCGAGGCGGCGTACTTCCTCCAGGCCGCGGGACAGTACATCGTCCCCGGCTTTCTTGTGCCGGTCCTGGACATTGAGCCAAAATACAACATCCATGGCGCAGCGATGGTGCGCTGGATCGACGACTGGGCGGGTGCCGTGCGGGCGGCCAAGAGTGTCAACCCCATGATTTACTGCAGTGCTTCTGTCGCGGCGGACCTTATCAAAGCCGACCCAACCATTGGTGGGCGCTATCGTCTCTGGATAGCGGGCTATGCTCCTGCCACTCAGCCAGCCACGGGTGGGTGGGACTCATGGGCATTCTGGCAGTATGCCGACAACGGGACCGTTCCTGGCGTCGAGGGGCACAGCGTCGACCTGAACTGGTTCAACGGGAATGAGCAGAGTTTGTCGCAGTATGTCATCGGGGGCTCGACGGTGACAAACTACAGTCTGCTTTCCGCCGTCATGGGCAACGGCTTCCTGAGCGTAGAGCCACAGAAGACCTCCTACCTTGCAGGGAGCACGGTGACGTTTACCGCGAGGCCGGCTGCCGGATGGGAATTCACGGGGTGGAGCGGCAGCGCCACTGGCACAGCCAATCCGCTGGCGCTCACAATAGATGGCAACAAATCCGTCCTGGCGACGTTCGAGAAGTCCGTCGACCCGAACCAGCATATCATCACGCTTTCGGTAGGCAGCCTGATCGCCCACCTGGACGGTCAGGTCGTGACTCTGGATACTCCCCCCATTATCGTGAGTGGTCGAACGCTGGTCCCATTACGGCCCATCATCGAGGGTCTGGGCGGCGCAATCACCTGGATTCCCGAAACGCGCAGTGTCGAAGTGGAGTTTAACGGCACGACCCTGCTGCTTCAGATCGGCAATCGGACTGCCGTCGTGAACGGCGAGGCGGTCATCCTGGACGTCCCGGCGGCTATCATGAACGGCAGGACCATGCTGCCGGTGCGTTTCGTCAGTGAGCACCTCGGCGCAGACGTCCAGTGGGAGGAACTCACAAAGACCGTCACCATCACTGTCAGCAGTGCGACCGCCGCCGGGGAAACGTCGACCTCGCAGTAGGCGCCTGTACGGGGCGAGCACGCTGCAGGATTCCACTGTAAATCTGCGGGACGCCCTCTAACCTCGAGGCCCTTGCTACTGTCGCTGATACGTTCCCATCAGCTGCCCTTGTGACAGGATGTGTCCCCGGATCGCCGCGTCGAGCTGTGCCCGATTCGCCGAGGCAGGCAGGGACAGCATGGTGTCCAGAGCATAGACCCGGAAGTAGTAGTGATGGGCGTTTCCCTTCGGGGGCATCGGTCCGCCGTAGCCATGGCGTCCAGAGCTGGTGACCCCCTGAACGGACCCGTCCGGCAGTGTTGCGTCCGAAGCCACGCCCTGTGCCAGCCCCGTCGAGGTGGGAGGAATGTTCCACATGGTCCAGTGGACCCAGGTCCCGGCCGGGGCGTCAGGATCGTCACAGATAAGGGCGAAGCTGACGACGCCGTCCGGCGTGTCCCTCCAGGAAAGATCCGGCGAGATGTTCTCACCCTGTCCCGTGTATTTGACTGGGATAGGCTTACCGGCTGCGAATGCCGTACTGGTGACTGTAATTCCCATAGGTGCCTCCTGCATTTCCGTCGTACTGGCTCGACATCCCGCACACCATACAGACAGGATGACGAGCGCGCATATCAGAATCGACCGGACCAGTCGCTGTCTCAACTATCCGCCTCACCACAAGGATCCAGGTTCCTGTTTGCAGTATATCTCATGCGATGTTGAGTGAAAGTGTAACATTCTCGGGACACAGGCACCCCTCGCCTTGTACAAAAGGGCTCGGGGGGTTCCATTTCCTTCGAGAATGTTACACCCTTGCTATACCACTCGACAAAACACATGGATTCCCGCATGTACGGCAGAGCACCACTTGCATTGCACAAACATGCTCGTGGGAAGCACCCCTCAGAAGCGCCCCTCGCATGGGACAAAAGTGCTCGGGGGCCTTGAAGAACACCTCGCATCTTGGACAAAAGGATGCGAGGGACCAAAGGGCTCGGGGGAATGACAGACCAGGAGATTTGTACATCCTCCCCGCGAAGGCGGAGCTGAACGCAGGAAGAGAACCTCTAGTGCGTGCAGTCAGAAGAGGGTGGCCGGTTGTGAATGAGGGCTTCCCGCTTTGGTGTTGCGTTCGTATATGATGTGGGCGTGGACAACATGGCTGGTCTCGACATACGGATCGTGCGGGCGACGCCGGATATGGCCGGCTACGTCGATGGGCTTCGCAGCAACTTCGCCGTGAAGGCACGTGTCAAGGTGTCCATGTGTGGTGACAACTATGACTTCGACGTCGATTCCATCCAGCATCCATATGAGAAGACGGAGCCCAGTTGCCCCGACTGCGCCTACCTCGGCAGAGATGATGCGGCTATCTACCTCGCATTTGTCGGCGAGAAACTTGTAGGACAGGTGTGTGTCCAGGAAGACCACCGCAACAACATGGCACGTGTCTGGGAACTGCGCGTTGAGCATGGCCACCGCCATCACGGTATCGCGACGTCGCTCATGAACACGGTCAAGGCATGGGCCCTTGCCCGGGGACTGCTCTGGCTGCGTGCCGAAACCCAGGATGTTCACGTGACGGCATGCATGTTCTACCGTGACTATGGCTTCGTCATCGGGGGGTTCGATCGTCTCTACCTCCAGGCCACGCCGGGCAGCGAGGGCGAGACCGCCATCGTCTGGTATCTCGAGGTCTGAGTCCCTCCGACACGCCCCCCGTTGGTTCGGTTGTCGCCGGTTCCAGGGTGTTGACCAAATTTCCTGTTCTGTCATGCTGATGTCGGCGGAGATTTCGATACCGCCCTGCATGACCCAGTGGGAGGAACACGATGGTCTTCCTGTCACGAGAGGAAGCGGGAGCCAAGCTGGCAACTCAGGTCCGGGACCAGGGATTGGTCTTCGACCTCTGCTGTGGGATTCCACGCGGAGGTGTCGTCGTCGGGTCTGTCGTCGCCCAGGAACTTGGTCTGCCGTTTGGCGTCCTGCTCATCCGCAAGATCCGCGCCGACGCGAACCGCGAGCTTGCCGTGGGGGCTCTCGGTTACGCGGGAAATGGCGGTTTCGCCACCATCCTCTCACCCGAATCCGCACACGAACAGCGCGAGCACCTCGAGGCCGAGATCGGCTTCGAGAAGGAACGCCTTGTCCTGTATGCAGAGTTGTTCGAGCGCTATATTCCGCAGACGTGGGAGCGCGGGGCCCGGGTGCTGGTCGTGGACGACGGCATCGCGACCGGAGCGACCATGATCGCTGCAGTGGACGTCGTGACCGGCATGGGCTGTGTGCCGACCATTGGCACACCGGTCGTCGACCGTGAGGTGATGCGCCAACTGACCGAGCGGGGATATCGCGTCGTGGCTGTCCACGCTGCCGAATGGCTCATGGCTGTCGGCCAGTTCTACGAGGATTTTCACGAGGTCACTGACCGCGAGGCGCTCTCCTGGGCCAACCGAGCGTTTCGCCCGCGACGGATCCGTTAGAGAGAGGTCGTCAGTCGGCTGTCCCGGTCTGTGACGCGCCGGAAGCGCAGCCCTAGCTCTGTTACTTCATCGTGATGGCGCCGACCGGACAGGCTCCATAGCAGAAGCCGCATCCTATGCACCGGTCTGGCATCTTAAGGATAGGTCTAGCGTGGGGGTCCCGAGGGCCCGGGCGCCCGAGGCCGAGGCAGCCGACGGGGCAGGCCTGAATGCAGGCGATACACGACACGCAGAGGGTGTCGTCCATATCGGGCTGCGGCCAGTCTTCGTGCTTCAGGCGCGCGCACGTCGACCCTGTGGCGTCCTGGATGGCGGAGGCCGGGCAAACCCTTCCACACACGCCGCATTCGATACACACAGCGGCATCGACCGTGTGTTGCGCGTGCAGTTGTCCCCTGATAGCGGTGACCGGGCAGACGCGGACGCACAGGCCGCACCCGATGCACTTTTTGTCGATGTTATAGGCCATGGTCGGTCTCCAGAGTGGCTTCCACACAAACAGTATCGTCGGTGCGGGTTGTGTCAGTCAGGGGCGCGATTCCGAGTTCTGCTATCGTCGAAGGTGATGGAACACCCGTCTCAGGGTCCCAGCCTATGTGCTCCCAGTAGTCGCGCATGAGGGCCGTCAGCTGGACAGACCGTCCACGGTTGGCGCCACGCAGAAGTGGAGGGTGACCGGCCGCGCGGGGGTTGATGGCCAGCGATCTCAGATCGATTCCTTCGCGCACGTTGAACAGCTGTCGAACCGTCTGGATGCGCCTGCCCACCGTCATATACTCTGCGGGCGTCATGTGCCAGCCGGTCGCGGCGTTCAGCCATTCGAACACCGGGATGCGGTCGACGCCAAGCATGGCTCCAAACATGCATAGCCCGGCCCCGTTGTACAACTGGGTGAAACAGCTGTTGGCAACAGCGATCGCAGCCTGCGCGGCGTCCGCACGATACTTGCTGCGCTTTGCGGACAACAGGCGTGGCTTCGGCAGGCTGGGCACGCGCGTCCAGAGACGGTACATGTCGTAGTAGACCTGGCAGCCGGTCGTGTGGCGCCCAGGGGTCGGTTCGACGCTTGCATGCAGGGCATAGCCCGGGTCCAGGCGAGGGTCGTGCATGGCGATCTCCTGGCCTCCAGCCTGGATGGCAAACGACTCCGAACCGTGTCCGAAATGGCGCGCAGCCTGGAGGGATCCGTCTGCCAGCAGCTCGCCGATCCCCTCTCGCGCGATCATGAGATCGACGAGGCGCAAGGCGGCGGCCGAATCGCCCCAGTGCAGTTCGAGCCCATCGGTGTCGGCGGACGTGATGACGCCCTTTTCCCATGCTTCCAGAGCCCACGCGATGGTGCCGCCGGCGGAGATCGTGTCCATCCCGGCCCTGTTCAGCCGGTCGTTGATAGCGAACACTGCGTCCAGGTCCGTACACATGAGCAGGGCGTTGAACGCCGCAATCGTCTCGTATTCAGGCTTGTGCGTCTCACTCCCCTGCCACGCACAGATACCGCCACAGCCAAGGGGGCACGAGTAGCAGTGATATTTGCGCTGTTCGCGCGCCAGGATGCGGTCTGGATCGATAGCGTTGGACAGCCTCCTGTGGTAGTCCTTCTCACTGCCGGACCAGTTGCGCACGGGGGTGTCCCCCCATTCAACCGATGCCTGATCCATGCCGCACGTTCCCCACTTGCGGAACATAGGGATGGACAGACCGCCGTCCATGCGCATGGTAGCGGGCAGGTGGCGAAGGAGAGCGCCCAGCAGGGGCATGGCACGCCCTGGAGGCAGCGGAATATCCTGCGTGACGTGACGGGCACAGACGCGGCTCAGACGGAGCATCTCTTCGGGATTCTCACTTCCCATGGGGCGCGAACCCGATAATACGACGGCCTTGAGCATCTTTGACCCCATGATGGCACCCAGACCAGAGCGAGCAGCCATACGGCCTCCGTCGTTGCTGATTCCGGCGATGAGAGACAGGCGTTCACCCGCCGGGCCGATGCATGCGACGGACGGCTCGCGGTTCCCGGCGACCAACTTCTTCAACGTTTCTTCGGTCTCGATCGTGTCCATGCCCCAAAGACCTGTCGCGTCGCGCAACTCGGGGCCATGGCTGTCGACGTAGAGATAGACGGGATGGTCGCTGACACCCGTGACGAAGATGCCGTCATAGCCACACTGCTTGATGGTCGGGGACAGCGTCCCGCCGCAGTTGGCATCGCCCCATGTTCCGGTTAGTGGTGACTTGGCAGCCGCCATCCATCGTCCGGTGAACAAGCTGCCTGAACCGGTGAGCAAGCCGGAGACGAATGCCAGAACGTTGTCGGGACCAAGGGGGTCGGCGCCGGCCGGAATGCGGTTGTACAGAATCGATACGGCAAGGCCGAGTCCGCCGAGGTATGCATGATAGACCGATTCGGCGATCTCCTCATTGGTACAGGTGCCTGTTGTCAGGTCGACCCATAGGATACGACCACGATATGGTTTCATGTCCATTTCCCCTTGGCCGCACTGCCAGTACTTGTTCCTGGCGCTGGGCGGCAGATGTTTTCTATCCATGTTTAAGGCACATGATACTGTCACTCTCGTGCCGTGCAAGCCGTACAGGAGCTGGTGACATCATATTGCCGCCGAAAAGGAGAGAATCCCACTCGCAGACACCCGGATACGATCGTCGTTGTGCCTGGAGATGCGTGCTATAAAAACGATTGACCCGCCATCTTGATGGACAGCGGGTCTTCAAGTTCAAGGAGAGGAGTGGCACTACCTGTCAGACGTCACCAAAACGGCGGATGAACCAAGTCTTGACGATCTGGGTGAGAATAACGTACGTCAGGAGCATGCCCAGCAGGAGCAGCCAATAGAGGGGCGGCAACGTGACAAAACCCAGGATACGTGCGATGGGTCTGACGACGGTCAGCAGTGCGCCCGTGGCGACGACCGCCACCGAACTGATGAGCAGCGGTTTGCTGGCCAGGCTCTGGATGAACGGGATCTTGTTGGTGCGGATGACGTGGATGATGAGCGTCTGGGTGAACAGCGATTCCACGAACCAGCCGGAGTGAAACAGTGCCGGGTTGTTCCAGCACTTGAACACCAACAGCATGATGAAGAAGGTCATGTAGTCGAAGATGGAACTGATGGGTCCGATGATCACGATGAACCGCCGCAGGTTGCCAAGCTCCCACTTGCGTGGCTTGGAAAGCCATTCCGCATCGACCGCGTCTGTCGGGATGGTAGTCTGGCTCAAATCGTAAAGCAAGTTGTTGGTCAATATCTGCAGCGGCAGCATGGGGAGGAACGGCAGGAATGCACTGGCCCCCACGACACTGAACATGTTGCCGAAATTGGAGCTGGCAGCCATCTTGATGTACTTGATGACGTTGCCAAAGACCTTGCGGCCCTCGATGACACCATCTTGCAGGACCAGCAGTGAGTTTTCCAGCAGGATGATGTCGGATGATTCCTTGGCGATGTCCACTGCCGAGTCGACGGAGATCCCGACGTCCGCGGTGCGGAGAGCGGGTGCGTCGTTGATGCCGTCGCCCAGAAAGCCAACCACATGGCCGCGTCGTTGCAGTGCACGGATGATCCGTTCCTTATGGTGTGGCGAGAGTCGGGCGAATACGACCGTATCGTCCACCACCCTTTTCAGATCGTCATCAGACATCTGTTCCATGACTGGGCCCAGGAGGACGCGTGGCTCGGCGATGCCAACCTGGTGGCAGATGTTCACGGTAACCAGATCGCTATCGCCAGTCAGAATCTTGACGTCGACGTTATTGGAGCCAAGTGTGGCAATAGCTTCCGCTGTTGTAGTCTTGGGCGGGTCAAGGAAGGCAAGAAACCCCTGCAGGATAAGGTCGTGTTCGTCGTTCACTGTGTAGACGCGGTCCGAGGCCCCGTGATCGGCGCTAGACGTGGCGAGTGCCAGGACCCGGAATCCCTGTCCGTTGAGATCGCCGACCAAGTGCAGGGCTGTTGCACGCCAGGCGTCGTCCAGGGGAGACACCGTGTCGCCGAGGTCAACGCTGGTGCTCAGCCCCATGACCTCTTCGACAGCGCCCTTGCAGATGAGCAGATCAGTCCCGCCACCGTCCGTCACGACGACAGACATGCGCTTGCGCAAGAAGTCGAAAGGAATTTCATCCACTTTGCGGTACTCCGCCTCCTCGACAAGTTCACGGGTCTTGTCAAGGTGACCAAGGATAGCAACGTCCATGAGGTTCTTCAGCCCGGTCTGATAGTAGCTGTTGAGGAATCCCATGTCCAGGAGATGCTCATCCTCTTGTCCCAGGACGTTCACGTGTCGTTCCAGCTCGACGCGACCTTGCGTGATGGTACCCGTCTTGTCGGTACACAGGACATCCATTGCCCCGAAGTTCTGAATGGCGTTTAGACGCTTGACGATGACCTTCTTGCGCGACATGGCGACGGCGCCCTTGCTCAGGTTAACCGTGACGATCATTGGGAGCATTTCGGGAGTCAGCCCCACGGCGACCGCAAGGCCAAAGAGAAAGGCCTCGATCCAGTTGTGTCGCACCAGGCCGTTGATGAGAAACACAGCAGGCGCCAAGACGAGCATCAGCTTGATCATCAGCCAGGTGAAGTTGTTGACACCTTTGTCGAAGCTGGTCATCTCGCGGTGACCGACAATGCTGCTGGCGAGAGCCCCGAAGAAGGTCTCCTTGCCTGTTTGCACGACAACCGCTGTTGCGGAGCCCGTTTCGACGTTTGTTCCCAGGAAACACAGATTCTGCATGCTCAGCGCGTCCATCTGAGAGGAATCCACGATATCGGCGTTCTTCTCGGCGGGCATCGATTCTCCAGTGAGGGCCGCCTGGCTCACGAACAGGTCCTTGGCGGTGATGAGACGCACGTCGGCGGGCACCATGTCCCCCGCGGAGAGGAAGATCAGATCGCCGGGAACGATGTCCTTGAGGGCGACCTCTTTCCTGCCACCATCCTGCATGACCGTTGCGGTTGTCGTGACCATTTTCTGAAGTTCCTGGGCGGCTGTGTCTGACCGCTGTTCCTGGAAGAAGCGCAGAGCGGCCCCAAGGACGACCATGAGCAAGATCATATAGACGCCGGGGCCACCACCGGTGACGGCGGTGATGGTTGCCAGGATGAGCAGCAGGATCGACAGCGGGTTGGACAGAATAGCAATGAGTCGTTTCAGCGGCGAGGTGCGCTGCTCGCGCGCGACCTCATTGTGACCATACTGGACCAGACGAGCTTCGACCACATCGTCGGTGAGCCCAGCAGGACTTGTGCCAAGCTGGCTCATGACGGCGGTGGGGTTCATGTGGGCGAACGTCGCGAGACGCTTCGAGATCTGAACAGTGACCTCGTCGTGCTTGCGTTTTGTGGTTACGGTTGGAAGAATGGGAAAGCTCATGGCACTGACCTCCAGAAAGGGAATGGCGGGACTGGGAACTTCTTCGTCCGGGCGCCGGTCAGGTAATCAGAGCGCTGACAAGCCGGACGCTGTGCTGGAGGTACACAACGGAACGTGATCGCGAGCTCGGTGAAAGCGGCGCTGCATGGCACTCTGTGAAACGCAGGAGGTGGAGCAGTTGCGCAATGGGTATACCGCAGCAAGGACCTCTCCGGCGAGGAGAAGGATGCGCGCTATGGCTTTGTATACACTGTGACGCATAAACGCCTCTTGATGGAGACAAACACATCCCCTGTCGCTATCAGGTGGCGGGGGATGACTGCATCACGCTCTGAAAAGGATTAGCAGAATCAGCTGCTCGGACGCCGCCCTGCGTTCAGGGCACTATGTCGCTCCGTTCTACTGTCTGGGTCCATGGTTGCCTTTGTCGTTCGCTCTGAATTTTTGTTCCTTGCGCAGTGTACGCTGGTGCAGCACCTTGTCAAGCAGACGCGTTGCATCATCTCAAATCATCGCGAACTCCCTTCGTTGCATCACGAAGCAATCATCGTGAAACGAGAGGAGGTAGCCATGCTGCTGACATCCTTGTGGGATCAGGAGGGAAAGGAGCAGCATCATGGCGCTATCAATGCAAGAGAAACAGCATGTCGGAAGAGAGGTGGCCTTGCGGTATGTCCATGCACGGAAGAAGGACAAGGGAATCATGCTGCAGGAGTTCTGTGTTACCACAGGATACAGCCCTCCCTACGCAGCCTTCTTACTGCGTACATATGCAAAGAGAGTGATTCTGGGAGAGGTAACCCTGGTCCCTACGAGACCATGTCCGTGGCCCAGAGAGAGGAAGCATGTGTATGGTCCTGCCGTGGTGGAAGCACTCATCGCGATGTATCACCTGAGCGGGGACCTCTGTGGAAAGAGACTGCAGGCAGCCATGCCGGAGCTCCTGCGTTCCATGGCAAGACACGGAACCATTCTTCCTGACCCTTTGGCTGCTGCTCTCCTCCAGATGGGGTCTGCCACCATGGACCGGCTGCTCAGGGCAGAGAAGGCCAAGGCAAACAACCGAAGGCATGCTCCCCGGACAAAACCAGGAAGCCTGTTGAGACTCATTCCCATCGTCTCCTTCCGAGAACTCTCGGCAGCTGCTCCCGGCTATGTAGAGATAGACCTCGTAAGCCATGATGGAGGGAAGGCAGCAGGAGACCACTGTTACACCCTTACCGTCACCGACCGCTGCACTGGATGGACCGCAATCGTCCCGGTTCCCAACCGTGCACAGGTCTTTGTGTTTGAAGCTCTCACGACAGTCCTCCATGACCTTCCCTTCCCCGTCCAGCTCCTGCACTCGGACAACGGTGTTGAGTTCATCAATGATGAACTGCGACGCTTCTGTGACACTCATGGGATTCGTTTCACCCGTTCCCGTCCCTATCACAAGAACGACAACTGTTACGTGGAGAGCAAGAACTGGACTCTGGTGCGCCGGTGCCTGGGTTACCATCGGTTCGATACGAAGGGTCAGCTCACTGACCTCGGACAACTGGAAGCTCTTCTTGCTCAGCGGGCCAATGTGCTCCAACCCTCCATGGCCCTCCTCGAGAAGGTCCGGACCGGAAGCAAGATCCAGAAGAGATACCATGCTCCTGTGACTCCATTGCACCGACTCCTGCAGGCTCCCGAGGTCAGCGATCAGGCAAAGGCACGGCTCCTGCAACAGCTCAAGGATGTTGACCCCATCTCCCTGCAACGAGACATCGGCATCCTGCAGTCACGGCTCCTCGGCACAACCAGTCAGGATACCTCCCTCGGAGCCGTGACAAGCAAGACCATTTCGGTATGATTCTTGATGATGCAATGACTCACACGTTCGCGATGATTTCTTGGTGATGCAATACGCAGACGTATCGACTCGTTCATCGTCTGGCTGCTGGTGACACGGATCAGGATGCTGTGCCTGGAGCGAGCCTGAGGCACAGGACGACCTCATCAGGTTCGTGTTCCAATTCCGCCGGCTCCCCAGGCACGATCTCGCCAGTCGGCACAAACCCCCTGTGGCTGTACAGCCGCTCGGCGACAGCATTGCCAGGGACGTAGCTCAGATAGAGCGCGTCAGCGCCTTCTGCACGGGCACGGTGGATCATCTCGTCAAGGGCGTCACCCCCGTAACCCAGACCCTGTGCATGCGCGTCAACCATAAAGCGCATCAGCCACAGCCGTCCGTCCGAGGGCTTTCGTCCCCACAGGATGAAGCCGATTGGCGACCCCGCAACATAGATTGCGAGAGGCTTCAACCACGGTTCGTGTGCAGCCTGAAGCAGTGACCACGTATTGCTAGCTACGTAGTCCTCCTGCTCCTTCGTGACGCGAAGCCGTGTCACAGCCTGCCAGTTTGTGTTGTCGACCGGCCTCAGTTCCAGGGCAGGGGGCACCGTCAGTTCCGGAGGCCTGCGGCGCGGGATGCCAGGATGGACAGGAGCGGGATCAGAGCTGCTTCGACGATGGCGGTGAAGGCAATGGCGACGAGAGCGACATTGAGAGAACGCCATCGGTCATGTCGGTAGGCGACGAGGATAAGGATGGCGAAGAGCACGGTCTGAGCAGTGAGAAACATCTCGGGGAGCCACAATGGACCATGCCAGGCCAGTACCCCCGTGTTGCGCACCCACACGAACAGCGCATACACTCCGATGCCTACA
Source organism: uncultured Caldisericota bacterium (assembly GCA_903871855.1). Classification (GTDB taxonomy): domain Bacteria; phylum Caldisericota; class Caldisericia; order Cryosericales; family Cryosericaceae; genus Cryosericum. The sequence goes on from CAIQIK010000026.1 coordinate 20,651, forward strand.
GCACCGTTCACAGTGGAGACAAACAGAGCCTTGCCGAAGGACGGCTGTCTGCTGCGACACCACCGGGATGCCAACCACAGCGTGAACGTCATCAGGACGACGTCTGCCACCCGGGCGGGCACGGACATCAGCCAAGTATCGGAAAGCAGCCACGAGAGCAGCATGGGGATGTTTGTGGATTCCTGCTACTTTCGGAAGAGGCTCCCCAGGATGGAGAGGAGGATGAACAGAACCCAAATGATGACGCCGACCATCGCTGCCCTTCTCTGCGCCTCGGTCCGAACGGCGTTCCGTCGCTGACCTGCCCAGTACGGAGCCTGGTTCACAGCCTGGTTCACCTTGTTCTGACCGTCCCCAGATTGCCCAACTGTCTGCTGACTCATTGCGTTGGTCAACACTTGCAGGAACGGTGGAAGCGGCGTCATGCCGCTCTGGACCTGCTGGGTCGACACGCTGCTTCGCCGCATTTCAGCAGGATCAGCCTGGTTTGGTGTGATCTTGTGGGCCATCATGAACGCCATTTCATCGTCCGAATGCCCGCGATCAGCGTAGTCGACGACTGCACTATAGTTGTCCGCTCGGTCACGGTCATAATTCGAGTAGATCGGCCCTTTGTCCTTGTTGAGTTCCATAGCTGTCATCTCCCTTGCCACGTCGGTTTATTGGCGGCGAAGTAATACACCTATCTTAGTGTAGCACGTTGTGGGTTTGTCGTCATGTAGCGCATCGACTCATCTATTATGTACGTGAAATGACCCCGTGAACTCATGAGAGAAAGTACGTAAGGAAGAAGAGAATACTGCTGGTCCTTGGGACGAGAAAGGAGCAGCGGGAATGGAGCTCACGATGCATGAACGGAAGAAACTCACGATGGTCAAGGCACAAGCATACCTGAAAGCAGGCAAAGCAAAGAAGACAGTCATGCTGGATGATTTCTGTGAGTCCACGGGGTACTGCAGGAGACATGCTGCCCGTGTCCTGCATCAGGCAGGACAACGCTACTTGCTGGGAGACTGTCTCCTCGTGGCTGATCCTGGCAAGCATATCAAGAGACACCGTCCTTCCCGGTATGGTCCCGCCGTCCAGCAGGCACTCATCACGATCTGGAGTGCCAGCACGTTCCTGGGACCTGTCCGTCTGGCAGGAGGCATGGCACTCTTCGTGGAGAACCTGACCCTCCATGGGCACCTCCATATCGATGACAAGACACGGAGACTCCTTCTTCAGATGAGTCCCGCCACCATCGGGAGACTCCTTGCTGGAGAACGAAAGAAGTATCAGCTCCATGGGGTCTCCCATACGAGGAGTACTCCTCTGGGTGGCAGGATCCCCATCCAGACCTGTATGGATCCTCCTCTGGATCTTCCTGGTGCTTTAGCGGTGGACCTGGTGGGTCATGACGGAGGACAGGCAGTGGACGACTTCAATTGGACCCTGACCGTCACGGACTGCACGACGGGATGGACCGAAGCAGGAGCAGTCCGCACAAAAGCAGAAGTGTATGTCGTTGCTGCCCTGGAGACCTGCCTGCGCCGGTACCCGGGGAGAGTCATCTCTCTCCATGCAGACAATGGAAGCGAGTTCATGAACGGACATCTCGTCCGTTTCTGTCATACCCATGACATCATGCTCACCCGTTCCCGTCCCTACCACAAGAACGACAACGCGCATGTGGAAGAAAAGAATAACTCCATCATCCGGAAGTTCGTGGAATATGACCGGCATGATACCCAGGAGGAGGTGGACCTCCTCAACCGCTTGTACCAGAGCCTTCACCTCTTGGTGAACTGGTTCCTTCCCAGCCAGAAACTCCTGCACAAGGAACGGACCGGCAGCCATATCACCAAGGTGTATGACCAGGCACAAACCCCGTGTACACGGATGCTGGCAAGGGCAGATGTCTCTGAAGAAACAAAGCAACAACTGCGATCAACACGTGCAGAACTAGGGAACCACTGATTAATGCCTGCTGTTCGTGGATTACTCCACAGTAATGACTGTTTCCAGGTCACATGCGAACAAGTCACCAAGAAAGAGCTGCTGGAACTCCTTTTTCAAGCGCTTTCTTGAAGTCAGGGCATGGTA
>CAIQIK010000027.1 GCA_903871855.1 uncultured Caldisericota bacterium
CTTCGATGGGCTGTTTTTCGACGTGCTCGTGCCGCTGCCGAGTCCAATATCACTGGAAGCCTGGGAGTGCCAGATGTTCGTACACGGGGTACTCCCCGCACTGAGAACAGTCACGTGGGAAGGTGAATCAACCGAAAGACGGATGCGGACCGTGCATAACGCTTGCGGTACCAGCATAGGCACTGCCCCCGAGTTGGGGGGCAACGATCCGTATCCATTCGGCAAGACCATGTGGGACCCGACGTGGACCACGGACGAGACTTACAGCCCGCCTGATTACGAAGACAACTCTGTCGAGACGACGTTTGACGCCCATTTCAACGAGACCTGCTTCTACAGGTTCGGGTTCCATGCTAATGAGCAAAACGCTTACAACCGCGTTTACTGGAGCAGGTGTCTGGATGACATGGACGCTGTCAAGACCTGGAACACCTCTATTAACACCGAGGCAGATCGGAAGTGGAAGGTTTGCAACCTTCAGGGAAACGATCTCACACAGTATCCGGCATACGGGGTTGACGGATGGTTGCACTTCGGTATGTGCAGCTACTTGCTGGGGCAAAACGACTGGACAGTTCTGAGCGTGTCTCGTGAGCGTAGGCCAGACTTCGATATCACGAAGGACTACGCCACGCCAGCGGGTGAGCGCCAGGAGATGGACGCCAGCAATTACTTCCTGAAACGCGATTACTACGGCGATGACGACGGTGCCCGAGGAGGGATAGTGGTCGCGAACGGTGACTTCGAGGTTACCCAGTACCCCAATGTAGGCATCGCCAGTCCGCACGACTATTATCCAGACGTGGACGTTCTCGATGAGAATGGCGACCCGCACTATTGTGGGCAAGCTATCACCATCAATGCGGACAAGGGTAGGATGTACTTCAACCAGAACAACTACCGTTACATCTCCGTCATAACAGATCCTCTTCAAGGAGACGAGGTCTCCGTGAGCAGCTACAACGTGCAAGGCACGGTTAAGAAGAACAGGGCCGGTCTTTCGTATCCGTCTACGGTTCAAGTCAAGATCGACAACGGTTCTTGGGAGAACTGCTCGGTCAACGGCAGCGATGGTTCGTTCAGCTACTCCTGGTCAGGCTACAGCACGGGGCAGCACACAATCTACTCCAGGGTCTATGTCGATAGTAACGACTACGAGCCTGCGAAGCTTGGCCGTGTATTCACTGTGATTCAGTGATAAACGGGGCTTGATTTCATCGGGCTTCAGCGAACGACAGGGCAGGTGGGGTCACTTCCATCCCACCTGCTCTGCTATCAGGGTATGTCGAAAGGAGTCACGCGCACCGCCGTCGAATTGCTTATGCGATCGGATGGCATTGTTCTGGGCCAGCGGGGGGGAGATTCTTCACTGCGTTCAGAATGACGGGGTGTTCGGGAGGGAACGAGAGATGACCGAGCAGAAGAACCCGCTTGCGGCGTTGGCTTATTTCATCATCGGGCTGATCGTGCTGATCGCTATCGTGCTGATACTCGGGGGCCTCTTGAGGC
>CAIQIK010000028.1 GCA_903871855.1 uncultured Caldisericota bacterium
CGTTCTTCTCTTCTTGTGCTCGAACTCAAGATCCCCAAAGGTTTGCTGTCCACGCATCCAGGGCCTCCCTCAACTTTTCTACCTTTATTGTACCACTCTTAGGGGCGTCTTGAAGTGCTTGATAAATCAGTGGTTCCCTAGGGATCACAGACAACAACTGGTTTGACTACCTGCGGCGGACCGAGATCACCGACGAGGTGAACTTCTGGGTTCCCAGTGCACCGCCACACAGGCTCATCGAACCTGGGACGCTTTGGCTCCTCAAGCTCCATAGCCCTCTCGACTTCATCGCGGGCGCAGGCGTATTCATGCACTACTCCGTGCTTCCGCTGCAGATGGCGTGGGATGCATTTGGCATCCACAACGGTGTACCGACGCTGGACGCGTTCCGAACCGCGATCATGCGGCACAAGCAGCTCGGTACAGATTCATGGAACACCGACGTGGGATGTGCAGTGCTCGATCAAGTCGTCTACTTGCCCCGTCAGCTCTGGGTCTCGTTCTACACCGGTAGTATTGTCAGTGGCAAGCACATGGCCAGCGCCAACGATCAGACCATCGTGCAACAGGTGCTCCACAACTTGGAGTTGACGCCATTGACGCCGCGCGTTCGTGAACTGCCCCTCTACAACCCCAACTACACGCCGCAGTATGCACTAAGCGAAGTACGCCAAGGACAGGGTACGTTCCGCGTCGAAGTGACCGATGCTTATCATCGTCAGTGTGCAGTCAGTCGTGAGCACTCGCTACCAGTCCTGGAGGCCGCGCACATTCTGCCATGGGCTGATACACACACCAACGACGTGACCAACGGTATCCTTCTGCGTGCCGACATCCACAAGCTGTTTGACACCGGCTATGTCACCATTGACCCTGACGGCTACCGGTTTGTAGTCAGCAAGCGCCTCAAGGAGGACTACGACAATGGCAAGGAGTACTACCAGCTTCATGGCTCGCACATCCTGCTACCAGAGGATCCAAGGATGTGGCCCGGGAGATATGCATTGGATGCGCACAATGGGACCACGTTCGGCGGGTAGCCTGTCGGTGACGCCCAGTTCAGTGTCTGATCAAGTACGATTGGATGAGAAATATATACAAGTAGTTGAAATACTTGTACCAGGACTTGACAAATTTCATAGAAAAGAAAGAATGTTTGCATGAGTGACGTGAGAAGAACGCAGAATACGCGAGAAGGGAAGCACGAGCGCTTCGTGCGTGTCGTAGAGCGACGTACCAATGAAACGCTGGAGCGCATCAGGGTACTCAGCAACTGCTCCAACCGCAACACCTACTCCTATTCGGACGACGAAGTGACAGCGGTTTTTGCAGAACTGGAGCGGGCTTTGCGAACGGCGCGAGCAAGATTTAAGACGCCTGGGCGCAGTCGGTTCCGACTGCCCAAGGAGAGGATAGGCAAAGAAGGCGGGTGAGACAGCAGGCGTATTCTCTGCACGCGAGCACGTCTTCGGCGACGGGCGACTTGAGCCTGCTGGTTCGTCAATACGGGGATTGCACTGCTCTGACAATGGGCGCCCTTACTGAGGCGGAGACTCGCGCTCTAGTCAGGAAGGTCTTTTTTAGAGAGGGCTCATGGGAAGATGTGCAGGCAGACGCCAATGGTTGTCTCATGCCTTTGGCTACTGAGGCTGAGCACTCCCTGTTTAGGACTCTGAGCGAGAATCAGGCTTTCAAGGAGCTATTCAGCACAGTCATGGCCCAGCCGCCGATCTCTGCGCACACAGTCGCAGCGTACGTCCGTCGAACCCTGTCTGAGTCAAATCCTGCACGGGCCTTCATCGATGCTTTTGCTGAAGTCATTGTTCACTTACTGTACGACCTGTTTGATGAAAGCCTGATCGTCGAGCTCCCGGCCGTACCAGACGAACCCGTGACCTCGGTGTCGACAGAATTGATGGTGCGCACGCCTCAAGAAAGGCCCTCAACACGCCGGCGCCCGGCAGGCGGACGCTCTACTGTAGCCGCAGATGTGCCCCAGTTGCCATTGGACCGGTTGCTGACCGAGTACTGCGATTTCCGTCAGTCTCGGGCTCCCTCTTTGTCAGAGAGAGACAAGGATTATCTAAGGCTATTGTTCCTCTGGGGCAAGGACTTGCGCAGCATATCGCGGGCATCGAACATCACTTACCAGCGGGTCCAGCAGGTTGTCGCATGTGCAACCGAGAGATTGCAGGAAGATCTACTGGCTCACGAGTCCTATCGTGTCTTCTTGGCGCGACTGCACCGGCTATGCATTGTCACGCCTGGAGTCCTTGCGAGCGTGGTGACGGAAGCTCTTGGCGATCAGGGAGGCTCAATCGATGTAACAGCCGTCGGCAGCTTCCTCTTCCACGTGCTTAAGTTGGACCAGGTGCTCAAATGGTACACGATTGGACGTGCGAGAGTGCACTGTTGTACAGGAACCCAACCGCAGCTGGCGAGCATCCTGGCCTATGTGCGAGAAGTGCGCAGCCATCGGCGACAGCCCGTATCGGACAGTGACGTGTCTGCGGTATGTATGTTCATTCTCTCTCACTCGGAATTACCGAGCACTTCGGTGCGAACTGTCGCGACCGACTTGCTGGCTCTCGTATCTCCACCAGACATTGCAGACCAACTGGAGGCCGCTCTCGTGAAGCGCGGCATTCCGAGTCACTTCGCTGACTTGGCTCGGTGCCTTGATGACACTGCTTGTGGCGACGAAACGAGTGCAGACTATGTGCACGCAGTTCTGTGTCGTGACCGCCGATTTGCGTGGGCTGGTCTGGGCACGTATGCGCTGACCGCTTGGGGATATCCTCGGGAGACAAGCACCTTGGATGTGGTCTTGCACATGATACGGACTAAGGGCAGCGGAGTGACGCTGGGCGAAGTGTTCGACTTCATGTTTACGGATCAGCACTACGAGCTTCGGCAATCCTCCGTGCGGCAGGCACTGAAGTTGGCTGAAGGGCGGCAGTTGAGGAGAGTAGGTGTGGACGTATGGGATGAGTTAGAAGACGCACGAGAGGACAGCGAGGTGACAGAACATGAATGATATCAGAAGGAACTTGGAATCACGAACGACTCCCCCCAGGACGGCGAGAGAGCTGGCCGATTACTTCAACGTGCCATACAAGACAGCGTGGGGTTGGTGGGCAGGCAAAACCTTACCCAAGGATGAGTCTGCCCGAACTCGGTTGCTACAGTTGGCGCAGTCCAGTCCGGCTACCGGGGCTGCAGAGACGCTGCCGTTCAAGCCAATCAGCAGTCGAAGAGCAGCCAAGCCCGCACCAGAGCCGGGAGTCTCTCCGCACGACCTGGTGGCTCAGCTCACAAAGGCACGGTCATTGGCAGCCGAGCTGAACGCGCGATTGGCACTGGCGGGAGAAGAAATCAAAACGAGTGATGTTGACGGGAAGCAGCTAGATGCTCTCCTCGAGAAGTTCGTCGCTCAACTCTACGACATGAGCGAGACGCTGACCATCGTAGTCGCGGACAATGACCGCAGACAGGCTTTTCGCAATCGCGTGAGCAAGGAAGACGTGGCCTATCTCACCACGTTGCTCGACTCACTACTGGACGAACAAAAGTTCACATTATGGAAGGCTTTCCAGAGCTTTCCTATGAAGGAGGCAAAACGCAAGTGAGCAAAGTACAGTTTGAATTCCCAGACAAGGCGAAAGTCATTTCGTTACTGGCAACAGTATATGATGATCCGCGCGTTGCTCTTGCCGAGTTTATTGTCAACGGCATGGATGCCGGGGCTCGTACTGTTCACGTCACTCCCACGACAGGGAAGGTCAACTCTGTCATCGTTCTCGACGACGGCTATGGTATGAACCAAGCGGAGATGCAAAGGGTCGTGGCAAATCTTGCCAACTCGATAAAGACGAGACCCCAGGAACTGGAGAAGAGACACGTTGACCCAGCGAGCGTGATCGGGAAGATGGGTATTGGCGTCCTTGGTTTTCAGTCGTTTGCACGCAAGGCTGTTTTCATTTCCAAGATGGATGATAGTGGGCCTGTCTGGAAGATGACGATGGAGCAGGGACAGGTTGCCGCTGACATCGAGCCGGCTTTGGCGCGCGACAAAGAGAAGGTAGCAAGCGTTGCCCGAGGGACGGCCGTAGAACTCATCGATATTCCAAGGGACACCATGCGTCTCTTCTCGTCCAAGACGCTCGAGCAATACTTGGAGAAGAACTTCGCGGCTCTGCTGCGGAGAGAAGATGCTGCAGCAGTCTTCGTGGGTGCTCAAAGGGTCACGCCGCCGCCACTTGAGGGAACGCCAGTTCCAATGATCCAGCTGCAGATAGGCGATTTCGGGCAGGCCAGCGTCTCACTATTCGTAGTAGCCAGCGGTATCGGACCGGGCGATGCTGTTGCCATGACAAGCAAGGGACGCACGGTTGTCAAGGAGATCATCAGGCTGCCCGAATTCCAGCATGCTCCTTGGACTGAAGGTGTATTGCACGGAGCCGTTGAGGCTCCGTTCCTCACGGTGGCGCCAACAAGAAGCATCTATGTCCGAGACGGGGCTTTTAATGCACTGGTTCCTGCTCTTCTGTCGCTGGAAGAGAATCTTGTGTCAGAAATCGAAAAAGCACGGGAGAAGAGAGCTGCCGAACAACAGTCCGATGCTCTTCAGAAGCTGCGCGAAGCCATGGGGTATGCTCTGCACGAACTTGAGCTGGAAGGAAGCCGCGCGCGGACACGCGAGATCGGTGGTGTAATCGGTACAGGCGGTGGCGCGGGAAGTGCCCACGCGGAGAGCGGGAACGAGAACAGTACCGACAAGGAACCGCCCAACAAGCCACCCGAAGAAGGATCTGCACCAAGACCTGGTCACTCCCAGCTGAACCTGGAGTGGCGCCACCTCGGCAATGATGGTGTCCATAGTCGACTGGGCGAAGGTGGCATGGTCATCGTCAACGAGGACTGTCGCGACTACAAGGAGGAATGCGCTAACAGGCTGAGCGCCAGGGGGTTGAGGTATCTGGTCAAGGTAGCAGCCAAGGAGCTGACGAAGCGGAACCGCCCCGAAGCGGACACCGATGACGTCATGGAGAAGGCCATACAACTAGAGCTGAGTGCTCTCCGGCATATGTTTCCAGTGAGAGGCAGGGAGGTTGCGGACCGCTGAGAGGGCGTTGATCGCTGGAGACAGCACGGTTGCACGGATCCACATCGTCGAATCGGATTGCCGTCGTCGCGCGGTGTTACCTCGCTTGGATGGCAGTACTGGTGCGTTGCCATTTCCGGCGAATAGACCATGATGTTGCGTTGCGCGAGCACAGCAAGGTGAGCGCGGCCTCGGCAACTCCAGGAGGGTGTATGGCGCGTACGAGAACGACCAATGGCAGCATGACGGGCGCGAATCTGGGGTGTGAGGTCAAGTTGTGGGCGATGGCCGACTGGAGTGGCAGTAGTGGTTCGTACTAGGCAGAAGAAGGAGTACGCTCCACATACGTCATTACGCGTCCAAATCTACCAAGACGAGAGTGGGATGAAGGGGAGCGATCCGTTTCTCATCCTCGGATTCCTGCTCATGGAAGCGACAGTTGGGAAACAGCTGGAGAGAAGGCTTGGGAGTATTGCGACTTTCGAAAGCGTGGTTGGTGAGGTTCACTTCTGCAAGCTGTCAAAGGACGTCACGGGTTCTCTAGGAGCCAAGTTCCGTGTCACCGAAGCATGGTTGCGTGAACTGCGCCGATTTCTCACTATGGGAACGGTATGGCTCACGATTCTGGCCGTGGACAAGAAGAAGATCGACCGGAAGAAGGTCCCAGAAGCCTACATGCTGTATAACAGGTTCTCCAGAATGGGCATGGACTCGACACTCGCGCGATTTGCGCGAAGTCTTGGCATGGGAAGCGTACGAGTCACAGTGCACTGTGATGAGCATTGTCTCAAGGGGGCAGCTGCCGGACATCCAGGCGATAACTACAGTCAGTATCTCCGAAAACAGCTACGTGCGTCATTCAACAAAAAGTCGGAGGAGAAGCACCGGCAAGTTGCCCTGCGCGGTGTTCGTGTTCATCTGGAGGATTCGCAGGAATCCAGAGTGTTGCAGCTTGTTGATGCAGTGCTCGGCGCCATGCGTCAGCATATCATGAACGACGCCAGCCGCGTTTCCAAGATCTCGCTTGGTCAACAAGTGGGAGCTTGGCTGTCCGACTCCAGCACGGGCGTCATCCCATTCGCACGTTTCAGTGCTCAGAGATTCCCGGGCGACACGGGCTCCAGGAATGGCAGTCATTTTTCGCCACTTACCTAGCCCCAGAGTGCAAAAGACGTAGGAGTCGCAGAGGAGGCAATCAGTGTTTGCTACATACTGGACGCAGGACCCAGAGGTCAAGAAAGCATTTCGTGAGGCCATCCGGCGTAAGGTAGAACGAGAGCGAGAGGCCATGAACGATCGCATCGACGAGAGCTTGCCACGCTTCGTGACATGGCTGGCAAAACCAGTTGCAAACGTGGACTTTAGCGTCACGCGCGCCCAGAAGAATTCCCAGGGGAGCGGTGGTGAAGACACTATCGCCAATACCCTGTGGTTCTGGCTCAACAAGCAGTACAATGTTTTTGATAACGTCGTTCTGGAAACTCATCCCGGCGACTTCATCCAGCTGGACCACTTGGTGATAGCGCCCCAGGGCGTCTTCATAATCGAAACCAAGACATGGTCCGGTTCGCTTATCTGTAGTCGCAAGGGCTGTCGCAGGCGTGAGGGTAAGTCCTGGGTTCGATGTGACTCAAATCCTATCCTGCAGAACGAGCGTCACGTGCAATTGTTCCGGGAATGGCTCAGACAAACAATCCCAAAACTTGCAGGTCTGGCAGATTACGTCTACCCCGTTGTCGCGTTCAAGCGGCTGGAGTGGCTGAAGGTGGATGACGACTGTAGCATGCCCGTGCTGTCAGGCGGGCTACAGGTCGTCACCTACATGAAACACGTCGGTGGAGAAGCCATCACCGCTGACCAGGCCGAGCTTCTGTGCCGTACCCTGAAATACGCGAAGCCGGCGTCAAATTCACTTGCCGCTTCTCTAGTCTCAGAATCGGTACCCACTTCTCCACAACCACCAACGCCCGCTGCGGTAGTGACCGAGGGAACGAGTCGCACTGGGCGTCGATTTGTGCGTGTTTCAGGGACAAGAGAGCGAGCGAACCAGATTGCCGCGGAGTACGCGTCTCGCGGCAAGTGTCCCCTCGCAGTCAAGCAGGACCAGAAGGACAAGGGCATCTGGTACTTCTACTTGGATCAGCGGGAGAAGCCGGCAGACTAGACTCCGAGATCGGCGCGACCGATCATCGTCGACCGCTTTCTTCACGCTGATGAAGAGGTCCGGCACACGCAGTACCTCGTCGATAACCATGCGGTCTGCCTGGTTGACGAAGCCTTGTGGATCGTCGTGGGCCTGCATCATCGTGACCAAGTCGTCCAGGTTGACGTGCAGGCAATCGGCCGACATTGGCTCGTTGGACAGAAGGGTACTCTTCCCGGTCTGCCGGGCTCCAGTGAGGGTCAGAGCGGGGAAGACGTTCTCTGAAAGCTTCAATCGATCGGTCATCCAGCGTGGTTTGTACATTCGCGTCACCTGGTGATGCCAATGGCATCACCTTAGGGTGGTATTGTACGCACCGGACTCAATAGTGCACGGGAGGCTCGGCAAAACACATACGAATGCACGAGGATGTGTTTTACCCGGTGGATGCGTGAGAGGCGGCGCCAAGATGACAAGGGGCCTTGTCATTGGGGGCTACCATTTGACGAATCGGATTGTCGTTTGAACACAATCGCCCCGATGGGCACTGTGGGAGCACCTGCGCGAGGATGGCAAGTCAATGCTTGTCAGCGGAGACTGTCCTCCAGGAGCTGCACGAGTGTGTCGCGGCGGGCCAGAAAAGTCCCTTCGGGGACGAAGTGCACGGTAGTTGTATCAACGGTACGCTGTGCGACGAAATCACGCGTCACGACGACTGCGTGCCGAGGATGGGTGTCGTCCAGCAGCCGCGCAAGGCCACTGGGGAGAGTGGGCTCGCTGAAGTGAGCGTCCTTGACCTCGATAGGCAGGATGCGGTCACCGCGCGTCACAACGAAGTCTACCTCGTCCGCAGTCCCCTTGGTGCGCCAGTAGTGCAGTTCGTTCGTCGCAGGCAGGACCTTGAGGAGCTCCTGGAACACGACCTGCTCGACGACGTGGCCGCGGTCAATCCGGCTGTCAAGGGAGGCAAGGCTGGACACGGCGTTGTTCCTCATGCCGCAGTCCACGAAGTATGCCTTGGGCGTCTTGCGCAGGCCAGTCAGCTTGTTGCTTGAGAACGGCATGGTCAGCTCGCAGACATACGTCCCCTGCAGCATGGCGACGTAGTGACGAACGGTCTCAGACGACGACCGCACCTCATTGGCCAGTCCCTCCCAGGTCATCTGACTCCCGACCTGCAGCGCAAGTGTCCTGACGAGCCGGTTGTACACATCTGGACGACCCACGCGCAGGAACTGGGATACGTCGCGGGTGACGTACGTGTCGTAGATCTGGCGCAGCTGTTCGGAGCGCTCGGCTGCGGATGGAGCTGTGACGACGGCAGGGTAGCCACCCCAGATGGCGAAGTCGGCAAACAGGGGCACAAGTGACTCGCCATACAGTCGGTGAAATGCTGCGAAATCGCCGTCATTTCTGCTGGCTGCCGGGATGTTCTGCTGGACGATGTCACTGAACAACAACGGATACAAGATGAGCTCGCGTGACCGCCCAACCAGGTGCTCGCGCGTGGTGCTGCGAATCTCCAGCGATGATGAGCCGGACACGACGAGCTTGGTGCCGGCGCCAAGATCATACAGAACCTTCAAGGCCAGACCGGGGTTCGGTAGTCGCTGGACTTCGTCGATGAGGATGTAGACACGCGGACCACTTTTGGCATCACGCAGGAATCGCAGGAGGTCTCCCGGATTGCTGATGAGCTCGGCTGTTCCCGGGTCGTCCACACTGAAGTAGAAGATGTTGGCTGGGGGAACGTCATTCGCAAGCAGTCGCTGGACAAGCATGAACAGTAGTGTCGTCTTGCCAGCCTGCCGCGCCCCGGTGACGACGACAACGTATGGGTTGTCCATCCAGTCGACAAGTGTTTCCAGCTCACGGCGTGGAAGCCAGGAATGCTCGTATAAGCGGCCGGTACGCCATGGGTTGCGCATGTTGAAGATCTCAATGTCCATCGCGGATACCTCCTCTACCTAGTGCAAGCATATCATGAGGAAACAAAATGACAAGGACACTCGTCATTTGGTCGGCCCAAATGACAAGGCATCTCGTCATTTGGTTAAGTGTGAGCTAACGTGTGCTGTAGGAGCGTGTGTTGGCGTTCGCTGATATAGGGTCAGCTAGTAAATAGGTTCTCAGTGGTCAGTACGCTCACTTAGGACTGGATTCCCGCTTGCGCGGGAATGACAGATGAAGGATAAGGACAAGACTGGATTCCCGCCTGCGCCGAGAGCACCCCTCGCCTTGAACAAAAGGGCTCGGGGAAAAGCACCCCTCGTATTGAAGAGCACCTCGCATCTTGGACAAAAGGATGTGAGGGACAAACATACTCGGGGGGAATGACGGGCAGAGGCTCGCACGGGGACGCAAAGATGGGTTCCCGCATACGCGGGAACGACGGAGAAAAGATGAATTCCCGCATACGCGGGGATGACGGAGGCACTATACTGTAGACGACATCCCTGCAGTGGAGGCGACAATGGAACAGCATGGTCTGGTGATGGTGTACACAGGCAACGGCAAGGGGAAGACGACCGCGGCGCTGGGTCTCGGCCTCAGAGCCATCGGAGCTGGTCAGCGCGTCCTGCTCGTCCAGTTCATGAAGGGGGACCCAAGCTACTCCGAGCTGAAAGGTATCGCCCTTCTGCCGGGATTCGAAGTCGTCCAGACGGGTCTGCACCACTGGGTCACCAAGGAGACGGTCAGCCTGCTGGACAAGGCGGAGGCACAACGGGGAATGAACATCGCCCGCAACGCGTTCGTGGAAGAACGACATGAGCTGGTGATCCTGGACGAGCTCAACTGCGCCATCGACTACGGCCTCATTTCTGAAGCCGATGTTCTCGAACTGCTGTCACACAGGCCCCCATTCATGTCGGTCTGCATAACGGGTCGTGGGGCTCCTTCTCGCCTGCTGGACGTTGCGGACATGGTCAGCGAGGTCATCGAGGTCAAGCACCACTTCCGCCAAGGCATCCCCGCCCAGAAGGGAATCGAGTTCTAGCCCGCCGGACGAGCCCGGTCAATCCATCAAAGTACAACACGTCGGAGCTGTTCAACCTCGGCTCTGCGGCTACCATCTGGGGGAGCACTTTTGCGGTCAGTCGCTATTCTTTGGCCAACGTGCCCTTTCTAGAACCAGAATGCCGCATCAGCACGGCAGTACGGCCACACCCGACCAAGCGGTCACCAGACCACCGGCAAGAGGACTACTTGCTATCCAGACTAGTCGTGGTCTGCAGAAATGCCAACAGAAACAGGACTGGCGCATCTATGATGTTCATGCAGTGAAGAACGGTACGAACTGGTTCCGCGCAGGAGACAAAAACTATGTGCAGCACGTCTCATGTTCGATCACCTGCAGGCGCCCCACATGTCACTCCAGACAAGAATGCGATCCTTCCAACGAGAACATTGACACGACCAACAAGATTGCAAGGCTTTGAAGTATGTCGGTGTCGGTGTCCGTATCCAAGGCCACATCAACGTGGCCCACGCCTGCCAGGACGAGTTCAGCTTCGCCCGGGTAGGAATGGTGTAGTCCTGTCGGCAGAACGAATAGGGGGCCTAAGAGGAAAGGTATGTGGCATTCCTCTCGACGTTGTCTTTGGAGACAGGCAGTCCGCGGAAGAACTCGACGATGACAAGCACCGCGCCCACGAGACTCATGATCACACCGACGGGATATGCGAGCATGACAAATGCCAACCATGGAGCGAGGTAGGAATGGCCGTTGAACACAACGAGGGCGGGCATAAGACCGCACACTGTCAACCCAAGAGCCACATACAGGAGCTTGCGGTAGCGACTCTTGCCGAGAAATGCGCTGAGTGCCAATAGTCCGCTTCCAACTGTAGGAAGAATGAGCAAGGTGGGCAAGGAATCGTTGTTGAATCGACCAAATTCGCCAAACGTAACCTCGGCGGCGAATGCGACAACCGCGATTATCATGGCCAGCCCGACGAGGCTCAACGTGCGTGACCACCATCTGCGCGTACCTATCGGAATGCCCTCCATCGCAGGGCTCCTCGATGCAAAGAGGGGCTCGAAGAGTACACACGCCGCACCAATAAAGCTTACGCATGAGCTGAGATCCCTGACCACCTCCAGGGGACCTCCGAGAATCCAAGGCGGCGAATACACATGGCTTGCTAACAATAACAAGACCCAGTAGGCCATCCAGCCCGACACACCAAACACTGCAAGTCCAAGTGCGCTGTACACGAACGCACGGTGCCGGCTCTGGCCGAGCAAGGCACCAAGCGCTACCAGGGCACTCCCAGACAATGTGTACAGCACCTGCAGGCTCTCTCGATGGAGTTCGCCTCCGGAGCGAAACATAGCGACACCGAGTACTATCACAACGATGCCGGCAACGCAGAGGACACGTGACCACAGTGTGCGCTTGTTCATAGAACTACCTCCCCCGCTGACAAGCACGGGACTCCTCGGGCTCCTGAATCGACACCGGAGGACACAACCTTGGGATGTTTGCACCAGCGTTCCGCGCCATCACAGCAGCGTGGCCACATTCAACCAATCGGTCACCGGATCACCGGTGAGAGAGTCACTTGCTGCATACTACCAAGAGTAGCTGCGATCGGCAGAAACGCCGACAGAAACGGGATGGTCGCATCCAGACTGCTCATGGAGTAAATGCTTTGCTTCAACTGGGACACTGAAGTCTCGCCGCGTGCATGAATGTCAAGCCTTCTTCATCCCGCGAATGGCCAGCCATGCCAGCAGGACAGCGACGGCGAAGATAACGATGCTGAAGATCGCCTTGAGATTAACCCTGGATACTGGGACAACCTCTATAGGCTTCTTCACTTCGATTTCTGCCAGCAATACGGCCGTGCCAATGGTCTGCTGTACGATTTCACTCCTGAACTGCTCCAGGTCGTACTGAGGCGTTGGGGCCGAGGGATTCCCGTAGGACAGGCGATATGTCTTGCCCTTGGCGGGCTCGAAAATCACCGTGTCGGCAGCATATTCCAAGGTGATGTCCTGGATCTTCAGCGGAGGATTGTCGGCGTTTTCGATCGACAGCAGCAATGTGTCATACGGCTGACTGATCCTCACTGCCAGGTTGTTCTTCAGAGGTTCGGTTCCTTGCAGGGTCGACTGATACAGATAACCACTGCCCAGATACCCGCTTGCCCCGTTTTGATCCATAGATACTACGTGGCACAGGCGATGAAACAGTCCCTCCGCCTCAATGGAAAGCGTGCGTACCGGCAAGTTTCGGAATCCCTTGAAACGAATCTCTGTCACAGTCCCGTTCTCGGTACGAGAGTACTGATCGGGGCTGAGAGTCAGTGTTCTCGCGGAGAGCCTGCCCGAAACACTGATCAGTGATCCCGAGAGGCCCTTCAGGGTGATCCCTTCGATGTTCTCCATGATGACGATCCGATAGAACGTGTATTTCCGAGCTGTGCCAAGCGAAAGCCCGTCATGCAGGGATCCTTCGACACGATACAGCGTGTCCTGGCCGATCGAATCCCAGTGTGTGCCGTCATAGCTGCCGTAAACGTCGACATACTTGAAGAAGTCGCCTGCGTAGCTGAGATCGGCTGTCAGGTGGTTGAGGGCCAGGTCCGTTCCCGCGGGAGCCGTGCCTTCGAAATCAAAGGAGGTGTCGTCGTTCTTGCGGAAGGTCCGATTCAACTTGAAGGACGTCTCGTTCTGGACGTCCTGGGTGATCTCCTGTGGCGTGTCGAGAATGTAGGGAACAGGTGCGCCCTGATCATCCGCGATCCTCAGATCCCCCAGGGCCAGCTGGGATTTGGCATAGATTTCCGGAGAGACCTCGAACCGGTTGAAACGCGAGGCTTGATCGGTCTTGATCTCCCGTTGCCATTGCCAGGTCTGTTCCACTGTGGCGCCCAGCGCCGCATTCACTGACAGGAGCGATGCCGCCAGGAAGAGGATCAGTATTCGCCTTCTCATTGCGACGCCTCCTTGTTATGGTGAGATAGTCTCTTGGTGATCCTCTGATACACGAAGGAAATCGCGATCAGCACCAGCCCGAAGATGAAGTAGCTGATGATCTTCTGGATCAGACTGAACGAAAGGGAATCGATGATCAGCATTTTCGTGGTAGCCAGCAGGGACAGACCCAGACCCATGCGGCGAAGCATCACAGAATTTGCTCTGAATCCCAGAGCGATGTAGAGCAGAGAGAAGAGGATCATGGAGATGTTCAGCACCACACTCAGGTTCGTTGGTCGGAACGTACCGATGAGGTTGATGAAGTAGACCGCCAGGGTGTAGGTGCCCAGCACCACCGTTCGTGTTTCCCGGGTCGTCTTGTTCTGGTACTCCAGGTTCTTGAAGAATGTGTTCATCCACAACAGGATTGCACTGTTTCCACCGACCAGAAGAGCTGCATCCAACCACCAGCGGAGCCCTTCTGGACCAAAAGGAATGCCGTTGATTCCAATGAGCAGGACGTAGATGATTGACTCCGAAATGGTCCTGTATTTTCTGAAGTCCATGTATTTCTCGGCCTTCAGCCGCTGAAAAGCCATATTGCCCACGACGATCGTTCCCCAGACCAGCACAAGGACTTCGATCCCTTCGGTCGGGATTTGACCCAGTCCCAGTAAGGTTCTGTAGACCATATAGACTTCATAAGACAGGAACAGGCTGATGTGAGCGACAACCGGATAGCGGATCCATGTTGCCAATTTCGGCAACAGTTCCTCGTTCCGCTGGTTTCCAACAAACCAGTATGTCCAAGCGACAAAGGCTTCTGAAACAACCAATGCGGCGTATTTGAAGTCTACCAGTGCTGGGAAAGTCCTTGTTGTCCTGAGATCATATCTGTTGAACGTGACAAAGGCGACATGGCTCAGTACCACCAGTCCGATGCCCATATACTCCAGGGGTTTGATCCGGTAGAGCTTACCCAGGTAAACGTAAAGGCATGCTTCAATCAGCCAACCGAAGAAGATCCACTCGTTGGACAACTGTAAGGGAATCACCAGAATCGAGAAGCCCACAGCAAAGGCATAGAAGGTGTTGATCATCCCCCTGTCGCCCATATGCTTATCGACAAAATAGGCCAATCCGAAGTAGATTGCTGCGTAGAGAATAGCCAGCAGGCCGGTGTAGTCGGCAAATCCGGCCCGCCTGAACAGAACGTATACCAAGGAACAGTTAGTCAGTGTGTTGAGCCCCAACAGGACCAGATCCGCACCGTTCAGCGGTGCCCGGTCCTTCAGATTGCGGTACAGGATCACCGTTAGGTAGAGCAGGAATGTGGCGTAGGCAAGAACAATCGCCAGAATGTCGTTGCCCAAGTGAGTCAGCAGGTAGGCGACACAAGGCACGTTGAACAGGAAGCCTACGTACATGATCTGATTCCACTTGCGCCGGATGGAAATCCCCAATACCACGGCGTTGAAGACCATGAGGTATGCCAGGGCCTGCGGTACAGGCAGTGTCTTGATCCCTCGGAGCACTACGTATGCGATGAACGGGAGGTACCCGCCGATCAGGGACAGCATCCCGATGATGGGGGACTTGTATCGCAAAGTCAGGATCAGCGAGACGATGGCGATCAGAACGCATACCGCCATTGCCATGTTGGAGGAAAGGATGTTCAGATAGAAGGAACAGATGAAGGTGGAGATGTAGAACAATCCGATACCGCCACCGATGACGCCTGCTGCCACTACCGGCATCTTCCTGCGAAACAGCCATTCGCCACCGGCACAGAAGATCAGACCAAGAACATAGAACGTGATTCCCTTGGCATAATTGCTGAACCAGTGGCTATAGGTATAACGTCCCGCCAGAATCACCGCCAGGAAGACCAGAACGACCCCCAGCTTGTTGAACAGATTCAATCCCAGCTTGATCTCGAAGTTGTTGCCTTTCTTCAGCCGGTCTATCAGGGCGTCATCAACAACGCCCAGTTCCGAATCACCATAGCTCTCTTGCAGAGTATGCTCCGCCTCTTTCCGGGCGGCCTCCATCTGCAGACGCAGTTCAGCGATCTCCTCATTCATCTGATCCTGAAGCAGGGCAATCCGTGGTTCGTATTTCTGCTTGATCTCATCTTGCGACGTACCGACTTGGAGGACCATCTGGTTCATGCACTGCGTCAGATTGGTTTCAATCTTCTGAAGCCGATTCATGGAGCCCTTTGTTGTGGACTCAAACAACAGGTTGATCCGACTCCTAGACCGGTACGTCTGGTTCAGCTTCTCGTTGACGACCTGTTGTCTGAACGCGTCGCGGACCTCCGCCAGATCCTCTCCCAGTTTCTGGTTCGCCTTCCGCAGACTGTCCATTTCCCCCAGGAGCTTCTTCTTGTCTTCTGACAGGTGGATATTCTCATCCGCCAGAACATCCACATTCAGGTCCTTCAGGGTGTTTTCCAGTTCTTTCAGCGACTGTTGATGTCGAGTAAAGGCACTGCGGAACTTCTCTCCGTAAGACATGACCCCCTCCGTTTATGTCTCTCTAAAGCGACCTGGCAAAATCAACTTGGTGTATTTCGGCCATGACATCGCAAAAGGCACTACTAGGGAACCACTGATTTATCAAGCACTTCAAGACGCCCCTAAGAGTGGTACAATAAAGGTAGAAAAGTTGAGGGAGGCCCTGGATGCGTGGACAGCAAACCTTTGGGGATCTTGAGTTCGAGCACAAGAAGAGAAGAACG
>CAIQIK010000029.1 GCA_903871855.1 uncultured Caldisericota bacterium
CACAGACTACTGACGCCAAGATAGTGTTCTGGCTTCCGAAATTGACATGCGGCGTCCGATGCCTCACAATCCACCGCGAGAAGAAGGAACATCCATGCCCACCGAATTCTACGCCCACAGCCTGCCGGGGGAGCCGAAGGAGAAATGGCAGAAGCTGGAAGAGCATAGTGTCGGCTGGAACTTTCTTGTCGCCACGGCGGCGGTTCATGTAGGTTTGGATCAGAGGAGGACCGCATGACATTGTGGGCGCATGAGGGGCAGGTGTTGGTGGCGCTGTGTGCTTGTTCAGAGTTGAGATGTCTTCAGGGAGAAAACCTTTGAGCAAATCATATGCGTTGGAGCTGGAAATCTCCGGACCAGTCGCTCTATGGGCGCGGCCAGATACGATGCCTAATCCGGTATCCTACGTTGCCCCGACATACAGCGCCGTGAAGGGCATATTGGAGGCGGTCTTGCGATGGGAGAACGTCGAGGTTCGACCAGTGGCATGCGAGATATGCCGACCGGTACAGTTCCACCGCTACGCCTTCAACTACGGCGGTCCATTGCGGAAATCGTATTTTCCCGCACGCCAGATAATGGAAGAAGCAGGCACCTTGTGCAAGCTCGGTGATGGACAGTAGTCTGGAAGGCATCAGGGAGCGTGCATGAGGAGCTTGCGGGAACACTCCCATCATACCCCTTGTAGCGCTGGCAACCGGATCGTCCACCCGTGACGGGCGACAGTCAAAGCGATAGATCCCCCCACCAACAGCCACTGCATGAGCAGAAGCTCTTTCTTCCAGTGAGAGCGTTGCATCTGGTTTACTCTCCGGCCTCATGCAGGTGATGCTGAAGAGTCCATGCAAGACAGTCGAGGAGTACATCGCGCAGGAAGCCCACCTGAAGGTTCGGGCGCCTGAACGATGTCCGCGGTGCGGCAAGCTGCACAGCTTGACGCATCTGGGATACTACCCGCGGGGCTGTACCGATTCCGAAGGAAAGGTTCGAGAGATCAGCGTAGCGCGTTTCAAATGCTCCGACTGCAAAGTGACGGTGAGTCTGCTCCCCGACTTTGTCCAGCCGTACCGCATGGTCAACAATACGACCACGCAGAAGTTTTTCAATGGCGATACCACCTCGACTGATGTCCAGCGTAACCGTGACACCCTGCGGCGCTACTGGCGGCGATTCGTAAACATGGCCGGGCACCTGAAACAGGTCGTCGGCTGCTCCCTCGGCAGAGGTCCGCCGAAAGAGCCTGCCGCCGGTCTGTGGCAACGAATACTCGCGAAGTATCGAACTCTTGCCAACGCCACACGCAGACTCGTGAGCGACTTCAGGACGACATGCTTCGGCAAGTACCTTTGCCATCAGCCCGGCTGAGCAGGTTGCATGAGGGAGTCCTCTGCATCCCTGAAAGAGCGGAGAACCACCACACAACCTTGCCGTGTACCAAGCCGGGGCTCTTCTGGCAAGGTCGGGGTCATGAAAAACAACAGCGATGACTCCAACCGACTGGCAAAAGATACGGAACTGGCCCGGTATGACGCCGTG
>CAIQIK010000030.1 GCA_903871855.1 uncultured Caldisericota bacterium
CATGGATAGCGCCATGATGCTGCTCCTTTCCCCCTTGTTCACACAAGGATGTCAGCAGCATGGCTACCTCCTCTCGTTTCACGATGATTTCTTCGTGATGCAACGAAGGGAGTTCGCGATGATTTAACGTGATGCAACTCGTGCACGTGACACCGCCGTGCCGTGCGGTATACTGTCAAGACAATCACGTGACCGGAGGAAAAATGCCATATCCAGAACAGTCGAATGCCTGCAACATGCGTGAACTGGGCCGTGCCCGGCTCCCGGCGCTCCCGTGAAGCCCGCAGCACTACACATCACTCCACGGCAGGCAACCAGCTTCGCGCTGGCACGAGGCGGTATCTCGCAGCCGTTCGACGAGCCGCTTGCGGCTGTTCGTGCCATGGTCGCTATTCAGGCGCAGTATGCCGCATCCATCCCATTCGCTGTCCATGCCCGCTGTCCGTCGGCCCCGCGCACGTGGACCGACCGTGCACTTGCGCGTGAGCGCTTACTTGTCAAGACGTGGTGCCTGCGTGGCACCTTACATGCACTGGCTACCGAGGACCTTGCCCTCATGGTCGGCTCATTCGGTGAACGGGGACTGCTCGCGGTCGAGCGGGTGATGCTGCGCATGTGCGACATGGACGCCGCCGCGTGGCATCGCGTCGAGCAGGACGTCCTGCATGCACTGGCGGCAGGACCGCTGGACCGTACAGCGCTCCACGCGGCCGTCCCCCGACTTCGGGACGTGCCGTGGGCAGGCTGGGGCGAAGACGTGAAGAGCCTTGCTTACCAGGGGGACCTCCTCATGGTCGGCAACAAGGGGGCGCGTCCTGTGTTCGCCCGCCGCGACACGTGGCTGCCTGACCTGCGCTTCCGACCGCGCACACGTATCAAGTGCCTGGAGGAATTGCTGGTGCGCTACCTGCGGACGTTTGCCCCGGCAACCCTCAGCGACTTCGCCCACTGGACGGGTCTGCCTGCAGTCACGGTGCGCGATACGGCCACCCGGGCAGACAGGCTCCTCGTTTCTGTAGCTGTCGATGGGCGAAGCGCTCCTCTGCTGGCCCTGGCAGAAGACGCGGACGTCCTTCAGAAACCTTTGTCCGATGTTCCAGCGGTCGCACTTCTGCCCAAATTCGACGCCATGCTTCTTGCCTGGAAGGACCCATCTCGCGTTCTGGACGGTGGGGACCACGGCGCCGTGTTTCGTCCGGCAGGCCAGATCGAGGCCGTCGTCCTTCTGCGCGGACATGCGGCGGCAACCTGGCGTGTGAAGCAGGCACCGGGCTGCATGCACGTCACCGTCACGCCCGTCCGACATGTGGGTGGACCCACACGGCGGAAAATCGATGCTGCGTTTGAGCGTCTGGGTGCCTGGACAGGCGCACGTTCCACGACCGTCGAATGGCAGGACTGATCATGTTCAAAGGAGGTTCCATGGATACAAATGAAGGGCGGCACCGCCAGATTCTCCAGGACATCGCTCACCGTGTGATGCTCGAGAAGGGATTGCTTCCCGACTTCTCGCCAGAGGTGCTGGCCGAGCTGGACAAGATCCAGACACCTGTTGTCACCGAGGGCGGGGTAATCCGTGACCTCAGAAACCTTCCGTGGTGCTCGATCGACAACGATGACTCGCTCGATCTGGACCAGCTCACGGTCGCGGAAGCCCTGCGGGATGGAACCACCAGGATCCTTGTCGCCGTGGCTGACGTCGATGCTCTTGTCAGGGTCACGTCTGCCATCGACGACCACGCACGCACCAACACCACCTCGGTGTACACCGCTGCCGAGAAGTTTCCCATGCTTCCCGACAAACTGTCTACCGACCTCACCTCGCTGAACCACGACCAGGACCGCCTTGCCATCGTCGTCGACATGATCGTCGCTATCGACGGCACCGTGCAAGGATCCGACGTCTACGAGGCCGTCGTCCGCAGTCATGCCAAGCTGGCATATGGCAGCGTCGCAGCATGGCTGGAGGGAACTGGGCCAATGCCGCAGCCGGTCGCCGCCGTGCCCGGCCTGGCCGAGAACCTGTCACTTCAGGACACGGCTGCCCAGCGCCTGAAGAGCCACCGCCATGTCCTTGGAGCGCTGAGCCTGCAGACCATCGAGGCACGACCGCTGTTTGAGGACGACACGATCAGCAGTCTCGAAGTGCAGGGAAAGAACCGCGCTACGGAACTCATCGAGGACTTCATGATCGCGGCCAACGGCGTTACGGTGCGCTTTCTCACCGCTCACGGGTTTCCCTCGATCCGCCGCGTCGTACACACGCCAAAGCGCTGGGACCGCATCGTTGAAGTAGCCGCCGAGCACAGATTCGAACTTCCCCGCACTCCCAGTTCAAAGGCACTCGAAGACTTCCTGACCAGCGCGAAAGCGGCTGATCCGGTGACATTCCCCGACCTGTCCCTCACGATCATCAAGCTCCTGGGGCCTGGCGAATATGCCGCAGAACTGCCGGGGGCGAATGCCGAGGGACACTTCGGCCTTGCTGTCCGAGACTACACGCATTCCACCGCCCCCAATCGCCGCTATCCGGACCTCATCACCCAGCGCCTGGCGAAAGCGGCGATCGCGGACAAACCCGTGCCATACAGCATGGACGACCTGACAGCCCTTGCGAAGCACTGCACGGATCAGGAAGACGCCGCCAACAAGGTCGAACGGCAGGTCGAAAAGTCCGCCGCGGCACTCCTCCTCGGATCCCGGATCGGAGAACAGTTCGACGCAATCGTCACCGGTGCTGCCGACAAGGGGACGTGGGCACGTCTGCTCACCGTACCGGTTGAAGGCAGGGTAGTCCAGGGCTTCCAGGGGCTGGACGTCGGCCAGCGCACGCGAGTCCAGCTTCTCTCAGTGGACGTCGAAAAGGGATTCATCGATCTCAAGAGAGTCCACCACTAGAAACGGGCGGCGGCGAATTGATTGAAACCTCTTTCGCCTCGCTCGTTATTATCTCATGACCCATACCCTAGTTCAGCGCCAGCAGGAAGCCATCCGGGTCAGCCGGGGAGATTCCGTATTTCATCCCAGCCTTGGTCTTGATCAAGATGACATCTTTGTAAAGATGGGTGGAATACATGCTGATGGTGCCTTCGTTGGCATACATCAGGTCAAGGGCGCCAAGATTTGGCATGCCGAAACTCGAGAAAACGTCAGATGCAAGATCCTTGCGAGTGACGCTATCGATGCCGGCATACGGAATCCTGCTGTTCCATGGGCCGCCAAGAATGAGGTACAACGCGTCACCCCCAAGCTCGTAGCGCATACGAGGAAGGAGGTGAAGGATCATGAGTTGAGAGACTATCTCGTATAGGAAGACCGCAAAGCCCGGTGAGACCAACAAGGCGACCCCTATGCCGATTGCCGAATCTGCCCAGTTGACGAGGATGGCCCCTACGAGAAAGACAGTCATAGCCACCGACACAAGTATCATGGAAATACGACCCATACGGTAACGGGGCGGTTGTTTGTCCGCGTAATATACGCGCATCTTCGTACCTCCATCCACATTCCTAAGGCCCACAGAAGTTCATTGTTACGCAAGAATGTCCCTTTCAGGCTCAAGCTCTCTGCGCTAGACATGGTAAGAGAGGACTGGAGGCAAATCCATAGCTGGAGACACACCAAAACCATGGCAAAGACTCTGAACAGGGGTACCAGGATCTTTGGGCCTCGCTTCTCAGGAAACTTGGTACGTTAGTTTTGTTGAGGGTCGCAAGCCTCCTTTTCTCTAAAGATCCTCCTTGATTTCACGATCCACACGAGACTGGCAGCTGCAAATATCGCTGCATAGGTTTCGACAACGAGTGTGTTTCCTGCAAACATAATTGCACCAGAGTCCAGAAGAGTATGAATTGCGATTGCAAGGAGAAGGAACGTACTCCTCCTGGACTTGATTCCATAAAGGACGATAAGAGACAGACCAATCTGAACAATGAAGGCGAGCACCCTTTCAATGCCGCCAATGAGTAACATCGGAGGAGCAGTATCTACAAGAGCGGAAACTACGGATGCTGGAACCTGAAGAGAAGTTCTCCCCAAGTTTATCACAACAGCACTGATTAAATAGTTGAGCAACATTGTTCCAACAAGGAGCGACTCAAGTCCTCCGTGCCCAATACCATAAGCAACACCACCCTCCCAATCCATATGCTTTCGCAAGAAAAGTCTAAATCCAACATACCGCCCGATTTCCTCGAACAGTCCTGCCGAAAGCGCGATCAACAGGCTTAGAATCAATGGATACTTCATAGAAAATGTCTGGTACGACAAAGCGCTCTGCAGGTACCCTAGCAATGGGATTCTCGTCAAAATTTGGAAGACAAGGAAGACCAATGCGCCCACGAGCACTGATTTCCATGCAAATCGCAGTTTCTTGTGAAAGACGATAGCTACCACAAGAGGAAGCACAAGGCTCAACAACAGACTGATTGAAATGAAGATGATTGACGAAGTTTTTACCATTTAGGCACTCTCCCGTCTCCTCAGAATGCTACTTGCCACGAAGTTTTGGAGAGTCGTACACTTCTCCTATGATTTTCTTCTGCCCATTGACGTCTTTGAAAGACATTGTAACTTTGACCTGTTCTTCATTTGTGAACTTCGCCATATACAGAACCATGATATTTCCTTTCGATTCGACTGCTGCTGAGAACTTCTTCGAGCCTGGAACGTACTCGCCGATTTTCCCTCGAATTGAGTCCATTCCCTTTTCAAACGTATCTTTGGGTGCAGCTTTCAGCATCGTCTCATCCATATCTTTCGACCACATATCATAGTTTCTCTGAGTTTCAGCGATGAGCACATTCTCCACCATCCCATCTGCGAAGCTCACATCACTTTCCTTCAGGGCTTTTACAGAACAGCCGGTCAACACGACACCTGCGATAAGCAGAACTATCAAAACAGCCACAATCTTCTTCATACCACGCCTCCTGTTGACATTCCGCAGTTGTTGCGGAAACGATTTGAAACAATACTCAGCCCGTTTCTGTCAGGAAAAAACACTGTTGGCGGCTCCCCGTCCCCTTGCATTGCAGCTTCTCCCTTCTTGGACGCGACGTTGCACCCCACGCTAGACGAGGTAAGCGTAAACCACCGAAACGATGGTCCAAAGGATGATTGCAGCGATAGAGGAGAAAACAGCTCGGTAGAAAGCTCTCGGATTCTTTACGCCAGCGATAAACCGTGCAAAGTAAAGGACAAAGAACGCTCCAATGATAATATCCCCGATCCCGCCCACGGTATTTACCTTGTGCCATGTGGCTGCATCGCGAAACACGTGACCGGCCCTGATGCCAAGGGAGGTACCTGCATGACTGTAGATCTCCAGAATACCCAGGACGACAAAACTGATACCCATGATGAGAAGAAGGATGACAGTGGCTTTCGAGGTGCCAACATCCTCGATGGTGGACACAGTAGTGGCACCTGCCTGTAGAAAAGCCTTCCGGAAAAGCCTGTCGGAATAGAAGTAAAGATAAACACACACTGCAACAAGGACTCCGGCCATGCCGAACGCCAGATACATCATGCCTGTTTCTGGAGGCACACCGGTGAAGTAGAGAAGAAGGCTCGTCGTACTAAGGGCAGGGCCAAAAGTGTACATGATCTGCCCACCCTTCTGGTTCGTCTTCTTCCATATCTCTGGACTGGCATATGCTGCAGGCAGCCTGAATCCAAGCGTGGAATTTGGCTTTATTCTGGCCAAAGAATGACTAAGAACAACGAACAGCAGTCCAAAAAGCGCCATGAAAAGATAGGGCTCCATAAAATCAGCCTCCTCTTGGCCTCTTCTTCATCGTCTAGTCCTTCGAACAGCAATCATAACGAGAGGAGACATGAGAGTATGCCTACTTGGACAAGGAGTGCCTGCTGGTACGCAGGATGTACACAAGCTGCAGGGCAATAGAACCAGCAATCAGAATGATAAGGAGAGGCATGAAGAACTTGCCGTTGGCAGCGCTGGCACCCGTATTCCACAGCAGCAGGAAGAGCTGGCAGAGAAACAGAATACCGAGGACGGAAACGACAAGGACATACCAGGTTCGTCGAGCTGTACCGGAGCTGTCAGGAAGTGCAAGGGGAACGACAGCAAACAACAGGGACAGGAATGGAATCAGGAAGGCGCCCCAGAAACGGGGAAGAGAACCGTTGGGCATTCCCAGGAGGTCCCAGTGGATGGCAAGCGTCCCCGGCAGGCGGGCGAACATCGCCAGACTGATGATGAGAGTTGCCATGGCGAGAGACAAGGACAGCCATGCGGCCCACCCAAGACGACGAGGAGCCTGCATGGAAGTGATTGAAACGTCTTTCGCCTCGCTCGTCATAATTTCATGACCCATACCCTGTTTCAGTGCTGTCATGAATCCGTCAGGATCTGCCGGGGAGACCCCATACTTTTTGCCATCAATAGTCTTGATCAGGATGACATCTTTGAGCGCATGCGTAGAGTACATGCGAACCGTACTCTCATCAGAATAGACAACGTCAAAGATGGCAACACCCGGCAGGCGAAAGCTGGAGGCAATCCCCAACACAAGATCCTTCCGGACGACGTCGGTGATGCTGTTGTAGGGGATCCTGCTCTTCCAGCGACCACCAAGAATGAGACACAACGCGTCGTCGCGCAGCTCATAGCGCATACGGGGAAGATAGTACAGCCCAAGAAAAGCGAGGACCGTCCCGAACAGACTAACCGCAAGACCTGGCACGGTGAATATAAGAAAAGCGATAGCGATGGGCTCTCTTCCCGTAGTGAGCACGACGCCTACAAGAACTCCATCCACAGCCAGCAGAAGGAGCAACAACAAAGCACAACTGATTGAGCTGGACAGCCGTTTGTCCGCATAATCTACGCGCATGTTTTTTCCTCCAGACATTCTACCGGTTGTGAGGGGTAACAGTAGTAGCGGTGTTTTGAGTGTGGTATACCCAGGGCCAAACCATTGCTTTGGAACCTACAGCTACCCGAAGGACTGGTGGTATCGCTGAATCGCCTGGAATGTCATGCCCCGCATGCTCCATACTGCCCTCCCCTTATCGCGAATTCTACTCTCTACGGTACTGCTTATGCTATATATTTATTTGGTTCTCTGTCAAGAATAGTGTATCTATTGGCTCAACCGAAAGCGGTATGCTTGCGGAATGCACGATGCCAACGGCAATGCAGCAGTGGTCATGCCAACGAGCCGTGACTGGCGCCACTCGTGAGAATCCGCTTGGTTCGCATAGTTCTCGCAAGCTACGTGCCCCGAGTCATTGCCAATCTCGTCACTGTCTGTGAATCCCATAGTCAACCTTTCACCTGGCACGCGGGAAAGGGATCTCGGTTCAACAACACTCTCATGAACGACGTCAGTAGACGCCGATCCTCCCTCTTGATAGCGTTCACGCCGCCCAGACAACGATGGGGCCCGAGACCCATAGCCTGCTCCACGTTGTCGAGGCAGTGCCATGGGATCTCCGCCCTTCGCCCACAGCGACGCTACTCAAGACAGGAACTGCGTCCGGACAAGAACCCACCTTCGGAGCAGCCCGCCACGGATGCGATAGACAATGCATCCTGGGCGTTTGTGCGTCGCACCGTTCCTCCTATACTGTCACCGTGAAGCTTCGCACCAGGCTGGTCATAGTTGCTCTGCTCGACCTGGCCGTTTTCGTCGCGGCCTTCAACGTGCTGGCCGGTGTGGCTATTGGCAGGATGTATGCTCGTGTCGACAGCCAGAATGCCCAGCGCCAGGCCCTGCGGGCGAATTCGTACCTGAACTACTCGCTTGACATGCTGGGGCGCACCTGCTCCGACTGGGCGTACTGGGACGAGACGTACCAGTTCGTCGTCGACCACAACGCTACGTACATAGGCTCCAATCTCACTCCCGACAGTCTTGCGACGATAGACGTCGATGTCTTGGTCGTTCTTGATACAAACGGCAAGGTTGTATACCCGGGATCCACTAAGGCCGAAGGCCAGACGCCCCATGACGCTCCACCGGATCTCATCGCACAGTTCGGACCCGGAACAGCGCTGTTGAAGCGCGCACTGCTTCAGCCCGGAGTTACCGGCTACATGTTTGCTGGCGAAAAATTGGCCTTCGTGGCTGCGCGTCCTATTCTGACAAGCGCGGTGACCGGTCCGGCACGGGGAGTGCTGGTCTTCGTGCGGTATCTCGACGAAGCTTACCGCGCCGCCACGTCTGAGACGGTCGGCGGTAACGTGACCTTCCAGCTTGTCGGTCAAGTCCGACCAGACACTGTCGAGTCGCGGGCGCTCGTCCTGCTCGCAGAGGGACAGCCCGCCGTCGGACTGCAGGCAGAAACGGGCGAGGTCCTCGGATTTACGGAGCTCACTGACCTCTCTGGAAACACCGCCTTCCTCCTCACGACCACCGCTGACCGCACAAACCCTGGTGTAATCGCTCAGTTGAAGCTCAGGGCTGTTGCAGTCTCTACCATGATTGGTGTCGTTGTGGCCGCCTTCACCCTTTTCCTCCTGTACCAGATCATCCTGAGACGCATCGCCTTGCTGGGGCGTCAGGTGGCTGAGCTTGGGCATAGCAGCGATCTCTCACTGCGCGTGCGCCTACCCGGTGCGGACGAGCTCTCCCAGCTGGCCACGGATGTCAACACCACCCTGGAGTCGCTGCAGCAGACTCAACGGGGCAAGGACCGGATAACGGAGGAACTGGAGCGGGATCGGAAACGGCTGCATGACTACTTCGACCGCGCGCACGACCTTATCTTTGCACTGGACACCAGTGACAAGTTGACCATGGTTAACCAGTCTGCATGCTCGGCTCTTGGGTACGACGAGCAAGACCTGCTTGGTCGTAGCATCCTCGACATCGTCAGCCCGGACAGCCGCGAGATTGCAGTCAGGGCCAACGACGAAATCCGAAGCGGTAACATAGCGTCGACGACGACTATCGACGTTCTGACGCGTGACGGGGACCGCCGGACCCTCGATCTGAGCGGCCAGCGCCTCTGGGACAATGGACAGCTGACAGGTACCTTCTACATCGCCCGGGACATCACCGATCGGCTTCGCATGGAAGAGGAGTCGCTGCGCAACATGGCGCTGGAATCGCTGGGCACGCTGGCTGCTGGTATCGCCCACGACTTCAACAACGTTCTGACAGTGGTCAAGGGAAACATCTCCCTGGCGAACTTGTCTCCAGGGGAATCCGCTGAGTCGCGGCACAATCTGGATGTTGCGCGTGCCGCAGTGGACCGCGCTCAGACTCTCGCTGGCCAGTTACTGACCTTCTCCCGCGGCGGCGCCCCGATCAAGGAGAACGTTGATGTCGAGTCCGTCGTCCGAGAGGTAGCGAGGTTCGCCCTCAGTGGCTCGAACGTCGCTCTGCAACTGAGTGTCGACAGAAACCTGCCCGCCGTAGAAGCCGACCGAAACCAGTTGTTTCAGGTTGTGCAGAACATCATCCTGAACGCGCGAGACGCGATGCTGTCGGGAGGTACTTTGGATATTGCTCTTCTCTGCCAGACCGCGTCGGAGGAGCACCCGCTCGGCATCGCCGCACCCGGAGAATACGTCGTCATCCGCATAGAAGATAGCGGTTCCGGCATCACTCCAGAGAACATGGAACGTCTGTTCGATCCCTTCTTCACGACAAAACCATTGGGGCACGGGGTTGGTCTGGCAACAGCGCGCTCCATAGTCAGGCGGCATGGGGGAGACGTACTCATCGATTCGGCTCCAGGCAAGGGCGCGACGGTCCGGCTGTGCATGCCTGTCGCGCACGGACCTGCGATCCAAGCCCTGCTCACAACGCCGGAGGGGAAGCCTGGCACCGCCCATGGCCGCCTCCTGGTCATGGATGACGAGCAGACCGTCGCCGACGTCGCATGCGCCATGGCCCGGCGCCTCGGCTACGAAGCGACTGCTGTACCAGACGGCGAAGCCGCGCTCACAGTCTATGCGCAGGCAGTAGCCGAGCAGCGCTCCTTCGGCCTGGTCATCATGGACCTGACGGTCCCGGGCGGCATGGGAGGCCGAGAAGCGGTCCAGAGGTTGCACGAGCTCTACCCCGACGCTCGCGTCATCGTCTCCAGTGGCTACTCCGACGATGCTGCGATGGCCGAGTACGCTGAGTGCGGCTTCGTCGCATTCCTTGCCAAACCCTATACGATGGAGGGGCTGGAACGCGTCCTGCGCGAATCCTTCAGGCCTCCACTGAGTTCATAGAAGTCAGTGTAACACGGGGCAGTCCTCATTCTTGTAACACGCTCAGGAGGAGAACATGACAACCGACGAACTGGTTTTGAATGAGCTCAAGGAAACCGGAGCCCTGCACCAGGGGCACTTTCTGCTCTCGTCCGGCAGGCACAGCGACCGCTACGTCCAGTGCGCGCGCCTCCTGCAGTACCCCGACCGAGCGGCCCGCGTTCTGGCAGTCGCGGCCGAACAGTTCCGCCCGGTACCCTTTGACCTCATCGTGGGGTCCGCCATGGGCGGCATCATCGTCGCGTATGAGCTGGCACGTCAGTTGGGTAAGCCCGGCATCTTCGTGGAACGAGAAAACGGCGTCATGTCCCTGCGCCACGGATTCGCCATCGCCGAAGGCACGCGCTGCATCATCAGTGAAGACGTCATCATGAACGGAAAATCTTCGGAGGAGACTGTGAAGGTCATCCACGACTGCGGCGGCGAGGTCGTCGGCATCGCGTGCATCGTCAACCGCAGCGCCGAGCTCATCCCGCATCCCATCTGGAGCGCCATCCGCCTCACCATCGAGAGCTGGCCCGCAGGCGACTGCCCGCTCTGCAAACAAGGGGTCCCCTGGGTGAAGCCGGGAAGTAGGGGAAATGCCTGACGTGCTGCTGACGCCGGGCGCGCTTCTGCTGCACATCCTTGTCTGAGAATGTTACACATTGGAACCGTCCCGAAGTGTAACAATCTGAGAGAATGAGAGACTGCTGACACGGTTTGCGCTTGACAGAAACATCCGCTCCGCTACGCTACCTCTCAACTCCCTGGTGGCGCAAGCCCTGGGGGATCCGTAGCAGAGGGGACGGCGATGGAACGAACGAAAGCAGTTGTGTGTGGAGCAACGGGGATGGTCGGTCAGATCTATGTCGCGATGCTGTCGAACCACCCCTGGTTCGAGCTGGTTGGCGTCGCCGCCAGTGAACGGTCAGCTGACAAGCAGTATGGAGACGTCGTGCGCTGGTACATCCAGGGAGACATCCCGGCCTGCGCACGCAGCATGACCGTCCTTCCCTGTACGGCCGAGGCTATCGCTGCAACCGGCACTACCCTTGTCTTCTCCGCGCTGCCCAGCGACGTTGCCGGTCCCGTCGAGCGGTCGCTTGCGGACGCAGGCATGGCAGTCGTCGCCGACACCGCATCACATCGTATGGACGCAGACGTTCCGCTGATCGTCCCCGAGGTCAACGCCGATCACCTGGAAGCATTATCCGCACAACGTAACGGGGGCAAGCAGGGATTCATCGTCACCGGCCCTAACTGCAGCACCGCGGGACTGGTCCTGTCGCTCAAGTCTCTCCAGTTGGCGTTCGGTATTCGACGGGTCGTCGTCGTGACGATGCAGGCCCTGTCAGGCGCCGGGTATGCCGGGGTACCTTCGATGGCCATCATCGATAACCTCATCCCGTTCATCAAGGGCGAGGAAGAGAAGATGGAGCGTGAAACCCGGAAGATACTTGGTTCTTGGCTGGATGGAGTCTTTCAGCCGGCTGACATCCCCGTCAGCGCCTCATGCAATCGCGTCGCGGTGCTGGAGGGACACACCGAGTCCGTTTTGGTGGAACTCGACCGTCCGGCGTCCCCCGAAGAGGTCGAGAGTGTAATGCGCAGCTTCCAGGGAGAACCCCAGCGCCTGCACCTCCCGACAGCTCCTGACCACCCCATCATCGTGCGCTCCGAACCTGACCGTCCCCAGCCGCGCCTGGACCGTCTGGCGGGCGAACCGGCACGAGCCCGTGGCATGGCAGCGGTCGTTGGACGCATCCGCAGTGATCCCGCATTCGCAACGGGGATCAAGTACACGGTCCTGTCCCATAACACGATTCGCGGCGCCGCGGGCAACGCTGTTCTGACCGCCGAACTGCTGGCGGCGAAGGGTCTCCTGTGAGCACCGTCGTTATGAAGTTCGGCGGCGTCCTCGTGCAAGACGCTGTGGCCATCATGCACTCGGCCCAGCTGGTCATGCAGGCGGCACACGAGAACACTCGCGCAGTAGTGGTGGTCTCCGCCATGGCTGGCGTCACCGACGGACTCCTCGACCTGGCCGACCGGGCACGCCAGGGGCATGGCGACGAGGTCGCTCAGGCAGTGGATCTCCTCGAGAGACGGCATGAAGGAGCGGTCCAGACGGTCTTCAGCTCGTCCCCAGCCATGGCCATCCAGCCGGTGCTGGGCGAGGAACACACATTGTTCGTGTCGCTCAGGCAGGCTCTGGCGGGTGTCGCCATGCTGCACGAACTCACGCCCCGTTCGCGTGATCTCATCGTCTCGTTTGGCGAGCGGTGTTCTGCTCCCATCATGTCCGCGGCGCTCCGTGCTGCCGGTCTGACGTCCAGGTCGCTGACCGGCGGCGAGGCCGGGATCGTGACCGACGACACCTTCGGCAGCGCTGCACCCCTGCTGGATATCACCAAGAAAACCGTGCCGCGTGCCTTGACACCTCTGCTGGACCGTGGACTCACCCCTGTCGTCACCGGGTTTGTCGGAGCCAACGAGGAGGGTGTCATCACGACGCTCGGCAGAGGCGGGTCGGACTACACTGCCACCATCCTGGGCGCGTGCCTGCCGGCCGACGAGGTGTGGATCTGGAAAGAAGTCGACGGCGTCATGACCGCCGACCCAAAGCTCGTCCCAGACGCGGTCCGTGTGCCGACTCTTTCGTATCGCGAGGTCATGGAACTGGCCTGGTTTGGCGCCAAGGTCCTCCATCCCATGACGGTCGCGCCCGTTCAGGAGGCCGGCATCCCCATCCGCATCCGAAGCGCGTTCCTGCCGGCGTCTCCCGGCACTATTGTGCGCGCCGACGCGCCCGAAACGGGCCCTGTCAAAGCGGTGACGACGATCCGAAAGCTCACAGCGCTGACGATCGGTGGAACGGCCATGGTCGGCACGTCGGACGTCGTCAGCAGGGTCTTCAGCTTGCTCGCAGCCGCTCAGCTCCCTGTCCTGATGATCTCACAGAGCTCATCGATGGCCAATATCTCACTGGTCATGACGCAGACCGACGCCGAACACGCCACACGCCTGCTGCGCAAGGAATTTGCAGGCAGCACGGTCATCCGGGACATCACCGCCACACCCCATGCCGCCATCGTCGCTGCCGTGGGTGACGGAATGCGCGGCACACCCGGTGTCGCCGCCCGCCTGTTTGCCTCGCTGGCATCCGAAAGCATCAACCTGCTTATGATCGCTCAGGGCTCCAGTGAAGTCAACATCTCGATCCTCATCACCGAGAAAGACGCTCAGCGGGCCGTGCGCGCTGTTCACACCGCATTTGGCCTGGCGAGGGCGACGTAGCCAAGCGTCAAGACAATGCGATCCGGTCACTACCGAGGTGATGGTGACACACACTCGCCCCCATCACCCATTAGTACTTCAGGCAAAGGCAGATGAGGCAACGGACAACGGTGATACAATAGGCGTAGATGGCCTTGAGCGATCCAGTGATTTGTGGCAAGACAAGGAGGTAACGGAATGACACAGAAGTACGAGATCTACAAGTGCGAAATCTGCGGCAACATCGTTGAAGTGACCCATGACGGAGCAGGCACGCTTGTCTGCTGCGGACAGCCGATGACAAAAATGGTCGAGAAAACTACCGAAGCAGGAACCGAGAAGCATCTTCCTGTCGTTGAGAAAGCAGAGCATGGAATTACTATCAAGGTCGGATCTGTTCCACACCCGATGGAAGAGCAGCACTACATCGAGTGGATCGAAGTATTCATGAAAGACGGCAAGGTCGTGAGAATACCCCTGCATCCGGGAGACAAGCCCGAAATGCATTTCGGTCACAGCGTCGAGGACTTGATTCAGGTGAGAGCCTACTGCAACATCCATGGGCTCTGGTCCAGGAAGCTGGTGTAGGGCACACAAGACTCAGGAACGCCCGAACCCCCGAACAACGCTTCGGGGCCAGTCTTTTTCCGCTTATCCCTCGTCCGGCACCGGGGTGTCGAGGGCCGACGCCGCGTCGTGGTCAGGCAGCAGCTTCTCGAGGTTGCGCAGACGGGGCATGAAGAATCCCGCCAGGGTGACCACCGATGCAGCCGTGGCGCTCAGCAGGTAGAGGACGGCCATCCCCGCCCCAGAGCCGGTCCCAGTGATATGTGCGAAGACGGGGACCAGTGCTCCGCCTGGACGCATCGCCGGCTCAAAGACCTTGTCCGCGAGCGGGCCAGCCACAACTATGGCCAGAGGCATGACTGCAAAGGCAATCATGCGCCGCGCCGAGAAGACGCGCCCCTGGTACTGCGATGGCACTTTGGCCTGCCAGATGGATTGCGACAGCCCATACACCATCGAGCCCAGACAAGCTGAGGCCAGGAACCCGGCTGCCCACACGACCGGGGTATGCCCGAAGAAGACACACAACCCCAGCGCCATGAAGCCGAGCTGGTCTCCCACCAGAATACCCCGCACCTTGTTCCTGGGGCCTCCCCATATCCCCATGAGAAATCCACCCAGTGCCCCACCGATGCCCGACGCAGATAGGACCATGGCCAGGGCAGAAGCCTGCTGCCCCGTGCGTGCCAGCACCATTGGAGCAGTGAGCGGGCCCGAGAGCGAGATGAGGAAGTTGGATGCCGTGAAGGTAGACACAAGCAGCAGCAGCGGGGTCCGTTCGCGAATGTAGCGGAATCCAAAGGTCATCTCGCGCCACAGCGGTTCCCGAACCGCCGTATCGGGTTTGTGTGCCGGGATCGCCACTGCAACAAGCGCTGCAATAGCGACGCCGAATGTGATCATGTCGATGACCATGATCCCGGGGGCGTGGATGATCGGCATGAGAAGCCCCGCCAGGACCGGTGCGATGATGAGCGAACCCGATTCCGCGAGTGACATGAGCCCACCGGCCCGGGCGTATTGCTCTTTGGGCATCATTTGCGAGATGGCGGCCGAGTAGGCCGGCCACTGGAACGCAGAGCCAATACCCTGCATGGTCGCCGCGACATACAGGTGCCAGATCTGCAGATGTCCTGTCACGTACAGGACGAGTGCCACAGCCGTTGCTGTGACAGATAGGAGATCCGACAGCATCATGGTGAGCTTGCGGTTCCAGCGATCGACCCAGACGCCGGCAAGTGGCGCCACTACCATGGTCGAGCCCATGAAGAAGAAGTCGACCAGCGCGAGAGATGTTGCGAGGCCGGTCTTCTGGTAGGCCCAGATGCTGAGCGCAAACGCTGTCATGGCCGAGCCGATCATCGACAGGACCTGCCCGGACCATACAAGCAGGAACGCGCGGAAACCGCTGGGGTGGCGGAACGTCAGATGTGGCATGTCGTGACGGAACTCCTCTCGCAACGGACTGCAGGCTTCATCGCCTGTGACTTACCAGCATAGAGGGTCGCCCCGCCGTTGTCAAACGCGGCAGCAGCCCTGAGACCACCCTGTTTGCACGGTGTCAGCGTCTCCAAGCTGAGCATCGCCTGCCCAGTCAACTCCCTCGACGCCCTTGACATCCATTGTCTATTGTTAACACTATTGTAAACAATCGGCAATGGAGGTTGATCGTGAGAAGTTATGCAGAGCTTGTTGCATATAGCAGTTCGAACGCTCTCCCTCTCGACCGGGTCATTCGGGAGGAGCTGCAGCGCCTCACTCTGCGATACCTGAGTGAACGGGGGTTCTTCGTCCACGGTGTCTTCCAGGGAGGTACAGCCATCCGCCTCGTGTATAGCGGAACGCGGTTCTCCGAGGACCTCGACTTCGTGCTCCGACCCGGGAGGACGATCGCAGGTCTGAACCTGACCAGCCTGCTGGAGGGTCTGCCATCTTTCATGCACCGCGAAGCCCCGTTCGCTGACCGCCCCAGTCTCAGGGAGCAGAAGATGGAATCCATGTTCGCGCGCTATCGGTGCCGACTTGAGCTGCAAGCACCGGTCGGCGGGCTTGTCATTAACCTTGAGTTCTCAGGTGTCCCTAGCCGGTCGCCGCGCCAACAAGTCATGCGATCCGATACTGTCGATGTTGCGATCGTTGTCGAAGACGAATCCGAGATCCTAGTGGACAAGCTGGTGGCTCTCGCGCTTCGCCCATACGTAAAGGGTCGGGATATCTGGGATACCTGGTTTCTCACCCACGAACGCCATGCGGCGGCGCCGGAGACTGGCGCAGTTGTCACCAAGGCGGCCGACTATGGAACGACCCTGATGGAGTTGACCAGCAAGGTTCAGCACAGCAAGACGGTCATTGAAACCATCGGACTCGCGGCACTCGACGCCGAGATGAAACGCTTCCTTCCTGCCCGGCTGTATGACGCCATGGCGCCTGCGTTTGTGGACATAAACGCCAGCGTTGCCAGAATGATGGATACTCTCCTGAACCAGCTCGCTGGAGCGTCATGAGCACCCGTGACTACCTGGACCTGCTGAGCACCTAC
This sequence comes from uncultured Caldisericota bacterium, assembly GCA_903871855.1. Classification (GTDB taxonomy): domain Bacteria; phylum Caldisericota; class Caldisericia; order Cryosericales; family Cryosericaceae; genus Cryosericum. Next base: position 16,602 of record CAIQIK010000030.1, read on the forward strand.
AAGCAGAAAAAGCTCTTCCGCACAGTGGACTTCGCGACACTACTCAGCAGGAACATGCCCAGCGTCCGCGTCGAGCTGAGCCGCCTCGTCTCACGAGGGATGCTGAGTCGAGTCTCGAAGGGGCTGTACCTCAACCCCTATAATCCTCCAACCCAGGAAGAGCTGGCCATGGTCCTGAGATCGCCAGCATGCATCAGCATGGAATCGGCGCTCGCCCGCCACGGCATCCTCAGTCAGTCGCCATTCACGCTTACGCTCATCACGACGGGTTCGACCGGCACGGTCGATGCCATGAACACGCGATTTGAGTATCATCACCTGCAGTCGGCGTGGTTCACCGGGTACCGCAGGCGTGACACGTATGACATGGCGGAGCCGGAGAAAGCACTGTGTGACCTTGTCTATCTCCGGTACCGGAGAACACGAGAACTCAGCGAAGACCGAATGCGCAGCCTGCTGGACGACATGGACCTTGCCGAGCTCCACACGGGACCCTTGCGCCGCTACGTCCGACTCATGCGTCTGGAGGACAGCTTCCGACAACTGCAGATCCCGCTGTAGGGAAAGCAATCAGTGCCTATCCATCGTTCCCGCGAGCCCTTTTGTCCCTCGCATCCTTTTGTCCAAGATGCGAGGTGTTCTTCAAGGCCCCCCGAGTATGTTAGTCCAATACGAGGGGTGCTTCTCCCGAGCACTTTCTTCCCATGCGAGGGGCGCTTCTGAGGGGTTCTTCTCGGCGAAGGCGGGAACCCATGTACCAATGCATGCTCCTCTGGCTTTCTACAGCCGAGACAATACCGTATGCGTTCATCTTGTAAGCAACTTGGAATGTGGCAAACTGAGATAGTTCATCGTGATCCAGGAGGTTTCTATGACACAGAATATTCTTGCGCACATTACGCTGATGGCTCTGGGTGTTGTTGTCCTTCTTGGCGCAGGATTCGTCGGTGCGAGGGACAAGGGTGGCAAGAAACTGAACACCCACAAGATGCTGGGTGGCATCGGCGTGGTCCTCGTTCTGCTCGGCTTTGCTGGACTCATTATTACGAGAGCCCTCATTCCGACTCTGCCGCACTTTTACATTGCCCTGCTGGCGATCGTGCTCATGCTCCTGGCCCCGATCGGAGGATTGCTCTACCTGAAAGCCGCGCCGGCGAAGAAGGCCGCCCTGCGAAAATCGCACCGGTTTGATGCGATGATCTTCTATGGGCTGGCTGGCCTCGCCGTCATCTTCGGGATCATCAGCCTTCTGGCGATGAGAAGGTAGCCCAGCACAAACAGGTTCATCGTTTAGGGCGCGTTTCGGGGAGGCTGCAGACGACTCGTCCACCTGTGGAGGGCAGCAGCTCGCCAGGCACCTGGACCCAGGGGCTCCTGGCCGGGTCAGGCGTCGTGACGGTATGCCTTGCAGTCGTCTATGGCTGCTTCTTCTTCCTCTGCAAACAGGGCACCGTCTTGCCTGCGCTGTGCGCCTATACCGCGGACCCCTACGATGCTGTCGGATCCTTCGGCATCCAGCTTGCGGCACTTGTCTGCGTCGTCGCGTTCATGCGCGCCATGCGCATGCGCCGGTCTGCAGACGCGGGGGAAGCGCTGCTCTTTGTCCGCAGTCTTGCCGTCATGAATCTCACCGTGCTCGCGACGATGGTCTCCGATGTCGTCGCCATGCTGCGAACGGTGCCATCATGGGGTCATACGGTCCTGGGCTGGTTCATATTTGCCGACAACCTCGTAATGGCCGCCGCCGCCATGCTGTGTGCGCTGGCCGCGCAGGCGAGGAGGGCTGCGGCGCCGGGCATCCATCTCTTGCCCTGGCGCACAACGCTCCTCGTGTGGGTTGTCGTGGCAGGCATACTCGCTGCGTATCCCAGCGCGTGGGACAGTGGCATGCTCGGGGGAGTCCTGACAGCGCTTGTCGGCATGCTTGCCTTGTTTGCCCTGGTCGCGACGGGCGCGCGGTCACTTCTGGGCTATGCACAGAGTATGGATGCCGGGTATGGCACGACCATCCTGGGGTGGCCAAGACGGTTAGCTGCCTGGCGGCGACTGGCGCCCGTCATGTTCGCCTTGCTGGTTGCAGCAGGTTTTGCCACGTGGACCCTGGTTGCTGAGGCAGTACCATCCTCCAGGGTCGTAACGGTGCTGGGTGTCTACGCTCTCCTCGAGTTCTGCGGCGTCCTGACCGGCCATGTCACGCTCACACGCTTCCTCGAGCTGATGTGAAACTTGTGGTAGCTGGATGATACCAAGAACGGGAAACTTGTAGAGTGTGCATTTTCTATTGACCTTTTCGATGGGAGTCCGATACTGTTTTGTGTCGTTGCAAACCATAGTGGTTGCTGACGTTGTAGCACTTACAGTACCAATAGGCAAAAACAGGTGGGGAGGCGAACAATGAACTACTATCTGGCAGCACTCAAGAAGTATGCAGTATTCAGAGGACGAGCAAGCAGGATAGAGTACTGGATGTTCGTCTGTTTCAATGTGACCTTTGCCATTGTGGGATTCATCCTCGACTCTGCTTTCAAGACTTCCAGCGAGCTGCAAATCGATTTGGCGAATTTCCTGGTCCCTTCTCCTCACCACGTAACTGGTTTCTTTGTTTGCCTCTACTTCCTGGCCGTCTTTGTACCCTTTTTGGCGGTTACAGTAAGAAGGTTGCACGATACAGGGGAAAGCGGCTGGTGGTGTCTCCTGGGGCTGATTCCACTGGTCGGCACAATCTGGCTTATCGTTCTCTTGGCAACCACTGGTAGTCGAGAGGAGAATACGTACGGACCAGCTGTGGTGGACATGCGTGCATACCGACCACTGCGGTACACAGTGTCTGATTGACAGCAGTCAGCACCTCACAGCGAGGTCGACTCGCTTAAAAACGGACGCGTCATTGCCATGTTCCTTGGCAGCCAGAGCTTGCCTCCGTCGTTCTCTTGCATTTCTTCTGTCGTTCCCGCGCAGGCGGGAACCCATTCCCCTCCTTGCAGTAGCTGAGACCATGTCATCTTTGCTGACGCTGTGTACTCTTTTGCGCTATACTGCCTCATATTGATTGACACCGCAAAAGGGGCTGGTATGGCTGAAGCAGCACCAATAGGATTTGTCCTGGGCACCAAGCCCGCATCGTCGCTGGAGTTCTATGTCCTCGTCGACCAGCATAACTACCTGGAGATGGACGATGTCGTCTTCGTGCGGTCGGCCGTCGAGGGGTATGCCGGCGTCGAGGCTGTCACCTTCTACGGCACCGTCATCGACGTCCAGCAATACCATGAGGGCATCCAGTTCGACAGCGACACGACCATCGTGCGCCAGGGCATCATGCCCGCAGGCGTCGCCTACGTGGGAACGGTACAGGTGACCAAGCTGGATCCCGAGGTGTTCGTCGCCCCGCATCCGGGGGACGATGTCTTCCGTGCCACCGGCGCAGACCTGGACAAGGCGCTCAGCTTCGACGTCATGAAACAACGCGTGCCCGTTGGCATCATGCGCAACAAGGAGCCCTTCTACGTCAACTTCGAGTTCCTCAACGGCGCCAAGGGCGCACACGTCAGCATCAGCGGCGTCAGCGGCGTGGCCACCAAGACCTCCTTTGCCCTCTTCCTCCTGTACTCCATGCTCCACTTCGAAGGCACGAAGCAGGGAGACCAGCAGATGCAGGACGGCATGCCATCCGCCGACAAGGCCGCCGCGCGCAGCATCGTCTTCAACGTCAAGGGCGAGGACATGCTGTTCCTCGACAAGCCCAACAAGGGCCTGACCGACGACCACCGCGCCGTCTACGCGAAGATGGGCCTGCCCACTACGCCCTTCACCGATCTGCGCTTCTTCACGTCCCCCAAGTCCGACAGCGAGGTTCCTTCGCCCAGCACCGAGCAGCGCCAGGAGGGTGTCACCCCCTACGTCTGGACCATGCGGCAGTTTGCGCAGGACCGCCTGCTTCCCTTCCTCTTCGCCGAGGGCGACCAGGAGACGACCAACCTCTACGGCCTCATCCAGCACCTCACCAACCGGCTGGACTACCTGGCCTCCGACCGCAACATGGAGAACGACGCCCACAGCGGAGCCCTCGTGTACCAGGGCCAGACCATCGGCGACCTGCAGGACCTCATCACCATCCTGGAAGCCGACATCATGGGACCGGCAGAGTCCGAGGATGAGGGCAAGAAGAGCAAGCGCCCGCCATCAGGCGGCTGGTTCACCTCCTTCGACAACCAGGGCACCCAGCTGGCCTTCCTGCGCCGCCTGCGCGTGGCGGCCGACGCCATGAAGGGCGTGATCCGCAGCGACGTGGACCACCCGGACAAGTACCGCTTCGAGTTCAACCAGCACCGCATCACCGTGGTGGACATCAGCAAGCTCAAGCCCGTGGCGCAGAAGTTCATCGTGGGCAGCACCCTCAAGATGCTGATGACGCAGAAGGAGGCCCAGGGCCGCAAGCCCTACGTCTTCGTCGTCCTCGACGAGCTCAACAAGTACGCCCCGCGCGAGGGACACAGCCCGATCCAGGACATCCTGCTGGACATCGCCGAGCGTGGCCGCTCCCTGGGTGTCATCCTCATCGGCGCCCAGCAGTCCGCCAGCCGGGTCGAGAAGCGTATTACGGGCAACTGCAGCATCCGCGTTAACGGACGCCTCGACTTTGCCGAGAGCCAGAGCCCCGAGTACGACTACCTGCCCGAGTCTTTCCGCCTGCGCAGCACCATCATCAAGCCCGGCACGATGATCGTGCACCAGCCCGACATCCCCGCCCCCGTCCTCATCAACTTCCCCCTCCCCGCCTGGGCCACCCGCGGCGAGGAGGTCGATGACCAGGACCTGGACAAGGCAGCACGAGAGTTCGCGGGGAAGTTCTAGTTGCATGCATCATTGAGAGATTCCTAGCGGTTGGATACAATAGCTTCAGCAACTCATTGGGGGGGGGAACATGTACGAGAGCACAGGAAACAAGTTCTTCAAGCTGGAGCACCGGATAACTATCTTGATATTCATCGCGCTCGCAGCGTGGCTTGTATTTGGAGTCTCGGTCGAAGCCTGGGCGATGATGCCATGCTCCGTAGCGCTGGCCTCAAAAATAGGGCTTGACCTCACGATCATAGCAAGCCTAGCGGCTGGAATCACCGGCTGCTCCATATACTACACTCGAAAACTCTACAAATGGTGTATCAACGCCGACATAGGTGCGCTTGCCAATTTTCCTGAGGACTGCTATCGCCAGATTGGACTCATTGTGTACTACATGCTGAGGCCGCTGTTGGAGCGGCGTTCTCACTGTTCGTGGTGGCTACGATCAAGGCTGGGCTACTTGCAGTGACACTGGGGGCAAACACACCCGAGAGAGGACTCCTCTATGTTGCGCCGTGCATCTCCTTTCTCGTCGGTTTCTCCACGCACACGATGCTGGACTGGCTCGAAAAGAAGGGAAAGGCAGCCATCAAGGGGACAGAAACAATTCAATCCTAGTGAGTCTAGAAGCCCACGTAGTCGGGCGTCAGCTTACGATGACCAGATCTGGGGGACAATTATGAATGAGATCGAGAAACAAGTGAACAAGATCATCACGGAAGAGAGACACCGTCACATTGTGGAACTGGAAAAACGTGCGGTGTCGATCCTCGAATCCAAGGAGACTCATGGACAGAGACGCCCAGTCGTGATTGAGTTTTGTGGCAGCCCAAAATCTGGCAAGAGTACCAGTATTACCTCCCTGAGCATCTTCCTTAGGCGCAACGGATTCCGGACGAAGATTCTGACGAAAAGTGCAAGCGTTTGTCCCATTGCCAGTAAGACGAATCCAATGTTCAACGTCTGGACAATGTGTTCTTCCTTAGCGGAACTCGTAGAACACTTGAGCTACGGCAAGGACAGGTATGACGTCATCATCGCCGATCGCGGCCTTTTTGACGCTCTGACGTGGTTCTATTGGCTCAGCTGTCACCCATACGTCGGCAACCCCTATTTGGACCAGTCGAGCTACGAGTATCTCGTAGACTTCATAACTATGCCTTTATGGACGAGGATCTTCGACTTGATTTTCGTCTTCAAGTCATCTCCTGAGACATCGCTCTTCCGCGAGTATGCCAACCAGTTAACGGAGAAGCAGGGCTCCATCATGAACGAGCCGGTTTTGGCAAGCTATGGGGAAGCTGTGGATCATGTCGTTGGACAATACGGGTCTCTATACCGCAACATCAAGACGGTAGACTCCACGGATCGGACGGCCGACGAAGTTGGGTTTGAGGTTGTCACGGAAGTGCTCAATTGTCTCCGATCACTACTTGTGGAGAAAATTGGCTACTTGCCTGAGGATGTGGGGAGTCAATTGCCTAGTGGTGTGAGCCATGGACTTGATGCACTCCGGTCGACCAAGATGGCGTTCGGCGACCGAGCAAAGGTGGAGTCAAGGTCGGTTGTCCAGCCTGTGGCTATTGCAGTCATAACCAACAAAGAGCACACCAAGGTCCTTGTAGTCGAGAGAAACCCTACGCGCATGGGTTGCCAATCACCAGAGAGCAACCGAGCGCTATTGTACATTGGTGGCCACGTTAGGCTTGAGGATGAGAATCCCGACAGCTCGGAGAACTTCTTTCAGACTATCGAAAACGCGCTTCACAGAGAAATCGAGGAGGAAATTGGCGAGGCGATCCACGTCGCAACAGCGACACCTTTCCTGATTTATTCGCGCCAGACTGAGAGGAGTAACCACCATCTGGCAATATGTTATGTTATCACGATGGAACTCGGCGGGAGGAGCAGCTTTGACATGAATGAGCACGAGTTTGCCACCACTGACCGCAGGTCGAAGACCGGGAAAGTAGTACCCATTTCCGAAGTAGTCAACATGCCTCAGGACTTCGAAGAGTGGAGCGTCGCCATTCTAGCCGAGGTGTTCCACACTGCTCCGGTAGGACGCGAGGCACTCTTCGCCCCGACTGACGATCAAGCCGTCAAGAAGTAGTTTGCCCTGCAACCCATATCGATCAGTTTGCACTAGATACAGAGACCTAAATAGATGCCCGCCTGCGCGGGCATGACAGATCAGCAAACAGTTATCACCCTGCCGCAATGATGCAGCTCAGTGATTGTCATCGTTGTTATCATTGGCGATCATATGGAGCGCAAATCGAAGTCTTATTATCGGAAAGTGCCCCTTTCCGATAATAGCACGTCTTGGATTGAGCTAAGACATTCCGGACTGGCGAAGAGCCCTCTACGTTGAGTCTGCCCGTTCCGCCTCAAGGTCCAGGACAAATTGGGGCACGCTGAAGCGGAAGAATTGCTTGATGGCCGACCACTGCACGGGCTTTCCGACATACATTGGATCGGGCTGCGCATCGGCATCGGCAAACCAGGCAAGTGCCTTGCCGATGATGACCGGTTCGACCAGTGTCGTGCCGAAGCGCTGGATAGCGTTGTGTGCAACGACGCGAAACGGTATGGTCCTCAGCACTGTGTAGAGGTCCACGAAGTCGCGCCTGGCACTACGCTGCACGATGGCGATGAGTTTCATCCCGGCAATATCGACGATGCTCGCCACCGTAGCTCCGCTGAACCGCTCCGTGGGCTCGGCAAAGGGGTACGGATACTGGAACAGCGATGCCTTGACACCGTTCACGATCATCACTGCCGTCCCTGGCTCCAACTTCAGCGACTGGACCTCGGCTGAGGTTGCCTGCATAGCCTGAAGGACAGCAGCAGGGTCAAACTCGTTCCCGGTGAAGAAGTCAAAGTCGACAGACACGCGGTGACCGACATGCAATGCAAGAGCGGTACCGCCCGCCAGGACTGCGTTATATGGTTGGAGAGCCGTGGCGACGACGGGCAGGAGACGCGCGGATTCGGGACGCAGACACTCAGGATGCACAGGGCACCTCCCTGCCAAACCACAGGTTCCAGAATGACCGCGAGCGCGGTGATAGCCCCTTAGAAAGTGTCAGGACCTGTGCAATCATGGTACCGGCATATCGGTGCTGCAGCCATCGCACATCCTGCAGATCCCCCATCTCGAGGACGCGCTCGATAATAGCAGCCGCATGTAGCGAGGAATCCAGTGATGCGGGGTCGGTGTCCCAAAACAGACGGCGAAGGCGTGTGGGGATGCCCTTCTCCTCGGACAGACTGTCAACCGCAGCCTGAACGTCCGGCCTGCTCATGGGACCAAGATAGGTCTGGACCATGCGCTTGCCCTCGCGTCGAGAGGCATAGGCATACTGTCTTCCATGAATCGTGCGAACGACGATACTCATCTTCTGGACCTCCTGTAGACATTTTACACAGCATGCAGTGTAATACAAGGATCTGATAGCCCCAGGGAAGCCAGAAGTGTTCAGAAGTGTTATCATGGCGCTCGATATGCCGCAGTATTCTGAGGGTTAGGACTGGTTTTGGTCAATTGCAGCTGGCTCCTGGCTACCGGCTACAACCTTCTCGGTGAAGGGGTCGTACATCATTGGTCTCTGTCACTATCCATTAGAATTATTCTACTAGAATAGCCCCAAGGGATGGCAACGTGTCGAGAGTTACTTCAGTCGTGTCTTGTCATTCCCGCGAAGGCGGGAACCCAGCCTAAAGCACATGCATGGACTCCCGCCTGCGCGGGAGTGACGGATCGGCCGCCTGCGCGCAGAAGCACCCCTCGCCTTGGACAAAAGGGCTCGGGGAAAGCACCCCTCGTATTGAACTAACATACTCGGGGGGAGTGACGGATCGGCCGCCCGTATGGGCATGACGAATCAGCAAGCTAGCACCAATACGTCGCTTGACTATACTGGCCAGAGGAGGTTGCTGTGTTTGAGCCAAGATTCACGATCACCAATGCGATGATGGCAGATTTGACGCGCATTGAGCGCGCCGTTGGCTTTATGTTGGCTGCACAGCTGTCGGACGACTGGATCCGCGATATGCAGGCAACCGCCATGACTCTAGAAGCATACCACACGACCCATATCGAGGGGGCACAGCTGACGCTTGAGCAAGCCACACAACTGCTGGCTGGGCAGACGATACCAGAGGCCGACCCGGACGATGTGCGCGAGTTGCTCAACTGCCGGACCGCATTTGGCCTGGTCGCTGAATATGTCGGCAGCGGCGAGCCCATGACTCAGGCGTTGATCCGCGAGATCCACAAACGGCTGGTCAAAGATGTGCGTGGAGGTTCGGCAACACCCGGCCAGTACCGACTGGGGCAGAACCTCATCGTCAACTCGGTGACCAGAGAAACCGTGTACACTCCTCCACCTGCTCATGAAGTCCAACCGTTGATGACCGATCTCGTGGAATGGCTGAACGCAGACACAAGCATCAACACAGTCCTGGTGAGTGGCATAGCACAATTCCAGCTGGTGCACATCCACCCCTTCATTGATGGCAATGGCCGCACGGCTCGATTGCTGGCCACGCTGGTAATGTATCGTGGCAACTATGACTTCAAGCGCCTGTTTACCCTCAGCGAATTCTACGACCGGGATCGCTCGGCATACTATGCTGCCCTGCAGAGTGTGCGTGGTCACGACATGAACATGACCGGCTGGCTTGAGTATTACGTGGGTGGTCTGGCCACACAGATGCAGGAAGTGCAGAACAAGGGTGAACAAGTCATCAAGACCGGTATCCTGCAGATTAAAGCAGGGGCGGCAGGCTTCTCGGGAACTGCTCTGAGTGTGTTTTCGACCATCCTCAAAGGCGGTTCCCAGACGCCAGCCGACCTTACAGCCAAACTTCATATCAGTCGCAGCACCCTGCAACGGCACCTGAGAAGCCTCATTGAAGCCGGTCTCGTACGAGCCGTGCAGTCGAGCACTCACGACCCTACTGCTCACTACGAAGCCAACATGTAGCTACTGCATCACCTTACTGCATCACGGGAGCTGAGCGTATGAACAACCATCCTGATGTACAGACGTTGCTTGAAGACTACACACCAGCGGTTCAGGCAATCGCTCTTGCCCTGCGGGAGCTGGTGCTTGGGGTCGCCCCCGACGCCATCGAGCAGATGGATAGTGCTGCCAGGATGCTGGCATACGGCTTCGCACGAACGTACAAAGACACCATCTGCGTCATCATGCCGTTGAAGGCAGGCGTCAACCTTGGCTTTCCCCACGGGACCATCATGCCCGACCCGGCGGAGTCAAGTCCAGAATGTTGGTGTAAATTCTCCTTTCGGTATGGATCGGGTCAGGCAGTCAATTGGTCAGTGTGGTTCAGTTCGTTACTGTCGAGTTGCACAGCTTTCTTGGCTTCTTCCTTGTCGGCTTCGTAGCGTTCCA
>CAIQIK010000031.1 GCA_903871855.1 uncultured Caldisericota bacterium
CATGGATAGCGCCATGATGCTGCTCCTTTCCCCCTTGTTCACACAAGGATGTCAGCAGCATGGCTACCTCCTCTCGTTTCACGATGATTTCTTCGTGATGCAACGAAGGGAGTTCGCGATGATTTAACGTGATGCAACTCGGTCCTTGAAGCCCATCGCCCACCCCGTATACTGAGCGCAGCATGGATGACCGCATGACCGCCGAACCTGCGCGGAGAATATGAGACTGCCCTGGAGGCCTAACGATGGAACCTGCGAAGTTCTGTATCGAGTGTGGCAACCCCCTGCCGCCCGAAGCGAAGCATTGCCCGAACTGCGGAGCGGAAGTCGCCGACCTTCATCTGACTCCATCGGATGGCGTCCGACAGACACCACTGACCCAGGAACCTCTCCCTCAACCTGTCGGCTCGGGACCGTATAGCGCGACACTGGCACCCCCACCAGGCATGCCCATCCCCCAGCCCGCGCAGGCGGCGCCCTATGGAGGACCCGGCGCGCCACACAGAAGCCCGTATGTCAGCGCCCCTGCTGGTCCTGTTGCATATCCTCAAGCGACCACAGCTCCAGGCTTTCAGCGCATGCGCGGTGTCGGATCGGCCAAGCGTCTTGGAGGAGGGCTCATTGCCATCCTTGGCGGTGTGGTCATGTTAGTGGCTCAGGGCTTCTTCATGAGCAAGGGGAGCCAGCTGAACCTGCTGAACGTCGGGCTGGGGTTCCTGTGCCTGGCGAGCGGGGTCATCGCGCTCGTGGTACGGGGATGGGGTCCGGTCATCGTCGGCGCACTCCTGAGTGGAGGGGTGTTCGCCCTCTGCGGCCTCAAGCTGTACCAGACCATCCTATGGGTGCAGACGCAGGCCCCAGAGGTGGTGACCTCCTGGGCTCTGCGGAGCGGCGGCATCATCTGGATCGGCGGCATGATGCTCGGTATGGTAGCGTTTGCCAAGGCATTCCAGTCACTGTTCCGGCACTGAATCGCTGCTCGCTGCCGCAGAAAGCGCAGTGTGCCAGTTTCGTGCAAGGACACACGACCGGCAGGGGAGTCAATCTACGGGCTCTCAAGGAGTCCATGCGCGCTCTTGCAGCCGTAGAGGTGTTCCATATAATGACGCTAGTAAGGGTTACTCGAGGTAAATCCGGGCAGCAGTCAGAATTCCTAGATGTTCTTCTATGGGGGTGCAAGCATGGAAACTGCGAAGTTTTGTACTCAGTGCGGTGAGGCGTTGCCACCAGGCGCGAAGCACTGCCCACAATGTGGGGCGGAGGTCACCACCCTGCAGGTGCCGGGGCCCGGCGAAGCCGAACGACCCATTTCCCCTCCTCCGGCCCCGCTCATTCCTCAGCAGGCGCCGTCAGCAGGACCGTATGGCGCGCCTGCTTCGCAGCAGCCTGCTCCATACGGCGGTCCCCCTTCCACTGCTGGCGTCTATCATGCCGGGTCGCCGCAGGGGGTGATACCACCACAGCGTGCGCTGTCCCGCAAGCGTCTTGGCGGTGGGACACTGACGCTGATAGCCGGAATCATCATGCTGGCCATGCATGCCCTGGTGTTCAAAGGGGGACTGACGGCGTCGAACGTGGGTGTTGACCTGTCCGTTATCGCGTGTGGACTCTTCATGCTGTTTGCGCGCGGAGGGCTTGTTGTCGCACTTGCTTTCCTGGCAAGCCTAGCCGTGTCGGCCCTCGATCTGACTCTTCTGTGGGCAGTCTTCGCGGCGGTAGCTGCTGCCGGGTTCAGCGGACTCACGATGCTGCTTTCGTCAGGAGCATGGGTGTCGCTGATAGCTATGGTCATAGTTCTGGTTGGGTTCCTCGCTGCGCTGGTGAGCCTGTTCCGTCACTCCTGACATGCGAACCCGCCCGTTGGTCATCGGGCTCATCGCTGTGCTCGCAATGGTTCTCTTCGCCGGGTGTGGCGCGGCACGGAGGGTAGTCGTGTGCTACACGTCCGTCGATGAGCAGTATGCGCAGCCTATATTCCAGGCCTTCGAGATCGCGACCGGCTTCCACGTCCTCCCCGTCTATGACACCGAGGCTGCGAAGACCACGGGTCTCGTGAACCGGCTCGTCGCCGAGCGGGCCCACCCGGTATGTGACGTGTTCTGGGACAATGAAACGACCCAGATGTCGATACTGAAGCAGGACGACATTTTGCGTCGGCTTCCCGATGACGCCGGCCAAGGGATCCTTGCCAGGTATCGAGACCCAAATGGATTGTGGGCCGGCCACGCTGCACGCTTCCGCGTGCTTCTGGTGAACAAGAACGTGCTCAAGGGATCGCCTCCCTCGTCGGTGCTGGATTTGGCCTCGTCGGCATACCCGCGTGGGAGCGTCGGCATGGCCATGCCCCTGTTTGGAACGACGGCCGCGCATGCTGCGGCACTCTACGCAGTTCTTGGCGATGCGCGAGCCCGTTCCTTCTTCCAGCAGGTAAGCGCCGCCGGGGTACGGATCGTAGACGGCAACGCAACAGTCCGGGACCTCGTGGCACAGGGAACGCTGACGTGGGGGGTCACCGACTCGGATGATGCTCTTGTGGCGATCAAGAGGGGAGACCCTGTCTCAGTGATTGTTCCGGACCAGGACGGGATGGGGACCCTGGTCATTCCTTCAAGCGTCGCGGTGATTCGTGGAGATCCTCACGCAGAGGAGGCAGACAGCCTGGCTCGATACCTTCTGACCGAAGGGGTCGAAAGCACGCTAATGCTGGAGGGATATTGCCAGTTGTCGACACGCCAGGAAGGAGGGATCGCTCCCCTGACGGGAACGTCCATTAAGGGGATGGACCTCGACCCGCGTTCCATCGAGGTATCGATGGCAACGGCAAAGGCCGACCTTACATCAATCTTCGGACAGTAGCGATGTCGACGAGCAACCGGTGGTGGCGTCTCTCAGGGACCGTAGCCGCCCTCGCCGTGTTCGGTCTGCCTTTGGTGGCGCTTGGCGTGGACGCGATACGAGCTCTCATCATCAACCCAGCGCTGGTGCACCTGGCCGTCCCCTCGGGGCGGACACTGGCGTTGCTGGCACGCAGTTGTGCCCTTGCAGGGGCGACAGCCGTCCTGTGCTTGGTCGCGGGGACTGCAGCTTCGCTCGCTTTGCCACCGGCCTCGGGTAGGATGGGCTGGCTGAGGACGGCGTTGTTCGTTCCGATGGTCATTCCACCCTATATCCACGCGCTGGCGTGGATGCGCACAGCCGAGTGGTTTCGCCGGGTGGTCGCTGTGGCGGGCATCAGGCTGCCGGCGTTTCAGGGGTTCGGGGCAGCGCTATGGGTGCAGGCGATGGTATATCTGCCATTAACGACCGGCGTGGCTCTGGCCGCCTGGTCGATGATCGACCCGCAGCTGGTGGATGCGGCGCTCATGCGGGGATCGCAGGACCGTGCCCTGTGGCGGGTTGTTCTGCCACTTGGAGGTCCGGTGCTGCTGTCGGGGAGTCTGCTCGTGTTTGTGCTGTGCATGGGAGATCTCTCCGTTCCTTCTCTCTTCTCCGTCAATACCTACGCTCTTGAGTTGTACGCACGCTTCAGCGCTACGGGTCAGACCTCTGACGTTACACTGCTGGCCATTCCACTTGTTCTGGTCTGCCTGGCGGCGCTCGCACCGGCCATCCGAAGCATTTCCGCTGCCGTCTCTGCGTCTTCAACCAGAGAAGGAATGACACGTACCGTATGGCATCCGTCGCGCTGGATGTGGGGTCTGTGTGTGTGTGTCGTGTGCCTGCTTTCACTGGACGTTGCCGGTCTCTGCATTTCCCTGATGAGCGGGCTGCGCGGTGCAACGTGGATCGCGGTGGCCGATGCCGCGCCCTCTGCCTGGGTCAGTGTGCGGCTGGCCTTCTTCGCGTGTGCTCTCACCTTGATTCTGGCGATGGTGATAGGGCCTCTCGTCGGCGACCGTGGTCCGCTGGGACGCTCGCTGTGTGTGCTTATCCTGATACCACTGGCACTGCCCGGTCCCGTCGCCGGCACCGGTACATTGCTTGCCAGCGGCATCGTTCGGTGGGCGTGGATGGCTCAGATGGTACCGGCGCTTCTCATGGCATTCAGGTTCGCGCCGTTTGCCTGTCTGATGACGGGAGCACGACTGGCTCGGGCCGACGTGGAAGCCATGGAGGCTGGGCGCGTATTTCAGCGGAGGCGTGGTGACTGGGTGTTTCGCGTATGGTTACCGACGCTTCTGCCCGTGCTCACCGCTTCCCTCCTGCTGGTTGCCCTCCTCGTGACCGGGGAGGTAGGAGGGACGCTGATGGTGATGCCACCTGGGCAGGAACCTCTGTCGATAGCGATCTACAACTACCTGCACTATGGTTCTTCGGGAACGGTATCGGCACTGTGCCTGGCGCTCTTCGTGGCCATCCTTGTGTTGACGATTCCGGCCTTCGTGTTCTGGCGAAAGGGATGGAGGTCGGCATGATCGAATGCATCGGGTTGGGGTTGTCTCTCGGGGGCAGAACGATCCTGTCAAACCTGAAACTGACGGTGTCTGACGGCGAACGCATCGTCGTGATGGGTCGGTCCGGTGCGGGGAAGACGACCCTGCTGCGATTGCTCGCAGGACTCATCGCGCCATCAGAAGGCAGCATACGTGTGGGCGGCGAACTGGCCACCGTTGCCGGAAAGGTCCGCATGGAACCCTCGCGCCGCGACATCGGGTTTGTCTTCCAGGCTGGAGCGCTGTGGCCCCATATGACGGTGGCGCAGAACGTCCTGTATGGTCTAGCCAATCTTCCTCGCGCCGAAGCCCGGCGGCGAATGACCGAGGCCCTCGATGCCTGCAAGATGGGGGGACTTGCGCTGCGCTTGCCTCAGCAGCTTTCGGGAGGCGAACAGCGTCGTGTTGCGCTGGCAAGGGCGATTGCCCCGCACCCTCGGCACCTTCTCATGGACGAACCGCTCACGAGCCTGGACTCCGATCTCAGATCCGAACTGCTGCAGCTGGTGTGCGAGATCGTCCGGTCTTATGCCACGACTCTTGTCTACGTGACGCACGATGAGAGCGAGGCGCATGTCATAGGAGGCAGGCGGATGCGTCTCGAGAACGGGTACCTCGTGATAGAGGGATCGGCGTGAAAAGGACCATTGTCACGCTCCTCGTGATGCTAGGTTGCCTGACGACGGGGTGCGCGCTCCCGCAGGATGCCGCCCTGCCGGCACCATCACACCCGATGCAGGGCATCGACATTCTTCGCCCCCCGGGCGATGTGTTTGCACTACTCCTGCAAGGCGATACGCTGTGGTGCGGCGGCGTGGATGGTGTCTGCGCAGTGGACGTTGTGACGCGCCGCATCGTGATGGAGGTCGACGCAGGGCGTCCGATGACCTATGTAAGGGGCATCGCCGTTGACCACGAGGGAGCCTTGTGGTTCGCCTCCGAGCGTGGCCTCGTTCGATGGAAAGACGGCCAGGCAACATGGTTCACGAAGCAGGAAGGGTTGCCGGACAACCGCGTCAACTGTGTTCTGGTCACGCGGGCGGGAGACCTGTGGGCAGGGACATGGAGCGGTGCGGCGATGCGCACCGCGGGCGGATGGACGGTGCTGGGCAAACGGGACGGTCTCGCTGACGATATGGTACGTGTCATGCTGGAGGACAAGAGCGGCAGTCTGTGGTTTGGCTCATACGTTGCGCCCGCCGGCGGTCTGGCAATACGTAATGCATCCGGGTGGCAAACATTCTCTACGGCCGACGGCTTGCCGCACAACGATGTCGTCTCGCTGCTGGAGGCACCTGATGGCACCGTCTGGGTCGGAACAGGCTTCCTTGATGATGGAGGCGCAGTTCAGTTTGAACGCAAGGGTGAGGACTGGCAACCGCGGCGCACGCTGGGCAAGGCCGGAGGACTGGCAGGCGGCAAGGTTCGTTCGATCTATGTGACCGGGAGTGGCACCCTGGTCGTCGGCTCCGAATACCAGGGCATGGCCATCCAGACGCATGATGGATTCAGGGTACTGACGACGGTCGACGGGCTGTCCAACGACGAAGTGAAATCGATGGTGGAAGACAGCTATGGCAATCTTTGGTGCGCAACTCGGGACGGCCTCACCATCATCGACCGGCAGACGCTGCTCAACATTGAAGGAGGAACATTATGATGCACGCACGAAGAACTGTCGGGGTAATCGTTGTTCTTCTGCTGCTTCTTGGCATCGTGGGGTGTCACCACCCATCGTCACTTTCCGGCCCTGTCACATCAAGGGACGATGCGATCGCGCGCGTAACGGCCCTTCCCGATGTGGCGGCCTGGATCAAGCTCGTGCAGACCAAGAGCCCGGCCAATCGGATCGTCATTGACGTTGATTCCGAAGACACGACAACATACACAGTGCATGCCTATGAGCTCGTCCAGGACGAACTGGGTGGGCACTCGGCGACGTTCGGCTGGTATGAGGTTGCCAAAGCGACCGGTGTCGTGCGGTCGGTCATGCCGTAAGGTCTTGCACGGTTCAATCAGATTGAACATACTAGAGACAACGACTGTGCCCAACCGTGCATCCGTTGACAGACGCAGGATCGGGGACAATGGGAGGCTGTCATGGACTTCAATGAAGTGAATCAATCATACATGGCGCTGCGGCAACAGCTCGCGAGTCGTGCCATCACCCCGGAGTACTACCAACAGGAAGTGGCGAAGCTGCGGTTCATGACGCCTGACGGTATCTGGTGGCAGATCGATCCTGCGACCGGCGGGTGGCTGACATGGAATGGACAGACATGGATTCCAGCCGCCGCAGCCGGCCAATCGGTGCAACAACCGACAGAAATGGAGACCAGTGGGACGACACCCACCAGGGGTGGACGGCGCAGTCGTCGGCCGCCGCCAAAACAGGAACCCGCGCCGCAGACCCTGTGGCAACTCGCGGTCCTGATGGTCAGGAGCTGGCTGGAAAACCTCCCGGCAACTGTCGTCTCGTCCATTGTAACAGCGGGCGCAACCTGGTTCCTTCACACGTGGTTGCTGGTGGGCCCCAACAACACCATGTTATATCCAACCAAGCCCATCCTCACCTACATGATTGATACTATGCAGAACCCGCGTGGTGGCATTGCGTTCTGGGCGGTTGCATCGTATTTTGTCACCTCCTTCTTTGGCAGGCTGTTCTCGTCACCCATTGCCTGGGCGAAAGGTATTGTGCTGTTTCCGTCCTGGCTGGTCCGTGGGTTCCGCAAACTGAGACTGCGAGCCCTTATCCCATTCCTGCTGGGCGGAGTTGTCGCCATTGTCATTGGTCTGCGAATGCGCAACTACATGGCAGCCTGGGCATACGCAGTCGGATTCTTCCTGGTGATGATGGCACTGGACATGAGCTTCGAGCACATGGTGCTGCGGCTGGCGCTCTCGGATCTTCGGCGCTATCTCAAACTGCGCCTGGCTCCTTACGGCTGCGAGTCGGACGTTGTCTTTCTCCTTTTCCCTGGTTTGACGCTTGGATTTGCAGTCTCTGCCCTGCTGAAGACGCCAGCGCGCTGGGCGCAATTTACCTTCTGGGGGGCATTGGTGGTGGTGCTGTTTGCCATCGGGTGGTCGATGTGGCGCCGCAGGGCGACGCGGGTTGCGGGTGGACTTCTTCTGTTCCTCGCCTTGGCATGCACTGTTGTTGTCGCCTTGACGCCTGTTCTTGCTGATGATGGTGGATGGGCGGAAAGCGGGCGCACCATTCAGGGTCTCACCAAGAACGCGGGTTGGCCCATGACCAAGAAACTGGGGATCCCGCCCGCCGAGGCTGCTGTGCTGGCAGGCCTCCTGGCGACCAACCTGGGAGCAGCCTACGGATACATGAAGAAACACGGCATCGACCCCACGAAGCTCGGATTGCCGGATATTCCCCCTCCTGCCGGCATGAAGGTGGCACCAGGGAGTGTGCCGCGGACCCCCCAACAGATAGCTGACGATATAGCAAAAGCACAGGCGGAAGCGGATGAAGCCAATTCCTGGGGAGGGCTGCTGTCTCAGGCGTGGAAGAACTGGGAAGGCGAGGCGGTTCAGATCGGCGATGCCGCGTCGAACCTTGTCACAGGGGCCAAAGACCTGGTGGTGAAGGGAGCCACGTCCATTTACGAAGGTGCGAAGGCAGTCTATAATGACCCCAGCATCGTCACCACACCTCTCAAGAACTTCGCAAATGACGTGGCGACTGCGGCTCAAGACGCATGGAAGGATCCGCAGATCATCTGGGATACCGTGAGCGGAACATGGAAGGACGTGAAGTCCGGTGCTTCCGTAGCGGTAGATATTGGGGGCAAGATCATCACGGGTATCGCCGACACTGTCTGGACAACCCTGACGGATCCAGCAAAGATGTGGGAAGCTGTCAAGGACTCTGCCGGTTGGGAAAACTGGGTGAAATCCTGGGACCCCAATGTGCCCGTCCTCGACCGGTTCGGCAACGTCCTTATCGGGACTGCGAAGATTGGTATGACTATTCTTACCGCTGGTCAGGCAAAGGCAGCAGCTCTGGCAGGAAAGGAGATTCTGACAGTTGCGGGTGAGCAGATCCTGAAGGGGGACGTGAAAGCAGCAGGCAAATCTCTTATCAATGGCATCATCAAGACATTTGCGTCGGAGGAAACCAAGGCCGCACAAACGATCGCGGACGATGCTGCCAAACTGAAAGGCGGCACACTGAAGCCGGTGAGCAGCGCGGTCCCCTCAACAGGGATCAACCCCAACCACCTGGAGACAATCCAGGAAGGGGCGAAGAAGTTTGGTGTCGAAGTTGGCGTGCGCCCCCAGGGAACCATCTCGGGTTTTGTGAAAGATGGCGTAGCCAAGGGGCCGGATATCAAGAACAAGGGACTCAATTTCGTTGATGGGCTCATCGGTGGCAAAGGGCCGGAGGGAGCGGTCGGACACTTCGCACCTGATGAGGCTGCGGCCAAAAACCTCATTGAAGGCATCAAGGGTAACCCTGGGATCCCGCCCGATCGGCAGGCACAGATGATCAAGGAGATTGAGCAACGCGTCGTTGACAGGGCAAAGGAATTTGCCGGACCGAAAGTGCAGACTCTCATCGACGAAGGGAAACTCACTGTGAAGGCGGGTGTCCTCGTCGACGTCCAATCGGGCAAGCCGGTCATCTCGGACCTGGACCTGTTCAAGCTGACAAAGGCGGGAGGAGCACCGGTGACAGCTACTGAAGAGAAGGAGTTCGTCCAGTGGTGCGCTGCACGAGGAGTCCCTGTCACGCATGGAGCGCACATGAATTGGATACCAAAAACGCCGGATGAATACAAAATCTACGAGAAGATCATTCAAAGCCATGGGGTCGGAGGAAAGGCCGTCATCACAGTCGGTGCAGACGGTACGGTCGGCGCGGCCAACTACATTCCGCCGGTTCCATAGGAGGCTGCCATGCGACAATCAACAATGACGGTATCAGAGCGGGCCGAACTGCTTGCACGGCACACAGTGGCACATGCCCGTCAACGCGATTTGCTGGCAGTGGTGGACAGGGACCCGGAACACGCACCGCCAGACGTCCTGCAGGAACTGAAAACCTTGGGAGAAGAGATCAACGGCCTGTGGGAACAGTATCTGGCTGCCCTGCCTGTTGTTGCGCTGTCCAGAAGCCCCCTCAGTGGCGACCTGTTGGAATATGCCATCGATGTCACCGGGGTGGACGGGTTGTGGTGGAACTGCAATCAACCCCTGCGACCGTTGCAGCAGCTGCCTGCTGATTTCGTCGGCCTTGCAGGCGCTCTCTGTGTGGGCACCCCTCTCGAGAAAACGCCATTTGAAGTCCGACCCGGACCCGAAGTTCCCTATGTCGTGCCACGCCTGCTGGCGGCACCGGGTATCTGCGCAGTGCTCAGCCAGGTTCAGATCGGCCCGCATGTGGGGTACGCCATCACCTACTTCGCCGAACATCCTGAGCAGGTGGCAAACCGTATCAATACATGGGGCACCGACTTCTATGAAGTTGTCGACAGCCAGGGCATACTGACCTGGTCCCGTGACGGAGACAATGCCGCGCTGGACCGTGACTTCGACCTGAAACCGTGGATGGAGGCAGGGAAGCTTCTATGGATACAACCCGGTGACACGTCGATGACCATCCGTTCCGACACGCAGGCGTGTCCGTTCCTTGCACTGAAGGGCAGTCGCATGGACAGTGTGCTTTTTGATGGAATGCGCACCGAGGATGAGTCGGATGCCTTTGCACAGGAGGCAATGGAAGCCGCTCTGGGCCAACCGGTGCCGACCGATCCAGTCCCCGATGAACTTTGGAAACTCGTAATGCCTACCAACAATAGTGCAGGAGGCGATAGCGATGAACACTCAGTCTGACAATGGCACGACCGGCACCACCTTCACCGTCCGTCCTTCGGACCTCGGGGCAATCCTTAGCGATCAGTTGCACCTGCAGGTGACCTCGTTCTCACCATTCGCCGAGGTATTGGCAGACTACGTCTCAGGTTCGAGCACCATGAGCGATACCGCGCGGCACCTCGCGAACGATACAGCATTTGCGACGGTAGCCACAGTACTGGCACGACCGGATCTGCGCCTGGAACTGCTGGTAGGCGGCGGCATGGCGCCTTTGGGAAGCCTCCGCACCTATGCATCCAAGGCCGCAGGAGGCATGCTGGTTGGGGTAGCGCCCGGCGACGGCGAGTGGGATATCCGTCTCTTCGATACGCCGCGTTCGTGTGCCGACTGGTTTGTGCGCCAGACAGGCACGAACACCCAGGAAGGCGAGCCCAACCACCTGGCACCACCTTGCACGCTGTCAACCCTTGTCGCTGCCTTCCACACGATTGACATGTTCCGTCGCGCGGCGTACCAGGATATGTTGGCCTACAAGCGTACAGTTGACCCGATGATCACCCCCGAGGAGTTCAGATCCAGTGCGCAGGCCGCCATCCACAGCCAGGACATTCGCTGGCTGCTGCCATCATTGCTCGTGCTGAACCCAGCTCTCGCAGAGAGCATCGGAACAATGGGGAGCGATGGTCTGGAACAGGCTGTGAAACGGGGATTCCTGATCGGCGCCAAGCGCGCTGGTGGCACTGACACCGTGCTCCTGTTCGGCGAGGCAGGCACACACATGGGGTCGGAATTCCTGCGCAGTTGGGTAAGCAGTTGTGGCTTCAGCCTGGATGTCGTCGGCCCCGATGGTCCGCGGACACTCCAGCGGGGGTACATCGCTTCCACCGCCTTGGCAAATCACTGGTTCCGTTTCGACACAAAGGATGGTGTTCTTCAGGTTAACCACCAACCTCTGTCCTTGGAACAATATGCCCAGAAGATGGGGGATGTGCTTCTGTCCGGTACGGTCGTGGAACGGCGGGCTGACGCCGCGGGGGCATTTGTGAAGTCGAGACAGACTGTTCCTTCGCACGCTGTATCGCAGGAGAAAACAACCTCCGCAGATGCTGCGCCCGCGAAGACGCCGAAGTTCTGCCCCGGCTGTGGCGCCCCCGTGAAGCCGGGAGCCAGGTTCTGTGCTTCGTGCGGTCGGCCGCTGTAATTCTTCTTTGGGGTCAAGCGTTACCATTTGTTGGTGTTAACTTACGTTCCATGGGCATGGTGTTTTGCACACGTCGTGTTCTTGTATCTGCCGACCTTGCCCCCGGACGGAAGGCTGGCTCCCGCGAAACGATACCAGTAAACGGGGACTAGATGAGACTCTATCGATCGCGCAGTTCATACACAACGGCTCCTCGCACGCCCAGTAGTATAGATGGCTCTCGTTATCATGGTCGATCGCGCTACAAGGTGGCGCCGCCAGCCAGGCCGGAACAACACCGTCCCAGCTGGCGCGGTTCGGAGGAACTGGTGAGGGTGAAGCGCAGTCTGCCGGTCTTCCTCGCGTTTTGCGTTGTCCTGGGGATGGTTTTGCCCATTTTCTTCGGACAGGTCAGGCGCGTCACGGAGCCGGAAGGCGAGACCGTTGTCTATATCCAGGCGACCCGGCAGGGGATGGCATGGTCGGGACGCCTCGCATTCCGGCTGAATGGGGTGCAGCAGTGGACCGGCTCAATGGTCCCCTACGAAGTCATCGTACGCCCGGGTGTCTACTCCCTCAACGTGACCGGTGGCGGGCCTGCCGGCACCAAACTGGTCAGCGTCGTACCGGTCGGCTCACAGCTGGGTCACGCCGGGGAGACGATCACATTCACGGCGGAGTTCGCCGTTCCATAGACTCCGATCACCCCTCCGTCATTCCCGCGAAGGCGGGAATCCAGTCCTGTCACGACGCATGGGTCCCCGCCTTCGCGGGGACGACGAAGCATACGTCCGTGTCCGTCATTCCCGCGCATGCGGGAATCCATCCTTGTATTATGTTGTGTGGTTCCGCCTGCGCGGATGGACGACTCGCTTTCGTATTGCATCACCTAAGATACTACGATCCGCGTCAAGAGGTCAAACATAGATTGGAGTCATGTTCAAGAAGCCGGTACGCCGATTTAGTGACGTAGAGATGATGAGCGATGAGAAGAAGTTTCCTCATGCAAGCGACCA
>CAIQIK010000032.1 GCA_903871855.1 uncultured Caldisericota bacterium
CATGGATAGCGCCATGATGCTGCTCCTTTCCCCCTTGTTCACACAAGGATGTCAGCAGCATGGCTACCTCCTCTCGTTTCACGATGATTTCTTCGTGATGCAACGAAGGGAGTTCGCGATGATTTAACGTGATGCAACTCGATACTTGCCTCGTATCTCCCAAGTTGCTATCATGCATACAACAGGTCATTGTTTGTAGAGAGAGGACCCCCCATGTATCTTCTGGTTATCATTACAAGACAGGAGGAGAAGACCTACGATTTCCTGAAACTGCTGCCGACAGTCGGCGTGCGAGGAGCGACGGTGATCGAGGGTCGAGGAATGGGCAAGATTCTGCGTGACCGTGAGATCATCTTTACCTCACTCGAACAAGTGCTCAGTGCCAGCATCGACCTCACGGACAACGTCGTCATCCTGTCTCTCGTCCAAGGAGGAGAAGTTCTGGCGAGCGCTCGAAGACTTGCGCGGCAAGTCTTCGGAGACTTTGCTCGCCCGAATACGGGTGTTCTGTTCGTACTACCGGTCGCCGACGCCGAAGGCCTTGCGACAGGGCCAGATATGACGCTCCCAGGCAGGGGTCAATAGGGTTCGAGTGTCTCATGCCAGCGATCCGGACGTCTTGGTACCTTGCAACATTCTTTACAAGGATTTGATAGTGACCTCTGTGATGAAAGGACAACGGTAACGTGAATCTCGCATACTATGGCTTCGTCCTGGCTGCCCTTTCCTTGCAGTTGCTCATGGGCGCGAACGACGGAGGCACGCTGCTCGGCTCGATAGTGGCGACCAACATCATACGTCCAGTGTGGGCAGTTGTACTTCTGTTCATCTCTATCGTAGTCGCGCCGCTTGTCATTGGAACGGCTGTTGTCACGACGCTCGGCAATCGTATCGCGCCCCTGTCTTCGATCCGGATGGAGATGCTCTACGGAACAGTCGCTGCAACAGTGTTGTGGGTGTGGCTTGCACAACGGTTGCGGTCTCCGGTCAGCATCTCGTACACATTCGTCGGCGCACTGCTGGGTTCTGCGCTGGCGGCCGGCTTGAGTGGCAGCATTCACCGGCAATACATCGTCGAGATCCTCGGGGGGATGATCCTGGCTATCGTGGCCGGTTTTGTGCTCGGTTTTGTGCTCATCAAGGTCATCAACATGGCCGGTTCCCGAGCGACGCCACGGGCGAATCACTGGTTCAAGTTGCTCCAGGTATTCTCCTCCGTCGGGCTTGTGCTGGGGTATGGGGCCAATGATGCCGCTAAGACCCTGAGTCTTCTGTATATGGCCTCTGTAGTTCTCGGCCGGGCGTCGAGACAGGCGACTATCGCAAATACGACGCTGCTCGGAATTGTGTTCATCGCGGGCACGCTTTTCCTGGGTGGCGGAGTTGCTCAGACCAGCGGGTTTCGACTCATGAAATCGAGCCCGAAGACAGTTTTTCTCGCCCAGGGAGTGACTGCATCGCTTACACTTCTCTTCGCTCGGCTTGGTATCCCGGTCAGCAGCACCGAGTCATTGAATATGGCGCTGGTCGGGACCGGTGCCGGCGAACGTCCCGGGTGTGTGCGGTGGAACGTCGTGACACACCTCATGCTCGCCTGGGTGATAACCGTTCCCGCTTCCATCGGTCTGTCATGGGCCATTACCACTGGTATTCTGTATTTGTTCGGTTGACCCGAAAGGAGTTTCTGTGATGCGCATATGGGATCAGATGTTCAAGAAAGGCAACGAGTTCCGGACACTCCTGGTGGAGCAGGCGACACTGGCGTATGAGGGCATGAAGGTCCTCTATGAGTTCCTGGGGATCGCGGCCAATGTCCAGGATTCTGGAGAGAAGAGACACAACATGCGTCTCAAGCTGAAGAAGATTGAAGAGTCGGGCGACAAGGCTCGTCGGGAGCTTATCAACACTATCAACAGCAGTCTGGTCACACCACTCGAACGTCAGGATCTCTTCAGCTTGAGCAATGTCTTGGACAACATATTGGACTATGCTCTCAATACGGCGGATGAGATGATCATCTATGAGGTATATCCAGACTTCTACCTGACGAAGATGGTCGAGAAGCTGATGCGGGGCGTCAGCTATGTCGAAGGAGCGGTAGAGGACCTTTTTCGCAACAAGCAGGTATCAACCAACAGTATTGTGAAGGCGAAGTCCATGGAGAACGAGATTGAAGAGACGTATCACGAGGCACTAGCATCGCTGTTCTCCGGAGAGGATTTCAAGCATATGTTCAAGATGCGTGAGGTGCTTCGGCACATCAGCAATGCAGCCGACAGGATAGCTGACGCTGCGGACATCATGGGTAACATCATCATCAAGGACATGTAGCGACCTTGGCGCTGACGTACGATCAAATACCCCCTGAGGTCGACCTCAGGGGGTATTGCATTTGCGGACATGGCGAAGAACGGTCAACCACCTCCCAGGAACGGGATGATGAAGACAGTATCTTGCTCGTGTAGTTCGGTGTCGTAGGGTGCGCGGTGTCCGTTGACAAGCACGAAACCTGCACGGTCACGGTCAATGCCTAACGCTGCAAGCAGGCTGGCGATATCTGTTCCGGTCGGCACTTGCACGTCGTGCAGGTCTCCGATCTGATCGGCCACAATAGCATGCAGTTTGAGATTTATGAGCATCCAGCCCCCTCAGCAGTCGTAATACAGTTCGAATTCCTTGGGATGA
Source organism: uncultured Caldisericota bacterium (assembly GCA_903871855.1). Lineage (GTDB taxonomy): Bacteria > Caldisericota > Caldisericia > Cryosericales > Cryosericaceae > Cryosericum. The sequence goes on from CAIQIK010000032.1 coordinate 2,686, forward strand.
GGCAGGCGACGAAGTGTCTCCGCTTCGTTCTTCTCCTTGTAGGAGCAGAACGTTTCAACAAATGCAGGAGGGAAAACGCCGTCTTGTGTCAGGAAGTCGCTGCCACGTCTCAGGGCTGCGAACGCTTCGGAAAGCGAGGTCGGGAGCACTGGAATCCTGCGGATCGTTTTCTCGGGCAGTTTCTCGATGTCTCCGGCGTACGGGCCGAGATGGAGCGCTGTCGGGTCTGTTTCTTTCTCGATGCCATCGAGTCCGGCAAGAAGCATTGCACTGATGGCAAGGTAGACATTGGTTGTGGCATCCGGGGGACGGAACTCGACGCGCTTCTCCGGCGCCGTATCCGCATAGATAGGAATGCGGACCGCTGCGGTGCGGTTGCCGAGCGAGAAGAACGCCCGGATAGGAGCCTCAAATCCAGGGATGAGCCTCTTGTAGCTTATCGTAGATGGGTTAGTAATGCCGAGAAGAGCCGATGCGTTGCTGAGAATGCCGCCGATGTAGTGAACGGCGAGGGGTGAGAGATCGTAGGGTTCTCCACCCTTCTGGTAGAACGTGGGTTGTCCTTTTCTGGTCAGATACTGGTGGAAGTGCATTCCCGTTCCGGCCTGGCCGGCAATTGGCTTAGGCATGAAGGTTGCCGTCATTCCCATCTGACGGGCAAGGTTCTTGGCGAAGTACTTGATCTTCTGTGAGGCGTCGCCCATCGCGCGCGGCGTGCAGGGCATGACCTCAAGCTCGATCTGGCCGGTCTCCCCGGCCTCATGATGGTGATATCGGACGGTAACCCCGGCACTTTCCAGCATCTGGACGAGTGTGCTTCGGTAGTCGAAGAGGCGGTCGAGTGGCTGCTCTGCATGGTATCCTCGCCCGTGGCGGATGGCGTAGCCTTGGAGTTGTGAGTTGTCGAGTGATACCGTGCTGCCCGTTTCTGCGCTCTCGATCGAGAAGAAACACGTGGTTTCCGAGGACTTGAAATCGACATTCTGGAAGACGTAGAACTCGAACTCAGGCGCAAACCAGGCGGTATCGGCATAGTCTTTGGACTTTAGTAACGCTTCAGCCTGTTCTGCGATAAATCGTGGGTCGAGAGCAAAACGTCGATGGGTGTGGGGCTCGAGGATATCACAGAAAACTGCAACAGTAGGAACTTTGGCAAATGGGTCGAGGAACGCTGTCGACAGATCCAGGCGCAGGAGCATGTCGCTGCGCTCAACCGATCCGAATCCGGGAATGCTGGAACCGTCGAAAGCCACGCCCTGGGTCAGAAATCCCTCGTCGACACGAGACAGAGGAACCGTCACGTGATGCAGGCTACCGAACAGGTTCGTGAATTTCAGGTCGACCTGGGCGATGTCGTGTTCTCTCGCGTAGTTCATAAACTCCTGAAGCGTTTTCACGTTGTTCCCCCCAGAAAAGCTGCCCGCTGGACTTGATCCGCGGCGCCGTACTAGCACGCCATGAGGCGCGCTGCTATTGTATTTTGCCTGGCCACCAGAGCCTGGATGTCGATGTTCGTGAACTGGCCGTTCTCGATGAGAACGTTGCCGTTGACCATGTTGAGGCTGACCTGCTTGGCGTCGCACATGACCGGTGCCGTGAAGGGGTCGTGCAAGCCGCCCGCGAACTCGAGAGTGTCGAGATCCCACATGATCAGATCGGCCGCTTTCCCGACCTCGATGCTGCCGATGTCCGAGTCCATGTGCAAGACGCGAGCGCCGCCCATGCTGGCCATAGCAAGAGCTTCGCGCGACGTCAATGCGTCCGCGCCGTATTTCACCCGCTGGAGCAACATCGCCAGGCGTACCTCACCGATGAACGAATTGGTGTCGTTGCTGGCACTGCCGTCGACGCCGATACCGATGCGCATGTTTGTATGCTTCATGGCGGTCACGGGAGCAATGCCGGAGCCAAGGCGCATGTTGCTCGCCGGGCAATGGGCCATACCGCACTTATGCTCGGACAGCTTGCGGATGTCGGCGTCGGACACCCACACGACGTGGGCAAACCAGGAGCGAGGAGTGAGCCAGTCGACCTCCTCCATATAGTCGACTGGTCGGAAGCCAAACGTCTGGAGACAGAATTCCTCTTCATCCTGTGTTTCGGCAAGATGCGTGTGGATGAGCACATCCTCTCTCTCCGCCAGAGCTGCCGTCTGCTTCATCAGGTCTGTGGTGACGGAGAACGGGGAGCACGGGGCCAGAGCTATGCGGGTCATCGCATACCGACCGCCGTCGTGGTACTGGTGGATGACACGTTCGGACTCCACCAGGATCTCCTCATCCTTCTGCACCACGCTATCCGGAGGGAGTCCTCCATCCTTTTTGCTCAGCGACATACTGCCGCGTGTTGGATGGAACCGGACGCCGACATCGCGAGCTGCCCGTATCTCAGCATCGATGATCGCATTGTTGCCATATGGATACAGATAGAGGTGGTCGCTCGTCGTCGTGACACCAGTTTTCAGCATCTCACAGATGCCGACCTGGGCACTTGTGTACACGGCCTCCTCGTCGATATACTTCCAGTGTTCATAGAGGAATGTCAGCCAGTCGAACAGCTTGGCATGTTCGACCTGAGGAACGTTTCGAAACAACGTCTGGTAGAGGTGATGGTGGGTGTTGACAAAACCCGGCATCATCAGCATGCGCGTGCCCAAAATGACGCGGTCCGCAGGGGTATCGAGGACCGGCGTTCCTGTGCCAATGGCCGTAATGATGTTGTCGTCAACAACAACGTACGCATCCTTAAGTTCCCGTCGAAGAACATCGCCCGTCATAAGGAAAGCGATGTCCTTGATAAGCGTTCTCATGCACAGCCTCCGCTGGTTCCCTCCTATTGTACTGCCATTGAGGCCGCAATCAACGTGCAACTCGCTTGATTTCATCGCCACAGCACCTTACTATGATCGGGACGGATCACATTGTCGTGACAAGGACAGGAGGTCGTATGAAGCACATCGTCGTAAGGCCCGAGAGGTGTACGGGATGCCGTTTGTGTCAGCTTACATGCTCGGCTCAGAACTTCAGGCTCAACACGCACAAAGCTGCTCGCATCGGTGTTGTGCCCCGCTTTCCAGAGGGCTACTTTGAAGTTCATCTCTGCAACCAGTGTGGTGTTTGTCAATCCGTATGTCCGGTTGAAGCGATTTCTGTCGATGCAAGCGGAGCCTATGTGATCGACGGACCCACATGCATCGATTGCGGAGCATGCGTGGAGAGCTGCCCGCAGCAAGCGATCTTCAGATCGCCCGCAAGTCCGCATCCCTACATGTGCAATCTCTGCGGAGCCTGTGTGGCAAACTGTGCAGCACAAGCTCTGATCTGGGAGGCAGGCCAATGATACCTGGATATGGTGGCTCTATTCTCCGTGTCGACCTCACCACCAGGTCGGTGGGGCGAGAGCCCGTGACGTCCGAATTGGCTCACGATTGGCTCGGCGGTCGTGCATGGATCGCTAAGTATATGTACGATGAGCTTCCTGCGGGTGTGGATCCGCTCAGTGCTGCAAACAAGGTGTTTGTGGCGACGGGGCCTCTCTCGGGCACCCTCTGGCCCTCGAGTGCCAAGATCGTATGGGGCACGAAGTCCCCACTGACAGGAGGCTACATCGACAGCAACATGGGCGGCATGATCATGGCTGAACTCAAGTATGCTGGCTGGGACATGATTATCCTTGAAGGTGCTTCCGAAACGCCGGTGTACCTCTATATCGAAGACGACAAGGTCGAGATACGTGACGCTTCTGGCTACTGGGGCAAGGGCTCGGTCGACACTGAGTACGCCCTGAAGCACGATCTCGGGGAGGACTTCCAGATTGCCACCATCGGCCCCGCTGGCGAGAATCTGGTGAGGTTCGCATGCATTACACATGACGTTGGACGTCAGGCGGGGCGAGGAGGAATCGCGGCGGTCCTGGGTTCGAAGAAGCTGAAGGCAATCGCCGTGCGCGGAACGAAGCCAATCCCGGTCGCCGACATCGAGGGTCTGCAGAAGCACACGACTTCGGTCATCGACTACATCAAGAATGCGGCATTCTTCCCGACCTTCTCCAAGTATGGCACGACGGATATCACGGACTGGTGTGACAGCGTCGGGGTCATCCCGGTCAACAACTTCCAGCATGCGCAGTACTCCAAGAAGGACCGTATCAACGGCAAGTATATGCGAGAGCAGATCTACGTGCGCGACAAGGGCTGCTATGCATGCCCTTTGGGCTGTTCCACGTATACGTATTCGAAGAAGTACGATGTCTACGTCGAGGGCCCCGAGTACGAAACGATCGGCCTGATGGGCTCCAACCTCGGCATGGACAGTATCGAGGAAATTGCCGTGCTTAACGCCGATGTCGACAATCTTGGCATGGACTCCATCTCTTCTGGATCGGCCGTGGCTTTCGCGATGGAATTGTATCAGCGGGGCATCCTGACAAAGGGCGATCTCGGTGGTCTGGAGATGACCTGGGGAAACGTGGACGCTGTACGCGCATTTCTCAGGCTCATCGCTGCTCGGCAGGGTATTGGGGCGACATTCGCAGAAGGAGCTCTTGCTGCTGCGCGTATCATTGGCAGGGATTCTGAGAAGTATGTCGTCCAGGTGAAGGGGCTGGACTATTCCGCCTACGATACGCATGCTGCACCCGCTATGATGCTGGCATTCATGACGTCGGACATTGGAGCTCAGCACACGCGAGCCTGGGCCATCGTCCAGGACATCAACATGGGCAGGGAGTCGATCCAGGGCAAGGGCAAGCTCGTGTGCGACCTCCAGCACCTCCGGCCGCTGATGGAGGTCTTTGGTGTCTGCCGTTTCCCGTGGCTCGAGGTGAAGGTCGATTGGGAGAACTACGTCACCGCGCTGAACCTGGTCACCGGACAGCATTACACGACAGAGGGGTTGTTCGCCTTCAGTGAGAAGGTGTGGAACCTGACGCGAGCGTTCTGGACCCGTGAGGTCGATGGGTTTGGACGTGCCTACGACCAGCCACCGGCCCGCATGTTCGAGCCCATGCCGGATGGTCCAACCGCCGGTGCCAGGGTGACGCAAGCCATGGTAGATCAGCTCCTTGACGGCTACTACCAGGCGTACCAGTGGGACCAGAATGGACTGCCAACAGTCCAGAGGCTGCGTGAGGTTGGTCTGGACTATGTCGCGGACGACTTGGTGAAGCGGGGGCGGATTCCGGGCTGAAGCAAAGTTTCAGTTTAGAATGCAGACTACCCGGGTTCGAACCTGGGTAGTCTGCATTTCAAGGTTTTCTTCGAAAGCACAGTTGTACCACTTGCCGACCTTTAAGTCGAGAAGTCAGGGAATGGTGCCGAAGGAGGGAATTGAACCCACACGGGTGTTACCCCGGCAGATTTTGAGTCTGCTGCGTCTGCCAGTTCCGCCACTTCGGCACGCGCCTATTATACGTGCGGGTCGAGAGCTGTCAAACTGACGCTCAAGAGGCAGCAGGCTGGGTCCGTCTGCTATGCAGAGTGACCCAGATTCGTATAATGACAGCATGGATGACATGCCGAAGCTCGCACAGACTATCGATCAGGTTGTGGCTGGGCGGACCGAGTTGTACGAGACCATTGTGCGTTACTACGAGGGGTTTGTTTTCTCGATAGCGGTTCGTGTAACGTTCGACCGTGATCTGGCCTATGACGTGACACAGGATACCTTCCTAAAGCTGTATGGAAGTCTCTCCAAGTTCCGGGGACAGTCTCGCCTGTCGTCGTATCTTTATCGCATTGCTACCAATGCCGGCATCGACGCCATGCGCAAACGCTCCCAGCACCCTATGAGTTCTGGTGACGCTCAAGCTGACCTGCTGACAGTCGAGGCGCCGCAGACTGCCAGCGATGGTCCAAATGTGGAAGAGGTTAAGTCCGCTCTTCGAGCCGCTCTGCAGAAGGTCTCTCCTGCATTCAGAGTGGCCTTTGCGCTCGTCGACCTGGACGGATTGAGCTACGAAGAAGCCGCTGCCAGACTCGGAGTACCCGTGGGGACCGTCAAGAGCAAAGTCTTCCGTGCCCGTGGTGAATTACGCAAACTCCTTTCGGGAACCCTGGGGCATTGAGCGCGTCTTATGAATGGTGACAAGCGATGACACGTGACATGAGAATAACCAACGAGATGAATGGCGACAACGAGCAACCTCTTGAGCTGTCGGCGGAGTTGCGCAGTGAGGTATCAGCACTGTTTGCACCGATAGGCCGATCACTGGCGGAATCCGTCACGGTGGCTATTGGTATGCGCCGGTCGCACCGCCGCCTGCTTCAGAGTCTGTGGCTCGGATTCTCGCCTGTCATGGCTGTCGTCATCGTTGTTGTGTTGTACGTCGGCAGTGCCGTCTTGCCGCGAACGCTGTCGCTTACTACCTCAAAGGGAGCACTGTTCGCTCCGACGACACAGATCCGTGCCACGGACGCTGCCCCAAAGGGACTTGTCGGTTCTGAAAACGCTCCGGCTCTCGGCATTGCGCGCTACGCGCCATCCTTTCGCGTTGTGCTTGAGGGTGATGTCGCACACAGGCAGCTCTTGGTAATGTGGCTGAGAGTCAGGCATGCTGACGTTGCCATGGAACTCGACAGCACCGTCCCAGGGCGCGAGGTCGCCCTGACGCTGGAGCCTGATGAGGTCCAAGGATTCGCTGCTCTGATGGCGCTTCATGGGTTCATGGGGGAGGAACCCTCAGGTCTTCGTACAGTTGCACGGTTTTCACTGGAGTCCTGGACATCCAGCCTGAGCACGTCATCGTTGTTCATCTGTCTCATTCCATGAGCACTTGGCGCTCACGCGCCCATTCCAAATTGGGAGGCATGTATGACTGAATCTCTGCGAGTACGCCGTTTTCTTGCGCTGATCCTCGCCGTCGCTCTCATGGCCATGGCTGTGACTGGATGTGCGAAGCATAGTGCTGTCTCTCCGCAACTCGGTGTGGCAACACCCGGTGGACTCGTAGGTAATGAGTCCTTTACGGACGCTTCTGGCACTAAGTCTTCGACCCCAGCCCCAACCACCACAGCCGATCAGCAGGCAGCAATAGATCGTAAGATTATTTTCAACGCCAGCCTCAGCCTTGACGTCGTCGATGCAGAAAAGGCTTTGAGCAACTGTGAGATCCTCGTTGCCAAATACGGCGGTTTCGTGGCACAGTCGTCGCTCCAGAAGTCGAGTACTCAGGTACTTGCGACCGCCGTGCTGCGCGTTCCTGCAACACAAGTCACCGAACTCATGAACGGTCTTGTGGGACTCGGCACTGTAACGAGCCGCAGCAGCGGTTCAGAGGATGTTACCTCGCAGTACATAGATATTCAGGCGCGACTCAAGGTTCTTCGGGCAGAAGAAGAGCAGCTGGTAGGGTTCCTGAAGAAAGCCACGAACATCAAGGACATGTTGGCAGTCCAGGAGCAGCTGGGTTCGGTACGCACGGAGATCGAACAGTACGAGGGGCAACAGCGCTATATGGACAATGCCACGTCGCTTGCTACGGTCACCGCTCAGCTCGTGCAGACGACCGAGTCCTTTGTTGCACCCCGAGGCTTCGGATCGGCGTTTATCCAGTCCCTTGCCCGGTTTGGACACGGACTGGCTGCCTTCTGGACATGGTTTGGCGGTTCCGTGGTCTTCATTGCTTTCTATGGTCTTCTCATCTGGGCACTTGCATGGATTATTCTCAAGCTGAGACAGCGTCACTCGCACAAGAGTCCGCCACCGCAGAACTGACGGAAACGACGCACTGCTGTACCACTGGCCGAGGCTCGAGGGCCTCGGCTTTCTGTATGCTCCCCGGTCGTCGAGTGGCAGGGCGAGCGGATCGAGGAGTTTAGACCGTCAGGCTGAGAGAGTTCTCAGGAGAGAGTCGCTATGCCGGACCAGAAGTATGCACCTTGCGTGCAGACTCAAGAGACCTATAGTTAAGGCATGACTAAGAGAAATCTATTCGGAACGGACGGCATCCGAGGTGTCGTGAACACCCAAATCACGTCCAAGCTTGCCTTATCATTGGGAGCGGCTGCATCGATCTACTTCGACGGACATCCTACCGAGGAGACAAAACGCATCATAGCTATTGCATGGGATCCACGTGTTTCGTCAGAGATGCTTGCCGCGGCACTTGGTGCCGGCTTCATGGAGACGGGAGTATTCGTAGATTACCTGGGAGTATTGCCGACGCCAGGACTCGCGCTCATTCTTGCTCGTGAGCCACGGTACATGGCGGGTGCCATGATCTCCGCGTCACACAACCCTCCGGAGTACAACGGAATCAAGTTCTTTGGCCCTGGTGGTCACAAGCTGGCAGACGCAGACGAGGAGGCAATAGAAGGAAATCTTGGCCTCGTCGAACTCGGCAATCCTTCAAGAGCGTATGGCGATGAAGTGGGTGGCGCTCACAGAGTCGAGAATGCGCGCGAGGATTACGTGGCCTTCGTGAGACAGAATAACCCAGGCCTCTCACTTGAGGGGATCAGGATCGTGGTCGACGGCGCTCACGGGGCAACAGGCTATACGACACCGTTGTTGCTGCGACAGCTGGGTGCTCAGGTAATCGAGATGAACACAGACCAGGATGGCAAGCTCATCAATAAGAACTGTGGATCCACACACCCTGGCACCATGGCGGCACGGGTGGTGGCCGAGAAGGCGGATTTGGGCGTTGCCCACGATGGGGACGGTGATCGCGTCATTATGGTCGACCGAACTGGGCGTCGTGTCTCCGGAGATGTCATGCTGTACATTCTGGCTCTGGGGTTGGCCGGAGAGGGCCGCCTCACCGGAAACACAGTCGTCGGAACAGTCCTGACCAACCTTGGTCTGGAGAAAGCACTGGAACCCCATGGGATCAGGCTCGAACGGACAAGCGTTGGAGACCGCTACATTCTGGACCGCCTGAACGAGGGCGGTTTCGTGCTTGGCGGCGAGGAATCGGGACACATCATCAACACGTACCAGAACGTGACAGGCGATGGCCTGGCGACCACCCTGGCAGTGTTGGGATATCTTGCCAAGACGGGGCGCGATCTGTCAGAGATTGTCGACGAGGTCGAGCTCTATCCTCAGATTGCCGAGAATGTCAGGGTAAAAGACAGGTCTATTGCTTCACGCCTGGAGTTTGTGGCTGCAGTCGAAGCGACGCGGATAGAATTAGGTAGTGCTGCCAGACTGGTCGTACGGCCTTCGGGGACAGAACCCCTGGTGCGTATTTTTCTGGAAGGCAAGGACACTGAGCGTCTGATGGCGCTGGCAGACCAACTGAAGCGTGTTTTGTTATCAGCTGGCCAGGAAGGAGAGGAATGACATGTGCGGAATCATAGGATACGTTGGGCCGCGCAAGGTAGTCCCTGTCATCATCGAGGGTCTGCGCAAGCTCGAGTATCGAGGGTACGACTCGGCGGGGATGGCCATTCTCGAGAAGGGGGAGTTGGTTGTTGTTAAGAAACGTGGCAAGCTCAAGGCTCTCGAAGAGGCCGTCAAGGGAAATGAGTATACTGCCACTACCGGAATGGGACACACGCGATGGGCGACCCACGGCAAGGTTGAGGACAGGAATGCGCATCCTCAACAGGACTGCAAGGGCACGATCGCCGTTATTCACAACGGCATCATCGAGAACTACCAGGTTCTCCGAGATGGTCTGATCCAGAAGGGCCACGTCTTTGTGTCCGAGACCGACACCGAAGTGATCTCTCATCTCATGGAAGAGCAGATTGACGCGGGCGCAGACCTGCTCGATGCAGCGCGGAAGACCGCGTTGCAGCTTGATGGAGCCTTTGCGTTCCTCGTGCTGGCCAAAGCGTTTCCTCGTCGTATCGTGGCGGTCCGCAGGTTGTCCCCCCTTGTGCTCGGCGTTGGCGATGGGGAGATGATCCTCGGTTCGGATACACCGGCTCTCCTGGAGTACACGCACCGGATCATCCCGCTGCACGATGGGGATGTCGTCGAAATCAACGACAAGGGATATGCCTTCACCTCGCTTGATGATGGGCACGCTCTCGATCGGAAGCCGATGACCGTCCAGTGGAGTGCCTCTGCTGCTGAGAAGCAGGGCTACAAGCATTTCATGTTGAAGGAAATCAATGAACAGCCTGTCGTCATCAGAGACACGCTGTACGGCCGCATCGATATTGATAGTGGACACGTTGAGCTGCAGGAATTCAACGGCCAGCCGGTCCCCGATCGCATCTCGATTGTGGCGGCAGGGACGTCCTACCACGCATCTCGTGTAGGCAAGTACCTTCTGGAGGAATTGGCTCGCATCCCGACCGAGGTGAGCTTCAGCAGCGAATATCGTTACCAGCGGCCCATTGTTCGACCGGGGACGATGGGAATTGCTGTCACGCAGTCAGGAGAAACGATTGACACGCTCGCTGCGCTTCGACTTCAACGGAGTCTTGGTGCGAAGGTTGTGGCCATCACGAATCGTCCGGAGAGCACTGTTTCGCGTGAGTCAGACGTGACCTTTGTTACACAGGCGGGCATCGAGATTGGCGTTGCAGCCACGAAGTCGTTCATGGCCCAGCTCATCGCGTTCTATCTCATAGCTCTCAATTTCGGACAGCGCAACGGTACGCTCGACGCAGAGACGTCAGCACACTATGCCTCGCAGTTGTCCAGTCTCAGCCAGAAGTGTGAGGAAGTCCTCGAATACGCTGGCATCATGGAGACGATCGCGCGCAAGTTCTACAAAGTTCATGACATGATCTACGTTGGACGCGGCGTCAACTACCCTATCGCCTTGGAGGGCGCGCTCAAGATGAAGGAGATCAGCTATATCCATGCTGAGGGATATGCTGCAGGAGAACTCAAGCACGGCCCCATTGCATTGCTGGACCAGGATGTGCCCGTGGTGGGCATCCTTCCCCAGGGGGCGCTGTACGAGAAGATCTACTCGAATCTGCAGGAGTCTATCGCGCGCGATTCACCCCTCGTGGTACTGGCTGACAAGAAGGACAAGAGAGCACGAGACATCGCCGCAGACTTCATCCCGATGCCGTCGGTCGAAGAGCTGTTCTCCCCAGTCGTCTATTCATTGCCACTCCAGCTTCTCGCATACTACACAGCAGATGGAAAGGGCCTTGATGTGGACCAGCCGCGGAATCTGGCAAAAAGCGTGACAGTGGAATAGCAGAACTCCGAGACCTGTTTTGTGAGGTACTGAGCCGAAGGCCGGCCTTGTACAGGATCGGCCTTTTTGCTATACTTGCCAGCGTGCGCGCCCGTGGCCCAACTGGATAAGGCGATGGCCTCCGGAGCCGTAGATTACAGGTTCAAATCCTGTCGGGCGCACCAGCAGCGTGATGCTGCATCCAAATCGCCTTCGAAGCTATTCGAGCGCGATTGCTTTATCTCCCGCGACGCAGTCCGCGTCAAAATGAGCTAATGACGCACTCCGGAGTATCTATGTGTAGAGATATGGGCCTGCACATAGCCCTTTTCAGTGATATACTGCGAGAACAGCCTATTTGCATTTTGTGGGAGTAGTCGTTATGGGTCAAAGAAAACTGTTCTGCGAAATATCACCGAGAACATATGAAATATCTGTTTTCAAGGGCATATTGTTGAGACACTTGAAAGATATCTTTTCTTTTCAAGAATTTGCGAAGAGCAAAATGGATACCCTATTGCCTGTCTTGATTTATAGGAACAAGTCTTTAATGCGCAGAGTGCTTGGGAATGTTGATCCTGTGCTACAGGAAAACAAAGTGCTGAATCTGGGTTTATCCGCCCCGAAGGTTACGAATGTCCTCATTCGTCCGGGACAGACTTTTTCCTTTTGGAAGCTAACTGGAAGGTGTAGTGAGAAAGAGGGCTACAAGAAAGGGCTTGTTATTAGCTCCGGAAAAGTGTCTGAAGGAATCGGTGGGGGAATGTGTCAATTCACAAACCTAATTCACTTCATAGTACTACATTCACCCATGGACATTATCGAACACCACCATCATGATGGAATGGATTTGTTTCCCGATTTTGGCAGGCAGATTCCTTTTGGAACAGGAACATCAATCATGTATAACTATTTGGATTATCGCTTCAAAAATAGTACAGAAACTACATTTCAGCTCATTACATATGTTACAGACAAGTACTTATGCGGAGAACTACGTGCAAACAAGCCTTTGGATGTCCGATATCATATCAGGACGGAAAATGAGTATTTCTCAAGGGAAGACGATATTGTGTATAGAAATGGTCTCGTTTTCAGAGAACAAATAGATGAGAAAACAGGCAATCTTCTCGTGAAGGAACTGATCAAGAAGAATCATGCGATGGTAATGTATGATGTCGATGATAAGAAGATTCTTCGCGATGCAAAATGAGTATTTTGCGGCGACTGCATCTAAATTAAGCAATAAGGACAGCCTCGATGTCGTCTCTTCAATCTCTCGCAGCAGTTTTGTGCCGTCACCCGCTCCCACGGAGTTCTGTTGTTGACAAGAGATCTGTCACTTCTGGAATTGCCGATTTGGGATTAACGCAGCTATCGACTGGACCTTATGGACTGAGAAGCCACAGGCACTTGCCCGGGGTCGTTTGCGTGTATAATGAGGGCCGTTACTGTCTGGCATCCAAGGAGTAGTTGTGAAGAAGCTCGTCATAGCAGAAAAGCCGAGTGTGGCGGAACAACTTGCTGCGGTCATTGATCACTGCAAGAAAAGCCGTGACTATTACGAAGGCGAACACTACATAGTCTCGTGGGCGGTAGGCCACCTTGTTGGATTGGCAGAGCCCGAAGACTATGACAAGAAGTACAAACAATGGTTGCTGTCCTACCTTCCGATCATCCCCGAGGCGTTCCGGTTCTCCGTCCTGGAGGGAGCCGAAGAGCGTTTTGGCGTGCTCAAGAAGCTCATCGCCTCCAAGGACGTGGACGAAGTCATCAACGCATGCGATGCGGGTCGCGAGGGTGAATTGATTTTTCGCAATATCTATGTGCAGGCGAGAGGAACGAAGCCTTCGTCACGCTTGTGGCTGTCCTCCTACACGGACGAGAGTATTCGTGATGGATTCAAGCATATCCGTCCCGAATCCGGATACGATGACCTGGGCAAGGCGGCGCTGGCGCGTTCCGAGGCAGACTGGCTGGTCGGCATCAACGCTACCCGGGGACTGACGAGGCGTAATGGGTCGCTCGTTACCGTGGGGCGAGTGCAGACACCAGTTCTGGCGCTCATCGCGAAGCGTGAGAAGGAAGTCCAGGCATTTACTCCCGTGCCCTACTTCGAGGTCGATGCCCAGTTCAAAGTCATGCCGCACGGTGAACCGACCTATGCAGGACTGTGGCATCGGGGATCCGAGAGCAGGCTCGCCGACCAGGCAGCCGCTGAAGCCATTGCCACGAAGTGCTCAGGGCACAAAGGGGTAGTTGCGTCGGTTGTTCAAAAAGAGAGCCATATGCAGGTCCCCTATCTGTATGATCTTGGACTCCTCCAGCGAGAAGCAAACGGCCTGAACGGCTTGAGCGCGAGCCGTACGCTGAGGGCAGCACAGTCTCTCTATGAAGAGAAGCGCGCCATCACGTACCCGAGGACAGACAGCAAATATCTTCCCAAGGCGCTTCGTAAGGAAGTCGTCACAGTGCTTGGTGACCTGGGGGTGGGGGAATATGCCCCATACGTGCAGCACGTGCAGCACGAGGGTTGGAAGATGCGGTCCTTCGTCTTCAACGACGAGAAGGTGAGTGATCACTACGCTATCATTCCGACTGGCACGCGGCTGAACCGGAGCAATCTCTCTCATGATGAGAGTGTGGTCTACGACCTGGTTGTACGCCGGTTCCTCGAACAGTTCTACCCTGACGCTGTTCTGATGCTCACCCGTGTCGAGACCGTCGTGGAGGGCGAGACATTTGGCAGTGACGGAAGAGTCATAACAACATCAGGGTGGCTGGAGGTCGCCCCACGCGAGGCCGACAGCAAGGACTTGCCAGACTTGAAGGAGAAGCTGAGTGTCCAGGCGTTCAGGGTTGGGAGTGAACGCAAGCTGACCAAGGCTCCGCCGCGGTTCACAGACGCATCGATTATCGCTGCCATGGAGACGGCAGGGAAGCTGGTTGATGACGAGGAACTGGCTGATGCAATGAAGGAACGTGGCCTGGGGACTCCTGCCACACGTGCGGAGATCATTGAAAAACTCATTCGGACCGGCGTTGTTGAGCGGAAAGCTCGGAGCTTGGTCGCTACCAGGCGTGGTATCGACCTGATCGATCTCCTTGAGGCGATCCAGTTGTCGGATCTTGTGGCTCCGGACCTTACCGGTGACTGGGAAATGAGTTTGCGCAAGATAGAGAAGGGGTCATTAGGCGACGTGGAGTTCCTGAATCGTATCGAGAGCTTCACGCGGCAGATGATTGAGAAGATCAAGGGATACGAAGCCCCCACGCAGATCGGCATCGAGTCGGCGGAACCACTAGGTACATGCCCCATCTGCGGCGGCAACGTGCTTGAGCGCCCTGCATCGTACGTCTGTGAGCATCATGGCCGCAAGAAGACGGACTGCAAGTTCAGCATCCCGAAGCTGATTCTCAGACGCCCCATCAGCCGTGAAGAGGCCTTGCAGCTTATGACCGAGAAGAGGACGGAGATGCTCGAAGGATTCGTGAGCAAGCGTGGGTTCAAGTTCAGCGCGCGGCTCCTGCTCAAGCCCGACAACAAGCTGGAATGGGAGTTTGCTGAAGGATCGGGTGGCAGTTCTGCCACGACGGAACCTGTTGTCAATGAGGAACCATTAGGTCGATGCCCTGTGTGTCAGGGTCCGGTGATAGAGACTACGGAGCACTACCGGTGTGCGGCAACTGACTGCCGTTTTCAGATGAAGAAAGTCTACGCCGGCAAGACCATTGACCGTGATGCGGCCCGTAACCTGCTCGAGAAGGGGAAGACCGAGTTGATCGAGGATTTCGTGTCAAAGTACAACAGGCCTTTCTCGGCCTATCTGAAACTGGGCGACAAGGGAAGAGTGGAGTTCGAGTTTCTGAACAAGGGATCACGGGCAGGGAGGCGGGCAGCCGGTCATACAACGAAGGCAAGGACCTCAGCAACGAAGGTAGTGGCTTCGACAACGAAGAAAGGGACCTCCACAAAGAAGGCAACCCCGAAGACATCCAAAGGCAAAGGTGGTGCATCATGATTCCATTCAGTGCGATTTTCAGTGTCGATTTCTTCTTCAGTCTTGGTTACGTGATATTGTCGATAGTGGGGCTTGTGTTGGCAGCTTCCTACAGGCGCTCTCAGGAAGGGAAGATGAGTCTGTTCCTCCTGCTGACGACCGCGCTGATAGCTGCATACTATACCATGCAGTGGCTGCTGAGCAGCTTCATTTCCTTCTATGTCAGTAACTATGCCGCATCCCATCCCGATTTTCAGGTTCCCACGTGGGTGAATATGGCTCTCGTCATCCTGTTCACTGCTCTGAACTACGCGTTTATCGTGACGCTAGTGCTGACCGCTTGGTTTGCACGTAGGAAGGCTCGTTCAGAGAGTGTTGTCCTTGCTCAGGGTCCTGAGGAGACAAGTCCACAAGAGCTGACGTCCGAATCCGCTGTGGATGTCGAGCAGTCTGGGGCGACTGGCGACACCGTGATTCCAGCCGAACCGACCGTTCCTGGGCCCGAGGCATAGCTCGTGAACCGCGACGAACTTTATCGGGTCGTCGTCGAGAGAGCACCGTCGCGGAACCTGGTCAACCACATGCTTGCTGTCGAGGCCATTATGCGTGGCCTTGCAGCGCACTTTCACGAGGATGTCGAGAAGTGGGGCCTGGTCGGCCTCGTTCATGACATCGATTATGCTGAGACCAAAGACAAGCCAAACCTTCACGGTATTGTCGGATCAGAGCAGTTGCATCTGATGGGAGTACCCGAGGACATCTGCTACGCGGTGCGCGTTCATAACTCGCTGCACGGCCTGCCGCGCAAGAGCATGATGGACAAGGCGTTGTACGCTGCGGATCCCTTGTCCGGCCTCATCGTTGCGTGCGCTCTCATTCGGCCCGAGAAGAAGCTTGCGCCCATTGATACGGACTTTGTCATGGTTCGCTTCAAAGAGAAACGTTTTGCTGCTGGAGCAAACCGTGATCAGATACTTGCCTGTCAGGAAATGGGACTTGATCTGTACAAGTTTGTTACCATCGGCCTGAGTTCCATGAAGGAGATCGCCGCAGAAATCGGCCTCTAGACCAGTCTCGCGAGTCCAATTGACGATCGACGCCCGCCTCCACGGCGGGCTTTTCGTTATGCTCAATAGGGGTATACTTCATTGGTAAGTAGTCTCGCGCGTTCTGTGCAACGGACCCTTGCCGAAATATCATCCCAATGCGGAGGCATATCGATGTCGTTGAACGCAGAAGAGTTGTTCTCAGAACGGGCGCTGGGTTTCAGACCATCCGAGATTCGGGAGCTCCTCAAACTCGTCGACAGTCCCGAAATCATCTCATTGGCTGGAGGCATGCCGGACGATCGGTTCTTTCCCATCGACCGAGTTATCGAGGCAAGCACGTTTGCGCTGAGGGAATACGGCAACAAGGCTCTCCAGTATGGGTCTACCGAAGGCATCAAGAAGCTGCGTGTTTTGCTCATGGACCGCATGGAGAAAGAGGGTGTCAGAGGCATTGAACTGGACAATGTCCTGATCTCCACCGCCTCACAGCAGGGTCTCAGCCTGGTGGCCCAGGTGTTCGTGAATTCGGGCGACACTGTCATTGTGGAAGAGCCATCCTACCTCGGAGCAATCCAGGCCTTTGGAAGCATGCAAGCCAAGTTCTGCACGGTTCCACTGGACAAGGACGGCATGCAAATGGACATTCTTGAGGACAGGCTCAAGGAGCTGGAGAAATCGCACATCCGCCCAAAGTTCCTCTATACGGTGCCCAACTTTCACAACCCTGCCGGCGTCACCATGACGCTGGAGCGCCGTAAGAAGCTTGTTGAGTTGGCTGACGTGTACGGCCTGCTCATTGTAGAGGACGACCCATATGGGGAAATTCGTTTTGAGGGTGAACCCATCCCCTCGCTGCTGGCGTTGGGTGGCAAGGATCGGGTTATGGCGCTGCGCACGTTCTCGAAGATCAGTTTCCCTGGGCTACGTCTGGGGTGGATCGTCGCCCGCGAAGACATCATGAGCAAGATCAACGTTGGAAAACAGGCGGCGGACCTTTGCTCTCCAGCCTTGACGCAATATATAGTGTATGAATTTGTCAGCCGCGGGTGGCTGGATGACTATGTTGACGTCGTTCGGCGCGAGTATCCCAAGAAGAAGAACGCGATGATTGCCGCTCTTGAGAAGTATTTCCCAGCTGGCACCAGCTGGACTGATCCCCAAGGTGGGCTGTTTGTGTGGGCAAAGGTACCGGAGACCATCGATACCACAACGATGTTCCGCGAGGCGATCAATGCCAAGGTCGCGTACGTTGTAGGTATTGCCTTCTACCCTCATCGGGACGACAACTGCCACATGCGATTGAACTTCTCTGCTGTGGATCCTGAGCATATCACTGAAGGGATCCATCGCCTGGGGGACTTGCTCAAGTCAAAAATCTAGCAGCTGGTCAAGATAGACACACAACAACCCCTGCCCGCGTGTCGCGCGGCAGGGGTTGTTTGGCTTCTGCGAAAGGCAAGACTAGACGCGGCGAGACGCGGAGCAGATGTCTCTGTAGTCACAGGAGAAACACTTACTGCCTCGTCTTCCACGAAAATCACCCTGAAGAATCCTGCGGGCAGTTGTTGCCAGAACCTCTCGGGACTTGGCAATGCAAATCTCTGCCCCTTCGTCCATCTCTGCCTTGAGGTTCTCGCGGAGATAGTACGTCTGAAGAATGAACCGCTTTCCTTGGAACTCTTCCACCTGACTCAGTGCCGCAGCATACAGCGCCACCTGGAATCGATGAGATGTCAGTGCAGAGGCTTCTCTCGGCCTCGCAGACTTGTAGTCGACGATTCGCAGCACACGGTCATTGACTCGGTCGATTCGGTCCACGATCCCAGTGAATGGGATGCCGTCAAGTTCTGTGTTGATAAGGTGTTCCGCATAGACCATCTGTTGCCACGTAGACTGGAAAATCGGGAAGAATACCGTAAGCACGTGTAGGGCTTGACGCCGTTTCCTGTCTTCATCACCGGGGTCGGCATACCCCTCTGTCAGCCAGTTCTCGTCTAGAAGCTGGGAAAGAGAAGTGGGGAAGAGGGCTGCATCGTCCCCGTACAGCTGCCCATCTTCTCCCAGGTGGCATGACAGCAGTCTCTCGAGGACAGCGTGGACACTCTTGCCATAGCTGAAATACCAGTGGGACGGTTCCTCGATCTTCTGAATGTACTTGAGCTCGAATTTCCGGGGGCATTCGTTGTACGTCGATACCCTCGAGTAGCTCAGCGGTTCTGTAAGCGCGTTTTCCAAAGCATCTCCACTTGTTTCCGGGTTTGGTCGACATTCATCGTGTTGTCGATGACGACGTCAGCGTACGCCAGTTTCTGGGTCAGAGGCATCTGTGCCTCGATACGGCTGAGCGCTTCTTCACGCGAAAGATGATCACGCGTGATGAGGCGCTCCAGTTGTTCGCCCTTCGACGCTTTCACGACCCAGATTTCGTCGACCAGGTTCTGCCAGCTGGCCTCGATCAGAATCGCCGCGTCAAGGACCACGACGTTTGATGTCCGGTGAAGCAGTGCGATCTCCCTCACGATCAGTCCGGTCATAATGGGCATCATGATGCAATTGAGCTTCATCAGGAGATCGGGATGCCCAAAGACCAGATTGCCAAGGACGTGGCGATCGAGCTGGTTTCCATCAAAGACACAATCACCAAAGGCAGCTCGCACCTGCTCAAGCACCCCTTCCGTGTTCTTGGCAAGGACGTTTTTGCCCACCAGGTCCGCGTCCAGCACCGCTGCTCCGTGCTCCTGCAGCATGCCGGAGATCATGCTCTTGCCAGAGGCAATGTTGCCGGTGAGTCCAACGTCAATACTCATTCAAGGTCCCGCAGATTCGGACCGGCAGAGAGGCGAGTCACAAGGGGGATCGAAAGATGTATTGCTGACTCCATGGATTCCTGCATCATCCCGCGGACAAGATCGAGTTCGCTCACTGGCGTGTCGACGACAATTTCGTCATGTACCTGCAGTACCATGCGTGCCTTGAGAGGTTGAAGGTCCCTGCCCAGGCGTATCATGGCCATCTTGATGGCATCGGCGGAGCTCCCCTGCACGACAGCATTGAAGCCTTGCCGAATAGCTTCCTGCCGCTCCACATTGTTGCGACTGTTGATGTGTGGGACTCTCCGCAGGTGTCCAAGGATCGTCTTCACGTAGCCATCGCGCTGGGCTGCCTCGATGACCCGGTCGCGGTAGTCTCGTATACCGGGAAACCGCTCCATATAGCGTTCGATGTATTGCCGAGCCTCTTCGCCGCTAATGCCGAGCTGTCGTGACAGACCGTATGGTGAGATGCCGTAGATGATGCCAAAGTTGATGGTTTTGGCGCGCTTGCGCATCTCGGGAGTCACGACTGATTCCGGGACGTCGAAGACTTGCGAAGCCGTGTGGAGGTGGATGTCCTCTCCTTGGGCAAACGCATGGCAGAGGTTTTCGTCCGCTGAAAGATGAGCGAGCATCCTCAGATCGATCTGGGAGTAGTCTGCCGAGACAAGGAGCCAGTCGTCATGACTGGGTATGAACGCTTGCCTGATTTCGCGCCCGACCTCGGTTCTGGCGGGGATGTTCTGCAGGTTGGGATCGATGCAGCTGATACGCCCCGTCGACGTGCCGGTCTGGAGGAACGTGGGGTGAATCTTCCCGTCCGGCGCGACGTATCGCACCAGCGAATCGGTATAGGTTCCCTTGATCTTGGTCAGTTGACGGAGCTCCAGGATAAGCGGGATCGCTGGATGTTCATTCTGGATTGCTTCCAGGGATTCGACATCAGTGCTCAGGCCTGTCTTGGTTTTCTTGGTCGGGGCAAGCCCCAGCACGTCGAAGAGGAGCACGCCCAGCTGTTTGGGAGACTGAAGGCTGTAATCGTGCGTTCCGACGAGCTCGTACGCCTGACGCTCCAGTTCAACAATGCGAAGACCGAGCTTTGCCCCGAAAGTTCTCAGATAGGCAGTATCTGTGCGGATGCCAGCCATTTCCATGTTCGCGAGCACTGCCGCAAACGGCATTTCCATCTCGTTCAGGGTACGTGTGAGCTGTGATTCCTCAAGAGCTGTATCGATTGGGTAGGAGGCGCGATAGACAAGGTCCACCAATCCTTCGGCAGTCGACGTATCTCCAGACAGCCCCCAGGCTTCGCCGATGCGGTCAAGGCCCCAGGCTTTCTGGTCAGGATCAAGCAAGTACTGTGCAAGCATGATGTCACGGATGGGGGAGGGGGCGACCAAGCCGAACGGTGCAAGGGCGTGGCAGAGTCTTTTGTAGTCATAGACATAGGTCATGAACGTACTGTCTGTTTGGAGGGCGTCGGGAGGCGAGCCAAACATGGCATCGACGTGTGTCGATGAAGCGCTGTCCTTCGTTCGGCGGGCTACTGTGAACCCCTGTCCTTCGACATCAGACACGACGGCCAGAGCAGTTCGATTGTCGTGAATCACACTCGTTGCCTGTGGAGGGTCCGATGTGACCGCTGCTGAACGAGCGCTTGGGCCGAAAAGGTCGTCGTGATGGATAGGAATCGGCGTCGAAGCGAGCGATGGTATACCGAGGACCTTCGATGCACGTCGGCTCAGTGCAACAAATGACAGCGTCTGGAACAGTTGGGTACTCTGCTCAATATCCGGGGCGATACGAGCCAAGTCAACGAGTTTGGTTGGTTCGTCCAGGCTCATCTGGATGGTGACCAGCGAGCGGTTGCGCAGAATGAGATCCCGGTTCTCGGCAAGCAGGGTTTTGTAACGTTCGGGACCTCCGTTCTCGAGCAATGCCTGAACTGAACCGAACTCCTGAACGAGTTTCAGAGCGGTCTTCTCGCCGATGCCGGGTACTCCGGGGATGTTGTCGGACGTGTCCCCCTTGAGTGCCTTGACGTCGATCAGTTGTGGAGCTTCGAGGCCGAACTCTGTCAGAATTGCCGCGGGGGTATACTCCCTGATCTCCTTCACCCCCTTGATGGTTATGCGCACTGATGTGTTGTCGTCTGTCAACTGAAGCAGGTCGTTGTCTCCGGAATAGACGATGCAGGGAACCCCTTCCTGGCGGGCGGTTTTGCTGTAGATGCCGATGAAATCGTCTGCCTCGAACCCATCCTTTTCGCGTGTGACGATCCCCAGCGAACGGATGAGTTGCTTGAGGTTGACGAGCTGGCTGACGAGTTCGTCGGGCATGGTTTCCCGGTTGGCCTTGTATTCTTCGAACATCTCGTGGCGATAGGTTGCTGCCTTGCGGTCGAAGAAGACGCCCATGTACTTCGGTTGAAGTTCCTCGATGATACTGAGCAGCATCGTCGTGGTTCCCAGAATTGCTCCGGTGGGGACACCGGTGGCGGTGCTGAAGTGCGGCATGGCAAAAAACGCTCGATAGAGAATCGAACTCCCGTCGACAAGTACTACTCGGTTCGTCATATGCTCATTGTATCAACGTTTCGGGTCGGGCGCAACCCAGCAGCGTGAGCCGCGAGTGAACACGGAGATGCAGCCGGTCTGTTTGAGAGAAAGGTTCGCTGCCAAATCTCCTGTGAGAACCTGAACGGTCCCGGTAGAAGTATCATAGGCAAATCCGGGGGAGCTGGCAGAAAGTGACGTCGTGGGGCTCACCGTTCCAACGAGAGCGGCAGTGACGAGTGCCAACGAGGGACCAAATTTGCCGACGTTTCCTGACCGAATGGTCGCACTGCTTGTCTTGACAGTTACCATCTTGCCGGTATCGAGGGATTCAATGGTCGATTGGAAGCGAGCGTCGAGTCCGGGGATGGGGGTGCTGGCGTATTGGGATGGAAGGTATACGTGGCTCGGTGCCAGTAGCCCAAACAATGCATCCAGCTGGTCTGGGAGATCTGTAGGTGATCCTGCGACCACGACGACGTCCAACGTGTTCACGCCGAGTGCCGCGAGCGCATGGGCTGCCCGGTCCGCAGCTTTGCCGTTGGTGTCGAACAGACAGAGCCACGTGCCAATGCCCCTGCTGCGGACAAGGACAACGCTGCCCTGATCGACGACAGGGAAGGTCACACACGTATCAAAGGGGACAATGCCGAACACCCATATGAGTGAGACCAGGACGGCTGTTGCAGCTACGAGGACTCCTGCATGGCGCTTCCGACCGAGTCTTGGCTGGTTGTCTACGAACAGGATGACGACTCCGAACAGGATCCCCATGGAAAGGAGCAGGAATGGTGAAGGTGCAGGGACATTGCGGTGTGATCCAGGGAGGCGGCTGAGCAGCTCAAGACAGCCAAAGAGAGCACTTGAGGCGGCGTTGATGATGGGAGCAAGTAGAGCTGCGAGCGGCGGGATCGTAAGGAGCAGCGCTGACCACGCGAGGAGACCTATTAGCAGCAGGGAGACCGCAGGAATAGCTACAATGTTTGCCAAAAGGGCAACCGGGGCAAGGACATGAAATGCCGACACGGCGAGCGCTGTTGTGGGCAAAGACGCGCCGGTCGTCGAACAGAGAGATGAGAGGAGTGGCCGGATAAGACGACCCCTGGCTCGAACGAGATGAGACAGAGGTTCGCCGATGAAGCACAGGCCCGCGACCGAGACAAACGACAGCTGCAGTCCGATGTCGAAGACAGAGACAGGATCGACCGCTGTGAGAATGAGTGCAGCCCAGGAAAGCGATGCGAGCCTGCCTAAGTGTCCGCCGGACATACGGGTTACTGTGAGAACGCACAGCATAACGAACGCTCGATCAGCACTGAGGGGGAAATCGATGAATGCCAAGTAGACAAGAGTGGCGATGAGAGGAGCCAGAGTCTTGCCGACACTTCTTTCGGAGAACATCAGGCCAAGGAGCAGCGACATCACGGCGAAGACCAGTGCAAGGTGAAGCCCGGAAATGGCGAGCAGATGGCTGGTGCCAGTGATCGAGAAGAGATGGCGGTCAACTGTCGCGAAGAGTCTGCGATGAAGAAGAAGTTCTTCGAGAAATCCGAAAGCTTTGTAGCTTAAGAGCTCCCGCGCATGGAGCTCAACAAGGTCTCGTGCGCGTCCTGTCAAGCGACCCCACCATGATGCCAGAGAGCGGCCGGGGAGAGCCTGGATGTCTTGTGCGAGAAACAGTCCCGGGGGCGGCGGGCCCAAGCGCTCCTCTCCCGGGTTGAGAGCGGGGCTGGTTGTGGCGATTTTCCCCAGGACACGTATTTGTTGACCAAATGTCGGACCACTGCGGCGATCGGGCAGCTGCACCTGGATGGTTACTGGGCGGCCGAGAGGGATGTCGTCTGCCATCACTGCCGACAACTCGAACACTGTGCCTCCGGTGCTTCGGGCTACAGAAGGTGTAAGGGTTGTGCCAATGACAACTGATGTATCAGGGCGGAGCTGCCCTGAGGCAGAAGTCTGAAGGACTCTCCTTGCCACGGCGAACGATGCCCAGAAGAGA
Organism: uncultured Caldisericota bacterium; assembly: GCA_903871855.1. GTDB lineage: Bacteria > Caldisericota > Caldisericia > Cryosericales > Cryosericaceae > Cryosericum. The sequence continues at coordinate 26,197 of CAIQIK010000032.1, forward strand.
GAGAGGGCAAGCAGGGCGCGGATGAGATTGAGTCGCGGGTGCCGAGTCTGTACGACGTAGACTGCTCCCAGACTGGCCAGAACAGCGAAGGTGAGTATCGCCGTGGCTCCCGTGGTTCCAGCCGACAGGGCCCCGGCTACGACCGTCAGGGCCACGAGCGTGACGAGTCGCAGCCTTATCACGGCGGCTAGAGGGTGATGAGGGATTTCAGGCTTTCGTAGGTCTTGGTACCGATACCCTTGACGTTCTGAAGGTCTTCAAGGTGCTTGAACAAGCCGTGCTGTGCCCGATAATCCAGGATCGCCTGTGCTTTCGCAGGACCAATGCCGGGAAGCGTATCGAGATCGGCTAGTGTCCCGTGGTTGATACTGATTTTTGCACGGACGTTGGATGCGGATGGCGTAGGAGACACGACAGTACTGGCGCCGTCTGGCGACTTGACAGGAACAGTGACTTGTTCACCGTCCTCAAGGCGGGCTGCCAGGTTGATCGCAATGAGATCTGCGTCGTTTGCAGCTCCTCCGGCAGCCGCCAGCGCGTCGCGGACAATGGAGCCCTCCGGCAGCAAGTAGACAGCTGAATGAAGGACGGCCCCAGTCACATACACGTTGATGGAAACCGGGACTGTGGGCGCAATATCTGCTTCCGAAGGGTCACTCACAATCTGTGGGACTGGGTTGGGTGTGGGTTCGTGGAGACGTGAACCCACGAACAACCCGGTGCCCATTCCCAGAGCAAGAACAGCGATGATCAGGACGGCTATCTGGTGCTTCGACAGTTTTTCCATTTCAGTGGGGACTTGCCGCTGTCAAGCATACGGCCTCCCGCCTCCTTCGTCGGTGTTGAATGATTTCAGTTTCTAGTGGGAGCCTTCCATGACTGTGAGAAGATCGTACAGCTCCAGAAAATCGGTGACCATGCTCTCCGTTCGCTGGGGGACCGGAGTCTCGATGATCTTGACGGGGGTCCCTATTGGAATCATTGAGAAGGCCTTTGTCACGTCAGTGTTCTGATGGCGTACGCACCCGTGTGATACATCCTTGCCGATGCTGAATGGCTCGTTCGTTCCGTGCAGCCCGTATGAAGGGAGCGAAATGCCGATCCAGCGAACCCCCAGGCCATTGGTCTTGTCATGGAGGTATGGGGCGTATACCTTGCCTTCCCAATGCCAGCTCGGGTCAGCCTGCTTTTCTGTCACCTTGTATGTGCCGACAGGTGTGACACTTTCGCCGGTGGTTCCGGTCGCGTCAGGAAAAATAAGAGTACCATCTGCGGTTCTCAGGAGCGTGACATGGAATGACTTGTCGACGAGAACCTCACTGACTGTGGCGCTTCGTGCCGACGGTATGGCCACAACGGCAAGAGCCACGACGAGGGCTACAATGCATAAGAAACGCAAGCGTCGATAATCTCTCATAGTAACTCCCATTATAGACAGTACTGGTCTGATGGCAACGCGCGCGCATCGACTCACCTAATATGTACCTGAAATGTCTCCGTGAACTCATCCAAGATACTACGATCCCTGTCAAGGGGTTAGGCATGGATTGGCATCATGTTCAAGAAGCCGGTACGTCGATTTGGTGACGTAGAGATGATGGGCGATGAGCAAGAGCTTCCTCATGCAAGCGACCAAGGCAACC
>CAIQIK010000033.1 GCA_903871855.1 uncultured Caldisericota bacterium
CATCAGTTACATGCATCTCCACGTCGGCACTGGCCGAGCAACGCTGGCAATCAAAGGCCTCACGCACGACGTAGTTGACCACCAACGCCTCATGGCCGTGGGCGTGACCTTCTGCTCCCCTGAAGATCAGTACACACGCAAAGGAGGCAGGGAGAGAGCACTGGAGCGTCTCGAGGGACGCTTGAAGGACCCCGTGGGGTGCTGCTCCAAGCTGCCTCCCTTGGTGCCCATGACGAAAGCGACCCTGGGTACTGTTGAGCTGGAGGAGTACCTGCGCGTCAAAAAGCTCTTGATGGGCTTCGGGGCGACCTGTCCACCAAAGGCCAAGATGCCCGACGCCGTCATCATGGCCTTCGAGATGTGGATGTTCATGAACGCGCACACGCCGCTGGTGCCGCAGTGGGCTCGAGCGCATAGGCGCTCGCACCTCTGCTAGAGGTAATACGGTGCCATGCCCAGAATACCGGTACATCACCCTCGAGACGGATGAGAGAATGCGTCACCTTTTGGAGTCAACGATGGCAGGTGGCTTGCAAAGTTACGTGCTGTACTTGACTCGCTGCAACGTACTATACCCTATGGCACAGATTCGTTGGATCGAGGCCGGCAGAGAAGTAACGTGCCTGGAATGTCTCGCTGCGGGGTAACCCCGAAATGAACCAGTTCACCTACCGCGACCTAATCGAGCAAGTGCAGTCGCAGAAGTGGGAACTAAACAGTGGCACGCACTTGTGCTCACAAATTAGAGAGCAGTACGTCGATGCCAACCTTGTCACGGCTATCCAGCAGGCCGTAGAAAACAACCTGGCCCGCGTCAGCGTCGAAACCATGAAGGCAATCCTCAAGAATGGAAAGGTGAGCTGAATGAGTTCTGTCAAGGCAACAATCTCCTCAAAGTACACCGCTTTCTTCGACAAGTTCTCCGCCGTCGGCGCCCTCTTTACCAAGATCGTCGTCGAAGAAGCCGTCCCGCTCATCTTCCCTGACGCGGATGAAGAACTGACCCAAAGAGTTCTCCATGAGGGCTTCAGTGAGGCCTTCTGCATGAGCCAAGACTGCTACATGTTCGCCCGCGTAGATGGATACTCGCACGAAGAGGCCCTGGAGATCGCTTGCGTACTCCTACGCGGTACTATTGAATCTGTCGTGCCTGCGATGGCAGAAGAGCAGCGGCATATTCATGATGAATCTGTCGCGCGTATCGAGAGGACCCTTGCCCTTCTCAAGCAGATGGATATGGCTAACCCGAGGATCAAGGTCCTGGAGGACATGCTCGAGGCTATCAATAAGGGAAAGCTTATAACGCCAGAAATGCTGCTGACCTTGATGCGTACGAGCAGCACACCGGGGAAGGAGTCATGCTGACGCGTAGCGTTCCCTTCAAGCTAGAAGTCAAATCTGTCGACTGGAAATGCGCCACCTTCGAGGCGCCGGAAAGCCACAAACAGATCCATAACGGAGATAAGGTCTGTAGGATAGTCGAAATCGTAAGCGGTAATGCAGGTGACGGCGCAAGGGA
>CAIQIK010000034.1 GCA_903871855.1 uncultured Caldisericota bacterium
GAACGGCTCCTCAGGAAGACCAGCCAAGATGCCTCCCTCGGAGCCGTGACATACCGGGCCATTTCGGTATGATTCTTGATGATGCAACGACTCACACGTTCGCGATGATTTCTAAATGATGCAATACGGGCCACGGCATCGACTCATCCCCGTCGGCTGATGATAGCTCGCTGATTCGTCATACCCGGGCAGACGACCACTAGTGCCTTCTACGGAAATGGGTTCCCACCTCCGTGGGAACGACGGAAAGGAACGCGAGGTTTATTCCCGTCTGTCATTCCCTCCCGAGCCCTTTTGTTCAAGGCCCCGAGCACTTTTTTCCCATGCGAGGGGCGCTTCTGAGGGGTGCTTTCGGCGCAAGCGGGAATCCATCCTTGCATCATCGCTTGGGTTCCCGCCGGCACTCCTATGTGCGTTTGCGTACACGCGAAGGCGAACCATACTGTATTGGAGCGTCAACACCGTCCGACGAGACGACAGCAGAGAGGAGAAACCATGAGACTGAAGCAAGCAGTGGCGATCGTGCTGACTGCAGGAGTAGTGGCGGCGTGCGCGGGATGCCGTCCGCAGACAGTGAGTACGCCTTGGCCCGGGCTGCCGTCCATCGCCGTGCAGACCGTGCGCGTGGAGGACGAAACGCTTCGCTACTCGGTAAGGGCCAGTTATCCGCAGTTGCGAGGGGCGCTGCCCGAGGGTGTCCTTGAGAAGGTCAACAAGGCCATCGCGGACATGGTACTTCCGGACATTGCGGGGCTGAAGCAGAATGTTGCTGACGATGCTGCATGGGCTGCCAAGAACTCCTCTGAGGCTGCCCAGCTGCCTGCGGACCAGAGCAGCTCCCTGAACGCAGAGTACGAGATCCCCTATCTGATGAACGACCTCATCAGTGTCCGCATCCGGTTCGAGACGTACTCCGCCGGCGCGGCGCATGGCATGTCATATACACGTGTCGTCAACGCGAGACTCAGCGACGGGGAGATTATCGACACCGAGGGTCTGTTCACCAACGGGAAGCAGGGCCTCCAGTGGCTTTCACAGTATTGCGTCTCGGACCTCAAGCGGCAGTACGGGTCCGACTACGAGGCGCTTCAGAGCTTCGTGGAATGGGGAACGGCGCCCACGGCGGACAACTTCACGAGCGTGTCACTGGAGCCGGGCGGGCTGGTCGTCTCATTCGACCCTTACCAGGTCGGCCCGTATGCGGCGGGCCCTCGTGAAATCCACATTCCGACAGACGACGTCCAGTCGATGCTGGCCATTTCGCTGTCGCCGAAGGCGTTCAGCCTGGTACTGGGATCGCGTGACTAAGGCCTGAGGCGTCATGCCTGGTGCCCCTTGTCTGCAGAGATGACCGTTGAGGAGGCATCCTCGGTGACGGTTGCTGCCAGCGATTCCACGACGAGATGGAACGGCAACATCGGCCTGCCGACAGCGATGACGGGCATAGAGCTTGGCCGGTTGCGCTCCCTACGTATACTGTGGTTGGCAGTACCGTGTGCTGTACGAGTTTTGAGGAGTACTGCATGAGCGAGACGACCCAGTACATCCATCTGTTCGACAACGCGATCGCGGCCCTGTTTTCCGATGCTGTGCGCATCACGCTGCGAGACCCGTCTGTCGCGGCGTTCTTCGTGCGGATGCGACGTGCGCAGCGTGCGGCAGAGCGCCGCCGTGCCCTGCTTGCCACAGAGGGGGTCCACGTGCCGCCGTTCATGATCATCAGTGTGACGGGGCACTGCAACCTTGCGTGTACAGGCTGCTACGCCCAAGCTCAGCAGCGGCAGGAGGAGCCCGACATGACGTTTACAGAGCTCCTGAGTGTCGTTCAGCAGGGGCGCGACCTCGGTGTCGGCATCATGCTGCTCGCCGGCGGAGAGCCGATGACGCGCGCAGACGACCTCCTGACGATCGCACACGATGTGCCTGACGTCATGTTCCCGGTGTTCACCAACGGCACACTGCTGAGTGAATCGCTGGTACGCCGGATCCGTGGGCAGCGCAACCTTGTCCCCGTTATCAGCCTCGAGGGGCATGCTGCGGAGACAGACGCGCGCAGGGGCGAAGGCGTTGCTGGGCTGGCGCAGGCGTCCATTGCGCGGATGCGCAGGGCCGGGGTCTTCTTCGGGACGTCGCTGACGGTCACTCGACTGAACATCGACACGGTCCTCGACGAGCAGTACCTGCGCGGCCTCGTCGACCTGGGATGCAGACTGTTCTTCTTCGTCGAATATGTCCCGGTGCGCGATGGCACCGAATCACTCGTGCTGGACAGTGTCCAGCGTGTGCGGCTGGCCACGGTCGTCGCTTCACTGCAGAAGCGGCTGCGTGGCTTGTTCATCGCATTCCCCGGCGACGAGGAGGCACTTGGCGGATGTCTGGCTGCAGGGCGCGGGTTCATCCACATCAGCCCGTCAGGGCGGGTGGAGCCGTGTCCGTTTGCACCGTATTCCGATGCCAGTGTCAGGGATGTGCCGCTCCGGGATGCGCTGGCGTCACCCTTGCTCATGGCCATCCGGAGCGACCACGACAAGCTGACCGAGACCAGCGGGGGCTGCGCGCTGTGGTCACAACGCGAGTGGGTGCGGTCGCTGATTGTGGGCGCCGATGAGGCAGATGCCACCGGGCGGGGATAACCCGTGAAAACGACAGGCGCTTTCTTCGAACGTGTCTGGAGCGTCGCGGCACGGATACCGCGCGGCAAAGTGACGACATATGGGGCCATCGCGCGTGCGCTGGGAAGCCCTGGAGCGGCGCGGACGGTGGGCTGGGCGATGCGGGCAACGCCGTCGGGGTTGAGGCTGCCATGCCACCGGGTAGTCAACGCGGTAGGTGAACTGTCCCCAGAAGACGTGTTTGGTGGGCCTGGTGTGCAGCGGTCCCTGCTGGAGAGTGAGGGAGTCACGTTCGACAAACAGGGACGCATCGACATGGAGCGCCATTTCTGGATGCCATAGCGACGCTCAGCGTAGTTTGTGCACCATCTACACGTTTGGTTCGACGTAGACGCCAGTGTCGGCGTCGTGGAGCATGGACCCTGCCATAGCTTGGAGCCGGCCTGATCCAAGACGTTGCGAAGCTCCGGGTGCTCGGCGTATGTGGCTACTGCGAAATCGTACCCATCCATGTCATTTTTTTCATCAGTGCTATAGGCAGCGGGACTTCGTCCCTCAACGCGCGCCTTTCCTAGGTCCTCTTGAGTTTTTGTGAAATATGCCCATGCTCTTGAACATCAAGGAGGATCGCATGAACGATGCACGGCAGCGACTGGAGTCCATAGACGAGTTCAGAGGGTTTTCCATTCTACTCATGGTGTTGGCCGACTATCTGGCCGGTCCCCACATTGTTCCGGCGTGGCTGAAGCATGCCCCCGACATAGGATTCACTGTCATCGACATCATCGCTCCGATGTTCATTGTGGCCATCGGACTCACATTTGGCGCCTCGTTCCGAGCCAGGCTGGCGAGAGATGGCAGGCGCCGGACCGTTGAGCATTTCCTGGCACGGAACCTAGCTCTCATCGGTCTTGGGGCCCTCTTCACGGTTCTGGGGAATCTCTCGGGAGTTGTTGTCGACCGGTCGGACTGGGGACTGCTGCAGGCTATCGGCTTCGCAGGGCTCATAACCCTGCTCTTCATTGCGGTGCCGGCGCGCCTGCGGTGGCTTGTGGGGCTCCTGTTGCTGGTCGCCTATCAGTTCCAGCTGAACAATGCCTGGCTGGTGACTGTCCTGAGCTCCACGCACGGCGGACTCGAAGGCGCTCTTTCGTGGGGAGCGATGATGGTTATGGCGACCGCGCTGGGAGACTTGTTCCATGACACCCTAAAAGGCAGACGCTGGTTCCCCTCGGTCTCAGCAGGCGTCCTCGTCCTCGGTCTCCTTCTGGCGCTCCTTGTTCCGGTGAGCAAGCACCGCGTCTCGGCCAGCTATGTTCTGATCACATTAGGCGCAAGTAGCCTGGTTTTCTGGTGTTTCCATTTGTTCGACGAACGTCTTGGCCGCTCGATTCCCATCCTCAGGGAGTGGGGGCGTAACTCTCTGCTGCTCTATGTCTTGCACGGCGTTCTTCTGGGCGCGTTCGTCGCGCCCGGGATACCCGGCTGGTATGAACTGGCGCCTGTGTGGCTGGTAGTGCTCCAGGCACTCTTCATGGTCGGAACGCTGAGCTGGATCGGGTGGGCGCTGGACCGCAGGCATTTCCATTTTGCCTTGTGATAGCGGCAGGGAGGAGAAATGGTGGACGAGTACGCGGAAGTTGTAGTTGTTGCAGGGCAGGCTGAGGCCGAGCGCATCGTGCAGGCTCTTGGAGCTGTGGACATTACCGCGTTCTTTCGCGGGACAACGGGCCCCGAAGGGATGTTCCGGGTTATGGCTATCCAGTCACGCCTTGTCGAGGCACGCGAGGTCGCAAGCATGTTTCAGGGCTGTGAATGCCAGCAGGAAGGAAGCCGTGATGAACCCGAAGCCCACAGTCAAACTGGAAAGCGCGCGCGCCGCCGAGGGATCGTCGAATAATACTGGACAGGACGAAGGACAGGAGGTGACACATGGAGACATCCAGCATGCTTGCCGGTATTGCCTGCCGCGAACTTGAACCGGGGCTCTGGACGCAACTGGAAGCACTGTTCGGCAAGAACGGAGCATGTGGCGGCTGCTGGTGCCAGTGGTGGCGCATCGCGGGAGTAGAGCACTGGAAGGATGTCAAAGGGGAAGTGGCACACTTTCGTCTGTGTCGACAGGTGCAGGAGGGGCAAGCACATGGAGTCCTCGCATACAACGGCGATGAGGTCATCGGGTGGTGCTCGTTCGAGCCGCGCTCAGCATTTCCGCGGCTGCAGCGTTCGCCTTCGTTCAAGGGAACGCCGACAGAAGGGGTCTGGTTTGTCGGATGTTTCTTCATCAAGCGGACGTGGCGCCACCGCGGCGTAGCTGATCTTCTGCTGACGGAATCGCTGAAGCTGATGGAGCGTGAAGGAGCTCAGGTCGTCGAGGCATGTCCCAAGGATACGCATGGTAGAGCACAGCCAGATGCTTTTGTCTATACCGGCACACGCGCTATGTTCGAACGTCACGGGTTCCTGGTGGCAGAGGGTCCCAAGTCCGGCATCGCGGTTATGCGCAGGCGGCTGCCGGCAAGGAAGAGTACGTGAGCAACGCGCGGCTGCGTTCTGTCACTCCGGGAACGCCGCTCTTCTCTTCCTGGAGCCGAGGTGAGGACCGCTGCCTGGCGCTTGAGCTCAGCGCAGAGGCTGGTGCACGGGCGGCAGTGATGTGGAGGGGCAGTACGAGGCGGTAGTTCAGATGTAACCTTTGCAGGGGTGCAGGCGTAGACAAGTTGGACAGTCGGTCAGTGTTCTCAGAAGACCGGCTGCGAGGGTAAGGAGAAGATATGGCTAACCAGGACAATCGTACGAACCGTTCCTCGATGGCGAACCTCGGCATCCTGCTGATCGTCGTCGGTATCGTCATTCTTGCGCTGCAGTACGTTCATATCGACCTGAGCTGGCTTCCGGAGCGCTGGGCGGTGGTGGCATGGCCACTGCGCATCATTATTCCCGGACTTGCGTTGTTCGTGGTGGGCCTGGTGCTGCCGGACGGGGCAGGCGAGGGTCTGTCCGGGTTCGGGTTGGTGGCCGCGGCGGTGGGCACGCTGCTCTGGTATCAGAGCATCACCGGCACATGGGCAAGCTGGGCATATGCATGGGCACTCGTGTTCCCGGCTGCGGGAGGACTCGCGGGCATCATCCATGGGACGCTGCACGCCAATTGGCGGCACGTGCGTGACAGTGTCGGCGGGTTTGTGTTCGGCATCGTCATGTTCCTTGTCCTTGGTTTCGTATTCGAGGGCTGGCTGGGGTTCAAGGGGTTTGGACTTGGCCGGATTGCGGCCTGGGTTCCAGGTGTGATCTTGCTGGCAGTGGGCATCACCGTCCTCCTCACCGGTACCCCCGGTGAACGCAGCTCAAGACGCGCCGAGCGCGAACAGCGGCACATCGAGCGTGAACAGAGGTGGGCAGAGCATCGTCCGACACCCCAGGGGTGGACGAGCGCCCCGGTCGTTCCTCCCGAGAAGAAAGTGGAAACCACTGTCCCTCCGGAACAGCCGAAACCCGAGGACAAGCAGCCGCAGTAGACGTCGAACACATCGTTCCTTGTTGGCTGGCCGAGATAATCTCGGCCAGCCTTGTCATATGGTCCGGCGAGGAATGCGGTTTCCGCAGCGGGCAGAGCCTAGAAACGTGAGACGAGGAGGCGGGCCAGAGCCTCGACGGCCACGATCGGTCGGGGTGTCGTGGTGGTTGTCGTCGTGGTCAGCGCGTACACCAGCGTGAACACAGTGTTGTTTCTGCGTACCAGCATAGCAGCGACAGCGGGATCGTCGTACCGGGCCGACCCGTCACCGACGATTGCCGTTCCTACGTCGACGACAAGTCCGTCGGAAGCGAGCTTGTCCCTGTACCAGGCATACGCCTGGTCACGCAGAGTGTGATCCGGGTCGGGGGCGAACTGCCCGCAGAGGAGCGTCACGGAGCCACCACTGCGGAAATCTATGCTCAGTCCGCTCTTAGCGCTGGCGAGTTCGGCGCCCTGGCTGTCAGCGAAAAAGACGAAGGTCTTGGCCGCATACTGGGCGTCGACGGCCGTTCCCAACCCCGTGTCCTTGAAGTCCTGTGGGCTGAGCGTGACGCCTGATAGCACGCTGATGGGTTCATCCACGGTCGTTCCTCGCAGAACAGAGACGATGGTGACTGCGCCTCCGCTGGTGAGGGCGAGCACGATGAGAATGGTGACGAATGTACGCATGCGTTTGCGGTTCACGGTTGCCTCCAGGTAGTAACCATCAGTATAGGACAGCCCACTGCTCGAGCAATGCCTTCACCGCGTCAACAGCCGGCGGATGAGGACAAGGACAGCGAGGTGAGCCGGGTAGTATGCATAAAAGAGCCATCCCGGCAGACGCCGAAGACGCAGGCGTGGAAGCCAGAGGATAAACGGGATGCTGGCTAACGCATAGACCTGAGACGGCCAGAGCATGGCTGCGGCGAGCACGTGCAGGAGTCCGTGGCTGATGACGAGCTGCTCTCTGTGCCGAGACAACACAAAGCTAGTCAGGCACAGCAGAACGCCATAGAGGCCGTAATCCGGGCCCACGGCCGGCAGCCAGAGTTGTACGGCAGCCAGGCTCAGCGCAAGGGCGACCGCCCACCACCGACGGTGGTCCCATCCCCAGATAGCCAGCAGTCCCAGCAGCAGTGTGGCAAAGATGTTGAGCGACCACAGGCGTACGCCGAACGCGATCATGTAGATAGGCTGTGCGATGAGACCCCAGATGGCAAGCCTGAGCGCGTAGCGCGAGATGTTGCGGGTGTGCAGATGGCCGACGGCAAGTTGGTAGGCGAAGAGGGGAAAAGCAACGCGCCCGATGATGCGGAGCCAGCCCGCCTGTGGCAGCAGGATAGCTCCCACGTGGTCGATGGTCATTGAGACGATGGCGACAAGCTTGAGGGCGTCGGATTGCTCCAGCGTTGGTTGCCCGTCTCTCAGGGAGATAGAGTCCTCGTCATGATTCGTCATGGTCAACGATCCATCGCCTCGCTCTGCTTGACAGCACCCGTGGCAGCACTAGAATACTGCAGCTAAGCCGCGTGTTGGGGCGTCGTCTAATGGTAGGACAGTGGCCTTTGGAGCCATGAATTGCTGGTTCGACTCCAGCCGCCTCAGCCATCTTCTTCAGACACAGACAGATGCCTCGATCCTGGGTTGACGCGGTCGAGTCAGCACAGCCTTAGGACAGAGGCATATCGTTAGTGTAGCAAGCCCCCCAGTTTTTGCTAGACCACCTGGCCGGCGAGGACTGCGTACGTGTTCGCCGTGTCGAACTTGCCCATTCTCTGCAAGGCCATTACGTACGCGCCCAGGACCGGGTCAAGCAATGGCGGTCTCAGCTGTGCAAGTGGGGCGACTTCATGTGCCAGCAATGTCAGCCTGTCGACGAAGGCAGGGTTGCTGCCGCCGAAGACCGATCCTCCCAGGACAATATCAACTGCCTCGCGCTCGAAGCCCATCTTGTGGACAAGCCCCGTGATGCCCTCCGCCAGAGACTCTGCTTGGAGCATAAGGATACGCTTGCACACTTCGTCGCCGGCCGTCGCGCCGTCGAAGACCAGCGGCACGATAGCCAGAGCCCGATGCAGCAGCTCTCCGTGCCCCGCCATGTCTTGGACAGCCTCGAGGAACAGGAGTTGCAGCGTGTCGTAGTCGGGCGCACCGGTCACGTCCAGTACCGCCTGCTCCAGTACGGTTTTCAATCCTGTCCCGTCGTGGGAGAGAAAGGCGTAGTGCAGGATGTCTCTCAGCATGTCCAGTCCGCCGCCTCGCAGGCCGCTCTCGTAGCCGAGGCCGCGGAGTGTGACCCACGTCCCGTCGCGGCTGCAGGCACAGGCGTTGGCGCCTCCGCCGCACACCAGGGCGATTCCCCAGCCTTTGGCGCTTCCTGCCTTGAGCATGATCCATGTATCATTGACCAGGTCAAAGATGAGCCTCGGGAATGCTGCGATCAGAGCTGCCTCAAGCACGTCGCGATGCATGGGCAGGTCCATACCGGACAGCCCGAACACGGCGCGCTCGATCTGAGATATCGAGAGGTCTGCAGCCGTCAGGGCATGCTGAACGGCGTCGGTGATGCCTGACATGGCCGCTTCAAGCCCCACAACCTGGTAGTTGGCGGCTCCTCCTTCACCGTATCCGACGATATGGCCAGCATCGTCACCGACGACAGCCTTCGTCCTCGTGGTTCCCCCGTCGACGCCGAGATAGTACGTTACAGCCATGCTAGTGTTCCTCCTTTGGAACTGTTTCACTGTCTTCTGAAGCCGAGGGATTCCTGACGACCCTTCATGTCTGATTCGCCTGTTTCTTCTTTGACGCCCGGAACACCCTCTGTTTCCATCAGCTAAGTATATCATGGTTCGTCATGCTGTCTGCATTTGACGGAGCGCTCGTTGCCGTGGCTGTGCTGGACAGAAATGTAGCCTGAACGACATGCAGCTGATGAAAACGGTTCAAGAGCCGAGGAATCCCAGCGCCGGGCCGAATGGCAGTCGCCATCACCCTTCACCTTCGCTCAAAGGATGGATCAGCGGAGTACTTGACCCTTGTATTTCGGTCAAGACCACAGTAGTGTTTCTTTATGGACAATGACTATCTAGTGCGCACTATTCGACAGGAAACCAGAACTCTGATGTCATGCTGATCAAGCCGACTCACGTGCACCTCATTAGGAGGGTGATCTATGGATAGGTGTTTTGTTATGCAGCCATTCGACGGCGGGCCATACGACAACAGATATGATGAAGTCCTTTCTCCAGCGATCACGGATGCCGGGCTTGAGCCCTATCGTGTTGATCGTGATCCAGCTGTCAGCATTCCGATTGATGACATTGAAAAGGAAATACGTAATTCTCGCATCGTTCTCGCGGACATCACTAGCGACAATCCCAACGTGTGGTTCGAGTTGGGATATGCAATCGCTCTGCAAAAGAGTCCAGTACTTGTGTGCTCCGAGCAACGTCCCACGGATTACCCGTTCGATGTGCAACAGAGGAGCATCATCAAGTACAAAACGAATTCGCCACAGGATTTCGAAGTACTCCATCAAGCAATCACCAAACGCATTAGCGCTCTGATCGCGAAAGAGTCGCAGCTGGACCGACTCTCCTCAGTGTCTCTCCTGAAAGATGTGGAAGGGCTTTCGCAGTACGAGGTTGTATGCTTGGCAGCCATAGCCCAAAACTGTCTTCTGCCCAACGCGGGGGTCATTCCCACACAGGTGCAGGACGACATGAGAAGGGCAGGATTTAGTGATATTGCCGTAAGTCTCGGGCTGAGGTCGCTCTTGGCAAAAGGGATGATTCGGTACACTGAGGAAGACGCTGGCTATGGTGAATACAGCGTTTGCAGTCCTACAGATAGTGGTATTGACTGGTTGATCAAGCACCAAGACGAAATTACCCTACGAAACAAGTAGAAGGGATTTCCATTCTGAGTGGTCGGACAAGAGCCTGGAGTGCGTACAGGTGGCCATTGGGCAGCCCGGCCAATGGACTTGGAGCTAATCAAGGAGTTGGTATCATGCGGGTCAGTCTAGTCGATGTTAGCGATACCAAGGAGGAACCATGAATTGGATGGAATTGACTGCCACGATTGTCAAAGCGCTAGCATGGCCCGTTGTCGTGGTGCTGGCCCTGGTTCTGCTGCGCGGGCCCCTAGGAGATCTACTGGAGCGCCTAAAGAAGATCAAAACTCCGGGAGGGGTAGAGGGCGAATTCTTCAAGAAACTAGAACTGGAAAAGAAGAAGACCCTTGCCCTATTGGCTCCACCGGCTGCCTCCGTTCCGGAAGTGGATTCACTCCTCAAGCTGGTGGTCGAATCGCCTCGTTCGGCCGTAGACGCAGCCTATCGGCTAGTGGACTTGTCGGCGCACGACGCCGGCCTGGCTCGAGGTGAACCTGGGGGTAAACATCGTCGAGTATCGCCGCCCGGAGTGGCGCGTACGGTTCAGCCTGAAGGGGCCCTTGACAACGAAACAAAGAGCGCGATAGATGAAGTAGTTCTTGACAAGGCGACACAGAGTATGGTAGACAGTCTCCGCTCATTGCGAGACCAAGCCTTTCACGCGGATGAATCCTCCGTCGACCCGGCCTCTGCACGTGAATACGTTCAGCTAGCCGTAGCATTGGTTCAGCGAATTCACGAGGAAACTCCGGAAACCCCCGGATCACAGTAGACCCGATCTGCTTCACAGAGGAAGTTCTGTGTCCGCCCCTTAGACCCCGGGACCTCTTCCTTTGTCATGTGTCATGCCAAGCGACAATTCAGAGTACCACTGACTTGAAAGGTTCCTGAGGGACGCCAAGCAGTGAAGCCCGGAGAGACTACTCCGTACTTGAGCTCGACCCTCTACGAACCAAGACAGAACTATACTAAATGTTCTCCGAGTCGACGCTTGTGTGGAGGTGGAGAGGAGTCAGGACCTTGTATGCTTCTGCCAGCCTCATGCCGCGAGCCTCGCCCAGCTCCGAGGCCTTGAGGTTGAGGTATTGCGTCGCCATTTCCAGCGTCTCCGGGGTGAACTGGCTGTGAAACAGGCTGAGAGCTGCCAGCTGTGCCTCGTGCTCGGCTGTGATGTCGACAAACTGGTTGGGTCGGCCCGTGATGTAGAACGCGATGAAGCGGACATCGTGAGGGGGCAGTTCGGGGAGATACAGGGGCAGGTTGCAGTAGACCATGCTTTCCGCCGCCGACCAGCCGCAGTTGAGGTGGTCCTGATGGGCCTCATACGTCAACCACGGGTCGGGCGCCAGGACGGCGTCCGGTTTCTCCTGGCGGATGATGCGGACCATCGCCGCGGTGGTTTCCCCGCAGTGGGGCAGCTCACCGTCGTGAAAGGGCAAGTACAGATGCTTGGCTACCCCCATGGCTTTGCCGGCACGCTGGTCCTCGTCCCTGCGAATTGCGACCAGGCGCTCGCGTGTCATCGAGACATCGGTGCTGCCCAGACAGCCGTCGGTCATCGTGACGAGTGTGACGTCTTTCCCTGCCTTGGCCAGCTTGAGCAGGAAGCCCCCGGCGAACCAGACCGCATCGTCGGAATGGGGCTGGAACACGACGTATTTCTGCGCTGAATCGATGGGCGGGATCGGCAGGAACTCATTCCAGTTCATTGTCCATAGCCTCCGCTCAGATAGCAGGTGTGCCGATAGAATGCGTTTCCGCATCGGGGCATGATGCAGTACTGAGAGCACACTGCTTCTTGACCGCCTCCAGCTTCTTGCCGTGCAGAGGATACAAGAGGATGAACACGAGCGCAACAAGCATGAGCACTGCAGGGATGCTGCTCATCAGGACACGAAAACCGACAACTGCTGTATGAGGCTGCAGTGTCGGATCGGTCAGTTTGGCGACGTAGTGTGTTTTGATCTGGACGAAGGCGATAATGCCGGCAGAAATGGCGACACTGCTGCGCATGATGAGGGCGTTGATACCGTAGTACATGCCCTCGCGGCGTGTGCCGGTCTTGAGGTAGTCTTCGTCACAGATATCAGCAACCATCATATCCCCCACGAGGAGAAGGGCGCCCAGTCCGATCCCCAGAAGTGCGAAGAAGGCAATGCCAACGCCAAGGGTCTTCACGAATGCAAGAGGTATGAGGAACATGGCAAACAGGCCAATACCGATGATGGCCGTAGTGCGCGTGCCAACCCTGACGACGACCTTGTTCCAGAACAACTGCGAGATGATGGCCATGAGGAACACGGCGAGCAACACGAATGTCTTCTGGATATCGGAGAGCAACAGCGCAAACTGGGTGTAGAAGGGGATGACGCCCTGTACCATGACGGTGACAGTCTGAAAGAACAGGTTGAACAGGACGAAGGTAAGGAAGGACTTGTTGACCAGTGTGTTCTTGATGGCCGGCCCGAGCGACAGCGATTCGCCACCCTGTATCCGGGGGTTTTCCTTGGAGCCAAGCAGCGAGATGAACATGACGAGCGCAGTGCCGCTGCCGATGATGATGCCCAGCCCTTTCCAGCCGAACTTGGCGATGAGGATGGGAGCGAGTGCGACGCCCACGATGACGCCGATGATGCCGAGGACCTGGCGCCACGCATTGACCATGCTTCGATCCTGTGTCGTCGTGTACATCTCAGGATAGAGCGCTGTCCAGTTGAGGATGACCAGCGTGTAGAACCCATCGAACGCAAAGATAACGGCGAGATAGTACCAGAACATGGCCATGCCGCTGATTCCGGCCGGCGGGACCCAGATGAGATAGAAGGCAAGCGCAAGTGGCAGTGTTCCCAGCGCGATATAAGGGATTCGTCGTCCCCACCGCGTGTGCGTTCGGTCGGACCAGTAACCGAACAGCGGGTCGTTCAGACAGTTCCAGATCGTGTAGATCAGCATTGCTGTGGCAAAGAGTTTGGGCGAGAGGCCCAGCTTGTCCACGTAGAAGTACATGGCCCAGGTCGTGAAGCAGTTCTCGGGCAGGCCTGCCCCCATCGAACCGAAGCTGTATGCGATCTTCTTCCAGAAGTTCATGCTGCCTCCAGGGGATTGCGGATGCGTGCGGTTACTTGAAGCTGTCGAAATATGGGGCCTCTTGTTCCTTGAACGCCAAGACGAGATCTCGTGCCACGGCCGGAGAGGGTACCAGCGGATTGAGCGCCAGAGCCTCGATGAGAGCCTCGAGGTCGCGGTATACGACCGCATCGACGAGGGACCTCTCGTACAGTTTCACCTGCTTGATAAGCAGTTGTGACTCTCTGTCGATGGGCCCGACCGCTAATGGGCGGATGAGCCGTTCGGTGATCAGTGACGGAACCTCGACGACGTCGTCAAGGGCAAGACCGGCAATTGCCCCACGGTTCATGACATTGACGGGGACGACGGACTGGCCCTTGCCTGCGAGGCCGAGGAGCACGTCCATGGCCACTGCACTGTATCCTTCACCGGTTTTGAGGCTCATGGCGGTCCGAAACTCGTCTGCGAGATGCCCGTCCTCCCGGGTGTCCAGGTACGCGTCGTAGACGGCCTTGGGATCGTTTGTGGTCCTCAGGTCGGCGAACAACTTTGTGTTGAGGCGCTCCACTTCCTCGCCGCGGGTCTCACCGGCAGCCTTGACGGCTGCGAGCGACTCGCGCTTGAATGCGTAGTACCAGATGTATCCGTTGGGCAGCTTGCCGAGGCGTTGGACGAATGCCGGCGAGAAGTGTGTCATCGCCTCGAAGCCGGGCACCTGGTCGACCATGGACAGGATCTGGGGCAGCACGTCGTGCCCGAGGGCATAGACGCTCTTGACGAAACCGCAGTGGTTCAGCCCATAGTAGTCCAGCACCAAGTCTTCCGGTTCGACCTTGAGAAGATAGGCCAGCAGGATGCCGATGGAGGTCGGAGCATCACAGATGCCGACGACGTTGTGAAACCCTCCATGGCTGACCATCGCCTGCGTGATGATCCCCGAAGGGTTCGTGAGGTTGATGAACCAGGCGTCGGGCGCGACCTCGCGTAGTCCCCCCAGCATGTCCAGTACGACAGGAATGGTGCGGACAGCCATGGCAAAACCGCCTGCGCCGACTGTCTCCTGCCCCAGAACATCCATCGAGAGTGGAATGCGTTCGTCCAGCGTACGCATGTGGTCACCACCCACACGGATGGCGGCGATGACAAAGGAGGCTCCTGCTACGCACTCGCAGAACGTATCGGCATGCGAAATCTCGACTGTGCTGTTTCTCTCCTGGACGATAGCTGAGACGACTTTATTCATAGCAGCAAACCGTTCGCTGTCCGGATCGATCAGCGAGATCTCCGCGAGGTCGAGCCGTTCCTGAAGGTCAAGGAGGGCGCCAACGAGAATCGGGACTCTTGTTCCACCTCCACCAATGATGCTGATTTTCATCGTTGCCTCCAGTCGGCGCGAACCGGCACGCCGCGGCGCATCCGGTAGAGGGTATTCGCCACCGTATCTTCGTCCAGCAATACGACTGGCGCTCCTTCCCGTCAATGTTCTAGCGGGACCGCTCTATTTGTCAAGGAGAGGCTGCAGATGGTCGGGAGTCTTGACGCGACAATAATCATCGGGCGGGATGTTACTGGGACGAAGAGCTCCTGTGCAGCGGAGTAACCTCTCGCCCTGCGGGTCACGCAGGAGAGGTCGTGATCCTGACCTCCCAGGGAGCCAGGCTGTCCATGGATGGCCGCTCCTCCGTGCTGAACAGGAGAGTCCGGTCCGACGAGGTGCCGCCCCGCGGGATCGCGACGGTCCGGCTGGAGAGGTTGATTGCAATCGCCAAGTGCTCTGCCGAGGATGTGCGCGTGAAGCAGAGGCACGTGTCCGACGAACCGCCGACGATTGACATGTCACCTGCGTTCAGCGCTGGATGGTGCGACCTGAACCAGGAGAGCCGTCTCGTGAAACTCAGTACCGATGTCGGGTCCGCCGACTCTGCACCGTAGGTCACGGCAGATGCGCTGACGGGCAGCCACGGGATTCCTGCTGTAAAGCCGGCGCCCGGTGTCGCGTCCCAGGGCATCGGCGTGCGTTCGCCGTCCCGGCCGACCGGCAAGGGCCAGTATCTCTTACCCACGGGGTCCTGGAGGAGGCGTCTCGGGATGGGCGTATTCGCAAGCCCCAGTTCCTCTCCATTATAGAGGAACGGGGTCCCCTTGAGCGTAAGAAGCAGTCCTATCATGCTCTTCGTCATCGGGGGTGAGAGGTGGTAGCGCGATACTGCGCGGGCGACGTCATGATTGCTGAGGACCCAGGCGGGCCAGGCGCCCTCGGGCAGCAGGTCGAGGGTTCTCTGGATGATGTCGCGGAAGTCCTTTGCCCGAAAACGCCGAACGAAGAAGAAAAAGTTGAACACCAGGTTCAGCTCGTTCTGACCGTCCCCGTAGTAGGAGAGTACCTGGTTCAGCGTACGCTGCGTGATCTCGCCCACCATCATGCGCCCCGGCATCTCGTCGATGACGCGGCGCATTTCCTGCAGGGTCTCGTGCGTCTCCGGCTGATCCACGGTGTGATCGTACACCTCGCGTGACATCGGTATGAACAGTGTCTTCGAAGAGTTGCCGGGCATAGGCTGAGTGATGACCAATTCGTGAGAGTTGCCCCGAAGCTGGGCGTCCTTGACATAGTAATTGGCGACGTCGAGACGGAAGCCGTCGACCCCCCGGTCCATCCAGAACCGCATGATGTCGTGGATCTCCTTACGAAGCCGGGGGTTGCGCCAGTTCAGGTCCGCCTGTTCCTTGAGGAAGCTGTGCAGGTAGAACTCATGGGTCTGCTCGTTCCATTCCCAGGCTGAGCCGCCGAATGTCGAACCCCAGTTGTTGGGAGGTTTGCCGTTGGTTCCATCGCTCCAGAGGTAGTAGTCGTGGAACGGGTTCTCACGGGAAGCACGGGCCTGTCTGAACCAGGCGTGCTCGGTCGAGCTGTGATTGACGACAAGGTCCATGATGAGGTGGATGCCCCGTGTGCGAGCGGCAGCCACGAGGCGGTCGAAGTCGTCCTGCGTGCCATACGCGGGATCGATCGAGCGATAGTCGCTGATGTCGTATCCGAAATCGCGGTTGGGCGACGGGTAGACAGGTGACAACCACAGGCCCTCGATGCCGAGGGAAGAGGGCGTACCGTCACGCAGAACGTCAAGCTTGCTGGTCAGCCCGGGAAGGTCTCCTAGGCCATCGCCGTTGCTGTCCATGAAACTGCGGACGTAGCAGTGGTAGATGACGCCTCGCTTCCACCAGGGTTGGCTCTGAGTGTCGGTCGCGGTCATGTCGGTCTGTTCATATCAAGTCGCTGGTATGACTGAGCCGGGAGGATTGAGAGGTGGTACCGAGGACATCGGGGGCCGCATTTCCTGCCCGAGGCGTGCCTGGTAGAGCGTGAAAAGACCCTTGTCCGAGAGGAAGGGCTGTCGCAGGACTCCGTTCATGTGGTCAGCCATGCCGGGGGCCATCAGGCCGTGCGACAACTGGAAGAAGGCTTCCAGAACCTGGAAGGACATTTTGGATAGTGCTTCCAGGGGTTGATTGCGGTGGATGACTTCGCCCAGCTCCGATTGGGCCAGACCTTCGATACCATACTTGCGGACGTACTCGATGACATGCCCGATCTCGACGCCATAGCCGGTCATGAAATGCAGCTCGCGCAGGATGCCGGCGCGTGCCGCGATGGTCCCGGCAAGTGGCTGAAACAGCCCTCCGAGTTCCGGATACCACAGGTTCAGCAGGGGGCGTGCGGTGAGCTCTGTGACACGGCCGCCACCCACTTCCACGAACTCGTTGACGACACGCACGGGTCTGCGGTAGAACCCCTTAATAAAGCTCAGGCGCTCCTCCAGGAGAAGAGGGCCGACAAGTCCGGTTATAAATGACGGGCGGGGATTGGACAAGTCGGTGTCGACGAAGACGAGAATGTCTCCTTTTGCGACGAACAATGCTTTCCACATCGCCTCGCCCTTGCCGGCATAGGCTCCGAGGTCTGGGCGTATGTGCTGATGGACATAGACGGGGATACCGCGTGAGGTCGCGATTGTGCGTGTGTTGTCGCCGCTGTTGCTGTCCATGAGGATGATCTCGTCGAGCAGCGGCCGTTCATCCATCAGCGGGCCCTTAAAGGCGTCGATGACCTGTCCAACCGTCTTTTCCTCATTGAGCGCCGGCAGGACGAGAGAGATCGATACATGGCGGTCACGCTTGGCCTGGAGCAGTCGATCGACGTCCGAAAACTCGTCCTGGGAGAACGTGTTCTTGAGGATCCAGGGCTCGATGACGCTCGTCGCGGCTGACAACTGCTCAAGCTCTGCGCCGCGTGCGTAGACAAACACGGTGGTTGTACGGAGCAGTCCTGCCGTCACCTGTGCAAGCAGGTGCCTGGTCACCGAGTGTTTCCCGGGGTGCTGCGGCAGTCCAAGGACGAGGAGGCCGTACTGAAGCGAGCAGTGTTCGATGGCGGATCCCACGCTATCCTCGGCCTGTTCGATGGCGAGACGAGCCTGTGGCAGTTCAGCCTTCACCTTACCATACGCCTCGAGGACGCTGTCGTCGACGGTCGCGGACTCGCCTGCATGGGTAACGTAGACAAAGCTTGTCCTGTCTGCGACTCCGGCCTCGGTAAGCCGACGTACCACCGTCCCGGCAAGGGCGGCATTCGAGTCGCCGCGGGCGAAGATGGCCGCTGTCGTTTTGGAAGGGTTCTGGCGGAGTTTGTAGGCGATCACCTGTGAGCTCGAACCACACGCGGACTCGAGCAGGCCGATGTCTTCGTGACGTAGGAGGTCGAGGTCGATGACGAGTGTGCGGGAAGGATCCCCTGATGTTGCCAGACGAATTGCCTCGCCCTCCTCGACGATCTGGAAGGGGATCGATGCTGCTCCAAGAGCCTTGCGAGCCGCCGTCACCAGACGGTGAATACGGCCGATTTCTTCGTCCGGCGTTCTGGGAAGGACGAGGACAACATCTCCGGCAACGCCGGCCGAGCGAGCAAATGCGACCTTGGCCATGAGCCGCGCCGGTGCTGTGAGCTCAACAAGGTGCTGTGTCAATTTCCCACTCCCTCTCTGCAGGGTGAATCCCGCTTGGGCAAGTATAACAGAAGCGCAGTTTCTGTCACTGCAAGACTGTATCGGGAAGAATGTCTGCGTGCTTACAGTCTCTCGTGTCCCCCTCACGTAAGAATACCCATGAACCACAAGGTCGTGAGCTCACCAAAATGGTCATGGTGCTGCTACGTTTCTTGGTCAACAGAGGTTGTCTCTTTCCAGCAATCTCGTCCAGTTGGTCCTGACAGAGCACAATTTCATGATGCAGGCTCGTCAGGTCCAGCGCTGCACGTGCAGGATCGTCTGTCACCGTCATTCCCCCCCGAGCACTTTCTCTCAATGCGAGGGGTGCTCTCGGCGCATGCGGGAATCCATGTGTGCCGTCGAAGGTACAGCAAAGGTGCAACAGTCTCAGAACCGTCCCGAGAGTGTTACACTCCCACGATGCATGAGTCCCCGCCTCCGCGGGGACGACAACGAATCGCCACACCCGTCATCGCACTGCTCCTCGCTCATCCCAAGGATCAGTACTCTTCTGTCATCCTTCACCTCCATTGTGGATGAGTTGATGTGATCGGCGAGAATTGATGTATGATTCCTCTATAATAAAAATTTCATATGGCAAGCTGGCAGGAAACTTGCCCTGATGAACAGCGGATTACGACTTTAGGGCAGACAGGGCAAGGCGGGTCGAGGAGATTAAATGGTAATGAGCCATAGAAGATATGAAGCTGAGTAAGTCAGGCAAGGTTATTCATTTTTACTTTGTGTCTGGCAGACGGTTTGGAATGGCCGGCATTGTCTTGATCGTGCTCATGCTTCTTTCTTTGGCACTGATTCTCAGCGTGCCGGAATTTGCAATCAATCAACCGAATTTTAAGATATCTTCCAACTCTCTTTTGGCAATTGGTCAAGTGGTAGTTGGCATAACTCTTCTTGGTTCGTTTCTTGGCGTGGCCATATTGGGTGTTGCAGTTTTGTTTTGGTTTTGGCCGGAAATCATTTGCGAAGTAGCTTTGAGGAAGAGGACATTGAGAATTATCCAAACCCGAGGAAGAATTGGTATGTCTGATTTGGCGGGAGAAGTCGGGGTTTATGAAAGCGAACTGGACAATTTATTAAAACACTGGGTTGCGGCGCGAAAGAAGTTCCATGCTGATCCGGCCAAGAGAACTCTTACAGGAAATCATCTAAAGATGGATCTAGCAAATAGAGAAATATCTTGGGAAGAATAGGGTCTTCTCGCTTAGTGCGAGGATGAGTCCAAAGGACTAGCACTCTTCTGTTATCCTGCATGTACTTTCTCATGAGTGTATGGAGCTAATTCACCTCCGTTTTGGGCGAGTCGACGCGCTCTCGTATTGCATCATTTAGAAATCATCGCGAACGTGTGAGTCGTTGCATCATCAAGAATCATACCGAAATGGCCCGGTATGTCACGGCTCCGAGGGAGGCATCTTGGCTGGTCTTCCTGAGGAGCCGTTCCTCCAGGATGCC
>CAIQIK010000035.1 GCA_903871855.1 uncultured Caldisericota bacterium
ATGGATAACGCCATGATGCTGCTCCTTTCCCTCCTGTTCACACAAGGATGTCAGCAGCATGGTTACCTCCTCTCGTTTCACGATGATTTCTTCGTGATGCAACGAAGAGAGTTCGCGATGATTTAACGTGATGCAACTCGGTCGTTGCCCATGCCGGCGAGCGCTATATACTGAAAAAGCAGGCCGGATGGGGCGGTGTCACGAACATGGAGGTCCAGAAAATGAAAATGCGTAGGGCAGCGGGATGGATCCTGCTGGTGATAGCAGGTGCAGCCGCAGTCGTCGTTTCAGTCGGATTCAGCCGAAACCACGCTGATGAGCCTCAGGCGGTCGCTTACGTGCAGTCGGCAGACGTCTGGCAGGCCAGACAACATCTCCTGTGGCAGGAGGTCGACGCCGTTTGCAACGCCCAGATGACGCAGCAGGGGCGCATTCTGCAGGCGACCGAAGCTGAAGAGGCGGCAGATGTAGCTGCCATCGAGACCGGAGACCACGAGGCCATGATGCGCCAGGACAACCGCGAGGACCAGTTTATCCGGTCGGTCATCGCGGGATGCGACCCAGCGATTGTCGCCCAGCTCCAGCCCGTGGCAGAGCCGGCATGGCCGCTGACGGGACCGATGAAGGTCACGTCACCCTATGGCGAACGCATACATCCCATCATCGGTGAAGAGGTGTTCCACCGGGGTGTTGACCTGCGCGCCCAGTACGGTTCACCCATCCTTGCGCCCGCCGATGGGGTTGTCTTGTATATTGGCAGCAAGACTGCGTATGGTAACATGATCGTTCTCCTGCATGGGGGAAGCATTGCCACCGTCTACGGCCACCTGTGGAAGTTCGCCGTCCAGCCCTACGAACGCGTCCAGAAAGGGCAGCTCCTCGGGTACACGGGCAACACTGGCTTCAGTACTGGTCCTCACCTTCACTTCGAGGTGCGCCGGGACGGCGAGCCGATCGATCCACTCGGATGGTTGCCTCCACTCGAGACAACCGAACAACGAGTGGTCATCCACTGACAGAGCAGGGCACCCGCCGCTGTACCTGCCCCTTTTTCCACGTGTGTGTCGTGCCCCTATTGCATGGCCCTGTGTAAGGTAGTTGAAGAATTCTCAAGCCGACCGCTGTGGGACCATGGGTGCTGACGTTGTTGGGCGAAAGTATGCCCACAGCGCCCCAGCCAGGTAGGTGATCCATGCGACGGCCTGGATGAGATTGGGGCTGTCGACGTATCCGAAGACAGAGCCCAGCAGCCCGCCCGCGACACTGGTGTCACTCAGTATGGCTCGCGTGGACCAGACAGGGGCGATTCCTGTCGGCAGAAACCCAAGGCTCTGGAACTCGCCAACACCCCCAACCAGGAGACCAGCGGACATGACGATGAGGAGGACGCTCATGACGGTGAAAAACGGCTTGAGAGCCATACGCCTGCTTCCACCATAAACGATCCCGCCGAGAATGGCGGCGACAGCGAAGCCTAGTACAGCGCCGCCGATGGTTGCAGCTGGACTGGCCTGTTGCGCGGAGCCGACGACGAAGAGGACGGTCTCGATACCCTCCCGGATGACAGAGATGAAGGCGAGCGAGGCGAGCGTCCACACAGAGCCGTCGCTGACGGCATGGAGCACGCGTTGCCGCAGGCTGGAGCCGATCGCCCCCGACTCGCGCTTCATCCACAGGGTCATCCACGTCAGGATGACGACCGCCAGGAGCTTCAGACTTCCCTCGAGGGGTGCCTGGAAGCGTTCGACTTCCGTCGTGCGCAGGACGGCGAAGATACCTATCGCTGCCACAATGCTGACAATCACCGCTGCCGCTGTCCCCAGCCACACCTTGCTTGCAGACCGGCTGGCTCCCAGCTGCCGCAGGTAGGCCAGAATGATAGCCAGTACGACTGCTATCTCCACTCCCTCTCGAAGAGTTATGATGAATGTATTCAGCATATCTCACCCCTGCCAGCCCACAACAGGCGCTCAGCAAGAATGTATAGGTCCGTGTGCGTGGGGCTCTCCGCTTAGTAGTCGAAGAAGCTGTTGCCAATGAACTCGCGGATGATGGAGGTGCTGGGGATGACGTCGATGTCCATCACTGGCAGGAAGTAGTCCAGGAACCGGATCAGTCGGCGTGCCTCGGAGTATTCGGGGACCGTGTTGTCGATCTGCAGCAGCAGCTGCATGGCGTAGTTCTTGAGGAAGGCCAGTTCGTACACGAGCGACGAGTTGAACATGGCGTCGGCATTCTCCTGGAAGGGGAAGATATGTCGCTCCTCGCCCATGCGGACCGAGTGCCAGATCTGCAGGGTCTGCAGGGCAGAATACCCGCGGAAGTTGTGGTCACGTACCATGCGCCGCAGGATGCGCACGTCCGTCGTCGGGATGCGGTTGTCGGCGTCCAGGTTGAGGAAGGTGAGTGCCGACACGTAGATGCGGAACTTGTGGGAATCCGGTACCTGCGCGGTCAGCAGTGGGTTTAGCCCGTGGATGCCCTCGACGACGAGGATGGTGCGGTCGTTGGGTATGACAGTATCGCCAGTGTCGGAAGAGGTTCCGGCCTTGAAGCTGTACCGTGGCAGCGTCACGGTCTCACCGGCAAGGATGCGGTTGAGGTCGCGGTTGAACTGAACTGTGTTGAGCGATTCCAGACACTCGAAGTCGGGCTTACCCTCCGCGTCCCGAGGTGTCTTATCCCGGTCGACGAAGTAGTCGTCCAGCGAGATAGCGTGAGGGTCGAATCCGTTGACCCTGAGCTGCAGCGCAAGCCGCTTACTGAACGTCGTCTTGCCAGACGATGAGGGACCCGCGATGAGAACCAGGCGGGCTCTCGAGGCCGTAACGCGGTCGGCAAGCTGCGCGATCTTCTTCTCGTGCAGCATCTCGCTCACCATAATGAGCTCGCGGGTGCGGCCACCGGCGACGACATCGTTGAGGTCTCCTGCCGTTTCCACGCCGATAATGCGCCCCCACTGCTCCGCCTCGTCGAAGATGTCGGCCAGCTTGGTCTGAGGCACGTAGTTTGGCAGCGATGTGGGACAGGTGATGCCGGGGAAGACGAGCACGATGCCGGTACGATAGGGGATGAGGTCGAAGAGCGGCGTATCGCCGGTGCTGTGCGGCATGAAGCCGTAGAAGTAGTTGGGGTGCTTGCCCAGGTAATAGATGTTGACGGTGGACTTGCTGCGAAAGCGCAGCAACTCAGCCTTGTCGTGCATACCCATGCCCTCCAGCAGTTGCAAGGCATCCCACTTGTACAGCTCCTGCTTCCGATACTCCAGGTCCTGGTCGATGAGCTCATGCATGCGTTGTTTGATCCGGACAATCTCATCGTCGGTCGCGCGCATTTCCCGGAAGTCGCAGAACAGTCCTTGCCCCAGCGAATGAAGAACCCTGAGTCTGCGGTCAGGAAAGAGGTCACGTGCTGCAGCATACAGGACGAACACCAGGCCACGCTGGTAGATGCGTGCGCCGTCTTCCATCGACATGTCGATGAAGTGGACTGTGGCGTCGTGGTTCAGTGTCTTGAACAGCTCGCGGATGTCATTGTTGACGCGTGCCGCCATGATGCGTGACGTGTGGCACGCTGCGTAGTCCTTTGCCACCGAGTCCAGACGGACCCCTCGCGGATACAGGACCTCCTCGCCGGTTTCCTCTATGTGGAGTTTGATCATCTCTGTCGCCATTGTGGTGCCTCCTGAGTTCTCAGTCTACACACCAGAGAGGTCTGAGCAAGCGTATTGCATCATCTAAGAATCATTGCGAACGTGTGAGTCATTGCATCACCAAGAATCATAGCGAAATGGTCTGCTCTGTCACGGCTCCGAGAGAGATATCTTGGCTGGTCTTTCGGAGGAGCCGTGCCTGCAAGATGTTGATGTCCCGCTGCAGGGCGAGAGGATCAATGGCATTGAGTTCATGCAGGAGGCGTGCCTTTGCCTGATCGCTGACCTCGGGAGCTTGCAGGAGTCGGTGGAGTGGAGTCATGGGAGCATGGTATCTCTTCTGAATCTTGCTGCCAGTACGGATCTTCTCGAGGAGAGCCACGGAAGGCTGGAGCACATTGGCACGCTGAGCAAGCAATATTTCCAGTTGTCCGAGGTCAGCAAGCTGTCCCTTGGTATCAAACCGGTGGTAGCCCAGGCATCTCCGCACCAGGGTCCAGTTCTTGCTCTCCACGTAGCAGTTGTCATTCTTGTGGTACGGACGGGAACGGGCGAAATGAATCCCATGAGCATCACAGAAGCGTCGTAGTTCATCATTGATGAACTCAACACCATTATCTGAGTGCAGGACAAGAACGGGGAAGGGAAGGTCATGGAGGACTGTCGTGAGAGCAGTGAAGACAAAGACCTGTGCACGGCTGGGAACGGGGGCAATGGTGGTCCATCCCGAACAACGGTCAGTGACGGTCAGGGTGTAACAATGGTCTCCTGCCTCCTTCCCTCCATCATGACTCACCAAGTCTACCTCCACCTGTCCCGGAGCAGCAGCCGAGAGCTCCCAGGAAGAGACGATGGGAATGAGTCTCAACAGGCTTCCTGGTTTTGTCCGGGGAGCATGTCTTCGGTTGTTCCCCTTGGCTTTCTCTTCCCGGAGCAGTCGGTCCATGGTGGCAGACCCCATGCGGAGGAGAGCCACAGCAAGAGGATCAGGAAGAAGAGTCCCATGTCTCTCCATGGCACGCAGGAGTTCCGGCATGGCTGCCTGCAGTCTCTTTCCACAGAGCTCTCCGCTCAGATGATACATCCAGACAAGAGCCTCTACCACCGCAGGACCATAGAGGTGCTTCCTCTCTCTGGGCCAGGGAGAGGGTC
>CAIQIK010000036.1 GCA_903871855.1 uncultured Caldisericota bacterium
ACAACGTCGTGATGACCGTTACTCTCATGACGCACATCGCCATGGAGGAAGGCCTCCGCTTCGCTATCCGCGAGGGTGGTCACACAGTCGGGGCCGGCGTCGTCACCAAGATTCTGGAGTAGGCGGGCAGTTATTCATCCAAGGAGTTGCTATGGCGAAGCAGAAAGTTCGTATAAGGCTAAGAGCGTTTGATCACAGAACGCTCGACATTTGGGCTGGGAAGATCGTCGAGATCATCCAGCAGGCGGGGGCTCGTGTTTCGGGACCGATTCCACTTCCGACCGAGAAAAGTATATTTACGGTGCTCAGGTCGCCACACGTTGACAAGAAGTCGCGTGAGCAGTTTGAGATGCGCATTCATAAGAGGCTGATCGAGATAACCAATCCCACTCCCGAGGTAACCAAGGCGCTCATGGGCCTTGACCTGCCACAGGGTGTGGATATCGAGATCAAGCTGTAGGCTGGTGGCTGAGATGAGCAAGGGGATAATTGGCAAGAAGATCGGTATGACCAGTGTGTTTCATGAGGACAAGTTCGTTCCCGCGACGGTCATACAGGCCGGCCCATGCTTCGTCGTCGACGTGCTCACCAAAGAGCGCAACGGCTATGAGGGTGTCAAGCTCGGTTACGGAGAGGCGCGTGCGTCTCTGATCAACAAGCCGGAGACCGGCGTTTGCAAGAAGGCCGGCGTACCGACGTTGAGGCATCTCAAGGAGTTCCGTGGCATGGAAGGGACGGTGGGCCAAAAAGTCGACGTCAGTGTACTCGACGGCCTCAAAGTTCTTACCATTACTGCAGTCTCCAAAGGCAAGGGATATCAGGGTCCCGTCAAGCGCTGGCACTTCGCGGGTTGGTTCAAGAGTCACGGGTCGAAGGGGCTTCGTCGCGTGGGCGCCATCGGGTGCCGTCTGACCCCCGGCCGCGTTTTCAAGAATCACAAGATGGCCGGTCACATGGGCTGCCACGTGACGACTGTCACAGGAATCAGGGTGATTGCAGTCGACGTTGAGAAGAACCTGCTTGTGGTCAAGGGCAGTATTCCTGGCGGAGACAATGCGCTCCTGACGATCAGGGCTTGAGAGGTAGAGACATGAGCACTGTGAAGATGATCGATGTTACTGGTGTCGATGCCGGTGAAGTTGAACTCGCCGAAGGACTCTTTGGTAGCAGCATCAGCGAGACGGCCATGTATATGGGTGTCAAGAAGTTCCTAGCTGGGTTGCGCCGCGGGACTGCCAATACCAAGGGTCGCAGCGAGATCAACAAGACTAAGAAGAAGGTCTGGAAACAGAAAGGTACCGGGCATGCGCGTCAGGGCAACAAGCGTGCGCCGCAGTGGAAGGGTGGGGGTGTTGTCTTCGGTCCCAAGGCCAGAGACTTCACGCTTGACCTGAACAAGTCGACCAAGCGTAGTGCCATCCTTAGTTCACTGGCCCAGCGGGCCGGTGAGAACGCGATTGTGGTTCTGCGGGGACTTAAACTTGAGCAGCCCAAGACAAAGGCACTGTTGACCGCGCTGAAAGCCGCCGGCATTCCTGAGAATGCATTGCTTGTCTTTGCTGAAGAGAATGGTGAAGTCGTTCTTTCCGGCCTCAACCTCCCTCGGCTTGGTTTGCTTCATTTCTCGGAGTTGAACGCATATGATGTGCTCCTGCATTCCACGGTCGTTTTCACCGAAGAGGCTCTGAAGGGCGCCGAGGAGGTGTATGCATGAGCAAAGAGATCCTGCTGTACCCCATCGTCACTGAGAAGAGCATGAGCATGACAGAAGAGGGCAGATACCAGTTCATCGTCGTCAGGAACTCCACCAAGATGGAGATCAAAGACGCTGTGGAGAAAATGTTCAACGTGAAGGTTGCCTGGGTCAACGTCCTGAGGACGCACGGTAAGAAGAGGATGCGGAAGACTTCGATCGGCATGACGCCTTCGAAGAAGAAGGCCTTAGTTGCGCTGATGCCTGGGTTCAAGATCGACGTTATCACTAACACTTAAGAGGGTGCCCCATGAGTATTGTGAGATCATACAAACCAACGTCCCCAGGGATTCGTTCCAGGAAGACGCTCATTCACACCGAGGTCACCCGGGAGACTCCTGAAAAGTCCTTGACCTTTGGCCTGCGCAAGAAGGCAGGGCGAAACAACACAGGCAAGATCATGGTTCGTCACCAGGGTTCCGGGGTTCGTCAGCTCTACCGAGTTGTCGACTTCGCGCGGGACGTGGACAATATCCCGGGCAAGGTGGCCGAGATCGAGTACGACCCCAACCGTTCTGCTCTGATTGCCCTTGTACAGTACGCCAACGGCAAGAAGACATACATCCTGCTGCCGGAGGGCCTGAAAGTCGGAGAGACCATCATGTCCGGCGACAACGTCGAGATCCGTGCAGGCAACAACACCAAGCTTGCCAGAATGCCTTTGGGAACGATCATTCACAACATTGAATTGTTTCCCGGCAAATCGGCTCATGTTGCGCGTGCCGCTGGTGCGTCAGCTCAGCTTCTCGCCAAGGAAGCTGGTTGGGCACAGGTTCGCATGCCATCCGGAGAGATCCGGAAGTTTCCCTTGGACTGCAGAGCCACCATTGGACAGGTTGGCAATCTTGATCACAACAAGGAAGTCCTCGGCAAGGCCGGCAATTCTCGTCATCGCGGCATTCGTCCGTCGGTACGTGGCGTTGCCATGAACCCTATCGACCACCCGCACGGTGGTGGTGAAGGAAAGTCTCCAATAGGACACCCTGGGCCTCTTACTCCTTGGGGCAAGCCGACTCTCGGCTACAAAACCCGCAAGAAGAAGAACCAGTCCGACAAGTACATTTTGAAGCGTATAAACTAGGAGAACGCCGATGAGCGATACAAAGACCAACAAGGGCTTTGTCGAGGAACGTCTGCTCGGCAGGATCCTGGAAATGAACCGAAAAGGTGAGAAGAAGCTTGTCAAGACATGGAGCCGTCGTTCTTACGTGGTCGAGGAGATGGTAGGGCATACGATTGCCATCCACAATGGCAAGACCCATGTTCCCGTCTACATCTCGAAGGCCATGGTTGGACACAGGCTCGGTGAGTTCGCCCTCACCCGCAACTTCCATGGTCACACTGTTCCGACAGCGCGCACAAGCGCATTGAGGTAGGTACACAATGGAAGCATTTGCGAAACTCGAGCACATTCGGCTTTCTCCTTTCAAGACACGCCTGGTGGCTGACCTTATCAGGGGAAAGAATATTGACCAGGCGGTTGCCATTCTCGACTCGCTGCCCAATCGGCCTGCCGTTACCATCAAGAAGGTCATGCTGTCTGCCGCTGCCAATGCCGAGAACAATTTCAAGATGAACCGTGACATGCTGTATGTGTCCAAGATTCTCATCGACGGGCAGGGTGGAGTCAAGAGAGTCTCCCCGAGAGGCATGGGTCGTGCAGATATCATCCGCAAGCCCCTCTCCCGGATCTATATCTGTGTAGCTGAGAAAGAGGAGGCTTAGGTGGGCCAGAAAGTACATCCGTATGGATTCAGGCTTGGCATTACCCAAGACTGGGAATCCAAGTGGTTTGCGTCGAAGAAGAACTACAGTGAATTCGTTCTGGAAGATTATCACATTCGCAAGGAGATTGGCAAGATCGAGCGCGATTTCGCCATCTCGGAGATTGAGATTCTGAGAAAGGGCTTCAATGTCACTGTGCGTTTGCACAGCGCGCGTCCTGGTGCCCTTATCGGCCGGAACAAGGCCGAACTCGAGAAGATCGAGGCGAACCTCAAGAAGACGCTGACAAACAAGCAGGAAGTTTTGCACGTCGATGTGAAAGAGATTAAGCATCCCGATCTCGACGCCAAGATTCTGGCACAGAGCATCGTTGCAGATATCGAGAAGCGTGTCTCCTACAAGCGCGCGATGAAGCAGGTCATTAAGCGTGCAATGAGAGCTCGCGCAGGCGGTATCAAGGTTCAGTGCAGCGGTCGTCTCGGCGGAGCCGAGATTGCCCGCACCGAGTGGTATCGTGAAGGGCGGGTGCCGCTTCAGACCTTGAAGGCTGACGTAACCTACTCCTATGAGCCGGCTCTCATCAAATTCGGCCGCATCGGAGTCAAGGTGTGGCTCTACAAGGGAGATGCACCCAAAAGGGTCTTCTTCAGTGAGGACGTAGACTGAGCAAGGAGAGGTCATCATGCTATTACCTGTGAGAACCAAGTTTAGAAAGATGCACCGTGGAAGGATGCGCGGCATGGCCACTCGTGGAGCCGAACTGTCGTTCGGCGAATTCGGGCTGCAGGCCATGGAGTGCTCCCTGGTGACGGACCGTCAGATCGAGGCAGCTCGTCTGTCCCTGGTATCGGCCGTTCACAAGAAGGGAAAGATGTGGATTCGTATCTTCCCCGATAAGCCTATTACAAAGAAACCGGCGGAAACCCGTATGGGTTCAGGCAAGGGAGACGTTGATCATTGGGCTGCCGTCGTCAAGCCTGGGAGAATCCTCTTCGAAATGTCCGGTATCAGCGAAGAAGAGGCTCGCCGAGTCACCAGACTGGCTTCCTTTAAGTTGCCCGTCAGGACACGCTTCTTATCAAGGGGGGGCTAATGAGGATCAACAAAGTGAGAGACATGTCGGACGCTGAACTCAAAGTGAACATGGAGAACCTTCGTCGAGAGCTGTTCAACTTGAGATTTCAGCTTGCGACGCGCCAACTCAAGAACACGGCCCGCGTCAAGGAAGTCCGTCACGATATTGCCAAGATCCTGACGGTCGAGCACGAGCGCACCATGGGTCTCGCGTCGAAGAAGCAGGAGGTCAAGTAATGGGTGCAGAGATTGTCGAGAAGGGAATAGTGCTCAAGGCACAGGAAGGGCGCGTCGTCGTTGGGGTCAAACGCATGGTTCGGGGCAGCTTCGGCCGCATCACTGTGCGCACCACCAAGCTGTACGCCGATGACAGCAGGCGCATTTCCTCTGTTGGCGACACGGTTATGGTCAGGTTCACCCACCCGATTTCTAGCTCCAAGCGTTGGAGGCTTGTCGAGGTCGTGACCAAGGCAGGAACGACTGTCGAGGGGGCGCAGAATGCTTAGACCCTACAGTCACATGATCGTCGCCGACAACTCCGGCGCGAAAGAAGTCAGAATCATCACGGTTCTGACAAACAACAAGCATCAGGTCGGGCATGTCGGCGACAAGTGTGTTGTTACCGTGAAGAAGGCCGCTCCAAACGCAGCAGTCATCAAGGGCGCGGTCGTCAAGTGTGTTATCGTGAGGACGAAGAGGGAAGTTCGTCGACCCGATGGCAGTCTGGTACGTTTCGACCAAAACGCTGCCGTTCTTATTGACGACGATGGCAACCCAAGAGGGACGCGTATTTTTGGACCGGTCTGCCGGGAGCTGCGTGACAAGGGCTATCTCAAGATTGCCTCGCTCGCACCGGAAGTTGTGTAGGAGTTGACCATGAAGGGTACTCTACGATTACTGAATGTCAGGAAGGGCGATACAGTTATCGTTCTTTCAGGTAAGGATAAGGGCAACAAGGGCAAGGTCATGAGGACGATCCCGACTGCCGGCAAGGTCCTGGTTGAAGGCATCAACATGGTTTCCAAGAGCCTCCGCCCCACGCAGACGATGCCGCAGGGTAAGATTGCCAAGCGTGAAGCCCCGATTCTTGCCAGCAAAGTCATGCTTATCTGCCCAAGCTGCCACCAGCCGACCAGGGTTGCGCATCGCCTCATCGAGGGCAACAAGTCCGTTCGCTCGTGCAGAGTCTGCAACGAGACGATCGATAGGGTGTAAGGAGGCGCGCTATGGCAGCCAAAGAAACGACGAAGAAAACAACAACAACTGCAGCAGTCCCTGCCAAGAAGGAGAAGGCGCCGGCAAAGAGCAAGGTCGTGGCGAAGCGTGAGCTCACGAGCTTCTCGCATGCATACAGGGTGAAGTACGAGGATGAGGTCCGCAAGGGCCTTCAGAAACGCTTCGGTTACACCAACGTCATGCGCATTCCGCGCATTGCGAAGATCACGATCAACCGTGGTATTGGTGAGGCGACCGAAAACCCCAAGGTTATCGACAGCAGTGTCGAGGAGATCGGATTGATCTCCGGGCAGAAGCCCATTGTTACCTTGGCGAAGAAGTCTATCGCGACGTTTAAGATTCGGAAGAACGCCCCTGTGGGTGTCGCCGTTACGCTGAGAGGCGTTCGGATGT
Organism: uncultured Caldisericota bacterium; assembly: GCA_903871855.1. Lineage (GTDB taxonomy): Bacteria > Caldisericota > Caldisericia > Cryosericales > Cryosericaceae > Cryosericum. The sequence continues at coordinate 6,182 of CAIQIK010000036.1, forward strand.
ATGCCTTCCTGGAGAAGCTCGTTACGGTGGTTTTTGAACGTATCAGAGACTTCAAGGGACTCTCTCCCAAGTCTTTCGACGGTCGCGGTAATTTTACCTTTGCGCTCAAGGAACAGCTCGTGTTCCCCGAGATCTCTTACGACAAGGTGGACAAGGCTCGTGGAATGAGCATCACCATTACCACGACCGCACAGACTGACGAAGAGTGCAAGGCCTTACTTGAAGCGTTCGGCGTGCCGTTCAGGCAGAGATAGGGTGTAAGGAGACACTATGGCAAGAAAAGCTATGATCAACAAGGCTCTTCGTAAGCCCAAGTTCTCGACCAGGGCCCACAACAGGTGCAAGATCTGTGGGCGGTCCCGTGGGTACTATCGGGAGTTCGGCCTGTGCAGGCTGTGCTTCCGCAAGATGGCACTCGAAGGGAAGCTTCCGGGCGTCAAGAAGGCTAGCTGGTAGAGGAGGAGACATGTCCAGAGTTGACGCACTTTCGGATTTCCTGACCAGGGTGAGAAATGCAAACCTGGTCTACCACGACTCCACCATTGCCCCGTATTCTGAGATGAACAGTGCACTCGCACTGATTCTCAAGAAGCAGGGGTATGTTGGTGGCGTCTCGGAGATCATCCGCGACAACCGCAAATACTTGAAGCTTGATCTCAAGTACACGAAGACTCGTGGTCGTTACATTACCGGTCTGAAGCGTATCAGTCTTCCAGGCCGCCGCATTTATGTGAGGAAGGATGCAGTGCCGCGCGTTCTCATGGGCGCCGGCATGGCAATCATCTCCACCCCGCAGGGGCTGATGACCGACGTGCAGGCTCGTAAGGAAGGGCTTGGCGGCGAGGTCATCTGCTTCGTCTGGTAAGGGGGTTGTATGTCAAGAATTGGTAAGAGACTCACGGCGATTCCGACCGGCGTCACCGTGACGGAGTCAGATCGCATACTGACGGTCACGGGACCTCGCGGTTCCCTGACGCTTGAGGTTCCTGAGCACATCGACTATGTCGTCGAAGGGAACCAGGTTCGGTTCGTGCTTGATCCGGCTTTTCAGGAGACGTTGAATGTCATGCATGGCACGACGTCGGCACGTTTCTCGGGTCTTGTGAAAGGCGTCACCGAGGGTTTTGTCAAGCGCCTCGAAATCGTCGGCGTCGGCTACAAGGCTGCCGTCGATGCAGGCAACCTGACTCTGATCGTTGGGTACTCGCATCCTGTGCCCATGAAGATTCCTGAGGGCATCAAGGTTGAAGTGACCGACAACGTCAAGATCACGATGACTGGTGCCGATGCCGTAGGACTGGGACAGTTCGCGCAGAATGTTCGCAAGGTGCGTGTGCCTGACCACTACAAGGGCAAGGGCATCCGGTATGCTGGCGAAAAAGTCAGGATCAAGGCTGGCAAGAAGGCCTTGTCTGGTGCGTAGGGGGAACAATGATCAGCAAACACGATAGAGAAGAAGCTCGCGAGAGGCGACACGACCGGATTCGCAAGAAGCTGGCAGGAACCGCAGAGCGACCAAGGCTGGCTGTTTTTGTTAGCCTGAAGCATGTGTATGCTCAGCTTATCGATGACGACAAGGGTATTACCCTTGCTGCCGCGTCGAACCTTAAGCGCAAGGTGGACGGCCAGGCAGTAGCGGCCAACAATGCGGTCGCTTGTCAGATGGTTGGCACGGAGATAGCCGATAAGGCGCTCCAGATGGGTGTCAAGACTGTAGCCTTCGACCGGGGTGGACATTCCTACCATGGTCGCATCAAGGCGCTTGCCGAAGCCGCGCGTGCTGCGGGACTGGAATTCTAGGAGGAAGCTGTGGCAAGACGTTCGTTTGAACCCAAAGAATACGAAGAATCAGTCATCAGCATCGACCGCGTTACTAAGGTCGTCAAGGGCGGCAAGAAGATGAAGTTCAGGGTCCTTGTCGTCGTCGGCAACAAGAAAGGCAAGGTCGGCATCGGCATCGGCAAGGCTGTCGAAATTCCTTTGGCTATCCAGAAAGGAATCACGGCTGCCAAGCGCAACCTTGTGAGCTTCACGCTGAAGGGCACGACACTGCCATTCTCGACGAAGACCCGTACCGGCGCAGGCTGGGTGTATCTTCAGCCCGCCGTCACTGGTACTGGTATTGTCGCAGGCGGCGTCGTTCGCCAGATCATGGAGAAGGTCGGAGTCCAGGATGTTCTCACCAAATCCCTTGGCAGCTCGAATTCTATTTCTCTTGCTGCGGCTACTATCGACGGACTGCGCGACATCGAGCAGATGACATTGATGCGCAACCTGCGTCGACAGGACCGCATCAATGCAGAGCCGCGCGCTGCGGAGGCTCGTCCATGAAACTCAACGAGATGGTGAGACCGGAAGGTTTCATCGACAGTCCGAAGGTTATCGGCCGGGGAGCCGGGAGCGGCAAGGGCAAACAGAGCGGGTACGGCCGCAAGGGTGCCAAAGCTCGCTCTGGGCGCAGCAAGCGTGTTGGATTCGAGGGTGGACAGACTCCGCTCTACCGTCGCCTTCCGAAGAAGAAGGGATTCAGACCTCACGTCCGAATAGTGTACGTTGCCGTCAATACTGGCGCACTTGAGGGATACGAAGGCGAAATGCCCCTTGATTTGAATGCGCTTTATAATGCTCCCGTGAAGGTATTGGGAGACGGCGAGCTGACAACAAAGATTCAGGTGCGGGCGTCCGGGTTCTCGGCCTCGGCTCGTGAGAAGATCGAGAAGGTTGGCGGCACCTGCGAGGTGGTCTGATGTTCGAGACGCTGAGAAGGGCTTTCAGGCTTCCAGAGCTGCGTAACAAGATTCTGTTCACACTCATGATGTTTGCCATTATCAGGCTCGGGACGTATATCCCCGTGCCTGGTATCGACCGTACGGCCGTGGCACAGCTGGTTGGGAAGGGCGGTTTTCTAGGTCTTCTTGACCTGTTCTCGGGCGGTGGCATTGCAAACTTCGCCATCTTCTCGCTGAGCGTTCTGCCATACATCAATGCTTCCATCATCATCGAACTTCTCGGCTCGGTCATCCCGGCGCTCGAGGAGATCCGCAAGGAAGGCGGCAAGGAAGGTCAGCGGAAGATTGCGAAGTACACTCGCTATCTCACTCTTGGATTGGCGGTCATCGAGTCGTTTGGCGTCGTGGCCATCTTCCAGAAATATCTGTCGAGCACGGGATTTTTTGTGAAACTCCTGATCGTTTTGAGTCTTACAGCCGGGGCTTATATCGTGCTGTGGCTCGGAGAAATCATGACCGAACGAGGGATTGGCAACGGTGTGTCGCTCATCATCTTTGCAGGTATTGTGAGCCGCATTCCCGTCGGCATAGCACAGGCCTTCAGGTTGACCCAGGCCAAGTCACTCAGTGTTCTCGGCCTTATCGGCGGTATCCTCGGTGCGATCGTGCTTCTCCTTCTGGTTCTGTTTGCATATGAAGGCGAACGCAAGGTTCCAGTGCAGTACGCGAAGCGTATCGTTGGCCGCAAGGTCTACGGTGGCCAGTCCACGTACATTCCCCTGAAACTGGTGCAAGCAGGTGTGCTCCCGATTATCTTCGCTTCGACTGTTCTGATGTTCCCCGCAACCGTGTCGCAGTTCTGGTCGACGTCTTGGTTCTATGTTCACATTGCGGAGCCTTTGACGAAGTCGAGTTCGGCGACGCACAACGTTGCTTTCTTCTTTCTGATTATCTTCTTCACGTACTTCTATACCGAGATTACCTACGATCCCACCAAGATTGCGGATGATCTTAAGAAATATGGGGGCTATGTGCCTGGTGTTCGTCCTGGCGAGGCGACCGCGCAGTACATCAAGAATGTGCTCGATCGGATTGTCCTGCCAACTGCCATTTTCCTTGCGTTCCTTGCCATCGTGCCGAACATTGCGATGCGGAACCAGCAGATTACAGCTTTTGCCTTCGGTGGCACGTCGCTGCTTATCATCATTGGCGTAGCGCTGGAGACCGTGCAGGAGATCGAAGCATACATGATGATGCGCCACTACAAGGGGTTCATGAAATAATGATGCAGCACCCGCGTATCATCCTTTTGGGATTACCGGGCTCGGGAAAGGGCACTCAAGGTGCGCTCATCGCGCAGACCCACGGAGTGCCCACCTTCTCGAGCGGGGAATACTTCCGGAATCTTCGGCGGGAGGGCAAGCTGCCCGCCGAGGTTGCGGCCAAGATCAATGCTGGGGGTCTTGTGAGCGACGAGGATGTCAACATGATTGTCGTCGAATCGTTTCTGTCGAACCAGGAGGCGCAAGCAGGCTTTGTTCTGGACGGGTACCCGAGGACTGTCGCTCAAGCCGCATTTCTCGACGAGTATCTGACAAAGCAAAACCTTAGCTTGACCGCAGCCGTATACGTTGACCTGCCGGTTGAGACAGCGTTCCGTCGCATCTCGGGGCGACGCATCTGTCCTTCCGACGGCAGTGTGTACAACGTATACTATTCGCAGCCAGAGAGGGAAGGACTCTGTACCCTCTGTGGCGCACCCCTCATCCAGCGGGAAGACGACCGCGAGGAGAGTGTCAGGACAAGGATGAGTACGTACGAAGCGATGACGAAAACTCTGACCGTCTACTACGGCGATCAAGGGAAGCTCATCACTGTTGATGGAGCCAGTGCTCCGGATGTTGTTTTTGCCAGGATACAGAAGGCTCTTGATGATCCGGCTTAAGTCCGCTTCGGACATTGAGCACCTGCGTGTTTCGGGGGCCAAGCTCGGTGAAGTGTTGCGCCAGATAGGAGAGATGGTTTCTCCCGGCGTGACGACTCGTGAACTGGACCACGCGGCAGAACTTCGCATCCGTGAGCTCGGAGCGAAGCCGGCCTTCCTGCACTACAGCGGTTATCCGGCAACACTTTGTGTCTCCATCAACGAACAGGTCATCCATGGCATTCCGGGGCATCGCGTTCTGAATTCAGGGGACATCGTCTCGCTGGATCTCGGTCTCATCTATGAAGGATACTATGCAGATTCGGCCATTACCGTTGCCTGTGGGCAGGCGGTATCTAGAGATGAGAAGCTTATCGAGACAACCCGAAGGAGCCTGTACGCCGGCATCGACGCCGCGCATGTGGGAGCTCGACTGGGGGACATCAGCCATGCAGTTCAACAGGTGGTTGAGGCTCAGGGTATGAGTGTCGTGCGCGACTACGTCGGGCATGGCGTTGGAAAGGAACTTCATGAAGATCCTGAGGTTCCCAACTACGGCAGAGCCGGTACAGGTATTACTCTCAAGGAGGGACTGGTGATCGCGATCGAACCCATGGTCAACGCTGGTAACAGCGCTGTCCGCGTTCTGAACGATGATTGGACGGTTGTTACTGTTGACGGACAGAAGAGCGCTCATTTTGAGCACACGATAGCCGTCACGGCCCAGGGTTCCGTCATCTTGACACAACCATGAACAAGAAAGAAGTCATAGAGACAGAGGGCGTCATAGTGGAAACGCTCCCGGGGACGATGTTCCGCGTGAAACTGGGCAACGGCAAGATTGTGCTGGCTCACATCAGCGGAAAGATGAGGCTCAACTTCATCAAGATCCTGCCGGGAGATAAGGTAAGGCTTGAGATAACACCCTATGACCTTTCGAAAGCACGTATCACCTATCGACTGTAGTTGTCGAAGAGTTGAAAGGAGTAGCGACCTATGAAAGTAAGACCGTCTGTAAAGAAGATCTGTGTTAAGTGCAAGATTGTGAAGCGCAACGGTACGCTCATGGTGATCTGCGAGAACCCGAAACACAAGCAGCGCCAAGGTAAGTAAAGGAGGAATAGTGGCTCGTATTAGTGGTATCGATCTTGCTGCCGGGAAAAAGGTAGGCATTGCCCTGACCTACATCTACGGTATCGGCAAGTCAAACTATAAGATGATCTGCAGTGTTGCAGGAGTGTCTGAGGACAAGAAGGTCAAGGATCTGACGGAGAGTGAGATTCTTGCAATCCAGAAGGCCATCAATGACAATCTCGTCGTCGAAGGTGATCTTCGCCGAGAAGTCTCGACCAACATCCGCAGGCTCATGGAGATCAACTGCTACCGTGGCGTCCGCCATAAGAGAGGACTACCCGTTCGCGGTCAACGCACCAGGACGAATGCTCGCACGCGCAAGGGACCGAAGAAAACCGTCGGTTCCAAGGCATCCAAGGTATAGGCAAAGGGGATCGTATGGCAGACATCAAGAAGAAAGTAGTCAAGCGCAAGAAAGAGAAACGGGTAGTTGGTGAAGGCAAGGCATATGTTTTTTCGTCGTTCAACAACACACTTGTAACGATCACCGATGCCCAGGGCGACACTGTATGCTGGGGTTCATCTGGAAGCAGCGGTTTCAAGGGTTCTAAGAAGGGGACGCCATTTGCTGCCCAGGTTGCTGCACAGAAAGCAGCCGAAAAGGCTATCGCCATGGGAATGTCCAGAGTAAACGTGTTCGTGAAGGGCGCTGGTTCGGGTCGTGAGATCGCTGTCCGTGCTCTGCAGTCTGCTGGCCTCAACGTTTCGTCCATAAAAGACGTCACGCCCATCCCGCACAATGGGTGCAGGCCGCGCAAGATCAGAAGGGTATAGGAGGCGACTATGTCCAGATATATTGATGCGTCGTGCCGGAAGTGCCGTGCACTGAACACGAAGCTATTCCTCAAGGGCTCTCGTTGCTCCAGCGGGAAGTGCGCGATCGAGCGTGGCAAGATGGGTCCTGGTCAACATGGAGTTGACCAGAAATTCCGCAAGGACAGTGACTACGAGCTCCACCTCAAGGAGAAGCAGCGCCTTCGCCTTGCCTACGGTTTGGCAGAGCGTCAGTTCAGGAGTTACTTCGCTCTCGCGAACTCCCAGAAGGCGATTCCCACAGGCGGCAAGCTGCTTGAGCTTCTGGAGCGGCGTCTCGACAACGTTGTGTTCCGGATGGGGATCCAGCCGGGCCGGAAGTCAGCTCGCCAAATGGTATGTCACGGCAACGTGTTCGTCAACGGACACCGCGTCGACATCCCCTCCTACCAGGTCAGAGTGGGAGATATTGTGACTCTGACCGATACTGGAAAGTCCATGATCAGCGTACAGGAATCCGTGGCTGGCAAACCTGCCACTCCACAGTGGCTTTCGTTCAGTCCTGACAAGTTCGAGGGCGCTGTGCTGACGATTCCGACAGCTGAGCAGATTGGAGTTCCCATCAACACCCGTCTTGTCATCGAGTACTACTCGAAGTAGGAGCCTGCCATGATAGAAGGGCTTGAAGGTATCAGACTGACGTCTGCCGAAGAGAAGGACGAATACGGCAAGTTCGTCTTCGAGCCATTGCAGCATGGGTATGGAACCACGATGGGTAATGCACTTCGCCGCGTTCTCCTGTCCTCCATTCCCGGGAGTGCCCCAGTGGCAATCAAGGTCAACGGAGCGCTGCACGAGTTCACGTCACTGCCTGGCATCAAGGAAGACCTTCAGGAGCTCATCTTCAACGTCAGAAACCTCCAGGTATTTATTATTGATGGCAGCGAGGCCACCCTTTCTCTCAAGCACCAGGGGCGGGGCGTGGTGAAGGCCGAGGACTTCGAGAAGAACTCACTGGTGAAGATTTCCAACCCGGAGCTGAAGATCGCAGAACTCTCCGCAGATGACAGCGTCATCGACCTTCAGGTGCTATTGCGCACCGGCATAGGATATGTCAGCAACGAGGAGAACCATGAGTTGCTGAGCGGGACGGTCGACACTATTGCGATCGACAGCATCTACTCTCCTGTACGGACAGCTAATTTCACTGTCGAACCCGTAAGAATCAAGCAGAAGGCTGACTATGAGCGCCTGATCATCGAGATTACCCATTTTCCGACAATCAGGGCCCGTGATGCGCTTGAACAAGCTCTTGATATCGTGGATCGCCATGCGCAGCAGTTGCGGGCGTGTTTGAAGACGCCGGGTTCCATGGACAGTGCTCCGGAGGCAACGACGTCGAACGGAGACGTCATGTCGAAGGACCTGGAGACTGTGGATGGTGTCAAGAGCCGCTGGGCAGAGGTTCTCAGGGAAGCGGGTGTCGAGACCGTGGCTGACTATCTGGAGCATCGTGGAGAGAGTATTCACGGTTTCGGAGAGGCTGGTCGCAAGAGCGTTGACGAAGCCCTCAGAGATGCCGATATCAGTGTCCCAGAAGATTAGCGCGCAGCCGGTGGTAAGCGCGAACGTGACGAGAGGAGTATTCTTGCTATGAGACATGGAAGAAAGCTGAAGAAGCTTGGCGTATACAGCGGCCTGCGCAGCATGATGTTGCGCAATCTCTCGACCTCATTGATCGAGAAAGGTCGCATTGAAACAACAGTTACTCGTGCAAAGTCAGTAAAGCGTGTGGTGGAGAAACTCATCACGGCTGCAAAGGTCGACGATCTGACGGCGCGGCGCAAGCTGCACGCTTACCTTTTGACGCCGGAAGCGGTCGACGAAGCCTTCAAGCTGACCAAGGATCGCTACGTCATGCGCCCGGGTGGCTACCTGCGTATCATCAAAGCCGGGTATCGGAAGGGTGACGCAGCAAACATGGCGGTCCTGGAGTTCGTAGAGAAGTAGATGATTCGCCTCGACAAGGTCTCGTATCAAATCGAGACCTCCGCGGGGGCTGTCCAGGTCCTTCGTGACATAGACCTGGAGCTGTCAGATGGTTCAATCTCCGCGATTGTCGGTCCCAACGGGTCCGGCAAGAGTACGCTAGCCCGCCTTGTCAGCGGGCTTTTGCGTCCGACGTCCGGCAGTGTGCGTCTGCTTCCGGGCGGTGATATCCAGACAGTCATGGATGTGCGTCCAGGGCTTGACGTCGGGCTGGTGTTCCAGAATCCAGACAACCAACTGGTAGCGACGACTGTAGAGGATGATATCGCTTTTGGACTCGAGAACCTCCAGCTTCCCCATGCTGAGATGGTACAGCGTGTTGGTGACGCATTGCATCTCCTTGGCTTGGAGCAATTTCGTGACTACCCTCCTCATCGTCTTTCCGGTGGGCAGAAGCAGAAAGTAGCTATTGCCGGAGTACTTGCCATGAAACCTTCGTTCCTCATTCTGGACGAGGCAACTTCTCTCCTGGATCCGACCAATCGCCGCGAGGTGATGCAGACAGTGCTCCGTTTGAACGGTGAGTTGGGAATCGGCGTCGTCATGGTCACCCATCTCCTGGACGAAGTGCTTGTTGCGTCGCGCGTAGGCGTGCTGGCGAACGGAGAACTTGCGGCCTGGGACTCGCCGCGTGCCATCTTCTCGAATCCCGCGGTCGTGAAGTTGGGAGACCTCGTGCTTCCATTGAGTGCCAGGGCTTCATTCCTCATGCAAGAGCGCTGGACGGACTTCCCGCTGTGTCTGACCCCCGAGGAATTTGCGAGAGCCGCATGTCAATTGAGCTGAAGAACGTCGACTATATCTATGACAGTGGTGAGCCCTTCGAGTACTTCGCGCTCCGGGGGATCAGCCTGCACATCGACGATGGTGCCTTCGTGGGCATCGTGGGAAGGACGGGTTCGGGTAAGTCGACGCTGGTCGAACACCTGAACGGGCTGCTGTTTTCAACACGGGGTGATGTTGTTGTCGATGATGAGATCGTTCGCAACGACCGGACAGTGCTTGCCAGGGTACGACGCAGAGTCGGCATCGTGTTCCAGTATCCCGAGGATCAGTTTTTTGCCGAAACCATCTTTGAAGAGGTAGCCTTTGGCTGCCGCAACTACGGGTTCAGCAAAGAACAGGTCGATGAAAGCGTTCACAAAGCGATGAGCACCGTCGGTCTTGATCCGAAGCGCTTTCTGTCGTTGTCTCCTTTTCAGCTGAGTGGTGGAGAACAGCGTCGTGTGGCCATTGCCTCAGTTATCGCGATGGGTCAGAAGTATATCGTGCTCGATGAGCCGACTGCGGGGCTTGACTCTGGCACCAAGCTTGCAGTCCTGGCCGAGCTTGAGTCGCTGCGCCAGGCCGCCAATGTCACGGTGATTCTTGTGTCCCACAACATGGATGAGGTTGCCGAGTTCTGCAAGCAGGTGGTCGTCCTTGACGAGGGAACAGTGGCGTTCCAGGGATCGACCGACGCGTTCTTTCGTGATGCGGACCTAGTTGACAGGACGGGTCTGGAACTTCCGGAGAGCTACCGCCTTGCGCGTGCGCTCAAGGAATGCGGAAGCCCCCTCACGGTGAACGAGTGCTCGACTGACCGGATGCTGAACTCGTTGAGGCTGTGCGTCTCTGACCTGGGAGGAGCATAGTGGCACTGTCCCGCAGTTTCGTTCTTGGTCAGCACTACCCTGGAAACTCGGTCGTGCATCGATCGGGCGCCCTCGTGAAGCTTGTTTCGACTATTGCTCTCATGGTTGGAGTCTTTGTCGCGACGAAGACAGCGCAGTATACTCCTATTGTCCTTCTCTTGGTTGTTGGCATCGGGGTTTCGAGAATACCCCTGCGTTTTTTTGCCCGCGGCCTCAAGCCCATCCTGTTCCTTATTGTGCTCACTGTCATGGTACAGATATTCTTCACCCCGGGCACGGCTATCTGGCGGTTCTGGTTTGTGCGAGTCACGCGTGAGGGATTGGGGTTGGCCGGTTTCATCCTCTGCCGGTTGGTTCTGCTGACGCTGGTGAGCGTCCTACTCACCGCGAGCACTTCTCCCATAGAGCTGACCGATGCCGTGTCAGATTTGTTGAAGCCCTTGAGCCGTATTGGCGTGCCTTCCGCGGAAATCGCCCTTGTCATGAGCATCGCCATGCGGTTCGTGCCCACGATTCTCGAGGAGACGGAACGTATCATACGTGCTCAGGTATCGCGGGGGGCCCGGATCGGAGAAGGCAGTCTCGTCGTGCGCATGAAGAGCTTCATCCCGATTCTGATACCCCTGTTTGTTTCGTCCTTTCGCCGGGCGGACGACCTGGCCATTGCGATGGAGGCACGGGGTTTTCGCGTAGGGAGTCCCCGAACAAGATATCATGCACGTCACTTTCAGTCGTTTGATGCTTTTATTTTTCTTGGAACGGCAGCCGCCGTGTCTGGAGTTATCCTATGGCGCCTGTTCCTGTAACGGTGCGTATGGACATAGCTTACGACGGCTCGTTTACCTATGGCTTTCAGAAACAGGAGTCGCTGGAGAGTGTGCAGGGTACCATTGAAAGAGCGCTGAAGGCTGTTTGTGGATCGTACATTCCTGTTGTCGCGGCATCACGAACCGACAGAGGCGTCCACGCACTGCACAATGTCGTAAGTTTCGTTCTTCACGATGATGCCCTCTTTGAGCGCGTCGCACGACGCCTTCTCATCATGATGCCTGAGTGGCTCACGATTCGCAATTGTGTTCGTGCGAGTGCCAACTTCAGTGCCCGGTTCTCTACAGCAGGGAAATCCTACGCCTACGTGTTCATCAAGGAGGGATGCTGGACTCCATTCTTGGCTCGCTACGCGTATCGACTCGAGTATCCTGTCGACATCACTGCGATGAACGGGGCTGCACATGCGCTGCTTGGAACACATGATTTCAAAGGGTTTGGGAACATCGATCCAAGCAGGCCGCACCGAGACACCACGTGCACGCTGGGTGTGGCTGATGTCGTCGAAACGGATAAGGTGGTCATCTTCACGGTCTCAGGCGACCATTTCCTGTATCATATGGTGCGCCGCATGGCGTATTTCGTCCTCAAGGCCGGGCAGGGAAGGATCGGTGCCGAAACGTGGAACAATGCGTTTGCCGGACCCGACGTCCCATATACGCGCCAGGTGATGGCAGCTGGCGGCCTCTACTTGATTGCTGTCGATTACGCTTGAAAGCTGCTGCGCGGTGCACATGGCCACCTGTCCGAACCCTCTCCGGACATATGGGTTCTGCATCGTATGCAGCCTCAAGGCGTTGACTAATCGCTGGTTCGTGGTAATCTACTAAGGAATTCACCAGGAGGATATGAATGAAGACAACGTTCTTTAGACCAGAGACGGTAACCCGTCGCTGGGTTTTGATTGATGCTACGGACCAGAGCGTTGGACGACTTGCGGTGGTCATTGCCAACATTCTTCGTGGCAAAAACAGACCAGAGTTCACGCCGAATGCCATGGTCGGCGACAATGTGATCGTTATCAACGCTTCGAAGCTGGCAATCGATCCCAAGAAGGGTACGCAGACCATGCACTACCATCACTCGTTCTACCCAGGTGGCCTGAAGGCTACGAATTGGAACAAGATGCTTGAGACGCGATCAGACTTCCTGCTCAAGCGTGTGGTCCGCGGCATGCTGCCCAAAAACACACTTGGTAAGGAACTGCTCAGCAACCTGCGCGTCTATCAGGGGTCCGAGCATCCTCACCAGGCTCAAAAGCCTGTTGAGTTCAAGGCTAACTAGGGAGGATGCTGTGGCAACCACTCAGATTTGGGGAACGGGTAAGAGAAAGACTGCTATTGCACGTGTTCATCTCGTTGCGGGAACCGGCAAGATTGTCGTGAATGGCAAGCCAGTCGAGGTCTACTTTCCAGTCCAGACGGTGTCTATGAAGACCATGGCCGCCTTCACGGTTATGGGAGGTATGCCTGTGTTTGATGCGATCGTGAGCGTTGCCGGTGGTGGCTTCAACGGTCAGGCCGAGGCCGTTCGCCATGGAATTGCTCGCGCGCTGGTTGAGCAGAACCCGGAGAACAAGCCGGTTCTGAAGAAGGCCAGGCTTCTGACGCGCGATGCTCGCATCAAAGAGCGCAAGAAGTATGGTCTCCTGGGCGCCCGCAAGGCTACTCAGTACAGGAAACGTTAGTCAAGTTCCTTCGCAAACCACTGGGCAGCAGGACATTGTGCCTGCTGCCTTTTTTGATACCCTGTACATATGCTTACGTAGTGGAGGAAACCAACGATGAGGATCCATGATACACTGACGAGAAAGACGGTTGAACTCGTGCCCCGTGAGCTAGGCAAGATTTCGATGTATGTCTGTGGAGTCACCCCATATGCCTCAGCACACATCGGGCATGCGCGGACGGCCGTCGCCTATGATCTTCTGAAACGTTACCTCCAGCATGCAGGCTACGTTGTGACCCATGTCAGCAACTATACGGACATCGACGACAAGATCATCCGACGGGCTCAGGAGCAGGGGGTTACGCCACTCGAGCTCTCTGCTCGCTACATCGGCGAGTACCTTGAGGACATGGCAGCACTCAATGTTCTCTCTCCCGACATCACGCCAAGGGTATCCGAAAGCATCCAGGACATCATCGAACTCATAGGTCGCATTACCACAAATGGTTATGCCTACGTCTCATCAGATGGAGTCTACTTCTCTGTTCGCAAGTTCGGTCGTTATGGCCGTCTTTCGGGCCGTTCTGTCGACGAGATGCGCAGTGGGGCCCGGGTAGAGGTGAACGAAGCAAAGGAGGACCCGCTGGATTTCGCTTTGTGGAAGTTTGCGAAACCGGGTGAGATTTCATGGGACAGTCCCTGGGGAAAGGGTCGTCCAGGATGGCATATCGAGTGTTCGGCGATGAGTCTGAGGCATCTCGGGGCAGGTTTCGATATTCATGGAGGAGGCGAGGATCTCATTTTCCCTCATCATGAGAACGAGATCGCCCAGAGCGAGGCGGCCCTGGAAGGACAGCAGTTTGTTCGCTACTGGGTGCACTCCGGAATGGTCAACATGGGCGCCGAGAAGATGTCAAAGTCGCTCGGCAATGTCATGACCGTACGCGAACTGCTGGAGCAGTATCCCGGGCAGGTCGTCCGGCTCTATCTCCTGCAGACATCATACAATAAACCTTTGAAGTTCAGCATTTCCGGGTTCGGGCAGTCATTCACGAATTATGAACGCATGGCGGAGTTCGAGGTGTTTCTGCAGGGATTGACCGAGGAACCCCATGGCAGCGTCAAGGCGGAGTTTGAGAGTACCTGTTCCAGTTTTCTCGGCGAATTTGACGCTTCGCTGGCAGACAATCTCAACACGTCCCGTGCACTCGCTGCTGTCTACGAGTTCATGACTCGGGTGCGCCGAACAGCTTCAGAGCGGTCACTTGGTGGATCAGAGGCTTCTCGTGTGCTCGAAGTCTTCCGGTCGACACTCTGGGTGCTCGGGCTCGACCAGACGAGCGACTACATGAAACACAAGTCCAGTCTTCTTGCCGGCAAGCGCCATGCACTCGTGGCCGTTGCCGCAGAGGTGGAAGCCGCTGTAGACGACTCCCGCTCTGCGAGCGATCTTCTCGACGCGATTATCATGAAGCGTCAGATAGTTCGTGAGGCAGGACAGTACGACATAGCTGACCAGATCAGGGAGCGCCTCAGGGGTGTTGGTATCGCTCTGGAGGACGGCATTGATGGTGTGAGGTATCGCATCCGTGGCTAATAGTGAAAGAACCAGACCAGCAGGTATGCTTATCTATGGTAAGAACTCGGTCCTGGGTGCACTCTCCGCTGAGCACCCGGTCGAGAAAGTCATCTTCGAGTCCGGTTCCGACAAAGACGATCGCATCCGCATGATCAAGGATGTAGCTTCACGGCAAAAGGTACCGATGGAGTACAAGGTCGGATCGTGGTTCCGGAAGAGCCTCGGTGATGTCCCCCATCAGGGCATCGCCGCTCAGTGCGGGCGAGTACGGTTATTGGACATGAATGCTCTCATGGAGGCGATGCCTCCTGAACCCGCTCACCGTTCAGTCGTCCTTGTGGACCAGGTCACAGATCCCCACAATCTGGGAGCGATTATCCGCGTAGTCGCCGCGTCAAGGGCCGGGGGTCTTATCGTCACGAAGGACCGGACAAGTCCGTTCTCGCCAGCGGCAGTATCTGCCTCGGCTGGGACGGTATTCAGTCTTCCAATTGCCGTCGTAGCAAATCTGGCATATGCCATGGACCGCCTCAAGAAGGACGGCTATTGGCTATATGGCCTCGACGTTGCGGATGGCCATGACTACCGGAAAGAGAAATATGCGTGTCCGTCTGCCTTCATTGTCGGCAGCGAGGGCGCTGGCATGCGTGAACTTACCAGGAAGAATGCGGACTTCTTCATCACGATTCCGATGAGGCCTGGTGTCGAGTCGCTGAATGTCTCTACTGCACTCGCGGTCGTGCTCTTTCGTGCCATCGAATCCTAGGAGCGGTCGCTCATCAGGACATGTCGAATCCCTGAGGCAGCGCTTCCTGGCGGGCGACAATAATGCATTTGAGGAGTTGCTGGGTGCGTATATGCCCCTTCTCAAGTTTGTTGCCCGCAAATACTGTACGGAGCGAGACGAACGAGACGATTGTCTCGCCGAGGCTGTCCTGGGCTTTCTGCGCGCCATTCGTACGTATGATATCCAGCGGGGCAGTCTCGACGGATACATAGCTACTGTTGCATCGCACAGGCTCATCGATATGGCACGTCGAGCTGCCGGATCTCACGTCGAGCTGTCGGATAGCCTTGACGGAAGGGGGAGTTCCCTCGGGGACCCTGCAGAGGCGGGGGTCCCCGACATGGCGGCTCTCACCACCATGCTCAGCGATTGTGAACGCGCGTGTTTCGAGCGACATTTGCGAGGTGAGACGCTTGAGGTCATCGCTGCGGGACTGGAGATGTCAAAGGCGTCTGTCTCAAATGCACTCGCGAGAGCAAAGCGGAAGCTGGGGAAAGCGCTCTTATAGGCCTACTCCGCTCTGTAGCTTGACAGACGCGGCTTTGCACCTATACTAACTGCGATGCAGGCCGACGTAGCTCAGCTGGTAGAGCGGTTGATTTGTAATCAACTGGTCACCCGTTCAATTCGGGTCGTCGGCTCCAGTGTGGGTAGGTGGCCGAGCGGTTAATGGCGGCAGACTGTAAATCTGTTGGCAATGCCTACGGGGGTTCGAATCCCTCCCTGCCCACCATTGCACTGGCGGGAATAGCTCAGCGGTAGAGCCCCTGCCTTCCAAGCAGGTTGTCGCGGGTTCGAATCCCGTTTCCCGCTCCAGCATTTCAGCTGGAGCTGCGCTCCTCCTTCAGGGAGAGACGCCCCTCGCATTGAACGAACATGCTCGGGGGGATCATGCATGCTCTCTCGGGCAGCTTCTGTAGTGTGGCATCTCCTGTGGAGCGTTCGGTGCTCCGATGGCGATTGACTTCTTGTGCTTTTTGAGTAGTATACATACTGCTGTTTGTGTGCTCATGCACCACGACAGCGAGGAATGCGGGGTGGAGCAGCCTGGTAGCTCGTTGGGCTCATAACCCAAAGGTCGACCGTTCAAATCGGTCCCCCGCGACCAAGCCCATGTAGCTCAGTTGGTAGAGCGTATCCTTGGTAAGGATAAGGTCACCAGTTCAATTCTGGTCGTGGGCTCCATTTTTTGTATACACGAGAGC